>SAQE01000002.1 GCA_004020545.1 Mesorhizobium sp. | reverse complement strand
CCCCTACTCCCCTACTCCCCTACTCCCCTGCCTACTCAGCATCGATCTCCGCCTGCAAAGCCTGCATATGGACCGCGGCAGCCGAAGCGGCGGCACGCTCGATGGCCCTGAAGCGGCTGACCACGGCGAGGCCCACCGGCGTCAATTGCGCGCCGCCGCCCTTCTTGCCGCCGGTCTGCGCCGCCACCAGCGGCTTGCCGAACACACGGTTCATGTCCTCGACGAGGTCCCAGGCGTGCTTGTAGGACATCTCCATGCCGCGCGCCGCGGCAGATATAGAGCCGAAGGCGGCGATCTGCTCCAAAAGCTCGATCTTGCCCGGGCCGATCCGCCCGTCGGGATCGAGGTTTATCCGCAGGCTCAGCGACGGCATCCCTTGTCCTCCGCGGTCACGTCAAAAATACTCCCATTGCGGCCAAATCGCTATTCCAATGTAACATAGCGGTATTGCCCTTTCGTCAACCATCGGCCTCGGCCGGCAGCCCGGCCCCAGTCGTTGCGCTGTCGAAGCTCACCGTCTTGATCACCGCGAAGACCTCGCGGCCGAGCGCAAGGCGCAGGCTCTGTTTCGACTGCTCGGTGATGCGCGCCAGCACGGTTGCACCGTTGCAATCGATGGCGATTTCCACCGTGGGCCCGACGCCCGGCCTGACCGCGGCGATCGTCCCCGCCAGTATATTGAGCGCGCTGAGGCCCGCCGGCTGCTCGGTCGCGATCATGACATCGCGGGCCCGAATGCGGAGCCGCACCGGAGATCCCACCGGCCGTGCAATACGCGGTATGCGGATCTCGCCGGCCGGCGAGCCCAACACCGTCATGCCGAAAGCCTCGTCGTGACGCAGCACCCTGGTATCGAGCACCGCGCCGCCCTCGCCCCGCTCCTCCGTCGGCAAAAGATCCAGCCGCTGCATGATCGCCTCGGCCGGGCCGAAGGCGGCAACCTTGCCTTGCGAAAGCACCACCACGTCGCTCGCCAGCCTCGCCACCTCGGCGACGGAATGGCTGACATAGACGATCGGGATCTTCGTCTCGTCGCGCAGCCGCTCGATATAGGGCAGGATCTCGGATTTGCGCGCTTCGTCGAGCGAGGCGAGCGGTTCGTCCATCAATAAGAGCTTAGGGCTGGCAAGCAGGGCACGGCCGATCGCCACCCGCTGCTTTTCGCCGCCCGAAAGTTTCGCCGGCCGCCGGCCGAGCAGATGGCCGATGCCGAGCAGGTCGACCACCGCATCGATATTGGCGTAGCGCTCGGCAGGCGGCGTGAACCAGCGTCCGTAGCGCAGATTACCGGCGACGCTCATATGCGGGAAGAGCCGCGCGTCCTGGAAAACCATGCCGATCCGCCGCTTGTGCATCGGCACGAACATGCCGGCGGCGGTATCGACCAGCACGCGGCCGTCGACCGCGATGCGCCCCTTCTGCGGCCGGATCAGCCCGGCGACCAGGTTGATCAGCGTCGACTTGCCGGAGCCTGACGGCCCGAACAGCGCCGTCAGCCGGCCGGCGCTTTCGAAATTCGCTTCGACGGCGAAATCGCCGAGGCGATGGCTGATGTCGACCGATAGCGTCATTCGATGTCCATCCGCCGGCCGACGCGCCGCGCAAGGACCTCGGAGGCGACCAGCGCCACCATGGAGATGACGATCGAGATCAGCGTCAGTCTCAGCGCCCCGGCATCGCCGCCTGGCACCTGCGTGAAGGTATAGATCGCCGAGGGCAGCGTCTGCGTCTCGTTGGGGATGTTGGAGACGAAGGTGATCGTAGCGCCGAACTCGCCCATCGCCTTGGCGAAGGAAAGGATCGCGCCGGCGATCAGGCCGGGCAGGATCAGCGGCAGGGTGATGGTGGCGAAAACCCAAGGCGGATTGGCGCCGAGGGTGCCGGCGGCTGCCTCCATCTTGCGGTCGACCGCCTCGATCGACAGCCGGATCGCCCGCACCATCAGCGGAAAGCCCATCACCCCGCAGGCGAGCGCCGCGCCCGTCCAGCGGAACGAAAAGACGATGCCGAAATGCTCGGCGAGGAAGGCGCCGGCGGGGCCACGCTTGCCGAAAGTCAGCAGCAGCAGATAGCCGGTGACAACCGGCGGCAGGATCAGCGGCAGATGCACCAGCCCGTTGAGCAAGGTCTTGCCCCAGAACCGCCCCCGGGCCAGCAGCAGCGCGATCAGGATGCCGGGCGGCAGGCTGGCGAGCATCGCCACCGTTGCCACCTTGATCGACAGCCGGACCGCATTCCATTCGTCGGGAGTGAGGTCCAGCAGCCAACTCATATGCGGTGTAAGGTCTTTCTCAGTTGCTCGGCGCGAGCACCGTAAAACCCTGTTCCTTGAAGAGCACGGCAGCCTTGGCCGACTCGACGCACTTCAGGAAGGCAGCCGTATCCTTGTCCTTCGAATCCGCTGTCTGGGCAATCGGGTAGATGATCGGCGGATGCGAATCCTCGGGGAAGGTTCCGACAACCTTCACGCCCTTTTCGGCATGCGCGTCGGTGGCGTAGACGATGCCGAGCGGGGCCTCGCCCGTCGACACCAGCTTCAGCGCGGCGCGCACGTTCTCGGCCTGCGCGACCTTGCCTTCGACCGACGACCAGACGCCCAGCGATTCCAGCGCCGCCTTGCCGTATTTGCCGGCCGGAACAGCCTTGACGTCGCCCATTGCGAGCCTGCCGTCGCCGATGAGCTTGGCGAGATCGAAGCCTTTCTCGACCTTCACCTCGACCGTGGAATCCTTCGGCGCCACCAGCACGATCTGGTTGCCGAGCAGCTTCACTTCGGTGTCCGGCTTGGTCAGCTTCTTGTCGGAAAGATATTTCATCCAGTCGAGGTCGGCCGAGACGAAAACGTCTGCCGGCGCGCCGCCTTCGATCTGCTTGGCCAGCGCCGAGCTTGCCGCGTAGGAAATGGTCGCCGCCTCGCCGACCTCCGGCTCGCAGGCCTTGTTGACCGCATCGAGCGCGTCCTTGAGGCTGGCCGCGGCGAACACGACCACCTTGTCGTCGGCACGGGCCGCCGGCACGGCCGCCATCAACGCTGCCGCCAGTCCGCCGGTGGCGAACGCCTTCAACCCAAAGCCCTTGCCCGTCATGAAACCTCTCCCTGTTGAAAGTCCGTTCGGCTCAATGCTTTTGACCGATATATCCGGATGAACATAACAATGGAAGGCTTTTTAGCCTCGAAGCCATTGTTAGGCGGGGTCCTCCCAGCCTACGATGAAGCCCATTCGATACAGCGAGGAGAGGCAAATGAAGATCAGCGCCCGCAATATCCTGAAGGGCAAGGTCACCGAGATCGTCAAGGGAGCGACCACCTCGCATGTCAGGATCGACATCGACGGCGGCGCCATCGTCACCGCTTCGATCACCAATGAAGCGGTTGCCGACCTGCTGCTTGAAAAAGGCAAGCAGGCCTATGCGGTGATCAAGGCCTCCGACGTCATGGTCGGGATCGATTGATGCTGGCGCGCCCCGCGTGGTTGAGGCCCCTACACTGCAATAGGTGCCTTGATGCTCGCGTCGGCAAAATAGTTCTCGAGGCGGAAATCCTCGAAGCGGAAGGCAAAAAGATCCTTCACCTCCGGATTGATCCACATCGTCGGCAGCGGCTTCGGCGTGCGCTGCATCTGCTCGCGCGCCTGCTCGAAATGGTTCGAATAAAGATGCGCGTCGCCAAGTGTGTGAACGAAGTCGCCGGGCTTCAGTCCGGTGACCTGCGCCACCATCATGGTCAGCAAGGCGTATGAAGCGATGTTGAACGGCACGCCGAGGAAGATGTCGGCCGAGCGCTGGTAAAGCTGGCAGGAGAGTCGGCCCTCCGAGACGTAGAACTGGAACAGGCAGTGGCAGGGCGGCAGCGCCATCGCCTCCACCTCGGCCGGGTTCCAGGCCGAGACGATCAGCCGGCGCGAATTGGGATTCTTGCGTATCTCGTTGAGAAGGCCAGCAATCTGGTCGATCCCGCCGCCATGCCCGTCCGGCCAGGAGCGCCACTGCTTGCCATAGACAGGCCCCAGGTCACCGTTCTCGTCGGCCCATTCGTCCCAGATGGTGACGCCGTTGTCGTTGAGATATTTGATGTTGGTGTCGCCGGCCAGGAACCACAGAAGCTCGTGGATGATCGACTTCAGGTGCAGCTTCTTGGTGGTGGTGACCGGGAAGCCGCGTGAAAGGTCGAAGCGCATCTGATAGCCGAACACCGAGCGCGTGCCTGTGCCGGTGCGGTCGCCACGGTCGGCGCCGTTTTCCAGCACATGCTTCAACAGGTCGAGATATTGGCGCATCGGCTCTGCCTCGATTCGGATGACAGATGATCATAACCGACTGGCCGTCGGTCGAACACCGTAAAGCCCGTCACAGATGTGGATCGTGCGCCGGAGAATCCAGGGCGCGCCGGCACGACGGCGTGCCGGCTGCCACGCTCAGAGAGAACCCAGCTTGCCCAGATCCTTCGCCACCAGATAGTAGAAGGTCACGCGGCTCTTGGTGTTGTCGGCGGCCATCGCCTTGCAGACTTTCTCGATCGAGGCGTCGGCCTTGGCGGCATCGGCGATGCCGAGCTTCTTGCCGACCCAGTTCTCCCGAACGCGCTCGAGTTCCTTCGGGTCGGTGCAAGACACCAGCGCGGAATCGCGGTTCCTGAGTGCGATGCCCAGATGCTTGACGATCTTCTCGACCGCGTCGGCGCTGACGCCGGCATCGTATTTCTTCACATCCGCAAGATAGTCGGCCATCAAACTTCCCCTCGTCGGCGCCACGGATCCGGTCGATGAGGCTTGTGGCGCGCCGCGCAACCTGTGCGCTAGGTCAGAGATTCCTCATCGCCGGCGGAGCTTCGATTGAGTAAGCGCGCAAGTCAACCCTCGGCTGTCGAGTTTGGCGCCGGGGACAAGTGCCGGTTTGGCCTTCCATTTTCCATGATCGGTCCCTATATTCTTTTCGTCGGCTTGACCGACTATGGCGATAAACAGGCGATGAAATAAGCCGTTCGGACCCGGGGGCGGTACCCGGCGCCTCCACCAAAAACCGCTCTGGATGAAGGAGCGGCTTTTGCTGGGGGCGAAATAGGATCGACGAAGGTGTAAAGATCGTACTTTTGCTCGGCATTGTACCACCGTCATCGGGCTAAACTTATAGTTGCCAACGACAACTATGCGGAAGCTCGTCTCGCTGCTTAATGCAGTGCGAACGCTTCAAATCAAGCCCTAGAGGTTCGCACTTCTAGGCGGGGTTCGGAGGTACCTGGCAACAGAAACCTCCACCTTCTCCCCCTTTTTGCTTTCAACCCAACTCGACCGAACGGCCAAGGCTCGTCCGGCGCGCACGGGCCGTCCCACCTTGCCGTTCACCATTCTTGGACAAGTCATGCAAAACGATTCCGATCGCTTCTTCGCGCTGACCGGCGGCCCCGGCTCCGGCAAGACCACGCTTATCGAAGCGCTGAAGGCCGCGGGCTTCGCAACGGCACCCGAGGCAGGACGCGGCATCATCCGCGACCAGATGGCCATCGGCGGCCCAGCCCTTCCCTGGCAGGACCGGGCGCTCTTTGCCGAGCTGATGCTGTCCTGGGAAATGCGCTCCTGGCATGCTGCGCACGCCGAGCCCGGTCCAGTCTTCTTCGACCGCGGCGTGCCGGATACGATCGGCTATCTCAGGCTCTGCGGCCTGCCGGTGCTAAGCCACATCATGAGTGCTGCGACAACATTCCGCTATGTGCGCCGCGTCTTCATCGCGCCGCCATGGCCGCAGATCTTCACCCAGGACGAAGAGAGGAAACAAACGCCCGACGAGGCCGAGCGCACCTTTCAAGCGGTGGCCGGCGCTTATGCCGAACTTGGCTACGAGCTGGTGTCCTTGCCGCTCGCGCCGGTCGAGGAGCGTGTGCGCTTCGTGCTCGATGCGGCCGGATTGTCGCGAACATGAAAAAGACCGGGCAAGCCCGGCCTTTTCCAGTGCCTGAGAGCCTTTACTCGGCCGGCGCTTCGACCGCTTCGCGCGCGCGGCCGAGTGTAAGCTTGGCCAGCGAGAAGGAAATCACCGCGCAGAGCGTGATGCCGGCAACCATGGGCAGCGGCGTGCCGTCGAAGAAGATGCCGGCGACGCCCATCGCCAGCGCGCCGATGGCGAAGTGCAGCGTGCCCATCAGCGCCGAGGCGGTGCCGGCGATCTCGCCATGCTCTTCCATCGCCAGCACCGAGGTGGTCGGGATGACCAGGCCGAGGAAGCCGTAGCCGACGAAGAGCAGCGCCGCCATCACGTCGAGCCGGTCGACGCCGGACGCCATGATCGCGAACAGCGCCACCATCACCGTGGCATATCCGGTCACCGCCACCCACACGACCCGCTTCAAGCCAAAGCGATCCGCCAACATTCCAGTCAGCTGCGACATGCCGATGAAGGCGACCGCATTGATCGAGAAGAACACGCTGTAGACCGACGGCGACAGGCCGTAATGGCCGATCAGGATGAAGGACGAGCTCGACAGGTAGACGAAGAAGCTTGCAATGCCGAAGCCGGCGATGGCCGTCAGGCCGAGGAAGTTGCGGTCACCCATCAGATAGCGGTAGCCGGCCAGCGCCGTGCCGAAGGACGAGTTGGCGCGCTCCTCCACCGACCGCGTCTCGTTCAGTGAGGTGGCGAGCAGGATGGTGGCTAAAGCCGCGGCGCCCGTGACCGTCCAGAACACGGCGCGCCAGCCGAAGCTCTCGATGATCTGGCTGCCGGTCAGCGGCGCCAGGATCGGCGACACCGAGAAGACGAGCATCAAGAGCGACATCAGCTTGGCCGCCTCGTTGCCGGTGTGCAGGTCGCGCACGATGGCGCGCGGCACGGCCATGCCGGCGCTGGCGCCGAGCCCCTGCAGGAAGCGGAAGGCGATCAGCCACTCGATATTGGGCGCAGTGGCCGAGCCGACGCCGCCGACCATGAACAGCGCGAGGCCTGCATAGAGCGGCAGCTTGCGCCCGACCATGTCGGAGATCGGTCCGACGACGATCTGGCCGAAACCCATCGACAGGAAGAAGATCAAGAGGCTCATCTGCACGGCAGCGGTGCCGGCCTTGAGATCCTCGCCGATCGAGGGTAGCGCGGGAAGATACATATCGATGGCGAACGGCCCGATTGCGGACAACAAGCCGAGCACGACCGCGATGCGGAGGAATTTGGGACTCATGATAGGGCTTCTTTCGGATCTGGTTGCCGCCGTGGTCCGGCGTCTACCCAAGGACGTTCCATCCCGTGGAAATCCGACATCCAAGAGCGAATTCATTCGTCTCTAGAGCGAAGTTACTCGTCTCTTCCGAGCGAATTCGTGCGTCCCTCAGGGAGCGGACTCCCTTTATTATGTCCACAAATTTAGACAGACTTGTCCAATTCGTCAATCACCGCTATATAGATTTTGATGAAGCTCGGCGTTTCTCCTGACACTTTCCCGCCACGCAGCCATGAGGCCAAGCGCATATCGGTGGTCGACGCCGCGGCTTCGGTTTTCTGCCGGGAGGGTTATGCCGGCGCCAACATCGACCTGATCGCGGCCGAGGCCGGCGTTTCGCGCCAGACCGTCTACAATCACCATGGTGACAAGGAAAAGCTCTTCATGGCCGTCGTGCGCGACCTGACGGAGCGCTGCAACGCCGGCATCTTCGCCACCATAGCCACCTTTCCGGACCAGCCGGCCGATCTCGAATCCGATCTCGTCGCCTTTGCGGTGCGCATGAACCGCAACTGCATCTGCAACCGCGACGGCCGGTTCCTGCGTAAGCTGATCCAGGCCGAGGGCGAGCGCTATCCGGAACTTTTCGCCGAGTGGCGCGAACAGGGGCCGGGCCGCACATGGTCGGCGCTTGCCGCCCGCTTCGCGCGCCTCGCTTATGCCGGGCATCTATCGATCGACGATCCGGACGTGGCGGCGCGCCAGTTCCTCGCTCTGGTCAATGCCGAGCTGCAAATAACCTTCATGCTCGGCGGCATGCCAACCGAGGAGGAGGTCCTGCGCTCGGCCACCAACGGCGTGCGCACCTTCCTCCGCGCCTTCGGCTTGCGGAAAGCAGCATCCGTCAAGCGGGCCGCCCTCGCCCACGCCTGAGCGATCAAATCGCCGCCATCCCTCTTGGCCTCGGCGTTAGGCGCCTATATGCGGTTTACGCCGCGCCCAAGCTTGATTACAGCTATGCGGACGATTCAACGGAACCAGACCGTCACATGGCCGACGACCACATCCGCTACGACATTCTGGCCCAGGAGGCCCTGCGCGGCGTCATGCGCAAGGTCCTGGCCGAAGTCGCGCGCACCGGCCTTCCCGGCAACCACCATTTCTTCATCACCTTCCTGACCGGCGCGCCCGGCGTGCGCATTTCCTCGCGGCTGCGCGAGCGCTACCCGGAACAGATGACCATCGTCATCCAGTTCCAGTATTGGGACCTGAAAGTGACCGATACCGGTTTCGAGGTGGGGCTCTCCTTCTCGGACGTGCCTGAAAAGCTCGAGATCCCCTTCTCCGCCGTGCGCGGTTTCTACGACCCTTCGGTGAATTTCGAACTCGAATTCGACGTCAAGGCGGAGAATGCCGCGGAAGACGATGATGCCGCGCCGGCCCCGGAGCCGATTGCGGTCGTGGCCGAAAAGAAACCGGAATCGAAGAAGAAGGCCGCCGAGGCCGAAAAGAAGCCGGCTGTCGCCGACACCGGCGGCAAGAGCGCCGACGTGGTTTCGCTCGACGCCTTCCGCAAGAAGTGAACCGGTGAAATGGGCGAGGTCGTCAATCTCCGCCAGGCCCGCAAGCAGAAAGCGCGCATCGAGAAGGAACGCCTGGCCGGCGAGAACCGGGCATTGCACGGCCGCTCCAAGGCCGAGCGCGAGCGTGACCGGGTGACCTCCGACAGGACGGAAAAATTCATGGACGGCCATCGCCGAGAAAAGCCCGGCGATCCGGACGGACGCTGAGCGCCTCCGATGGCCGCGGTCGAAAAACGCTCGGTAACGATCCGCGGTCACCGCACCAGCTTCTCCCTGGAGCAACCTTTCTACGATGACCTCGTCACGATCGCGGCGCAGCGATCGATTTCGCTCGCGGCCCTGGTCGCGGAGATCGACGAGACGCGAACCCGCGACGCCAACCTCTCTTCGGCGCTGAGACTCTACGTGCTCGCCTGGGCAAGGCGCGGCGGCAAGGCGCCCTGAAACGGTTTCCTGGGCCGGATCGCTGATGCTCTGCTGCGCTTTGCGCTTGGCGCCAAAGGTGAGCAAGGCGGAACGGTCGCGCTCCTCGGCCTGCTTCTTCGAGCGCACCCGCATCAGGTCCTTCCAGCCGACATAGCCGACAAGCCGCGCGTCCTCACGCGAGACAACCGGCGAATGAGGCCGGGCTGACGCCGCGCCAGCACCAGGCTTTGCTTGCGATCAAGGGCCATCCGGGCGGCGGGCCTGTGGCGGTCGGCGATCTGGCGGAGCGGTTGCGCATCCGGCACCACAGCGCCGTCGAATTGGTGAACCGTCTTGCCGAGGCGGTCTGGTCACGCGCGACCAGGACAAGGCCGACCACCCGCCGCATGCTGCTGCAGCCCACCCCCTCGCCGACGATCGCCTGGCCGAATTGTCGGCCGCTCATCTCGACGAGCTTTCCCGGATCGAGCCTATGCTGCGGTGCCTGCTTTCACGGCAGGAACCGGTTTGAGCCGCAGCCTAAGCGCCGAACTCGCGGCGTCCTGATTGGATAAGCCTCAACCGCCGTCCAGCGACTTCAAGAGATTGTCGATTGTGAACGGATTGGCCTTGGGTTTCGGCGGCTCCGGAGCGGAACTGTCATTGACGCCTGGAAGCGACCGGTCGACCTTTGGCGTTTGCTGAGCCGCCTTACGCTGGGCTTCCAGCTTTGCCTGTTCAGCCTTCTTGCGATCCGCTTCGGCCTGAGCCTTGGCCGCCTCATCGGCAGCCCGTTGTTCTGCCTCGGCTTTCGCTTCCGCATCCGCCTTGGCTTTCGCTTCCGCCTCCGCTTTTGCGCGCGCATCCGCCTCGGCCTGAGCCTTGGCATCGGCCTCCGCCTTGGCTTTCGCCTCTTCTTCCGCTTTGGCCTGCGCCTCAGCTTCCGCCCTTGCCTGTGCCTCCGCCTCGGCTTTCGCCCTGGCTTCGGCCTCGGCCTTTTGCCGCGCCTCTTCCTCCTGCCGGCGCAATTCCTCGGCCGCCCGGTCGCGCTCGGCCTGCAGCGCAGCGTAGTAGCGCGCCTCGCGCCGCAGCCTCTGCTTCTCGAGCAGCGCCGCCTGCATTGCCTCGACCCGCTGCTGTTCCTTCTCCAGCGCGCGCTGGGTCAGGAACTGCGCCAGCGGCTCGCTGTCGAATTGACGCGTCGTCGCACCGAGCGGACCGGCGAGGCTGAAATTCACGGCCGGCGCAGAGCCGACCAGCGCCTCGTCGCCGGGACGATAGGTAATCGCGCCCCTTGCCGTGACGGTGCTTGTGTTGATGTCGGCGGTTACGTCGGCCGTCAGCATCGCCGCTGGATTGTCGAGGCTGATCGGCGGCGCGCGCAGCGTGCCGTTGGCAACGGTGAAGGCAATATCGCTGTCACCTGCCGCGAAACTGCCCTCCCCGGCGATCTCAGGCGCGAAGCTGGCGGTCTTGGCGGCGTCGATGTCGCGCCCGATTGCGTCGGCCTTGGCGATGATGGCGGCAAAGGCGTCGGGATTGATGCCCGTGATGTTCAAGCCTTTCAGCGCCGCGGTGCCTGACCCGGACAAGGCGGCAATCATCGCATCGACCGACTTGCCGCTGGTCGACAGCGCCGCGGAAATATCGCCGCTGCCGCTGACGCCCGAACCCGGCAGTACGGAAAGATCACCGCCGGCCAGCTTCAACTGACCCGAAAACAGACCGGTGCCTTCCGTGTTCTTGAGTTCGAACAGCCCGGTCAGCGCACCGCCGTAGAGCGTGGCCTTGAGGTTCGAGACCTGGATGCCTTCCCGATCGAGCTTCAGCGACAAGGCCGCGTCATGCGCTGTGGCGAACGGCCCGGCGGCAAGGGCCGCCGTGTCGAGGTCGAGATCGGCACTGAACGGCAGGGTCGACTTCTGGCTGAACGGCGCGGTCGGCCAGCCGCTCTTGTCGGACGTGAAGGACTGGTCCCCGAACAGCGACACCGCCAGCGGGTCAAGATCGAGTTCGTCGAGCGCCAGCGCGCCCGCGAGATGCGGCAGCCCATCTTTCATGTCGACATTGACGTCGCCGGACACCGCGGCCTTGTTGATCGCGCCGGTGAGCCCGCTCAGCACCAGAAGCCCATTGCCGAAATCGGCATCGGCGGCGAGCGATGCCGAAGTGCCGGTTCCCATGCCGGGCAGCCCGACGCCTGTCGTCATCAGCCACGGCTCGATATCGGCGGCGTCGAGATTGATCTTGCCCTTCGCCGTGGCGCCTTGCTGTGTCTCGGCGAGGGTACCGTCAAAGCTCGCCCTGAAATCGTCGGCCGTCAGGTTGAAGCTGGTCGCCAGACCACCGCCCAACGAGCCTTTCGCCGAGACATCCGTGGTTGCCTGTCCGAGCATGCCGAGCGGCAGCGCCGGCAATCCGTAGAGCGCGAGCAGCGTGGCGGCGTTCTCGTTGCGGGCATTGAAGGTCAGCGATACCGGCGCATCGAGAAGCCGATCCGCCGTCCCCTTGCCCGAAAGCGAGGCCGAAAAGGCGGAGCCTCCGGCCTTGCCTTGCGCGGAGAGCGCGAGCCCCGTGGTACCGTCGCCATTGTCGGCGGCTGTTGTGACCAGGTCGATACGGGCATCCTGGAACAGTTCGGGATAGGCAGCCGCACGAGTGGCCAGGCCCTTCAGAATTTGATTGTCCGGATAATGTCGCGCCGCGACGTCGATCAGCGGCTTCAGATCCACGGCCACGACGGAAGCGTCGAGCTTGCCGGTCGGGCTTTCCGGAAAATCCTTGACGCGGCCGGTGGCGCTGATCGAAGCGCCGGCAAGCCCGCCGACCGAGAGCCGGTCGATTTCGAGCAGGCCCTGGCGGAGCCTCAACGCCGTATCCACCGTGTCGGCGGTCAATCCGCCGGCACTGACCGGGCCTGCCTTGATCTGGAAATCGAGGTCGCGGTCGGAAAACCGGTTGGCGCCCTTGTCGCTGACGAAGATCGAGGCGAAGGCCGCCAGCCCGTCGACATCGAGCTCGCCACCCTCCAGCCGCATCAGCACCGAGGGCTTGGCACCGTCGGGTTGGCTGGAATCGATACGGCCGGAAAACTTCGCCTTGCCGAGGATGAGCTCGAGATCGCTGAAGGACTGGCGGTTCTCGCTGAGATCGACCTTGGCCTTGAAGCCCGCCGCCGGCAACCGGCGGATCGCATCGTCGACATCCTTCGACAGCCAGGCGGCGAAACCGGACGGCTGCCCGACTGCAAGAAGCAGCGAACCGGTGAAGCCGAAGCGGTCCTCGACGCTCAGCATGCCGTCGGCTTCGAGCGTCGCGCGGCCGGGCAGCGTCGCGGCAAGCGACTTCACCGACCAGCCGCCCTCGACCGGCTCGGCCGAGAGCCGCACGTCGCGCACCGTGGTGTCGCCCGCCACCACCGCTGGCAGCCTGACCTCGACCGTGCCCGGTATCGTCGGCTTCGGCATGTGCAGCAGCGTCTGCTCGAACGCCGCGATGCGCTGATCGAGCGTCAGCCCGGTTCCCGCGGATGCGCCCACCGCCTCGTCGAACTGGACCTGGGCGCCGTTGGCCTCGATCGAAAAATGCGGCTTCAGGCCGAGATCGACCGAGGCCTTGCCGTCGGCGGTGTAGGGATTGTCGAGCGGCCCGGTCTCGAAGCGGAATTCGTCCACATTGAGTTTCTGGTGGTCGAGCGCGAACTTGCCGTTCAGCCGGAAGCCGGGATCGGGCTTGCCGGCGCTGATCTTCACGGGCTCGCCGTCGGTGCCGCGCGACGTGACCGAGTTTCTGTCGGCCCCATTCTTGTCAGAGGCCGAAACCTTGAACTGGCCGAAATAGACCGCCGCGCCCTTGACGATGCCGGCGTTGCCGTCGGTCTCAATGATCAGCGGATAGGCATCGGGATTCGCCTTCAGCCTGAGCCGCATCTGGCCGTCCGGCTCCACCTTGCCGGTCGAGGCCGAGACGTCCGTGCGCAGGCCGTCGAAGTGCAGCGTGCCGTCCATCCGCCAGGGGCCGGCGAGCGACTTGGCCGAAATGGTCGAGTTGATTTCGGAAATCAGGTGGCTGCGCGCACCAGCGGCATGGCGCAGTTCGATTTGTCCTTCGGTCACTGTCAGCTTCTCGATCGCGATCTGGTTCGGATCGAATGGTGTTGTCGGGCGTATCGCCCAGTCGACCGTGCCGTCGCCGGCGACGTCGATGGTCGCCTTCGGATGAACCAGCCGCATGTCGAAGATGAGCAGCTCGCCGCGCAGGAACGGCGCAAGCTCCGCATCCATGGAGAAGGTCTCCATCGTCATTGCCGGCTGGCCGCCAGGGCCGCCGGCGACCTCGACGTTGGAGAAGGTCACCGACGGGAAAGGCAAAAGCCGCGCCGTCGCATCGCCTTTCACCGTCACCTTGCGGCCAAGGACGGTGCTCGCCTCGCGTTCGAAATCGGCGCGGTAGCCGGCCCAGTCGATGAAATACGGCACCACCAGCGCCGCGCACAACACCAGCACGAACAGGCCACCGAAGATCACGAACAGGCGAGCGAGCATCTGCTCCAGAGCGTAGGATTAAAGTCAGCCGCACTCTACCCGCATCCGCGTGTCGATAAAGAGGCAATTCGCCGGTGTCTGCGCGCAATCGAGAGCAGCATCCGCGGTTGCGCAGCCGCTCGCGGTCGCGATATCTTTTTTGGAGCACACTCTGTCTCAAGCGGCCATGCCCCGGCCGCGATCATCCGAACCAAAAAAGCGGAGTATTTCCGATGTCAGGCAAGAACTGGGACAGGGTGCCGATCGACGCGCAAAGCGTCGATGCTCCGCTGTCGCTCGCCGCGGTTTTCCTCGTCGTCACGGTCGGCGGCGATAGGGCGGCGCTCTCGAAGGTGGCTTCGGTGCTCGGCCAGCTTGACGATCTCGTCAAGAATGTCGGCTTTCGTGACCTGTCCAGCCGATTGTCGTGCATCGCCGGCATCGGTCACGACCTATGGGCGCGTCTCTCCCCGGACCGGCGGCCGCGCGAGCTGAAACCCTTTGCGCCGATCGACGGACCGGTCCATTCGGCGCCATCCACGCCGGGCGATCTCCTCTTCCATATCCGTGCCGAACGCTCCGACATGTGCTTCGAGTTCGAACGCATCCTGCTCAGCAGCCTGGGCAACAGCGTGACGGTCGTCGACGAGGTCACCGGCTTTCGCTATTTCGACGCGCGCGACCTGCTGGGCTTCGTCGACGGCACCGCTAACCCGACCGGCCTCGACCTGCCGGCTTCGGCCCTCGTCGGCGATGAGGATGCCGATTTCGCCGGCGGCAGCTATGTCGTCGTCCAGAAATATCTGCACGATCTCGGTTCCTGGGCGGAAACGCCGACGCATCTCCAGGAGGAGATCATCGGCCGCACCAAGATCGACAACATCGAGATCGATGACGACGGCAAGCCGCGCAAATCGCACAAGTCGCTCGCCACGATCGAGGACGACGACGGCAACGAATACGACATCCTGCGCGACAACATGCCCTTCGGCCGGCCGGGGCAGAAGGAGTTCGGAACCTACTTTATCGGCTACACCCGCTATCTGTGGGTGATCGAGAAGATGCTGCAGCGCATGTATGTCGGCGAACCGCCGGGCGCCTATGACCGGCTGCTCGACTTCTCGACGCCACACACCGGCACGACTTTCTTCGCGCCGACCCGACCCATGCTGCAGAAGCTTGCGGAGCCGCAATAGCGCCTGGCCGCCGGATCACCTTGCCGGCAAGATCTTGCCCGGGTTCATGATGTTCAGCGGATCGAGCGCTTGCTTGATCGTGCGCATGACGTCGACGCCGTGGCCGAGTTCGTGGCGCAGGAAGCCGACCTTGCCCTGGCCGATGCCGTGCTCGCCCGTGCAGGTTCCCTCCATGGCGATCGCGCGCATGTTAAGCCTGGCTACGAATTTCTCGGCGAGCGCGATTTCCTGCGGGTTGTCGACATCCATCAGCACCAGCACGTGGAAATTGCCGTCGCCGGCATGGCCGACGATCGGCGCGATCAGGCCCATCTCGGCGATGTCGGCCTCGGTCTCGGTGACGCATTCGGCAAGCCGCGAGATCGGCACGCAGACGTCGGTCGAAAGCCCCTTGGCGCCGGGGCGCAGCGTCAGCGACGACCAATAGGCATCGTGGCGCGCCTTCCAGAGCTTCGTCCGCTCCTCGGCGACGCTGGTCCACAGGAACGGGCCCCCGCCCTGTTCCTCGGCGATCATGCCGAAAGTCTCGGCCTGTTCGGCGACGCCCGCGTCGCTGCCGTGGAATTCGACGAACAGGCACGGGCTCTCCGGGTAGTCGAGCTTCGAATAGTTCTTCATCGCCCGCATCTGTAGCGCGTTGACCAGTTCGATGCGCGCCACCGGGATGCCCATCTGGATGGTCGCAATCACCGTGTTGCAGGCTGCCTCAAGAGTCGGAAAAGGACAGACGCCGCCGGAGATCGCCTGCGGAATGCCCTGCAGCCTGAGCGTCAGCGACGTGATGATGCCGAGCGTGCCTTCCGAGCCGACCAGCAGCCGCGTCAGGTCGTAGCCGGCGGAGCTTTTCTTCGCCCGCTTGCCTGTCGTCACCGTCTCGCCGTCGGCCATCACCGCCGTCAGCGACAGTACATTCTCGCGCATCGTGCCGTAGCGCACGGCGTTGGTGCCGGATGCCCTCGTCGCCGCCATGCCGCCCAGCGAGGCGTTGGCGCCGGGATCGATCGGGAAGAACAGGCCGGTGTCGCGCAAATGCCGGTTGAGGTCCTCGCGCGTCACGCCGGGCTCGACCGTGCAGTCGAGATCCTGCGGATTGACTGACAGGATACGGTTCATGCGTGAGGTGTCGATGGAAATGCCGCCGCCCGGCGCGTTGGTGTGGCCTTCGAGCGAGGAGCCGACGCCGAAAGCGATGACCGGCACGCGATGCGCGGCGCAGGCGCGCACGATCTCCTGCACCTCGGCTGTGCTCTCCACGAAGGCGACGCCGTCCGGCGCCTGTGTCGGGATGTAGGTGGTGGTGTGCGCGTGCTGGCCGCGGATCGCTTCGCCGGTCTGGAAGCGCTCGCCGAACCGCTGCTTCAGGATGCCGAGCACGGCGGCGATGCCTTCCTCATTGCGCTCGACGGGGTTGAGGTCGCTCAAAGCCATGAATTCCTCCGCGAATGGACCAGCGGCCACTCTTGTAATGCAGCTATGGATGATGCCTAAAGCAATTCCAGGAAAATTGTGAAGCGGTTTTCCGTCCGGAATTGCGCCAGAACGAAGAGAACCTCACCAGCCACGCCCTGTCCAGCGACGATCGAGGAAAACCAGATGACGATGCCCGCGCCGATCATTTCCAAGCCGATGGCGATCGAGAAGGACTGGATCGACTATAACGGCCATCTCAACATGGCCTATTACAACGTGCTGTTCGACCGCTGCTCGGACGAAGCCTTCGAGTTGATGGGCATGGGGCCGAACTACGCCAAGGAACGCCGCCTCACCATCTACACGGCGGAAGTCCATGTCTGCTACGTGCAGGAGCTTCACCTCGACCATAAGGTGAAGGTCTCGTTCCAGCTCATCGACCATGACGAGAAGCGGCTGAGAGCCTATCAGGAAATCCGCCATGTCGACGGCTGGCTGGCCGCGACGTCCGAGCAGCTTTCGCTGCATGTCGATATGGCCGGACCGAAGGTCGCCCCCTTCCCGGCCGACGTGATGGCAAAGGTTGAAGCCATGCACGCCGCCCATGCCGCGCTGCCGATGCCGGAGCGCGCCGGCCGCTCGATCGGCATCAAGCGCAAGAGCGCTTGAAAACCCAGGCGCCCGCGTTAACCTTACCGAGGTTTTAACGTGAACAAGCCACTTGAGTCCGTTGAACGACTCAGTGGCACGTTCGAAAACCGCCGTACCGGGTTACGCGCGGGCGGCAGGCGGAATGCGGCGCGAGGACAGTGCATGAAAACCGACATCAAGGTCGAAGTGGAGCGGTTGGCGGCCGATCCGCGCATCACCGACTACGATTTCTGGCGATCGCTGAAGAACGTCAACAACGAGATCTTCCATATCGCCAACAACAACGAGCCTATCCCCTTCGACATGATCCGCTGGCGCGCGATTCTCAAGCAGGCGCGCATGAGGCGGGGGCACATCGAGCCCTCAGCGCTCCCCTAGACCGCGAAGCGGCGAGCGCGGCTCGACCGGCGACGACTGGATGATGGCGGTGTTGGTCATCGCATAGGGAATGATCTTGTCGATCACCCGCTCCAGCTCGGCCACCGAGCCGACATGCGCCAGCGCGATGAAGCAATCCTCGCCGGTCACCCGGTCGCATTGCGCGATTTCCGGCAGTTCGCGGATGATCTCCGCCACAATGGAAAGCTGCCCTGGCACTGGCCTGATTCGGAGCCAGGCCGACAGCTTCATGCCGAGTGCCGCCGGATTGATCCTCACCGTATAGGCCTCGATCACGCCGTTCTCCTGCAGCTTGCGGATGCGCTCGGCCACGCTCGGCGCCGAAAGCCCGACCGCACGCGCCAGCTCCGCCGTGCTGGTGCGGGCATCCTTTTCCAGGAGCCGCAGGATTTTCAGGTCCGCCGCACCCAGGTCGGCATTTTCATTTCGAAGGCGTTTCAAGGGAATTCTCTTTCTTCAGAAAGTGAACGGCCATCAAAGCTGTTCATCGCCCATATAAACCGCGAAGTTCGCCTGCGATAATGATCCTATGGAATCTGAAGCGCAAGTTCGGGCGACGAACCAGATCACTGGCGACATCAACGCTGCACGCCCTGTCCTCGCCGGAATGGCAAATGCGCTGCCGCCGCATGTCTGGTTTTGCGTCAGCGCGATCTTCCACTACCTCGGGCCGGCCTTCGCCGTGCTGCTGTTCGCTCAGGTCGGCGTGCTCGGCATGGCCTGGCTGCGCATTGCCAGTGCCGCGCTCATCTTCGCGCCGCTCACTAGGCCGTGGACGGTCTTTGCCCGGGCCGACCGCCCGACCCGTTTGCTTCTGTTGGCCTTCGGCGCCTGCCTGGCGGTGATGAACTGCGCGTTCTATCTGGCGCTCGACCGCCTGCCGATCTCGCTGGTCGCCGCGATCGAATTCGTCGGCACGATCGGCGTTGCGCTGGTCGGCCTCAGAAGCAGGCGCAATGTCGCGGCGCTCGCCGTCGCCGTCGCCGGCACCTTGCTGCTGATCGATATCAAATGGTCCAGCGACCCAGTCGGCCTGTTCTGGGCCTTCTTGAACGGCTCGCTGTTCGTCGGCTACATCGTGCTGGGCCACCGCATCGCCCAGACCGGCATCAGCATCGCCGGCCTCGGCACAGCCATGGCGATCGCCTTCATCGTCGTTTTGCCCATCGGCTTCAGCGAGGCGCTGCCCGCCTTCTCGGCCCCGGCACTGCTCGTCGCCGCCATCGGCGTCGGCATCTGCTCCTCGGTCATCCCTTACATCTGCGACCAGCTCGCCATGGCGCGGCTGCCGCGCGCCAGCTTCGCGCTGATGCTCTCGCTCTTGCCGCTCACCGCGACGCTGATCGGCGTCATCGTGCTCAGACAAGTTCCGAGCCTCACCGACTGCCTCGGCATTGCGCTGGTTGTGGCGGGCATCGCCATCCACAAGCCGGCGCCGGAGTGATCCGCCGACGATGCCGTTTGCAGGCCGGGCTCACCTGAATATCAACACGCCTCAGGCCAGCTTCTCCTTCAGGAACGCGATCGTCCGCCCCCAGGCAAGATCGGCCGCCTTCTTGTCGTAGCGCGCGGCCGAGGTGTCGTTGTTGAAAGCGTGGTTGACGCCGTCATAGACATGGACCGTGTACTCGACATGCGCGGCATCGAGCGCCTTCTTGTAGGCATCGATGCCGGCGTCGATGCGTTCGTCCAGCCCGGCATAATGCAAGAGCAGCGCCGCCTTGATCTTCGGCACCTCCTCGGCTTTCGGCTGCATGCCGTAATAGGCGACGCCGGCGTTGAGGTCAGGCGCATTGACGGCGAGCGCATTCACCGTGCCGCCGCCCCAGCAGAAGCCGACCGCGCCGACCTTGCCGTTGCCATCCTCCAAGCCCTTGAGGTACGCGACCGTCGCAACGCCGTCCGCCGCGACTTGGGCGGCGTCGAGCTTGGTGAACATGTCGCGCGCCTTGTCCTCGTCGGCGGGCGTGCCGCCGAGCGGCGACAGGAAATCGGGCGCCAGCGCGACGAAACCTTCCAGCGCCACGCGCCGGGCGACATCGCGGATATGCGGATTGAGCCCCCGGTTCTCATGGATGACGATGACAGTTCCCGGCTTGCCTGACTGGCTCACCGGCTTGACCAGATACGCCTTGATCTCGCCGCTGCTGCCGGGATAGGTGATATCTTCACCCTTCACGCGCGGATCGTCCTCGGCGACGATTGCCGCCTTGGCCGAGTTCGCCGCCAGCATCGGCGCGATCGCCGCGGCCGCGGCGCCCGATCCGGCAAGCCTGGTCAGTTGCTCCATGAAGCGGCGCCGATCGAGCGTCAGATGCGTGTACTCGTCATAGGCATCGATCATCGCCTGAGTGATGACGGGCTTGGCAACGGGTTCGGTCATGGCTCTCCTCGCCGGCTGTTTGACGCGCAAGATAGGGTCGAAGCTCGCATGGTCCAGTCAGGGCCGGGGCAGTTGCCTATGCGACAGATGCGCCGAGCTTCAGGTCAGGCATCACCTGGACATCGCCCATCTATTTCAGCAGCGTGTAGGCCATCACATAATCGCCCGGCTTGGTGCCGACCGAGCCGTGGCCGCCGGCGACGATGACAACGAACTGGCGGCCGTCGGCGACCGTGTAGGTCATCGGCGTCGATTGCCCTCCCGCGGGCAGCCTTGCCCGCCAGAGCTGCCTGCCGGTGGTGAGATCATAGGCGCGCAGATAATCGTCGACCGCGGCGCCGAGGAAGGCCACGCCGCCGGCGGTGACCATCGGCCCGCCAATGCCTGGAACGCCGACCTTGAACGGCAGCGGCAGCGGCGTCATGTCGTAGACGGTGCCGTTGCGATGCTTGTAGGCGATCTGGCCGGTCCTGAGGTCGACGCCGGCGACATAGCCCCAGGGCGGAGCCTGGCAGGGAATGCCTAGCGGCGACAGGAACGGTCCCATCACCACCGCGTAAGGCGCGCCCTCGTTGCGGTTGAGCCCCTGTTCGCTGCCTTTGGTGTTGTCGCCCGGCGGCGGCACCTCCGCGCGGGGTACAAGCCTGGAAGTGAAGGCAAGATAGGTCGGCATGCCGAACATCACCTGACGCACCGGGTCGACCGCGACGCCGCCCCAGTTGAAGACGCCGAAATTGCCGGGATAGATCAGCGATCCCTGCAGCGAGGGCGGCGTATAGCGCCCCTCATAGCGCAGCTTCCTGAGCTCGATCCGGCACGCCAGTTGGTCGAACATGGTGACGCCCCACATGTCGGCGCCGGTCAGCGGCTTGGGATTGAACGACAGATCCGATTCCGGCTGCGTCGGCGATGCATGGTCGCCTTCGATGGCGCCACCCGGCGCCGGCACGTCCTTCACCGGAACGATCGGCTCGCCTGTGCGCCGGTCGAGCACATAGAGATCGCCCTGCTTGGTCGGGCCGACCAGCGCCGGCACGATCGCGCCGCTGGCCGAGGTGATGTCGACCAGCGTCGGTTGGGCCGGCACATCCATGTCCCACAGATCGTGATGCACTGTCTGGCGAACCCAGCGCAACTGCCCGGTGTTGAGGTCGAGCGCCGTGATCGAGGAGGAGAACTTCTCGACATTGGCGCTGCGGCCCATGCCGAGCTGGTCCGGCGTCTGGTTGCCGAGCGGCACATAGAGCAGGCCGAGCTTCTCGTCGGCGCTCGCGGTCGACCACATGTTGGGCGAGTTGTTGGTGTAGTTTTGCCCCGCCGGCAGCGGCGTCGTCTGGTCCGGATTGCCGGAATCCCAATTCCACAACAGCGCGCCGGTGCCGGCGTCATAGGCGCGAATGACGCCCGAAGGCTCCTCGGTCGAATAATTGTCGTTGACCGCGCCGCCGACGATGATCTTGCCGGCGACGATCAGCGGCGCCGAGGTCGAATAATAGTAGCCCGACTTCGGATAGGGCATGTTGGCGAGCAGGTTCAGCGTCCCGCCTTGGGCAAAGGACGGACACACCTGGCCGCTCGCGGCATCGAGCGCGATCAGACGCGCGTCGGACGTCGGCAGATAGACACGCGCGGCGCATGGTTGTCCGGCCGCGATCTTGGCATCGGCGTAATAGGAAACACCGCGGCAGGTCTGATGCTGGCGGTCGGGGTCGAGCTTGACCTTCGGATCATAGCGCCATTTCTCCTTACCGGTCGCGGCATCGATGGCGATGGCAAAATTGTGCGGCGTGCAGATGAACAGCGCATCGCCAACTTTCAGCGGCGTCACCTGATAGGTCGTCTCGCCGATGTCGTTGGGGCCTTTCACATCGCCGGTGCGATAGGTCCAGGCCGGCTGCAGCTTGGCGACATTGTCGGGCGTGATCTGGTCGAGCGGCGAATAGCGCTGGCCGAACGGCGTGCGGCCGTAAAAATGCCATTCGCCGGCCTGCATGTCGCCGCCGAGATTGGCCGTCGGCGCCACCTTGTCGGAACCCAGCGTGCCGCCGATGTCCTTGGGATCGGCTGTCATCGAGTACCCCGCGACCGCGAGCGAGGCCAACACCGCCAGGATCAGCGGTGCCCGTCCGTCGGGGCCGGTGAATCCGCGGCGCGCCCACGGCGTCAGCAGCCACAGCGCGATCAACACGATGACGCCGCCGCGCGGAGCGAGCTGCCACCAGTCGAAGCCGATCTCCCAGACAGCCCAGCACAGCGTGGCGATCACGAATGCCGCGTAGAGCCAGAGCGATGTCGACTTGCGCCGAAAGATAAGAAACGCGGTGACCAGGAAAGCAAGGCCGGCGATCACGTAGTACCAGCTGCCGCCCAGCGAGACCAACCAAATGCCGCCGCCGCCGAGAACCAAGCCGATGAGGAAGAGGACGAGGGAGGTGATGGTGACAGCCAAGATGATACTCCTTCGACTGTTGCGCCGCGCGGCGCCTCTCAGGCAACGGCGTGCCGTCCCTGCCCTGCCGGCAGCTTTCCCTCCCCGGCCGCGCCTGTCAAGCGAACCAGAGCAGCGCAAAAATGGAACAAAACGTAGACGCTTCTGGCCTTTCGCTGCCGAATCACTACATTCGGGGCGATGTCCGGGTTTTCGGAAGACATGCCCTTCTTTGACGAACCGAATGCGCGGCCCGCGGCCCCGTCCGGTATTGCCGCGCGCGCCATGGCGGCCCGCAGCGCTCAAAACAGTGCGCCCGATTATCTGAAGGGCCTCAATCCCGAGCAGCGGCTGGCGGTTGAGACCACCGAAGGCCCGGTTCTGGTTCTGGCCGGCGCCGGCACCGGCAAGACGCGGGTTTTGACCACGCGCATCGCCCATATCCTTGCCACGGGCAGGGCTTTCCCCTCGCAGATCCTCGCCGTGACCTTCACCAACAAGGCCGCGCGCGAGATGAAGCAGCGCATCGGCTTGCTGATCGGCGAAGGCAACGTTGAAGGCATGCCCTGGCTCGGCACCTTCCATTCGATCGGCGTCAAGCTGTTGCGCCGCCATGCCGAGCTTGCCGGGCTGAAATCCGATTTCACCATCCTCGACACCGACGACGTGGTGCGGCTGATCAAGCAGATCATCCAGGCCGAAGGGCTGGACGACAAGCGCTGGCCGGCCAAGCAGTTCGCCCAGATGATCGATAACTGGAAGAACAAGGGCCTCGGTCCTGACGAGATTGCGGAAGGCGATGCGCGCAGCTTCGGCAACGGCAAGGGCCGCCAGCTCTACAAGGCCTATCAGGAGCGGCTGCAGACGCTGAACGCCTGCGACTTCGGCGACCTGCTCTACCACCCGATCCGCATCTTCCGCGCCTATCCGGACGTGCTGAAGGACTATCACCGCAAGTTCAAATACATCCTGGTCGACGAGTACCAGGACACCAACACCGCGCAGTACATGTGGCTGCGCTTGCTGGCGCAAAGACCTACCTCCCCCTCGATGGGGGAGGTCGCGCCGCGGAGCGGCGCGGGTGGGGGTGGCAGCGCCGGCGCCGGTCACCCCTCCCCGTCGCTTCGCGACGACCCTCCCCATCTAGGGGAGGGTAAGGCGCGATCGGCCGAAACCCGCGCCACCGTAAACATCTGCTGCGTCGGCGACGACGACCAGTCGATCTATGGCTGGCGCGGCGCCGAGGTCGACAACATCCTGCGCTTCGACAAGGATTTCCCGGGTGCCACCATCATCCGGCTGGAGCGCAACTACCGCTCGACCGCCCACATCCTGGGCGCGGCCTCGCACCTCATCGCCTACAATGAAGGCCGCTTCGGCAAGACGCTGTTCACCGACCGCGACGATCCCGAAGACGACAAGGTGCATGTCCATGCCGCCTGGGACTCGGAAGAAGAAGCGCGCGCCATCGGCGAGACGATCGAGGCCTACCAGCGCCAGAAGCACAATCTGAACGACATGGCGATCCTGGTGCGCGCGTCCTTCCAGATGCGCGCCTTCGAAGACCGTTTCATCACGCTTGGCCTTAACTACCGCGTCATCGGCGGCCCGCGTTTCTACGAGCGGATGGAAATCCGCGATGCGCTGGCCTTCTTCCGTGTCGTCGCCAACAGCGGCGACGACCTCGCTTTCGAGCGCATCGTCAACGTGCCGAAGCGCGGGCTCGGCGAAGCCACCATCCGCCAGATCCACGATACGGCGCGGGCATTACGCATCCCGATGCTGGAGGCCGCCGCGACGCTTGCCGAAAGCGACGAGTTGAAGCCGAAGCCGCGCGCCGCCTTGCGCGAGGTCGCGGCCAATTTCGAGCGTTGGCAGAAGGCGCTGGAGACCAAGCCGCACACCGAGCTCGCCGAGACCATTCTCGAGGAGAGCGGCTACACCGACATGTGGAAGAACGACCGCTCGGCGGAAGCGCCCGGGCGGCTGGAGAACCTGAAGGAACTGATCCGCTCCATGGAGGAGTATGAATCGCTGCGCTCCTTCCTCGAGCATGTGGCGCTGGTCATGGAAGCCGAGCAAGGCGAATCGCTCGACGCGGTCTCGATCATGACGCTGCACTCGGCCAAAGGCCTCGAATTCGAGACCGTCTTCCTTCCCGGCTGGGAGGAAGGCCTGTTCCCGCATCAGCGCGCGCTGGACGAAGGCGGCCGCTCGGGCCTGGAGGAAGAGCGCCGGCTTGCCTATGTCGGCCTGACACGCGCGAAGAAGAACCTGCATATCTGGTTCGTCTCCAACCGCTTGATCCATGGGCTGTGGCAGTCGACGATCCCGTCGCGTTTCCTCGACGAGCTGCCGGAGACCCATGTCGATGTCGCGGACGGCGGCAATTCCTATGGCGGCTATGGCAACCCTTACGGCGGTGGCTCATTCGCCTCAGGCCGCGGCGGCGGCCGGCAGAACCCCTATGGCGCGTCGCGCTTCGACAATATCGGCGCCGAGAAATCCGGCAGCTTTTCCAACACCTATGCGACGCCCGGCTGGCAGCGCGCGCAGGCGAACCGCACCGAGGCGACCGACCGCAACTGGGGCACACGTTCCGGCCACCAGGTCGAGCGCATCGGCTACGGCGAGACCGACAGCGGCTATGGCGCCGGCAGGACGAGCGTGAAGGGCCGCACCATCGAGGGCGAGCTGGTCGCCAAATCCGTCGCCGACACGCCCTCCGCCTTCAAGCTAGGCGACCGCGTGTTCCACCAGAAATTCGGCAACGGCAACATCGCGGCAATCGACGGCAACAAGCTCACCATCGACTTCGACAAGGCCGGCCAGAAACGCGTGCTGGACGGGTTTGTCACCGGGGTTTGAGCCGCCCTCTCACCGGTATCTCGCCTGGTTCCATTTGTGGCCGAGCAGCGACAGGATGATGATCAGCCCATTGAAGAACTGGACATAGAAGCCGCTCAAGCCCGCTGCCACCACGCCGGTCTGGATGAACGACACCGTGACCGCGCCGATCGCGCCGCCGACTACCGTGCCGATGCCGCCCCAGGTCGGCGTGCCGCCGACGAACACCGAGGCCAGCACCGGCAGCAGATAGCCGTCGCCCGCCGTCGGCCACCAGGTGAAGTTGATCATCACCGAGAAGGTGCCGGCGATCGCCGCCCCGATGCCGGTGAAGACGAACACCTTTACCCGCACGAGCTTGACGTCGATGCCCATCTGCTTGGCGCTGTCCGGATTGTCGCCGACCACTTTCACCTGCGCACCGAAGCGGTGGCGATTGTAGAGCAGCGCGGAAAAGACGACGAAGGCGATCGCCCAGAAGATCTGCACCGGAATGCCGAAAAGCTGGCTTGAGAAGATCGCGTAAGCCCGGCTATCGGCAAGGTTTGTCAGCGCCGTCGACTTGCCCTCGTTGATGATCTGAATCAGGCCGCGCAGCAGGAAATTCATGCCGAGCGTGGCGATCAGCGACGACAGCCCGCCATAGACCACCAGCGAGCCGACAAGGAAGCCGAGCAGCGTGCCAGTGACCAGCGCCGCGGCAATGCCGAGGAATGGATCGTAGCCCGCCTGCACCACCAGCGCGAAGACCCAGGAGGCAAAGCCCATCGTCGCCGGGAACGACAGGTCGATCTCGCCGCAAGTGACGACGAAGACCAGCGGCACCACCACGAACAGCGCGACAGGCAGCGTCGTCAGCACCGAGCTGTAGAGATACCAGGTGGTGAAGACGGTCGGGTTGGCGATGATGAACACCGCCATCATGACGATGAACACCGCGAGCGTGCCCAGCGATGCGCGATTGTCGAGGACGAAGCCGCGCAGCCAGTGATTGGACGGATGGCTCCATTCCTTGGCTGCCTGGCCGCTTGTTCTCCCCAGCGGAGTCTGCAGATCGGGTTCCATGGCCTTGCTCATCACGCTCTCTGCTCCGCGTCCTCGTGCAGCCCCGGCAAGCCGCCAGGATGCGCCACGTCTTCCATGAAGTTGATCAGGTCCTCGGCCGACTTCACCTCGCTGCGGTCGGCGGTCAGCGCCACCTTGCCGCGGTCGAGCACCACGAAGCGGTCGGCGATGTCGAAGACATGGTGGATGTTGTGGCCGATGAACAGGATCGAGCGGCCGCTCGCCCGCACCTGGCGCACGAAATGGAAGACCTTGGCGGTCTCGGTCAGCGACAGCGCCGTCGTCGGCTCGTCGAGGATGATCAGCTCCGCCTGCTTGTAGATGGCGCGGGCGATCGCCACGCCCTGGCGCTCGCCGCCCGAGAGCTGGCCGACGATCGAGTGTGGCGTGAACACCTTCGAGGTGAAACCGATCTCGCGCATCAGCCGGCTCGCCTCCTCGATCTCCTTGTTGACCTTCAGCCAACCCATGAAGCCGGTGAGCTCGCGGCCCATGAAGATGTTGCGCACGATCGTCTGCTGCACGGCCAGAGCCCGGTCCTGGAACACCGTCTCGATGCCGGCGTCGCGCGAGCGTGCCGCGCTCCATCCGGTGACCGGTTTGCCGCGCACCAGGATGTCGCCGCTGGTCGGCTTGACCACGCCGGACAGGATCTTGATCAGCGTCGACTTGCCGGCGCCGTTGTCGCCGATCAGGCCGACCACCTCGCCGCGATCGACGCTGAGGTTGACGCCGCCCAGCGCATAGACCTGGCCGTAGGATTTCTTGATGTCGCGCAGTTCGATGATGCGTTCGCTCATGCGATCCTCGCTGGAATTGTCTGTCTGCCGGTCATCTCGCCGGCCGGGCAATAATCCCGGCCGGCAGCTTGGGAGGTCAACGCAGCGCCTGCTTGGCCAGCTCGGAAACAATCTCGTAGTTCTGCGGCGTGACGAAGCCGGCGCCGGTATCGACATTCATCGGCGCCAGCCCCAGCACCACCTGCTGGCAGAGGCTGAGGATCGGCAAATAGCCCTGCAAGAACGGCTGCTGGTCGGCCGTGAGCTGCACCCAGCCGCCCTTGAACCCTTCGACGATCTGCGGGCTGGTATCGAAGCCGAAGTTGAAGATGTCGCCGGGTTTGCGTCCCGCCGCCTGCATGTATGTGGCGACGTTGCCGAGCATCTGTCCGCCGGGATAGCCGACCGCCTTGACGTCGGGATGGTTGAGCAGCGCCGCCGTGATCACCGGAATGGCGAGATTGGGATCGGAGGCCCATTCGCCGCTCGGCGGCGAGGAGAGCTGGATCACCTCGACGCCCGCCTCCTTCAGCGCCGCCACCGTGCCGCGCTCGCGCGCGCCTCGGTTCTCGTTCTCGAACGGACCGATCATGATCGCCTTGTCGCCGGCCTTAAGCTTGCCGAGCTTGAACGCCTCGGCGCCGAGCGCGCGGCCCTGCTGCTCCTGCTGGGCGCCGACATAGCCGCCGCCGAACGCCGCCACCACCTTCGGCACCGGAACGTTCTGGTACATCATCTTGACGCCGTCCTTATGCGCCTGTTCGGCCAGCGGCATGATCGCGGCGTCGCCCGGATGGCCCATCATGGCGATGCCCTGGGGCTTGACCGCGACCGCCTCGCGCAATTGCTGGACCATCTTCTCGACATCCCATTGGGAGAAGATGTAGTCGACTTTCGGCCCGAGATCGGCGGCCGCCTGCTTGGCGCCATTGTAGACGATGGTGCCGAAGGCGTCGCCCTCGGCGCCGCCGACGAAGAAGCGGATGTGAACGTCCTTGCACCATTGGGCGTCGAGCGCCCGCGCCGGCAAGGTGGAGATCGAGGCGCACAGCGCCGCGGCGGTCGCCACGACGGTCGAGCGCAGAACAGTCCTTCTGGTCGTCATGCTCATGCACGTTCCTCCCTTTTGGTCCCTCGCAACGGAGGGTGTTTTCGACGATTGCCTCGGCACGGCGCCGCGGTCTTTCGGCCGGCTCCTCCGCCGGCCGATCCTCACATCGGGTTCGACAGGTAGCTCGCGCCTCCCCTGCACTGCTTCAGATAGTCGAGCGCCCTGACCTGGCCGGTGATCTCGAGGTCGCCGCGATAGACCGGGTCGTGCCAGCCCTCGATGTCGATGGCGCCCTTGTAGCCGGCCAGCCGCAATTCGCTGATCACCCGCGTCCAGTCGCTGTCGCCGAAGCCCGGTGTGCGCATCTGCACGAAGGGCAGGCGGCCGAACACGCCATGCTCGCGGATAACGTCCCAGCGCACGGTCGCGTCCTTGCCGTGGACATGGAAGATGCGCGGCGCCCATTTGCGGATCTGCGGGATCGGATCGATCAGATAGACGAGCTGGTGGCAGGGCTCCCATTCGAGGCCGAGATTGTCGTTTGGCAACTCGTTGAACATCAGCTCCCAGGCATCGGGATTGTGGGCGATGTTCCAGTCGCCGCTCGCCCAGTTGCCGTCCATGGCGCAGTTCTCGAAGGCGATCCGCACGCCCTTGTCGGCGGCGCGCCTGGCCAGCGGTCCCCAGACCTCGCGGAAGCGCGGCAGGCTGTCGGTCAGCTTCTTGCCGCGGATGCGGCCGGTGAAGCCGCTGACCGTGGAAACGCCGAACAGATGCGCGTTGTCGATGACCCTCTCCCAGGCCGCGAGCACGCCGCGGTCGACATCGCCGTTTTCCAGCGGATTGCCGAACACGCCGATCGAGGACACCGTCACGTCGGCGTCGCCGATCGCCTCGCGGATCTCTCCGGCGAGCCGCGGCAGATCCTTGTCCCCCAGCGTCTGCCAGAAGAAAGGCTGGATGCTCTCGAAGCCAAGCGGCAGGATCTGTCTGATATAGGCTGCCGGATCGTCGAGATTGGCCCGCACCATGGTGCCGATCCTGATGTCGAGAAGCGGGTTTGGCATCGTCATCCTTCCTCAGCCACGATCGCGACGCGCCGCCCGGTTTCCGCGCTTTCGATGGCGCCGAAGACCATGGCCAGGCTCTTGATGTTGTCGGCGCCGCGCGTCTCCGGCTCGCTACCGGTCTCGATCGCGTGCATGAAATCCTTGATGATGCCGAGATGTCCGCCCACCCGATCAACGGGGTCGAGCGTCGGCACGTCGATCGGCTGGGTCTTGTCGATGATACCGTCGCGGCCAGGCGCAACCACCTCTGCCTTCAGCCCATCATGACCGTCCCAGAGCAGGCTGCCGCGCTCGGCGACGATCCGCCATGCGCTTTCCCAACTGGTGCGGAAGCCGTCCGCGCACCAGGAGCCGGCATAGGTGAAGACCTTGCCGCCGCCGAGATCGAAGACGGCGCTGGCCGACGATCCCTGCCGGTACCACGAATTGGCCGGCTCCCATTCCTGGCAATAGACG
The DNA here is from genome assembly GCA_004020545.1 of Mesorhizobium sp. GTDB lineage: Bacteria > Pseudomonadota > Alphaproteobacteria > Rhizobiales > Rhizobiaceae > Mesorhizobium. Next base: position 324,130 of record SAQE01000002.1, on the reverse strand, counting down.
CTGGCCGGCTCGCCGGCGACCATGTAGCGAGCAGCATCGAACGTGTGGATCGCCATGTCGAGCAGCAGCACGTGGGCCATCTCCTCGCGAAAGCCGCCGAAATGCGGCGCGATGAAGAAATCCGCATGGATGCTGGTCGGCTTGCCGATGGCGCCGGAGTCGAGGAAGCGCCTGATCCGCCTGACATTGGCGACATAGCGGCGGTTCTGGACGACGGCGTGGATGCGCCCGGCCTGGCGCGCGGCTTCGACGATGGCGCGCGCGTTCGCGGGGCTGTCGGCGAGTGGCTTCTCGGTGAGAAGATGGCAATGATGGGCGAAGGCGGAGAGCGCGACCTCGCGGCGCGCCGCAGGGACCACGACATCGAACACGGCATCGGGCTTGGTCTGGTCGAGAACGGCGTCGAGGCTGGTGCCGATGACGGCGTTGGAGAGCTCGTATTCCCGTGCCCTCGCCTGCGCCCGCTCGGCATCGAGGTCGACAAGGCCGGCAATAGCGAGCCCCTCGATCTGCTTCACGGCGTCGAGCCAGTGCCTGCTCATGGCTCCGCACCCGACCAGGACGACCTTTATCATCCAGCGTTCCTCCTCCGCTCGACCCCTCCAGGCCGAGTGTCACAGCATCCACGGCATCACCGTAAACGTTTTCCCGTAAACGTTTACGACAACACACCCGATGGCGTAGAATGTCAATCGCCCGCTCGCGAAAATCGTCATCGGCTGCTTGGCCTGAGCAGCCGCCGGTGCTAGCGAAGACAGGGGGAGAACCGGCCTTGGCGTCCAGCATCCACGATCTCGCACGTCACCTGAACATTTCGATCGGCACCGTGTCGCGCGCGCTGAACGGCCGTGCCGACGTCAATGCCGAGACGCGCCAGCGCGTGCTCGACGCGGCCAGGAAGCTGAACTATTCGCCCAATCAGTCCGGCCGCAGCCTCAGGCAGGGCGCCACCCGTTCAATCGCCTTCATGCTGCAACCGCATCCGGGCGACCAGCAATATGGCGAGCCGTTCTTCATCCCGTTCCTGACCGGTCTGCAGGCGCGGCTCGCCGAGTATGACCTAGATCTGATGGTCGTCATGGGTGAGCCCGGCCAATATCAGCAGGAGAGGCTGCGCCGCGTGGTTGAGACGCGCCGGGCCGACGCGGTCGTGTTGGCCAATACACGGCGGGAAGACGATCGGATCGACTATCTCAGCAAGGCCGGCTTTCCCTTCGCCACGCTTGGCCGAAGTCAATCCGGCGGCGACACCTATCCTTCGCTCGATATCGATTTCGAGAGGGCGGGCGATGAAGCCGTCGACCGGCTGGTCGCGCGCGGCCACCGCCGCATTGCCGCCATCCGCCCTTCGCTCGATCTCAACTTCGGCTACCTGTTCCTCGACGGCTACCGCAAGGCGCTGAAGAGGCATGGCATCGAAGTCGACCCCGGCCTGATCGCCGACGGCTTCATCAACGAGGCCGGCGGCTACGAGGTGACGCCGCGCGTGGTGCTGTCAAAGGACCGGCCGACAGCCATCATCTTCAACAATGATGCCATGGCGCTCGGCGGTTGCAAGGCACTGGCCGAGATGGGCATCAGGCCCGGCCTCGACATCGCGGTGATCGTCATCGTCGACACGCCGCTCTGCCGCTACTTCTCGCCGGCGCTGACCGCCTTCCGTCCGTCGCTGGAGCCCATGGGCCGGCGGCTGGCCGAGATGCTGCTGGCCTCGCTTCCGGCCTATGCCGGTCCGGAAGGCGTGCGCATCATGCGCGAGGTCTGGCCGCTGGAGCTGATTGCAAGAGAGAGTGATTGAGCGCCCTCTCCTTCTCCCCTTGTGGGAGAAGGTGGCCTCGCGAAGCGAGGTCGGATGAGGGGTGCTGGACGGATCGCTGCATTGAATGGCCTAAGCGATTGTAATTATTTGATTTTATTGCGCCTCATTTCTTCCAGCGCCCCTCATCCGTCTCGGCGCTGCGCGCCGATCCACCTTCTCCCACAAGGGGAGAAGGAAGGTGTCACGCAACCATCACGTTCACGTCCTAGACCGCGTATCGAAAAGGGTGGCCGCATTCGGATGCCGCCCTCTTTCAGGCTTTGGCCTCCGGCATGCTCGTCAAGAAGGGGATATTCCATGAAGCATCTCAACCGAACCGTCGCGCTCGGCGCGGCGCTTGCCCTGTTCACCACTGTGACCCCGGCGCTTGCCGACGGCGTCGCCTATGTCAACAAGGGGCTTGTCGGCATTGGCCGCATTCCGGCAAGCCAGAAGGACAAGTTCGGCGAGACCTTCGGCTCGGGCTCCGGCATGTCGATCGACACCAAGTCCTGGGCGCGTGACGGCGCCGGCTACAAGGGCTCGCTCTGGCTGCTGCCCGATCGCGGCTACAACGTCGAAGGCACCACCGACTATCGCCCGCGCCTCAACACCATCTCGGTCGAGCTGACCCCGACCGCTCCGGGCGCCCCGCCTGCCGCCGGACAGGAACAGTCGGGCGTCAAAGTGACGCTTGCCGACACCATGCTCCTGACCGACGACAAGGGCACTGATGCCACCGGCCTCGATCCGCTGAACGGCGTGCGCCCCGCCGCCGGCGAAATGCCGATGCTGCCGCAGGCCGACAACGGTAAGCTTTCGTTGGACGACGAGGCGATCGTGCGCCTGCCCGACGGCACCATGTTCATTTCCGACGAATATGGCCCCAACATCTACCGCTTCTCGGCCGACGGCCATCTGATGTCTGCGACACAGCCGCCGACCGCCCTGGTGCCGATGCGCCACGGCAAGCCGAACTTCGCTTCCGACAATCCAGGCCCCGGCGCCGCCGAGCCCGATCCGAAGGATCCCGAGACCGGACGCCAGAACAACCAGGGCCTCGAAGGCATGTCGATGACGCCGGACGGCAAGTTCTTGATCGCCGTGCTGCAATCGGCGCCCCGCCAGGATGGCGGCGATTCCGGCGCGACGCGCCAAAACACCCGTGCGCTGGTCTATGACGCCTCCGACCTCGCCCACCTCAAGCTGGCGCACGAATATGTCGTGCCGCTGCCGGTGTTCAAGGACGCCAAGGGCAAGACCAAGGTGGCCGCGCAGAGCGAGATCGTGGCGCTGTCCGACAAGAGCTTCCTGATGCTGGCGCGCGACAGCGGCAACGGCCAAGGCGTGAAGGGCGACGAGTCGGTCTACCGCAAGATCGAGATCGTCGACCTCTCCGCCGCCACCGACATCGCCACCGGCCCGTTCGACGCCGCCGACAAGCCGGTCGCGCCGAAGGGCGTGCTCGATCCGTCGGTGACGCCGGCCAAGCTCACCGCCTTCATCGACATCAACGACAAAGGCGAGCTCGGCCGCTTCGGCCTGCACAATGGCGCGCCAAACGACAGGAACAACCTCTCGGAAAAATGGGAGGCGATGTCGCTGGTAAGCGTGCTCGATCCGAAGCTGCCAGACGACTATTTCCTGTTCGTCGCCAACGACAACGATTTTCTCACCCAGGACGGCTTCCAGGTCGGCGCACCCTACAAGGCCGAGCATGGCGCCGATGTCGACACCACCTTCCTCGTCTATCAGGTCACCCTGCCCGGCCTTTCGGGAAACAGCCTCGCCGCGAACTAGCACCGCCGCCGGGGGCGCTCCATCGCTCCGAGCCCGGAAGGGATGCATGAGTACCAGGCCTGCGATAGCATCGCGGGCCTGATTCATTTTCGGTGCCCGCCATGGATGACGACAAGCCCGCTCGCCGGCGGACCCACGACCTGACCAGCGGCCCGATTCCGCGCACGCTGCTTCTGTTTGCCTTGCCGGTGCTCGGCTCCAACGTGCTGCAGTCGCTCAACGGCTCGATCAACGCCGTCTGGGTCGGGCGCTTCCTCGGCGAGGCGGCGCTGACCGCGACCTCCAACGCCAATCTGGTGCTGTTTCTCATCCTCGGCACGGTGTTCGGCATCGGCATGGCGGCAACCATCCTGGTCGCGCAGTCCGTCGGCGCCCGCGACCTGCCCGAGGCCCGTCGTATCGTCGGCACGAGCGCGACCTTCTTCTTCCTGGTCTCGGTGGTGTTCGCGGTCTGCGGCTGGATCTGGGTCGACGCCATCCTCACCGGGCTCGGCACGCCGGCCGACGCCTTGCCGCTGGCGCGTGCCTATCTGCGCATCATCTTCGTCGCCGTGCCGATGATGAACCTTTTATCCTTCGTCATGACGGTGCTGCGCGGCGCCGGCGACTCCAGGACACCGTTCATCTTCATGGCGCTGGCGGTCGTGCTCGACGTCGTCCTGAACCCGCTCCTGATCCGCGGTGTCGGCCCCTTCCCCGAGCTCGGCATCGCCGGTTCGGCCACCGCGACGCTGATCGGCCAGACGGTGAGCGTGATCGCCATCCTGATCGTGCTTTATGCGCGCAGGCATCCGCTGCGGCTCGCCGGCAGCGATCTGGCTCTGCTCAAGCCCGATCCGGCGCTTTTGCGCATTATCGTCTCCAAGGGCGTGCCGATGGGCCTGCAGATGATCGTCATCTCGGCCGCGGCGCTGACCGTGATGGGGATCGTCAACTCCTACGGCTCGCAAGTTGCGGCGGCTTATGGCATCGCGGCGCAGCTCTGGACCTATATCCAGATGCCGGCTTTGGCCATCGGCGCCGCCGTCTCCTCGATGGCGGCGCAGAATGTCGGCGCCGGACGCTGGGACCGCATCGGCAAGGTTGCGGCGTCCGGAGTGGGCTTCAACCTCGTGCTGACCGGCGCACTGGTGGCGCTGCTGTTCGTTTTCGACCGCCCGGTGCTCAGCCTTTTCCTGACTGGCGACAGCACGGCGATCGACATCGCCGCGCACATCAACAAGGTGGCGTCCTGGTCCTTCATCCTGTTCGGCATCACGATTGTGCTGTTCGCCACGGTCCGCGCGACCGGCGCCGTCATGCCGCCGCTGATCATCCTGATCATCTCGGTGCTGATCGTGCGCACCGGCTTTGCCTATTCCATGCGAAGCGTCATCGGTCAGGAAGCGCTGTGGTGGAGCTTTCCGGCCGGCTCGATCACCTCTCTCGTGCTGGCCGCCGCCTACTATCGCTTCGGCCGCTGGCGCACGATGCACATGATCGAGGGGCGCCCGGCCGCCGGCGAGCCGCCGGACACCGGCCTCGGCGTGCCGCGCCAGCGCGCCCGTCTCGCGCCAGAGACGCCGAACGGCTGAAGGCTCTGCTGGATTGGCGGCTGCTCGAGGTCACCTGGCATGGCGCGCACCGAACCCCAGTGCCACAAGCGAGAAGATCGTGATCATTGCGGCAAAGGCCAGGCTGGCGACGATCGCATTCGTCCAGCTCGACAGCACGCCGATGCCGATGACCGGCAGCGCGTTGCCGCAGAAGCAGCAGATGAAGAAGGCCGAGACCACCTCGGCGCGCCTATCGGCCGGCGCAATCTGGCTCACCACCTGCAAGCCGCCGCGATAGCCGAGCGCCGCCGCCACGCCGCAGAGCGCGGTGGCAATGACCATGATCGCCATCGAAGCAAAGACCTGCGCCGCGACAACCATCGCCACCGTCGGGATCATCAGGACAAGCGCTGCCAGCATGACGGTGCGGCTGGCGAGCCGCGCCGTCGCCAGGATCGTCGCGGCGGTCACGATCGACAGCTCGAAGAACAGAGCCCCGGCTTCGGCGTGGTTGGTGACATGCAGCTGCTGCGCCAGCACGCTCGGCGCCAGCGCCGCATAGAAGCCGACGAGAGCCATGGCGCCGAAGCCGGTCACCGCTGGCGCCACGAACCGCGCGCGGATGCTGTCGGGAACCGAAAGCCGCGGCCGCATCGGAACGTGGGAGAGCCGTCCCGGCTCGGACACGGTCTCGCGCGTGCGCCAGATCAGCAGCGTGACCAGTACCAGCAGAGCGAGATAAACGGCGAATGTCAGCCTGAGCGGCCAAGGCGCGTATTCGGCGAGCAGGCCCGATATCAGAGCACCGAGGCCGAGACCGACGAAGTTGGTGCTGGTGGCAATGATGGCGGACCGCGACTTGTCCTCGCCTTCGATCAGCTCGGCGAGCCAGGCGGTGCCGGTTCCCGCGCCGATCCCGATGCCCAGCCCGCTGAGGATGCGGGCGATGTCAAGCCACGCGAGGTTTTCGGCGAAGAGGAAAACCAGCGCGCTGACCAAGGCGACTGCCATCGCCGCCAGCGCCGTCGGACGGCGGCCGATGACATCCGACAACCGCCCGAAGAACAGCAGCGCCGCAAGGTTGCCGATCACGTAGACGGCGTAGACCAGCGTCAGCGTGACCTGCGAGAAGCCAAAGGCCTGCTTGTAGATCACGTAGAGCGGTGTCAACGCCGTGCTGCCGGCGAAAAGCGCGGCGATCATGGCGGCGACGGCAGCCATTGCCGCGCCGCCGCCAAGCTCATAGTCGCGCGTCATGGTTTGAGCGTAGTCGGTCATGGCGAACTCCGGAAATTGCAAGCCCAACGCCTATATGGTGGCGCCGTTCCGCTCGCCGAACGCCCTCCTGACAATCCTGGCAGTATGGTCTTGCGCGTCATCCTCCCTTAACGTCTGTCGGCTGACGAGGGAGGAATCATTGGGCAAGGGACGGGTCGAGGCATTCACCGATGGCGTCGTCGCCATCATCATCACGATCATGGTGCTGGAGCTGAAGGTTCCGCACGGCGAGGACCTTGCCGCGCTGGCGCCGCTATGGCCGATCTTCTTCTCCTACGTCTTGTCCTTCATCAATGTCGGTATCTACTGGAACAATCTGCACAACATGTTCCATACCGTGCAGCGCGTCGACGGCCGGGTCCTGTGGGCCAACCTCAACCTTCTGTTCTGGCTGTCGCTGATGCCGGTGACCACGGCCTTCATGGGCGAAAACCACTTTGCCCCGGTGCCGGTCGCCGTCTATGGCGTCGACCTCGCGCTCTGCGCCGTTGCCTACAACATCCTGGTCATCAAGCTGCGCCATCTGCATGGTGCCGAGACGACCTTTGCCAGGGCCGTGGGCCAGGATCTCAAGGGCAAGATTTCGCTGGCCCTCTATCTGGCCGGGATAGGGCTGACCTTCGTCAGCCAATGGATCGGCGTGGCGATCTACGTCTTGGTGGCGGTCATCTGGTTCGCGCCGGACAAGCGTTTCGAACGGCTGATCGAGAGGAACAACTAAAGCAATTCCAGAAAAGTGTGTAACGGTTTTCCGACCGGAATTGCGTATAAGCAAAAGGTTTAGCTGCGCATCGCCTTCAGCTTCTCGGCCACCGAGGCGGCAAGGTCGGCATAGCGCTCCTCCAGCCGCTCCGCTGCCTTGATGACGGGAAAATCATGGCCGAATTTTTCCAGCGCCAGACGCAGCTTCTCGGCGAAGTCCGCTTGTTTCTCCAGCGCCGCGAACAAGGTCTTGACCTGTGCCTCGCTGATATCGGGGTTGGCGAGCATCTTCGGCACCTCGCGGCCCATCTGGTCGCCGGTGGTGGTCTGCTCCTTCAGGATGCCGATCCAGTCGGTCAAATGTCGAACTCCTTTCCTGCCAGCATGCGCGGGGCGAGCGGTCGCGGTCAACCCGTTGCGGCTATTGCGGTCAAACATCGCGGCGATCGAGGCTTGTCTCGGCTCCGGCCGGCGTTAAGTTCGGCTCGACCTCGAACAAGGACATCGATCATGACCAGCGACGCCGAAATCCAGACCGCCCTGCCCGCTTTTGCCTCCGGCAATGTCGCCGTCATCACCGGCGGCGCCAGCGGCATCGGCCTTGCCGCCGCGAAACGGTTCGCCGCAATGGGCATGAAGACGGTCATTGCCGATATCGGCGGCGTGCGCCTTGACCAGGCCAGACAGGCGGTCGCCGCCATTGCCGGTGACGACGCCGTTCTCCCAATTCCCACCGACGTCTCCAAGGCCGACGAGGTCGACCGGCTGGCCGAACTTGCCTACGGCGCATTCGGCGCGGTTTCGGTGCTGATGAACAATGCCGGCGTCGGCAACAACCCGGGCAAGCCGTGGGAAAACCGTGACGCCTGGAAGCGGCTGCTGAACATCAACTTCTGGGGTGTCGTGCATGGCGTCGAGGCCTTCGCGCCGCGCATGCTGGCCGCGGGCAAGCCCGGCCTGATCGTCAACACCGGATCCAAGCAAGGCATCACCACGCCGCCCGGCAACCTCGCCTACAACGTCTCCAAGGCAGGCGTGAAGACATTCACCGAGGGTCTGGCGCATGCGCTGCGCAACGAGCCTGGAGCGAAGGTTTCCGCGCATTTGCTCATCCCCGGCTTCACCTTCACTGGACTGACCGAAGGCGCGACGGAAAAGCCGGCCGGCGCCTGGACGGGCGAGCAGGTTATCGATTTCATGCTGGCTTCGCTTAAGCGGAACGACTTCTACATCCTCTGTCCGGACAATGAGGTGGCGCGGCCGATGGATGAAAAGCGCATGGCCTGGGCGATTGGCGACATCATCGAGAACCGCCCTGCCCTGTCGCGCTGGCATCCGGATCACAAGGACGCGTTCGCCGCCTTCATGAACCGCTGACGGGGGTCCGTTCAGGCGGCTGCCTTCCTCTTGGTGCCGTTCTTCCCCGCCACCGCCTTCTTGACAGCGGCCTGGGCGACCTCCCGGTCGTGCCGCTTTGCGGCCTTTTCGCATTTGTCGCGAATCTCCTCGACCTCGGATTCGGTCAGATGCTCGATGCCGATGAAGGTGTTGTGGGCCCGGCTTACCCGGATCAATTCGTCGAGTTTGGTCTGGATGGCCGCGCTGTCGCGATTTTGCGTGTTCTGGATGAGGAACACCATCAGGAACGTGACGATGGTGGTGCCGGTGTTGATGACCAGCTGCCAGGTGTCCGAGAAGCCGAAAAACGGGCCGGTCACCCCCCAGACCAGCACGATCAGAACGCAGATGGCGAAGGTTGGCGGCATGCCGGCCAGATGAGCCACCCAATTGGCGACCTTGGTGAAAAGTCTCTCGATCATCCATCCCTCGCCGGGGCCGCCAGAACGCGGCGTCTCGAGAGAAACAAGGCGCCGGCCCCTCAGGTTCCCACCGATCGAATTTTCCGCCCGCACTCGCATGCAATCGGATACGCGCCAAAGGTGTTTCGCCGCGAAAAAACACCTTATTCGTTTGTTGCCATAGTGCCGATGCAGGTCAAAAAGCCTGCTCCTTCCGCTTCACGGCGGTTTACCTCCAGCCCCTTCCGTCGCGCCACCCCCGCTAGGCGGAAGGGGCACCGTCTTCCGGAAAATCTTTAAAAAATCAGGGTGTTGCGCCTTCCCAGCGATCGAGGAAGGCCTCGATCGGCAATGACTGCATGTCCGGGATCGCCCTGGCGAGTTTTTCCGGCGCCCAGTCCCACCAGGCAAGGTTCTCGATACGCGCCGCCGTGGCTGCGGCGAACCTCTGGCGCAGAGGCTTCGCCGGGACGCCGGCGACGATTGCGTAAGGCGGCACGTCATATGTCACCACGGCATTGGCGCCGATGACGGCGCCGTTGCCGATCGTCACACCAGGCATGACGACCGCGCCATGGCCGATCCAGACATCGTGACCGATGCTGACCGGCCTTGCTTGCCGCCGCTCGCGGAATGCCGCGTCGACGCCAAGCCAGCGGAAATATTCGTTCGGCCGGTAGCTGATCTTGTGCTGGGTCAACCGATCGATCGGATGCTCGAGCGCATTGATGCGGCTGTTGGCGGCGATCGAGCAGAATTTGCCGATCGTCGTGTAGATCGCTTCCGAATGGCGCTCGAAATAGGAAAAGTCGCCGACCGTCACCTCGCGCAGGATCACCCGCTCGCCGATCGAGGCATAGCGGCCGAGCTTGCACCCTTTCAGTTCCGCGGTCGGATGGATGCGCGGCTCGGGATCTTTCAGGACAAGGTGTTCAGGACGGTCCATGGCGCGGCTTTACGCCCGGGCGATTGGTCCCGCAAGTCAGGACTAATCGTCCGTTCCGCAGGTCCATGCCTATTGCGGCTTACCCTTGGTCCACACCACGTTCTGGCCGTAGAGCGGCACGGTGGTGACCGACATCTTCGCCGAGCCGTTCTGCACCTGGCGCGAGTGCGACAGATAGATCAGCGTCTCGTTCTTCTTGTCGTAGATGCGGTTCACCACCTGCTTCTTCCAGATCAGGCTGAGGCCCTGCTTGAACACCTCCTCGCCGCCCTCGCTCATGTCGATGTCGCCGATGGTGATCGGCCCGGTCTGGCGGCAGGAGATCGAGGAATCGGAGGGATCCTCGAACCAATTGCCCTTGTGCAACCGATCGATGATGCTGCGATCGAAATAGGCGACATGGCAGGTGACGCCGTCGACTTTCGGATCCTTGATCGCGTCGATCATGATGTCGTTGCCGACCCAGTCGACGCCGACCTTGCCGACCTCGTCGGCAGCCGCGGCGCCGGCGCTCAGGGCAAGACATGCGGCAATCAAGCCGATCAGTTTTCGCAAGGAAGCCTCCTCGGGTTTTGCGGTTTTGCCGATGTCAGGTGGGATAAGACCATGGCATTTGCAAGCACCTCATGCGCGTTGCAGCCGGCACGCAGTGTTGTCTTGGCTGTGACCGCGCTTGCCGGCACTCGCGCCGCTTGCGGCAACGCGACATCTTTGAGCTGGTCTTGATTACAACTATGGTGATCTGAAATAAGCGAGATCGGCCAGACCGCCAGCAATCGCTATCTAAAACGCTCCTCTCGCTCATCACGGCATACCAAAATGGCTAACCAACCCTCGCCTATTATGCGGTTTATTCTCGTCGGCATTTTGGTGCTGATGGTTACGATCACGGGTGTGATGACGTTCCAGTGGTATAAAAAGTTATACAGCGGCGAGCCCTTCGGCGCTGCCTTCGCGCTGACCGACCAGAAAGGCGCGCCGATCACCGAGGCTGCGTTCCGGGGGCATCCGAGCGTCGTCTTCTTCGGCTTCACCCACTGCCCGGAAGTCTGCCCGACGACGCTCTTCGAACTGGCCGGCTGGCTGAAGACGATGGGCGACAGCGGCAAGAACCTGAACGCCTATTTCGTCACCGTGGATCCGGAGCGCGACACGCCGGAGATCATCAATTCCTATGTCAGCAACTTCTCCGACCGCATCACCGGCATCACCGGCGATCCGGACAAGGTGCATGCCATGGCCAAGTCCTTCGGCATCTACTGGAAGAAGGTCGACACCGGCGACGGCGATTACACGATGGACCACACGGCCTCTGTGCTGCTCCTCAACGCCAAGGGCGAGTTTGCCGGCACGATCGCCTATGGCGAAAACGCCGACACGGCCATCGCCAAGCTGAAACGCCTGGCGGCGGAAGGCTGACGCATCCGATGGCGCAGACCAGACTCCATCTTACCGCCAACAAGATCGAGGCCGACCGCATCTTCGCTGCGCTCGACGCCGCCTTCGAGGATGACGGCCTGCCGCTTGCCGTGCTGGAAGTCGACGAGGCCGCCGACATCCACGAAGTGTCGCTCTACGCCGACGGCGATGTCGATGCCGTCGAAGCGCGGATCAACGATATCCTCGCGAGCCTCGCTTTGCCGAAGCCGGTCGAACGCGAGGCGCTGCCCGACGTCGACTGGGTGGCGCGCTCGCTCGAAGGGCTGAAGCCGGTCCGCGCCGGACGTTTCTTCGTCCATGGCGCGCACGACCGCGGCAAGCGCCACAGCAGCGATCTCGCCATCGAGATCGAGGCGGGCCTTGCCTTCGGCACCGGCCATCACGGCACCACTGCCGGCTGCCTCGAAATGCTGGACCAGGTCGTGCGGCGCGAACATCCGCGCAACGCGCTCGATCTCGGCACCGGCAGTGCCGTGCTGGCGATAGCGTTGGCGAAGCTCGCGCATATCCCGGTGCTGGCAACCGACATCGATCCGGTCGCCGTTCGCGTCGCCGCCGCCAATGCGCGCCTCAATCATGTCAAGGCACTGGTCGAGACGGTGACGGCGCCCGGCTTCCACCACCCGATCTTCGCCAGGCGCGCGCCCTTCGACCTGATCGTCGCCAACATCCTGGCGCGGCCGCTGATGCGGCTGGCGCCGGAGATGGCGAAGCACATCAGGCTCGGCGGCTCGCTGGTGCTCTCCGGCATCCTCGATCGCCAGCGCGATGCGGTGATTTCCGCCTATGTCGGCCAGAGCTTCCGCCACGTCCGCACCTTGCATCGCGAGGGCTGGGTGACGATCCACCTCAAGCGCTGAGGCGTTTACTCATACATAGAGCGAGTTTGCCGCCTTCTTCAGCACTTCGCGATCGTAGCCATTGGCGTTCAGCGTTTCATCATCGAGACAAAGCAGCGCGCCATTGACGTAACGGCTTGCTTCGCGCTGGCGGGCTTCGACCAGCGCGTTCATGGCGTTTCTGAAAAATCCGCGTCTGGCTGGAAGCGTGGACATGACAGTCTCCTTTGCAGGACAACAGGATTCATTCCTCCACGCCCGAGAAATTAGGCTCTACCGACCTGTTTGGAAATCATCGATTCTGCATGGCGTCCATGCGTAAAGACACAGCGCACTTGGCTTGCATATCATCCCTTCTGCGCATCTGGATCAAATGGCGTCCGGTGACAGATCCGTTTCAATCGGCGCACAAAATGCACTAGGTTCGCGACAAGCATCCGAGGAGATCCACAAATGTTCCAGACCTTTGATTCCGCTGGCGATCCGACCGTAGGCAAGCCGCGCGTGGCGATGCTGCGTCAATGGCTGGTGGAGAACGGTCTGGACGGCTTCATGGTGCCCCGCGCCGACGAGCATCAGGGTGAATATGTCGCCGACCGTTCGGCGCGGCTGAAATGGCTCACTGGCTTCAGCGGCTCGGCCGGCGTCGCCATCATCCTGCGCGACCGCGCCTTCATCTTCGTCGACGGCCGCTACACGCTGCAGGTGCGGGGCGAGGTCGACCTTTCGATCTTCACCGTCGAGAGCCTTATCGACAATCCGCCGGCGAGCTGGATCAAGGACAGTCTTGGCAAGGGCGCCAGGCTCGGCTTCGACCCTTGGCTGCACACGATCGGCGAGGTCAAGGCGCTGAAGGCCTCGGCCGAGCAATCCGGCGCGACACTGGTGCCGCTCGACAAGAATCCCATCGACATCATCTGGAAGGATCAGCCCCAGCCGCCGGCAGCGCCGATAGAGCTGCATCCGATTGCCTTTGCCGGCGAGCTCGCCAAGGACAAGCTGGCGCGGCTGGCGAGCGCGATCAAGAAGGATGGGGCGAGCGATGCAATACTGACCGACCCCTCCTCCATCGCCTGGGCCTTCAACATCCGTGGCGGCGATGTCGCGCACACGCCGCTGGCGCTGGGCTTCGCCATCCTTGCCGCCGACGGCAAGCACCAGCTCTTCATGGACCCGCGCAAATTCTCGCGCCAGGTCGCGGCCTATCTCACGCAGCTTGCCGATCTGCACGATCCGGGCGAGTTCGAAGCAGCCATTGCCGGGCTTGCCGACGGTGGCGCAAAAATCGCGCTCGATCCGGTGCTGGCGGCGGAAAAACTCAAGATGCTGGTCGAGGGCAATGGCGGCACCGTTGTCTCCGCCCCAGACCCCGCCCGCATTCCGCGCGCCACCAAGAACCAGGCCGAGGTCGCCGGCAGCCGCGCCGCGCACCGCCGAGACGGCGCGGCTGTCGCCAAGCTGCTCTGCTGGCTCGACCGCCAGAAGCCGGGGACGCTCGACGAAATCGACGTCGTCACCAAGCTCGAGGAGGTGCGCCGGCAAACCGGCGAGGAAACGCAGATGCCGTTGCGCGACGTCTCCTTCGACACGATTTCCGGCGCCGGCCCGAACGGTGCCATCATGCATTATCGCGTTTCACGCGCCACCAGCCGCAAGCTTCAGAGCGGCGAGCTGTTCCTGCTCGATTCCGGCGGACAGTACCAGGACGGCACCACCGACATCACCCGCACCGTGCCGATCGGCCAGCCGACCGAGGAGATGCGCGAGCGCTTCACGCTGGTGCTGAAAGGCATGATCGGCATCTCGATGCTGTGCTTTCCGGCCGGCACCCGCGGCTCCGAGATCGATGCGGTCGCCCGCATGGCGCTGTGGAAGCATGGCTGCGACTTCGCCCATGGCACCGGCCATGGCGTCGGCTCCTATCTTGCCGTGCATGAGGGGCCGCAGCGCATCGCCCGCACCGGCACCGAGAAACTGCTCGCCGGCATGATGCTGTCCAATGAGCCGGGCTATTACAAGGAAGGCTCCTACGGCATCCGCATCGAGAACCTGATCCTGGTCACGCCCGCCGAGCTGATCGAGGCCGGCGACATCGCCATGCACGGCTTCGAGACGCTGACGCTGGCGCCGATCGACAAGCGGCTCATCCGCACCGACCTTCTGACACGCGACGAGCTGCACTGGCTCGATCAGTATCACGCGCGGGTTCTGGCCGAGATCGGCCCGATGGTGGACGGCGAGACGCTGGCCTGGCTGGAGAAGGCGACCGCACCGCTGCCGCACGACGCGAAGATCTGACCTATCCCACGAACTGCCGCGCCAGGATCAGTGCGGCAGTGCCCGCCAAAAACATCGCCATCAGGCCACCGCGCAGCGACACCAGCGCGGTGACGATCAGCGCCGCCCATTCGGCGGGCCCGGCGCCAAGTACTGCTGGCGCAACCAGCGTCGTCAGCACCGCGGCCGGCACGGCGTTCAGCCCCGCCTCGACGCGCGGATGGATATTCTCGAAGCGCGAAATGACAAGGTGTCCGCCGACGCGCGTGAGATAGGTGGCGACGGCGCCGGCGATGATGATCCAGAAGGTCGTGCTCATGGCCGCTTCCCCACGCCGCTGTGATGTGGCGGCAGGATCACCGCCAGCAGCACGCCGGCAACAGCGCCGATCGAGACATGCCAGGGCGAACCGACCGTCTTGTAGGCAATGATCGAAGCGGCCGCGCTTGCTGCGACCACCGGCAGCCAAAGCGGCCGCTTGCGGAAGCCGAGGACCAGGCCGAGGAAGTAGATCGGCAACAGGAAATCGATGCCAAGCGCATGGGTGTCCGGAATGAGCTTGCCGAACACCGCGCCCAGCGCGCTTTCGATCACCCAGAAAACATAAACCGGCAGGCCAAGACCCATATACCAGACGAAACCGACCGGCCGACCGGACTCTGCCCTCGCCTCGGCGATGGCATATTGCGGATCGGTGAGGACAAAATAGCCGAGCGCCTGCTGCAGCACCGGCCAATGCGCTATGCGCCGGCCGATGCCGGCCGAATAGAGCACGTGGCGGAAATTCACCGCGAAGATCGAGAGCACGACCAGCCACGGCGCAACATGCTGGCCGAACAGTTCGATGCCCACCATCTGGCTGGCGCCGCCAAAGATCATGGCGCTCATCAGGAAGGCTTCGAGGACGGAAAAGCCGTTGTCGACGGCTAAAGCGCCGAACAGCACCGCGAACGGCGCCGAGGCGACGACCACCGGCATCGACAGCCGCACACCGTCCCAGAAATCGCTCTGCGCACGGCTTTCGGAGATTGCTTCCGCCGTCATCGACTGCTCCCTCATGCATGTCATCCAGAAGTGCGCAGCGGCTCTGGGACAACGACATGCATCAAAACAAAGACTTAAAACACGCCGCCTGAATCCGCTCAGGAGACGCGCTTCAAGCCGATGTAGGGAGCGTCGTCTTCCTTGTCACACCAATTCGCTTGAGCCGACGATCAGCGGAACTGATCGCCAGGCGCTCAGATAGCCGAACCCTGGATCGCCCTGCCCCAATCGAGCAGCGGCTTGGCGCGCAAGGTGAAGTCGACGAGATCGTCGATAAGCGCCGACGAATGGATCGTTGCGGGATCGATGTCGTGCCGGACCACGAAATGACGGTTGCGCACAGCCTGGGCGAGGTCGGCTTCGGTGACCTCCTCGAAGCCGCGCGGCGCGCGTTTCAGGCAGTCTTCCTGATCGAGCTCCAAGCCTGCCTTCTTAAGTGACGAAACCACACCGCGGAACACCGCCGGCTTGGCAACGATCGCCTTGCGCATCGCCTGCAGCAGCTCCGGCCCCGGCTGCCACCAGGCGACGCCGGCAAAGCAGCGCTCCAGCCCGATATGCACGTAGAAGACGCCTTGCTCCATCTTGGTGCCGTCCGGCGACAGGATGGCCGACAGATGCCGGTTGTAGGGCCGCTTGTCCTTGGAGAAGCGCACGTCGCGATTGATGCGGAACAGCGACTTCTTGCGATCGCCGCGCAGCCCAAGTCCGGCCGTGGCGAAGCGCTCTGTCAGCGTTTCCACGAGATCGCAAAACGGCTCATGCAGTTGGCTTTCATAGAGGTCGCGGTTCTCCTGGAACCACTCCCGGCTCTGATGAAAGTCGAGCGCCTTCAGGAACGGGATGGCCTTCTGCCCAAACCCCTTGAACGCATCCGCCATCAGCCGCCCCTGCCGATCCGCTGCAGCCAGGTGTCCTCATCGATCACCTCGATGCCGAGATCGGTCGCAACCTTCAGCTTGGAGCCGGCGCCCGGTCCCGCCACCACCAGATCGGTCTTCGCCGAAACCGAGCCCGCGACCTTGGCGCCGAGCCGCTCCGCCATCGCCTTGGCCTCGGAGCGCGTCATCTTTTCCAGCGTACCGGTGAACACCACCGTCTTGCCGGAAACCTCGCTGCCGGCCGAGATCTCGACGGCGTAGGGCTTCGGATGAACCTGCGCGAGCAGCGCGTCGAGCACATCGTCGTTGCGCTCGTTGCCGAAGAAATCGCGCAGCGCGCCGATCACCGTATCGCCGATGCCGTTGATCGACGGGAATACGTCGTGCGGGTCCTCCGCTTTCGCCGTCTCCTTGCCGACGCGGATCAGCTCTTCGATCGTCGAGAACTGGCGGGCAAGCACCGCGGCCGTCGTCTCGCCGATATGGCGGATGCCCAGGGCGAAGATGAAGCGGTCGAGCTCCGGCTCGCGGCGCGCATCGATGGCGGCAAACAGCTTGTCGAGGCCTTCGTAGTTGCGCTCCTCGACGCTGCGCACATTCTTGCGCGTTTTGCCCGATGCCTCCTCGCGCAGCCTCGCCTGCTCCTCGCGGCGCTCGGCGAGCGCCCTGGTGACGGCGGGCCGGCGATCCCTCAGCGTGAAGATGTCAGCCGCTGTCTTCACCAACCCCGCATTGAAGAACAGATCGATGTTTTCGGCGCCCAACCCTTCGATATCGAGCGCGCCGCGCGACACGAAGTGGCGCAACCCTTCCACCGCCTGCGCCGGGCAGATCAGTTCGCCGGTGCAGCGGCGGCGCGAATCCTCCTTGCCGGTCTTCTCGTTGATCTCGCGCGTCGCCGGCGATCCGCAGACCGGACAGGTGTGCGGGAATTCGTAAGGCACCGCATCGGCCGGACGTTTGTCGATGACGACGCTGACGATCTGCGGAATGACGTCCCCTGCCCGCTGGATCACCACCGTGTCGCCGATGCGGACATCGATGCCGTCGCGGATCGGCTGGCCGTTGCTGTCGAAGCCTTTGATGTAGTCTTCGTTGTGCAGCGTGACGTTCTCCACCACCACGCCGCCGACCGTGACCGGCGCCAGCCTTGCAACCGGCGCCAGCGTGCCGGTGCGGCCGACCTGGATGTCGATCCTCTGCACCGTCGTCATCGCCTGCTCGGCCGGGAATTTATGGGCGACCGCCCAGCGCGGCTCACCGGTGACGAAGCCCCAGCGGCGCTGCAGCTCGAGCTGATCGACCTTGTAGACAACGCCGTCGATATCGTAGCCGAGCGACGAGCGCAGTTCCTCGATCCGATGATACTGCGCGATCAGTTCCTCGATCGACTTCGCCCGCACCATCAGCGGGCTGACCTTGAAGCCCCACTCGCTGAATTTCTGCACCGAATCATACTGGGTCGGCGCCGGATCGGCGGTCGTGTAGCCCCAGGCATAGGCAAAGAATTTCAGGTTGCGGCTGGCAGTGACCGACGGATCCTTCTGGCGCAGCGATCCGGCTGCCGTGTTGCGCGGGTTGACATAGTCCTGTCCGCCGACCGCCGCCGAGCGCTGCTTCAGCGCCTCGAATTCAGCATAGGTCATATAGACCTCGCCGCGGATCTCGATGACGTCCGGCCAGCCGGAGCCTTTGAGCATCTTCGGGATATCGGCGATGGTCTTCAGATTGGCCGTGATGTCCTCGCCGACAACGCCGTCGCCGCGCGTCGCGCCCTGCACGAACACCCCGTTTTCATAACGCAGCGAGGCCGACAGCCCGTCGATCTTCGGCTCTGCTGTGAAGGCGATGTCGAGGTCCTTGTCGCGGTCGAAGAAGCGCCGGCCGCGCTCGATGAAGTCGGCGACGTCCTGGTCGGTATAGGCCTTGCCGAGGCTGAGCATCGGCACCGCGTGGCGCACCTTGGCGAAGCCTTCGGCCGGCGGCGCGCCGACCCGGCGCGACGGCGAATCCTCGCGCACGAGATCGGGAAAGCGCTCCTCGATCGCAAGGTTGCGTCGCGCCAGCGCATCATACGCGGCATCCGAGATCGTCGGCGCATCCTCTGTGTGATAGCGCCGGTCGTGCTCGGCGATCTCCGCCGCCAGCCGCCTAAGCTCCTCGGCGGCCTCGCTTTCGCTCAGCGAATCGACTGGTTTTTCCGACATGCAACGCGGTCCTCGAATTATGGGCGCGCCACTATAAATCAGGATTCGGCATGGGGGAGTCGGCTTGCGAATAAATCAATGCTGAACGGCAGGATGCAGTCATCTGCTGACTCGGCTTCCGGGCGCAGAAAACAAGCTTCTAGGCGGCGGCCGTATTTTCTCGGAGCAGCCGCTCGGCAGCCGCGCGCGCCTCATCGGTGATGGTGGCGCCGGCCAGCATGCGCGCGATCTCTTCCTGGCGCGCGGCGCGGTCCATTTCGGCAATGCCGGTGGCGACGCGGTCCTTGCCGCCGGATTTCGAGATCAGGAAATGCGTCGCGGCGCGCGCAGCCACTTGCGGGGCATGCGTGACCGAAAGCACTTGCACCCGCTTCGAGAGCCGCGCCAATCGCTGGCCGATGGCGTCGGCCACCGCGCCGCCGACGCCGGTGTCGATTTCATCGAAGACAAGGGTCGGCGCCGAACCGCGGTCGGCAAGCGCCACCTTCAGCGCCAGAAGGAAGCGCGACAGCTCGCCGCCCGAAGCGACCTTCATCATCGGCCCGGGTCGCGTGCCCGGATTGGTGCGCACCCAGAATTCAACCTGGTCGATGCCTTCTTCCATGCGGCTTTCAGCATCGCTCACCATCTCGACGATGAATTCGGCCCGCTCGAGCTTGAGCGCCGGCAGTTCGGCCATCACCGCCTTGGTCAGGCCGGCTGCGGCGGCGTGGCGAAGCGAAGAGAGCTGCGCCGCCGAAATGTCGTAAGCCTCGCGCGCGGCGGCGGCCTGCTTCTCCAGCCCGTGCAGCCGCTCCTCGCCGGCATCGAGATCGGCAAGATCCGCCGCCATCGTGTCGCGCAGCTGCGCCAGATCGTCGACCGCGACATTGTGCTTGCGCGAGGCCGCGCGCAGCGAAAACAGCCGCTCCTCGGCCTTCTCGAGGCGCTGCGGATCGTACTCGGTGGCGCGGAGCGCCGTCTCGACGCCGGAATGCGCCGCGTCGAGCGATATCATCGCCTCGTCCAGCGACTTCACCACGTCGTCGAGCAGTCCCGGCACTTCACCCGCCTTGCGCTGCAGTCGTCGCAACAGGCTGGCGAGCTGCGGCAGCGGCGAAGACGGCCCCGACAGCACGTCCTGCGCGTCGTGGATCTCGGATGCGATCTTTTCGGCGCGCATCATCTGGGCGCGCAATTCGGCCAGCTCGGTCTCCTCGCCCGGCTGCGGATCGAGCTTCACTAGCTCGGTGACGGAGGCCCTGAGATAATCGGCCTCGCGCGCCGCCGCCTCGACCTTGGCGCGGTGCCTGGAAAGCTCCTGTTCGCAGTTTCGCCAGTAGCGCCACGCCTCACTCGTGCCGCGCACGGCGCCGAGATGGCCGCCGAAACTGTCCAGCAATTCGCGATGGGCGCCGGGATCGACGAGCGCTCGTTCGTCGTGCTGGCCATGGATTTCGACCAGCGCGCGGCCGACGTCGCGCATCAGGGTCACGCTGGACGGTTGGTCGTTGACGAAGACGCGGGTGCGTCCGTCGGCCGTCTGCACCCGGCGCAGGATGATGTCGCCGTCGTCCTCGATCTCGTTGTCGGCGAGCAGCGCGCGCGCTGGATGGTTGCGCGGCACGTCGAACACCGCGATGACCTGGCCCTGTGCCGCGCCGTGGCGGACGAGCGAGGCGTCGCCGCGCGTTCCAAGCGCCAGCGACAGCGCATCAAGCAGGATGGATTTGCCGGCGCCGGTCTCGCCCGTCAGGACCGAAAGTCCAGGCAGGAAGTCGATGTCCAGCTTCTCGATCAGGACGATATCGCGGATCGACAGTCTGGACAGCATCAGGGGTGTCAGGCGCCGGTGATCAGCTTCCCGGCCTTGGATATCCACGACCCGGCATTTTCGCGCGGCTCAAGCCCGTTGCTCTGCAGGAGCTTGTAGGAATCCTTGTACCATTGGCTGTCCGGATAGTTGTTGCCGAGCACCGCCGCCGCCGTCTGCGCTTCCGATGTCAGCCCCATCGCATAGTAGCTCTCGGTCAGGCGCGCCAGCGCCTCCTCGACGTGGCGCGTGTTGGAATAGGTCTCCACCACCGTGCGGAATCGCTTGACGGCGGCGATATATTCGCGGCGTTCGAGATAGTAGCGGCCGATCTGCATCTCCTTGCCGGCGAGCTGGTCGGTGGCGAAGCGGATCTTGTCCTTGGCGTCGTCGACATATTCGGAAGTCGGCCAGCGCGTCACAAGGTCCTGCATGGTCTGCACCGTCTGGCGCGCTTCCTTCTGGTCCTGGGTGACGTCCTTGATCTGCCGGTAGTAGCTCAAGCCGATGATATACTGGGCATAGGGGGCATCGTCGGTCGACGGATAGAGCGTGAGATAGCGCTTGGCGGAACCGATCGCCTCGTCATAATTACCGGCGCGATAGTCGGCGAAGGCGCCCATTACCATCGATTTGCGGGCGAATTCCGAATAGGGATGCTGGCGGTCGACGGCGTCGAACTTCTTGCTCGCTTCATCGAGACGGCCGGCATTCAGGTTGGCGAGGCCTTGATTGTAGAGAACGTCGGCCGGCTCGGTCTGGTCGACATAGGTCGCCAGATTGACGTCCTTCTCGGACGACATGCAGGCCGACAGCACCAGCGACGGGGCAATCAACGAAAACGCCAGGAAAACAGCCCGATGCGGCGCCTTCGATTGACCAACTCGCGAAAAAAACATGTTTGAATTCCGCCCTTTCGGCGCCGTTTCGGTCCGGGCCGCAGCCATAAACCATAATCCCCTTGCCCGGCAACGCTATGTCCGGCCAATCGCACATTTTTGTGGCGGTTTGGCGCTGTGCCCAAAGCAGTATAATTTCATGGCCTTGTGATGCACCTGTGCAACACAAGGCCACCTACAAAGCCAGAAAATCGTTAAGAATCAGATCACCCAGGGCGCGTAGACCGGCCCGCTGACGGCGATCATTTCTGCTACGCGGCCGCGCTCGCGGCGTCGTGTCTCGACGATCTCGAAGGCCGTCCGGTCCGACAGCAGCCGGCGCAGCGCCGCCGCGTTCATCCGGTGACCGCCGCGATAGGAGCGGAAGCAGCCGATGAAGCGCGCGCCGGCAAGCGCCAGATCACCCATGGCATCGAGCGTCTTGTGTCGGGCGAATTCGTTGGGATAGCGCAGCCCGCCGACATTGATGACGCGGTTGTCGTCGCCGATGACCAGCGAATTTTCCAGCGACGAGCCGAGCGCGTAGCCGGCGGCCCACAGCCGCTCGACATCCTTCATGAAACCGAAGGTGCGCGCCCGCGCGATGTCGCGGCGGAAGATGTCGGGGTTGATGTCGGAGGCAAAGAGCTGGCGACCGATCGCCGGGCTTTCGAAATCGATCTCGATCTCGAATCGCGTGCCGTCGTAAGGGCGGAATTCCGCCCATGATGCGCCGGCTTCGATGCGAATCGGCTTGACCACCCGGATATAGCGGCGCTTGACCGCCAGCGTCTCGATACCCGCCTGGTCGAAGGCCTCGACAAAGGCCATGGCGCTGCCGTCGAGAATGGGAACTTCCGGACCGTCGATCTCGATGATGAGATTGTCGATGCCAAGCCCGAACACCGTCGCCATCAGGTGCTCGACGGTTCCGATATGCTCGCCGGCCGGATCGCCGAGCATGGTGCAAAGGTCGGTGGCGCCGACCTCGGAGACCAGCGCGCGGAACTCCCGGCCCTCGTCGCCATTCGACAGGTGGAACACGATGCCGGTATCGGCGTCGGCAGGCAGGAAATGAACGGTGACGGGCTTGCCGCTGTGGACGCCCGTGCCGGTCAACGTCACGCGCGCTTTAACTGTCGTCTGATAGTCGTGCAAAGACAAACCCCATAAGCCCTAACTGCCTGCGTCCGCTTCATCAGCCTCTTGAGCATTTTCAGCCAGACGGATCGTCTTGCGTCCGCATGAATGCGGCAAATGAAACAAGGCATGCGGCTCTGATATGATCGGCAGGCAGGGCCAACTCCCCGAATCCCGGCAAACCGACTTTAGTCCGAGGCGAAGATAATGGCCCGTCCGAGAGACTCCAAATCACGGTTTCTTACCCTTTGTAACCGCGGCAGGGAGCGAAAAAACGCTTGTAACTCTCTGTTTTACAACCATCTTTAACGCCAACAGGCAGACGATTTCTCGTCTGCCTGTTAACAACCGTTATATATCGTTAACGATCACGGCCCGCTGTATCGATCAGTTGGCCTGGCGGCGCAGGAACGCCGGAATCTCCAGCTGGTCGTCTTCCTGCACCGTGCGGCTCTGCGGCGTGAGGCGTCCCTGGTCGTCGAGTTGGCCGCGGCGCGGCGCGTAGAGCTGCGGGTCCTGGCTGGCGAGGCGGCGCATTTCAGGTGCCGCCTGGCGCAGTTTCGGCTCGCGCGGCTGCGCCGGCTGGAGCCGGGCCGGCTCTTCCTCGCGGCGGGTCAGGCCGTTGGTCAGGCGCTTGATCAGCCCCATCGGCCCGCTGTTCTCGTGGTCGGCAGGGCGGCTCTTGGCTTCCACCTCGGCCTTCACCACCGGCGGAAAGTCCTCGACGCGCGGCATGCGCTGCGGCGCCGCGGCAACAGGCTGCGGCATCTCACGCTGCGGCGCCGGCTGCACGACCTGCTGCTGCACCACCGGCTGCGGCTGCGCCGGCGGGGCCTGGAAGATCTTGCTCTGCGGCCGGAAGTCGTCGACCGGGACTGGGCGCGGCTGCGCCATCGCGGCCGCATTTGCCTCGGCAAGCTGGATCGCCTCGGCGACCGGATCGACCGCGCGCGGCTCGTAAGCCTGCTGTTGAACCGGTGCCGGACGGCTTTCCTGAACGGGCGCAGCCGGGCGGGCAACCGGCTTCTGCGGCGCGCGGATCGAGATCGGCGCGGCAGCGATTTCGGCCGCCGACTTGTCGATGCCGGTGGCGACCACCGAGACACGGATGACGCCTTCCAGCTCCTCGTCGAAGGTGGCGCCCAGGATGATATTGGCGTCCTGGTCGACCTCCTCGCGGATGCGGGTCGCGGCTTCGTCGACCTCGAACAGGGTGAGGTCGCGACCGCCGGTAATCGAGATCAGCAGGCCCTTGGCGCCCTTCATTGAGGTTTCGTCGAGCAGCGGGTTGGCGATCGCGGCTTCCGCGGCGGCCATCGCGCGGCCCTCGCCCGAAGCCTCGCCCGTACCCATCATCGCCTTGCCCATCTCGCGCATCACCGAACGGACGTCGGCGAAGTCGAGGTTGATCAGGCCTTCCTTGACCATCAGGTCGGTGATGCAGGCAACGCCCGAGTAGAGCACCTGGTCGGCCATCGCGAAGGCATCGGCGAAGGTGGTCTTGTCATTGGCCAGCCGGAACAGGTTCTGGTTGGGGATGACGATCAGCGTATCGACGCATTTCTGCAGTTCCTCGATGCCCATATCGGCCGTCTTCATGCGGCGCTGGCCTTCGAAGTGGAACGGCTTGGTGACGACGCCGACGGTGAGGATGCCCTTCTCCCGGGCCGCGCGGGCAACGACCGGAGCAGCGCCCGTACCCGTGCCGCCGCCCATGCCGGCGGTGACGAAGCACATATGCGTGTTGGAGAGATGGTCGATGATCTCGTCGATGCATTCTTCCGCCGCGGCGCGGCCGACTTCCGGCTGTGAGCCGGCGCCAAGCCCTTCGGTGACATGCGCGCCGAGCTGGATCAGCCGCTCGGCCTTCGACATCGTCAGCGCCTGCGCGTCGGTGTTGGCCACCACGAACTCGACGCCGCGCAGGCCGGCGGTGATCATGTTGTTGACGGCATTGCCGCCGCCGCCGCCGACACCGAACACGGTGATGCGTGGCTTGAGCTCGGTGATGTCCGGCTTTTGCAGATTGATGGTCATTGTCTCCGTCCTTTGCCTTTCCCGCCGCCTCGCCGCTGCGGCCGCCTATGGGGCTGTCCCCGTCAAATTAAAAACTGTCTCTCAACCACTGACTCATGCGATGCAGTTTTCCGCCCGTTCCGGTCATCCTGAAACCGGAAAGTCCTTTCGCCGAATGGCTCTCGAAGCTCGCCATCTGCGGGTAGATCATAAGCCCGACCGGGGTCGAGAACGCCGGCCCCTTGGCCGCTTCCGGCAGGCCCGCCACGCCGAGCGGGCGGCCGATGCGCACATTGCGTCCGAGGATGCGGCGCGCCGCCTCCGGCAGGCCCGCCAACTGGCTGGCGCCGCCGGTGAGGACGACACGCTTGCCGACGGCGTTGCCATAGCCCGACTTGTTCAATCGGTCGCGCAACAGCTCCAGCGTTTCGTCGATGCGCGCGCGGATGATGCGCGTCATCACCGAGCGCGGGATCTGCAGCGGCAATTCGCCTTCCTCGCCGATCGGCTGGATGGAAACCAGGTCGCGGTCGTCGGCGCTGCCGGGCAGCGCCGAGCCGTGCATCACCTTCAGCCGTTCGGCGGCGTCGAGCGAAGTCGACAGGCCCTTGGCCATGTCGAGCGTCACGTGGTTGCCGCCGATGGCGATGGCGTCGCCATGCACGAACTTGCCTTCCGAGAACACGGAGATCGTCGTGGTGCCGCCGCCCATGTCGATGCAGGCAGCGCCCATTTCGAGCTCGTCGTCGACCAGAGCCGCGAGACCGCTGGCATAGGGCGTCGCCACCATGCGCTCGACCGAAAGATGCGAGCGGTTGATGCAGAGCTCCAGATTGCGCATCGGAGCGGCGTCGCCGGTCAGCACATGCATGTCGACGCCGAGCGCGTCGCCGACCATTCCGCGCGGATCGCGCACGCCGCGTTCGGCATCGAGCGAGAAGCCGACAGGAAGCGAGTGGACCACCTCGCGCTCGGCCCGCAGCGCCTGCTTGGCGCCGGCAGCGAGCACGCGCTTGATATCGGTTTCCTCGACCTGGTGGCCGCCGAGATTGATGGTTGCCGAGAAGGCTTCGCTCTTCAGCCGGCCGGCCGTCATGTTGACGATGAGGGAATCGACCGTGAGCCCCGCCATGCGCTCGGCCGCGTCGACGGCAAGACGGATGGCATGCTCGGCGCGGTCGAGATCGACCACGACACCAGACTTCACGCCTTGCGATTTCTGATGGCCGATGCCGATCACCTGGATGCGATGCGAGCGTCCGCGCAGAAGCTTGCCGTCATCGTTTGGCTTCAACTTCGCCACCACGCAGCAAACCTTGCTCGAGCCCACATCGAGCACCGTAAGCGTGCCCGACCGTCGCGAAGAAGCATCACCGCTGCCGCCAAGCCAGCTCATATCTTCGTCTCCGACTTGCGCTTGGTCAGGCTCTTCGGCTTTTCGCTGAGCGCGGCCTCGCGCTGCGTCGCCGCCTCCGGCGAGAGCTCCACCACCAGCCGATCGGATAGCCGCATGTCGACCGCGGCGATGTCGCGCGTCAAAAGTCCATTGTCATGGTCGAGCTTGACGAGTTCGGCGATCGCACGATCCTCGTCGTCTTCCGGCAGCTTGACCGTGATGCCGTTCTCGAGTTTCAGATCCCAGCGCCGCTCGCCGACACGGATATAGCCTTTGACGCGCGCGGCGAGCTCCGGATAGCGCTTGATCTTCTCCAGGAAGTCCGGCGCCTTGGCCGGCGCGCCCGTGCCGATGATCAGCGGCAGCAAGGCCTGCTTGCCGCCCGAGAACGGCGCGATCACCTCGCCCGAGCGCTCGATCACCGAAAGCGAATCGCCCTGCTGCCAGAGCGCGAAGGGCTCGCGCTCCTCGACACGAACCTCCAGCGTATGCGGATAGATCTTGCGCACCGCCGCGACCTCGACCCAGGGCAACGTCGCGATACGCCCGCGCGCAGCCTCGGCATCGAAACCGATCAGCGACGTCCATCCGTCGAGGCCGAGCCGGTCGAGTATATCGATCTCGGAAGTCTGGCGATTGCCGACGACCTTGATCTGATCGACGGCAAAACCGGTGCGGGCCGTCACGCCCTGCACGACACTGTCGGCATAACCGCCGAGATAGGCGCCATAGGCTCCCGCCGAAGCCAGCAAGGCAGCCGAGAGGATCGCGGCGGAAAAGCGCGGCGCCTCATACTCGCCGTCGCAGAGACGGGCAAGCAGGCGCACCGGCCGGCGAAGCTGGCGCGGCAACACGAAATGGTCGAACGACAGCGACACACCGAACAGCGAGAGACCAGCCCCGCCGCCCTTGCCCTGTCCCCACCTCAACGCAGACACGAAGCGTCCTCCACCATCCAACTCAACAAATCGCCGAACGAGTGCCCCGCTTGCGCGGCGATTTCAGGCACCAGAGACGTCGGCGTCATGCCCGGCTGGGTGTTGATCTCAAGCCAGACAACCTCGCCGTTTTCGGAGTGACGGTCGTCGTAACGGAAGTCCGACCGGGAAACGCCCCGGCAACCGATAGCAAGATGAGCCTTGAGGGCCAGTGTCTGTATTTTTTGGTAAATATTCGGTGAAATTTTAGCAGGGATTTCGTGTTTTGATCCGCCCGGGACGTACTTTGAGTCATAGTCGTAGAAGGAATGGCCGGTCGGGATGATCTCGCAGACCCCGAGCGCCACATCGCCCATCACCGCGCAGGTCAGCTCGCGCCCATGGATGTAGCGCTCGACCATGACGATCTCGCCATACTTCCACTCGGACAAGCCGATCACCTGCGGAGGGTGCGACTGCCCCTCATGCACGATGACGACGCCGAAGCTCGAGCCCTCATTGACCGGCTTCACCACATAGGGCGGCTTCATAGGATGCTTGTTCTGGACGGCGAAGCGGTTGACCACCTTCGATTCCGCGACCGGAATGCCGGAAGCCTTGGCGACCTTCTTCGCCTGCTCCTTGTTCATGGCCAGCGCCGAAGCGAGCACACCCGAATGGGTGTAGGGAATTGCGAGATATTCGAGAATTCCCTGGATGGTGCCGTCCTCGCCGAACGGGCCATGCAGCGCATTGAAGGCGACATCGGGCTTGAGCTCCGCAAGCACAGACCCGACATCGCGCGAAACATCGACGCGGGTGACCTGATAACCTTCATTCTCGAGCGCATCCGCACACGCCTTCCCCGAGGACAGAGACACGGGCCGCTCCGAGGAGAATCCACCCAGGAGAACAGCCACATGTTTCTTCTTCATCCCGTCATCCCCTCTCACGCCGGGCCTGCAACCGATATTTCCGCACGCAACTTTCGCGCACATTGAGTCCGAGTCTTCCGGCAGGTTGCCCCCCAGACGGAAAACGCGGGTAACGCGTCAAACGACTCAAATCAGGAAACGCTTTAGGGCAGAGAATCAGAGAGTTGATTCTCTGGCAAGTGCCTATGATTCCGAGAGATTCACTTTCCGCGAAAACGGGAGAAAAAAGCGTGTCGTTGAGTCTTTACGGCAACGCTTGACGACCGTTGCCTGTCACTGAAGTTCACGTACTACTTGAACTTGGCAGCGAGCTAAAGAAGCTGCCCCAGGAATTCCTGGACCTCGTGACCCGGCCGGAAATTGCCCAGCCGCTGGATCTCCCAGTGCAGCCTTATGCCTGAATTTTCCAGCACCCGCGCCCGCACCGTCTCGCCGAGATATTCGAGGTCGTAGCCGGTCGCGGTGCCGGTGTTGATCATGAAGTTGCAGTGCATCGGCGACATCTGCGCGCCGCCAATCATCAGCCCACGGCAGCCGGCCTTGTCGATCTCCTTCCAGGCAGAAGTGCCTTCGGGATTCTTGAAGGTCGAGCCGCCGGTCTTCTCGCGGATCGGCTGCACCGTCTCGCGATGGTTCTGCACGGCGTCCATCGCCGCCTTGATCGCCGCCTTGTCTTCCGGAGCGCCTTCGAAAATGGCCGAGGTGAAGATCAGCCCTGCCGGCGCCGACGAGTGGCGATAGGAATAGCCCATGTCGGCATTGCTCAGCGTATGAACATTGCCCGCGCGGTCGAGCGCCCGCACCTCGACCACGCGCTCCCGCGTCTCGACGCCGTTGGCGCCCGCATTCATCCTCAGCGCCCCGCCGATGGCGCCCGGGATGCCATGGTAGAAATGGAAGCCGCCGATGCCTGCTTCATATGCGACCGCCGCGACACGCTTGTCCGGCGTTGCCGCGCCCGCCTTGATCGTGGTCGGCCCGGTGGCTTCGGCTTCGCCAAAGCCCTTGGCCGACAGCCTGACGACGAAACCCGGAATACCGCCGTCGCGCACCAGAAGATTCGAGCCGATGCCGACCACGGTGATCGGGATTTCCTCAGGCACCGCGCGCAGGAAGGCAGCGAGATCCTCCTCGTCGGCCGGCTGGAACAGCGCTTCCGCCTGTCCGCCGGCGCGGAACCAGGTGATCTTATCCATCTCGGCATTGGGCGTGACGCGACCGCGCAGGCCGGCAAGCCGGTCACCGAGTTTGTCGATCAGGTCCTGGCCGCGCATCATGAGGGTGCCCCACCAAGTTCCTTGGGCAGCGCATAGGCCCATTGCGTGATGTTGCCGGCACCGAGGAAGATGACGAAGTCGCCGGGTTTGGCAAGCTCGCGAATGGCCGGCGCGATCACCGCTGGGCCTTCGATATAGCGCGCATCGCGATGACCGCCAGCGCGGATGCGCGATACCAGCGCGTCCGAGGAGACACCTTCGATCGGCTCTTCGCCGGCCGCATAGACCGGCGCCACCATCACCGTGTCGGCATCGTTGAAGCAGACGGAAAACTCATTGAACAGGTCATGCAGGCGGGTGAAGCGGTGCGGCTGCGCGATCGCGATGACGCGGCCCTTGGTGGCCCCGCGCGCGGCCTTGAGCACCGCGGCGATCTCGACGGGATGGTGGCCGTAATCGTCGAAGATGTCGACACCGTTCCAGGAGCCGGTGTGGGTGAAGCGCCGCTTGACCCCCGCGAAGGAGGACAGGCCCTTCTTGATCGCTTCGGCCGACAGGCCAAGTTCATGTGCGACCGCGATCGCCGCCGTCGCATTGGAGACATTGTGCCGGCCCGGCATCGGCAGGCGCAGACCCTCGATCGTCGTCGAGCCCCGACCCTTGCGGTCGCGGATCACCACGTCGAACTCGGACGTCGCCCCGTCCATGCGATGATTGGTGAACCGCACGTCGGCCTGCGCGTTCTCGCCATAGGTGATGACGCGGCGGTCCTCGATGCGGCCGACGAGCGCCTGCACCTCAGGATGGTCGGTGCACATCACGCCGAAGCCGTAGAACGGCACGTTCTCGACGAACTGGCGGAAGGCCTCGCGTACCTTGTCGAAGCTGCCGTAGTGGTCGAGGTGCTCGGGATCGATGTTGGTGACGACGGCGATATCGGCCGGCAGCTTGAGGAAAGTGCCGTCGCTCTCGTCCGCCTCGACCACCATCCACTCGCCGTCGCCCATGCGGGCATTGGTGCCATAGGCGTTGATGATGCCGCCATTGATGACGGTCGGGTCGAGCCCGCCGGCTTCGAGCAGCGTCGCCACCATCGAGGTGGTCGTCGTCTTGCCATGCGTGCCGCCGATGGCGACGGCCTGGCGGAAGCGCATCAGTTCGGCGAGCATCTCGGCGCGGCGGACAATGGGAAGCAACTTCTCCCGCGCGGCCTTCAGCTCGGGGTTGGATTTCTTGATGGCCGTCGACACGACGACCACCTCGGCGTCGCCGAGGTTCTCGGCCTTATGGCCGACGAAACACTCGATGCCTTTGTCGCGCAGCCGCTGCACATTGGCGCCGTCGGCCTGGTCGGAGCCCTGCACCTTGTAGCCGAGATTGTGCAGCACCTCGGCGATGCCGCTCATGCCGATGCCGCCGATGCCGATGAAATGCACGAGGCCGATCGTCTGCGGCATCTTCATGCGCGCGTCCTCCTGTAGTCCGAAACCGTTTTGCCGGACGCAATAGCCTCTGTCAGATCGGCGAGCAACCGCGCCGCATCCGGTTTTCCTGCCGAGCGGGCGGCCGCGGCCATCGCCGTCAGCCGGCCAGGGTCCTGCATCAGCCCGCCGACCAGCGCCGCGATCCGCTCGGCCGAGAGCGTCGATTGCGGATGAAGCTCGGCCCCGCCGGCGGCGGCGAGCGCCGCGGCATTCGCCGCCTGATCGTGGTCAAGCGCGTGCGGATAAGGCACCAGCAGCGCTGGACGGCCGACGACCGCGATCTCCGAAACTGTCGAGGCGCCGGAGCGCGACATCACCAGATGCGCCGCGGCCATGCGCGCAGCCATGTCGGTGAAGAAGGGCGAAACCTGCGCGTCGACGCCAAGATTGGCATAGGCGGCCTTCACCCGCGCCACGTCTTCCGCGCGCGCCTGCTGGGTGATCGCCAGCCGCTTGCGCTGCGCCTCAGGCAGAAGCGCGATCGCTGCCGGCACGGCATCGGAAAAGAACTGCGCGCCCTGGCTGCCGCCGAACACCAGGAAGCGGAACGGCTCGCCATCGCTGGACGCAGCGTATGGCGTCTTTGCCGCCCCGAGTATCTGTGGCCTGACCGGGTTACCGGTGGTCACCGTCTTGGCGCCGGCAGCACTTGCGCCTTCGGGCAGGAAGCCGCCGGCAATGGCATCGACGCGGCTCGACAGGGCCTTGTTCGCCCGGCCCATGACGGCGTTCTGTTCATGGATCAGCGTCGGCACTCTGCGCCGGGTCGCCGCGTAGAGCGGCGGAAGCGTCGGATAGCCACCGAAGCCGACGACGACATCCGGCTTGATCCTGGCGATCACCCGCCCCGCTTGCCGCACGCCCTGCCAGATCGTCCAGAAGGCCGAGAGCATGGCAATCGGATTCTTCGAGCCTAGCGTCGCTGACGGGATCGAGTGGATGTCGACGGCCGGAAACTGGCTCGAATAGCGCTCCGCGCGATGGTCGGTGGCGAGATGCACCTTCCAGCCGCGCTCGATCAGTTCATGCGCAAGCGCCTCGGCCGGGAACAGGTGTCCGCCCGTTCCGCCAGCCGCCAGCAGGATGACACCCTTCGACATCCCGCCTCATTCCGCCGCGATAGTGCGTTGCGGGAAGGAAAAGCCCATCTGCTTGCGCTTTTCCGGATGTCGGCGCGTCAGCGCCAGCACCATGCCCATCGAGACGGCGATCGCGATCTGCGAGGAGCCGCCATAGGAGATGAAGGGCAGCGTCATGCCCTTGGCGGGCATCAGCTGCAGGTTCACGCACATGTTGATGGCCGACTGCAGGCCGAAAATGGTGACGAGCCCGCCGACGGCGTAGCGGGTGAAATCGTCCTGCTCCTTGAGCGCGGTGCTCAACCCGCGCAACACGATGAAGGCGAAGATCGACATGATGAAGAAGCACATGATCAGCCCGAACTCCTCGCCCGCGACCGAGAAGACGAAGTCGGCGTGGCTGTCCGGGATGACGCGCTTCACCGTCCCCTCGCCCGGGCCGACGCCGAACCAGCCGCCATTGATCAGCGCTTCGCGGCCCATGTCGACCTGGAAGGTATCGCCTTCGCCGGTGAGGAACTTGTCGATGCGGGCGGCGACGTGCGGAAAGACCGTGTAGGCCGCGAACACGCCGCCGACGCCGGCAGCGCCGAGCGCAATGATCCAGAACCACGGCAAGCCGGCCATGAAGAACATCACGCCCCAGGTGCCTAACACCAGCATGGTCTGGCCGAGGTCCGGCTGCGCCACCAGAAGCGAGATCACCAGGGCGAGCAGCAGCATGGCGAACAAATTGCCGGGGATATCCGGCTGGCGCCTATGCTCGGCGAAAAGCCAGGCGCAGATGATGACGAAGGCCGGCTTCAAGAACTCGGACGGCTGGATGGAGAGGCCCGCGAGCGAGACCCAGCGCCGCGCGCCCTTGACCTCGACCCCGATGTAGAGCACCGCCACCATCAGCACCAGCATGATGCCCAGCATCACCAGCGACATGCGCCTTATTTGCCGCGCCTCCAGGAAGGAAACGGCCAACATCACGCCGAGCGCCGGAATGGTGAAGATGATCTGCCTTGTGGCGAAGTGGAAGCTGTCGAGGCCGATGCGCTCGGCCACCGCCGGGCTCGCTGCGAAGGATAGGACGATGCCCAGCCCCATGAGTGACAGGAACGCCGCCAGGAACCAGCGATCGATTGTCCACCACCAGGTTGCGACTGGACTTTTGTCGAGACGGCTTTGCATCAACGTGGCCCTCCGATGGATTTCACGCCATCAATAGCAGTCGCAGCTTGCCTGAAGGCTTCGCCGCGAACCTCGAAATTCTTGAACTGGTCGAAACTGGCGCAGGCCGGCGAAAGCAGCACCACGGCCTCGCCACCGGTATCGCTGGCCGCGTCATGGGCGGCATGTTCGACTGCAGCCGCCAGCGTTCCGGATATTTCGTAAGGCACCGCCTCGCCCAGCGTGGCGGAAAAGGCGGGCGCCGCTTCGCCGATCAGATAGGCCTTGGCGATGCGCGGGAAGAAGCCGCGCAGCGGCTCGATGCCGCCTTCCTTGGGCAGACCGCCGGCGATCCAGTAGATGCGGTTGAAGCTCGACAGCGCCGGTGCCGCCGCATCGGCGTTGGTTGCCTTGGAATCGTTGATGAACAGGACATGGTCCTTGCGGCCGACCTGTTCCATGCGGTGCGCCAGTCCCGGAAAGCTCTCCAGCCCCGCCTGGATCTCGCCGAGCTCCAGCCCGACCTTGAGGCAGGCGGCGACGGCGGCAAGCGCATTCTGCGCATTGTGCTGGCCGCGCAGCGAGCCGATGCCTTCGAGAAAGGCGACGCGGCTGTAGCGGCCATGCACGGCTTCCATCAGATCGGTGCCGTCGGCGAAATAGCCGTCGGTCAGCGGCAGGCGTTTGGAGATGCGGATGACCTGCCGACCTGCCCGCTCCAGCCGGTCGGCGATCTGGGCGCACCAGGAATCGTCGACGCCGATGATGGCGGTGTCGCTGCCGGCGACCAGCCTTTCCTTGATCGAGGCGTAATGCGCCATCGTGCCGTGACGGTCGAGATGGTCGGGCGTCAGGTTGAGCAGGATGCCAGCGGTTGGGTTGATCGAGGGCGCCAGATCGATCTGGTAGGAGGAGCACTCCACCACATAGTGCCGCTCGGGCTCGGGCGGATCGAGCGTCATGACGGCGCGGCCGATATTGCCGCCCATCTGCGTGTCGCGCCCGGCGGACTTCAGGATATGCGCCGTCAGCGCCGTCGTCGTCGACTTGCCGTTGGTGCCGGTAATCGCGATGAAGGGCGCCGTCGGCGACCGCTGGATCCGCTCGCGGCAGAACAGCTCGATGTCGCCGATCACCTCGACACCGGCGCCGCGCGCCAACTCCACCGTCCAATGAGGCTTCGGGTGCGTAAGCGGCACGCCGGGCGACAGAACGAAGGCGGCAAAGCGCGACCAGTCGGCAGCGCGCAGGTCACCGGTCGCAATCCCGGCGGCGGCGGCCTTGGCGACGCTGTCCGGATTATCGTCCCAGGCGAGGATCTCGGCGCCACCGGCGATCAGCGCATGCGCGGTGGCTATCCCCGAACCGCCGAGCCCGAAGAGCGAAACGCGTTTGCCAGCGAAGGATGCGGCGGGGATCAAGCGGTGTCCTATCTGAGCTTGAGGGTGGAGAGGCCGACCAGCGCCAGGATGACGGCGATGATCCAGAAGCGGATCACCACCTGGCTTTCGGTCCAGCCGAGCTTTTCGAAATGATGATGGATTGGCGCCATCAGGAAGACGCGCTTGCCGGTCATTTTGAAGTAGCCGACCTGGATGATGACAGAGAGGATCTCCACCACGAACAGGCCCCCCACGATGACCAGCACGATCTCGTGCTTGGTGGCGACCGCGATGGTGCCGATCAGACCGCCCATGGCCAGCGATCCGGTGTCGCCCATGAAGATCGCGGCGGGCGGTGCGTTGAACCACAGGAAGCCGAGGCCGGCGCCAATCACCGCGCCGAGCACGACCGCGAGTTCGCCTGTGCCGGGAACGAAATGGATCTGCAGGTATTCGGCGAAGACCGCGTTGCCGGAGAGATAGGCGATGACGCCGAAGGACGCGGCCGCGATCATGATCGGCACGATCGCCAGCCCGTCGAGACCGTCGGTCAGGTTCACCGCATTGCCCGCGCCGACGATGACGAAGCAGGAGAACGGCACGAAGAACCAGCCCAGATTGATGAGGAACTCCTTGGCGAAGGGGAAGGTCAGCGAGGACGAGAACGGCGCCTGGCCGTTGTGCATGATCACCCAGGCGGCGATGCCGGCGACGACGAATTCGATCGCCAGCCGCGCCTTGCCGGAAAAGCCCAGATGCGACTGCTTGGTGACCTTGAGATAGTCGTCGTAGAAGCCGATCGAGCCGAAGCCGACGGTGACCAGAAGCACCACCCAGACATAGATGCTGGAAAGGTTCGCCCACAGGAGCGAGGAGCCGATGATGCCGGACAGGATCATCAGCCCGCCCATGGTCGGCGTTCCGGCCTTCTTGAAATGTGTCTGCGGCCCATCGGCACGGATCGGCTGACCTTTGCCTTGCCGCAGCCGCAGCGAATTGATGATCGTCGGCCCGAATATGAAGACGATCAGCGCCGAGGTGATCAGCGCGCCGCCGGTACGAAAAGTGATGTAGCGGAAGACATTGAAGGCCGAGATCTTGTCCGCGAAATCAACGAGTAAAGTGAGCATGCGCTTCCGTCCCCCGGAGCCCGACCTCAGGTCGGTTCAATGGTTGTGGCTTCCGCCGGAAATTTGCCGAGCAATGCCTCGACCAGCTTTGAAAATCCGATGCCTTTCGACGACTTGACCATCACCACGTCGCCCGGCCTGATTGCCGACATCACGACCGGCTTCAGCTCTTCCGCTCCTGCCCGGTATTCGGTTTCGACATCGGAGGGCAAGACGTCGGCCAGCGCCCGCATCTCCGGACCGCCGAGGAAGACGTTGCGCGTTTCCGTGCCGACGATGAGTTCGGCAAGCGCCGCATGGAGTTTCGCGGAGTGGCCGCCGAGCTCCAGCATGTCGCCGAGCACGGCGATGCGCCTGCCCCCGCCCGAGACAGGCGTGGCGTTGAGCAGCGCCATGGCTGCCGCCATCGATGCCGGATTGGCATTGTAGCTCTCGTCGATCAGCGTGATCGGACCGTTTGGATGGTGCAATATGTGGCGCCTGCCCCGCCCGCGCTCGGCTGAGAGGTCGGCGAGCGCCGCCGCCACCTTGTCGAGATCGGCGCCAACGAGTTGCGCGGCACCGAGCACCGCAAGCACATTCTGCACGATGTGCCGGCCAGGCGCCCCGACGCGGGCCGTCACGTCCTTTTTGCCGATCTTGACGACGATGTCGGAATGGTCGGCATAAAGCTCGCAGCCCGCAAGGCGGAAGGCCGAGCGGGCGTTTTCGCCGAAGCCGAAGACATGCTCGACACCGGCCTCTTTCGCCATTTTCCCGAGCAGCTTCCAGCGCGGGTCGTCGCGGTTGAGCAGCGCGGCGCCGCCGGGCTCCACCCCCTCGAAAATCTCGGCCTTGGCCATGGCGATCTCGTCGAGATTCTTGAAGAAGCCGAGATGGGCGGCGGCAATCAGCGTCACGATCGCGACATGCGGCCTCACCATCTTGACCAGCGGCCTGATCTCGCCGGGATGGTTCATGCCGATCTCGAAGACCGCGTAGTCGCAAGCTTCCGGCATGCGCGCCAAGGTCAGCGGCACGCCCCAGTGGTTGTTGAACGACTGCGCCGAGGCATGCACCTTGCCGACTGCCGACAGCACATGCCGCAGCGCCTCCTTGGTGGTCGTCTTGCCGGCCGAGCCGGTCACCGCGATGATCTTCGCCCTTGAGCGCGCGCGCGCGGCAACGCCGAGCTTTTCCAATGCCGCGAGCACATCCTGCACCACGATCATCGGCGCCGTCAGGCGGCCGAGCGACGGCAGCTTGCCCTCGGCGACGACCAGCACAGCAGCACCCGCCTTCACCGCCGCGGTCGCGAAATCGTGGCCGTCCATCGTCTCGCCCTTGATGGCGAAGAAAGCATCGCCGGGCTCGAGGCTGCGGCTGTCTATGGAGATGCCGGTGATGCCTTCCGGCAGCGTGCCGATCGGCCTGCCGCCCATGGCCTCGACGAGAGCCTCCGACGTCCAGAGCAGGTTCATGCCGCGCGCTCCTGGAGCGCCTCGCGCACTTCCTCATGGTCGGAGAAGTGGAAGGTTTCGGTGCCGATCGTCTGGCCTTCCTCATGTCCTTTGCCGGCGACGATCAGCGTATCGCCGGCGTGAAGCATCGCCACCGCCTCATGGATCGCCTTGCGGCGGTCGCCGATTTCGATGGCGCCGGGCGCCGCGGCAAGGATGGCCGCCCGGATGGTTTCGGGGATTTCCGTGCGCGGATTGTCGTCGGTGACGATGACGACATCGGCGAGCCGGGTCGCGATCTCGCCCATGATCGGCCGCTTGCCGCGGTCGCGATCGCCGCCGCAGCCGAAAACCACGACCACGCGGCCCGTGGTGAAGGGGCGAACCGAAGTCAGCACGTTTTCAAGCGCATCCGGCTTGTGGGCATAGTCGACATAGACCGGAGCGCCGGCCGACGTCGTGCCGACGAGGTCGAGCCGGCCCGGCGCCCCTTTCAGCTTTTCCAATGCGGCCAAGGCCTTACCGACGGATGTTCCAGTCGAAATGGCAAGGCCGGCTGAAACCAGCGCATTGGCGATCTGGAAATCGCCGGCGAGCGGCAGGTCGATCTCGTGAAGGACGCCGTCGACTTCAACCTCGGCGCGCTGACGGCGCCGTTCATGCTCGACGCGCTTCAGTGTGAGAAAATCGCCATGGCGGCCGACGGTGAGCACCTTCAGCCCCGCCGCCCGCGCGGCTTTGATTGTGGGCTCCGACCACGGGTCGTCGGCAAAGATGATGGCCGGCGCGCCTTTCGGCAGGAGCGCGTCGAACAGGCGCAGCTTGGCGCGATGATAGTCCTCGACCGTCGGATGGTAGTCCATATGGTCGCGGCCGAGATTGGTGAAGCCGCCGGCAGCGAGCCTGACGCCATCGAGACGGCGCTGGTCGAGCCCGTGGCTCGAGGCCTCCATCGAGGCGTGGGTGACGCCGGCATCGGCCAACTCTTTCAGCAGCCTGTGCAGCGCCACCGGGTCCGGCGTGGTCAGCGAGCCGTATTCGTTGCGGCCGGGCGCCACCACGCCCGTCGTGCCGATCGAAGCGGCGGCAAATCCTGCCTGCTCCCAGATCTGTCGGGTGAAGGCGGCGACAGACGTCTTGCCGCTGGTTCCGGTGACGGCGACCATCGTTTCAGGCTGCTTGCCGAAGAAGCGCGCCGCGCTCAGCGCCAGCGCCAACCGCGGATCGTCCACGCCAAGAACCGGGATCGACAGGCCGGAGATTGCATTTCCCTTGCCCGCCACGATTGCGGCTGCGCCTCGGCTGGCGGCGTCCGCGGCATAGGCCGAGCCATCCGCCTTGCTGCCGGCGAGCGCGAAGAAGACGACGCCCGGTCTCACCTGGCGGGAATCGGAGGAAATTCCGGTCACCTCCAGATCGGGGGAAGCTGTTCCCTCGACAGGCAGGATACCGGCTAGATCTTTCAGATGCATCGAGTTCCGTTCACTGCAACAAAATAGCGCGCAGTTGCCGGCGCGCCCCAAGAATCACTGATAGGAAACCAGCGTTGCACCATTTTCATGGCTGAAATCTGGCTTCACGCCAAGCATGGAAGCCGCGCGCCTGATGATGTTGGCTGCCATGATGCCCGCATTCGAGGCAGCCGTGTTGCCCATCCCGGGCTTTTCCGGCTTCGGCTCGTCGGCGATCGTCAGCACGATATATTGTGGATCGTCCATCGGGAAGGCGGCGACGAAGGCGTTGAAATTCTTCTCCTTCGAGTAGCGGCCATTGACGACCTTCTCCGCCGTGCCGGTCTTGCCGCCGACGCGATAGCCTGGAACCCTGGCGTTCTTGCCGGAGCCCTTCTCGGCGTTGAGTGCGTAGAGATAGCGCATCCCTTCCACAGTCTTTTCCTTGACCACCCTTTTGGCTACCTCCATGGCCTGCTCCGCCGTGCGCGGCAGGAAGGTGGGCTCGATCAGATAGCCGCTCATCAGCGCGGCGCAGCCGACGGCGGTCTGCAGCGGCGTCGTCGACACGCCATGACCGAAGGCGATGGTGATCGAATTCACCTGCTTCCAGACCCTGGGCTCGGTCGGGCGCGCCACTTCCGGCAATTCCGTCTGCATCTTTTCGAGCACGCCAAGCCGATGCAGGAACTCGCGATGCCCTTCGATGCCAACGGCCTCGGCTTCTTTGGCCGAGCCGATGTTGGACGAATAGATGAACACTTCGGGCACCGAAAGCACCCGGCCCTTGCTGTGGAAATCATGGATGGTCTGGCGGCCAATCCTGATCGGACGCGACGCATCGAAGCGGCTCTCCAGCGTCACCTTGCCGGAATCGAGCGCCATGCCGGTGGTGAAGCTCTTGAAGGTCGAGCCCATCTCGTAGAGGCCTGCCGACATGCGGTTCAGCCGGTCCTTGTCCTGGGCATTGTAGGGATTGTTGGGGTCGAAATCCGGCACCGATGCCATGGCCAGCACTTCGCCGGTCTTGATGTTGAGCACCACGGCGCCCGCCGCGATCGCATGGAACCGCTCCATGCCGGTGGCGACCTCGTCGCGCACAACATGCTGGACGCGCAGGTCGATCGACAGCTTAACCGGCTTCAGGTCCCGGGCGATCGCCAGGCCCGACGCCTGCAGGTCGGTAAGCCCCTGGTCATCGATATACTTCTCCATGCCGGAGATGCCTTGATTGTCGATGTTGGTGAGGCCGACAATGTAGGAGGACGTCTCGCCGCTTGGATAGAAGCGGCGCTTTTCGGTGCGGAAGCCGAGCCCCGGAATGCCGAGCGCCATGATGTCGGCCTGCTGCTTCGGCGTCAGCTGCCGCTGCAGCCAGACAAAGCCGGCGCCGCTCTTGAGCTTGTGATAGGTCTGTTCATAGTCGATTTCGGGAAGCACGGTCGACAGTCTCTCGATCGCCTCGTCGGCGTCGACGATGCGGCGCGGCTCGGCAAACAGCGACGCCGTCTTGATGTCGGTCGCCAGCACCTCGCCGTTGCGGTCGACGATATCCGGCCGCGAAGCCGTGACCCGGCTTTGTGGGCCGCCCGACATGTCCGGGTTCTGCAGGCCGAGATAGACCAGGCGGCCGGCAATGGTCGTATAGATGGTGAAGAACACCGCCATCGTCATGACGATGCGGGTCTTGGCTTTGCCGCCGGTCGCCTTGCGGGCGGCGTCGACGACAATCGAGCCGTCCTCAGCCACCTTCTTTCGACGCTTCAGCAGGTTACCGATCCTTGGAAGCCTGCCGATCATTGCACGGTGCTCCCCGTGACCACCGGATCCTTGCCGCCCGAGGGCTCTTTGCCGGAATTGTCGGCCATGCCGCCCAGCCGCTGCGACGACAGGTCCTCGATGTTGACCGGCTTCATGGGCACGTCGTCGAGCCCGCCGATCTGGCGGGCGTTGAGCGGCTCGAGCCCGAGCTGCAACTTGTAGATTTCGGCAAGCTTCTGCAGTCG
The DNA here is from genome assembly GCA_004020545.1 of Mesorhizobium sp. Lineage (GTDB taxonomy): Bacteria > Pseudomonadota > Alphaproteobacteria > Rhizobiales > Rhizobiaceae > Mesorhizobium. Next base: position 284,164 of record SAQE01000002.1, on the reverse strand, counting down.
CGCCGGCTGCGTGAGCAAGCTCCAGTCGGCCTTCAGGAGATCGATCGTGTCTTCCTCGTAGCGAATCTGCGTCTGCAGTTTCTGCACCGCCGCAAGCTGTTCCTCGGCTTCGCGCTTGGTCTTGTAGGTCAACGCCGCCGCCGAGACCATGACGGCGATCAGGACTATGTCGCTGGTACGAAACACGTGCTCACCTCTCCCCCGACCGCTCGACGGCGGGAAGCTTTGGAAGGCCGAAAATCGAAAAGTCGCCGGCGCGCGCCGGCACGTCGGTGCGGATTGCCGCGCGCAGCCTGGCCGAGCGCGCCCGCGGATTGGCGGCGATCTCGGCCTCGCCCGGCGTAACCCCGCCGCCGGACTTGCGGAAGGTCGCCAGTCGCGCCGGCGCGTCTGGCATATGGCGCGATCCGCTAGCCGCCTCGGCGCGATCGGCGATGAAGCGCTTGACGATCCGGTCCTCCAGCGAGTGGAAGGTGACCACGGCGAGCCTGCCGCCGGGCTTGAGCACACGCTCGGCGGCGAACAGCGCTCGAGCCAGTTCGCCAAGCTCGTCATTGACGAAGATGCGCAGCGCCTGGAAGACGCGGGTGGCCGGATGGATCTTGTCCTTCGGCGCGCGGCCGATATGGGTGGCGATGGCGTCGGCCAGATCGAGCGTGCGCTCGAAGGGCCGTTTCTCGCGCCGGGCCTCGATCATGCGGGCGATGCGGCCGGCATGACGTTCCTCGCCGAGGAAGCCGAAGATACGGGCAAGGTCGCCCGCCTTGAAGGTGTTGACGACGTCGGCGGCGCTCAGGCCGGCCTGCGCCATGCGCATGTCGAGCGGCCCGTCGGCGCGGAAGGAAAAGCCGCGTTCGGCCTGATCGAGTTGCATGGAAGAAACGCCGATGTCGAGCACGACACCGTCGGCGCTCTCGACATGTTCGTCCAACGTCGAGAACGGCGCCTGGACGAGCCTCAGCCTGCCGCCGGCCTGCTGCTCCAGAGCCCTGCCCGCGGCGATCGCATCCGGATCGCGGTCGATTGCCACGACCGAGGCGCCGCGCTCAAGAATGGCGCTGGTGTAGCCACCGGCACCGAACGTCCCGTCGACGATCGTTTCGCCAGCCTTTGGCGCCAGTGCCTCCAGCACTTCGGCAAGGAGGACCGGAATGTGACGGACCAGTCCGCCAACGGCGTGAGGATCATCGCCGTGGCCAGCCATCATTCCGGTCGCTCCCCAGGCTTCGTCCCCTGCCGAAGCTGCAAAAGCCTGGCCCGCGCCTGCGCCCCGTAGGCGGCAAGCCGGCCCGGCTCCCAGATCTGGAAGAAATTGCCGCGGCCGACAAAGGCCGCTTCCGTCGAAATACCCGTATGCTCGCGAATGAAATCGGTCATCGTGATGCGGCCATCCTGGTCGAGCTTCAGGAATGTGCCATCGCCATGGCAGAAGAACGACATGTCGTCCGCCGTCTGCAGGAAGGGATCCTCGAGCGCGATCCGCTGCTCGTAGCGGTCGAGCAGGTCGAGCCCGCCGACGTCCATCGCCGGAAGGTCGAGGCAGCGCAGCGCATAAAGTTCCGAATAGCCGCGTTTCTGCACGACAGAGCGGAAATGCGCCGGAACGGATACCCGTCCCTTCGCATCGATCCTGTTCACTGCGTTTGATAGAAATCGGTCCACTACGCGCTACAGCCGCTGTCGCCGCCGCACCCCTTCCCATGTTTTTCTCCGCGCCCCTGCCGCGCATCGCCTCGCGACAAACCGCTTCATTCACCAAGGCGAATACCGGCAAACGCGCAGCCGCCGCGACTGCCCGATTGGCGTACGCTTCACCCTGACGCGGAACGAAGGCTTGATGATGCAAATGGGATATCATGGGGCACTATGGGCGTCAACGGGAACAGGCATCATAAACGCGCACACCACAACCAGGAAGAGCAGGCTGAAGGCACGTCTCGTCTTTATCCTCTATTAAGCCTAACGAAGCGTTTAGAGCGCGCTGGCCCAAAAGGACGCTTCTTGCTGCAAATGGCTGGCGCGCCTAGCGTCGAACCTCTGTTAGCGAAGGAATGAGCCCATGTCCGAAACCGCGAAATCACGCGCCGCGGCACTTGTCCATCTGCGCAGCCGCGATTTCGCCAAGGGCGACCCGATCCCCCTGCCGCTGACCATGGCCTCGGTCTTCCATTCGCCGGGCGATGCGACGGGCTTCGATCAATACGGCCGCTTCAGCAATCCGACATGGCATGCCGTCGAGCATGTGCTTGGCCATCTGGAAGATGCGCAATGCGTCGCCTTTCCGTCGGGAATGGCCGCGATTTCAGCGACGTTCTTTGCGTTCGTCAAATCGGGTGACCGCATTCTCTTGCCCTCGGACGGCTACCACACGACACGCGCGCTGGCGGAGCGTTTCCTGAAACCGCTTGGGATCGCCTATGACGTTAGGCCCACATCGAGCATTCTGGACGGCGATTTCGCCGGCTACCGGCTGGTCTTCGTCGAGACCCCGTCCAATCCGCGGCTCGACATCTGCGACATCGCCGCCGTCGCCAAGGCCGCCCGCGAGCAAGGCGCGCTCCTCATCGTCGACAACACCACGATGACGCCGTTCGGCCAGCGCCCGCTCGATCTCGGCGCCGACATCGTCGTCTCGGCCGACACCAAGGCGATCAATGGCCACTCGGACGTGCTCTTCGGCCATGTCGCCAGCCGCGATCCGGACATTGTCGCCAGGGTCAAGGATTGGCGCGAGACCGCCGGCGGCATTCCCGGGCCGTTCGAGGCCTGGCTCGTGCATCGCGGCCTCGAAACGCTCGAGGTGCGTTTCGACCGCATGTGCTCCTCGGCCGAAACGATCGCTCGTCGTCTCAAGGGACATCGCGCCGTAAGCGGCTTGCGCTTTCCAGGCCTTGAGGGCGACCCCTCGCACAATCTGGCGCGGGCTCAGATGGAGCGCTTCGGCTTCCTCATCTCGTTCGAGCTGGCCTCGGAAGAGAAGGCCGAGGACTTCATCAACAATTGCCCATTGATTGAATCGGCGACGTCATTCGGCGGCGTGCACAGCTCGGCGGAACGGCGCTCGAAGCGTGGAGACGCGGTGCCGCCCGGCTTCGTACGGCTGGCCATAGGCTGCGAGCCGGTCGAGGAGCTCTGGCAGGCGATCGAGGCGTCTCTCGACAAGATCGGCGGTTGAGCCGATCACGGCGCCAGATCGTCGGCCCCGATCTTGCGCCGGCCATGCAGCACGCGCAGGATTTCGACGGCGTCGCTGCCCACCCGATACAAGGTGAGATACTCACCGACGATGAGATGACGAACACCGGGCGCGATGTCGTCCCGGGGAGGGCCGGACAAGGGATAGGCAGCCAGTTGCCGCCAACGCCCTTCGATGCGACCGAGCAGACGATCCGCTGCGGCTTCATTGTCGGCTGCGACATAAAGCCAGATGGCGATCAGGTCTTCTTCGGCTTGCGCGGCTCGAACGATCGGCGGAGAGCTCATGCCGCTCCGTTTGACTTCCAGCGCCTGCGGGCCTCGGCCTTTATTTCATCCATCGACACGAACCGTCCCGGCCCGCTGTCGATTCCCTCCTGCACCAGCTTGCGCAGTTCCTCGACCGTATAGCCGAGAAGGTCGCGCCGGTCCTTCCATTGCCTGAGCGCGTCCCGTATCACCTCGCTCGCCGAGGCATATTCGCCGGCCGCCACGACGTCGTCGACAGCCTGCGCCAGCTCGGGAGAAAGCGTTATGCTGCGTTTGTCGACCTGACCCATCACGCGCTCCTCTTATCTGTCCGCCGGCTGCAAGGTACGATTTAATCGCACCAGCTTCAAGAAGCGTGCGTCCGTCGTCCCGGAATCACAGACGAGCCCCGACGGCACAACCCGCTGATTTCACGGACTCTCTTTGGATATCGCGGAGAAAATGCCAGCTGGCCTGTAAGCCGGGTTCTGTATGGCCCTCGCGCCTTGCGGCGCGAGAACGTGGCGGCCATTCATCTTGGACGCATGTCGCCATGCGCCTCACGCAACCTACCCGGGCGGTGGGCCGGAAACAGCCCTCGAAGGTTTCCCTTCGCACCGCCCCTATTCGGTCTTGCTCCCGGTGGGGTTTGCCGTGCCGCTCCTGTTGCCAGTCGCGCGGTGGGCTCTTACCCCACCCTTTCACCCTTGCCGCAGCAAATGCCGCGGCGGTTTGCTTTCTGTGGCACTTTCCCTGGGGTTGCCCCCGCCGGCCATTAGCCGGCACCGTGTCTCCATGGAGCCCGGACTTTCCTCACCCGCAGCCTTTCGGCTACGCGGGCGCGGCCGCCCGGCCAGCTGGCAAGCGCGTATAAAGGGGTTCGCGCCTGAAAACGCAAACGAAAAAGCTAACGCATGTCGCCCAAAGGTGCGCAGCGGTTTGGGACAACGACATGCACGAACAAACATGCATTGCCCAAATCCACTTCGAAATATGAGCGTTAGGCAGGCGAACCGAGCGCCGCCATCTGCACCTTCACCTTGCTGCAATAGGCGGCCGAGACTGGATTCATCCGCGTCGCCCCATGGCCGGCATTGTATTTGAGGATCGTGCCGCAGGTGGTGCCGCCGCCGAGGCCCTGCGCCATGGCAAGGTACTTCATGCCGTATTTGATGTTGGTATCGGGGTTGAACAGTCCCTTGGCCGAACCCGTATAGCCCATCATCCGCGCCGTCGCCGGCTTGATCTGCATCAGGCCGATCTCACCAGCGCCGCCGACCATGTTCGGCCGGTAGTTGCTCTCGATCTTGATGACGGCCTTGGCGAGCGAGACCGGGACGCCATAGCTTGCCGCATAGCGGGCGATGATCGCGGAATATTGGCCGCCGCCGGCGGCCTCACCGCCGATGGCCGAAGACGACGATACGGGCTTCTCCGGGTGAATGGACGCCGTCGTCGTCAGGTCGACGCTCCGCTTGCCGCGCTTCGCACCGCGCTTCGGCGCTGATTTTGTCGACTTCAATGCCGCGGCCTTTTGCACTTTCGTCTCAGCAGTTTTCCTGGTCTTTGCGGCTTTGAGATCCGAGGCCGTCTTCGGCGTTGCGGGGGTTGCCGCGAACCCATTGTCCGCAGCCCGCAAGCTCAGCGGCGCGCTGTTCGCCGGGCCGAAGGCAAAAGTCATCACTCCGGCAGCAACGGCTGCCGCTACAACGGTCAATTTTTGCATGTAGTCCTGTTCTGTTTGAACCGCGCGAAGAACTTCGCTCGGCGTGGCTAACTCAATATCGGCACATCTTGGGAGGCTAGACGTCCGACAACTTGCGGGAGATGCGTTTGGAGAGCGAATTGGCGCCAATGAAGGCGAGGCAATTCACTTTGTATGACAAAGTTGTAATTTAGGGAACCTGGCGAGACTATCTGAGCGAGGCTGCCTTCACGGAAGCCAGCAGCCTTTGCAACGTACGGATTGTAGAGGCATCCGCCACGCCATCGACGAGCCGCCGCCGGAAATGCCGTTGAAACGCCGCCACCACGATTTCGGTCTGGCGGTCGAAGATGCCCGATATCTCTACACCATAACCATAGAGCGCCAGCATCGACTGCAATGCCTCGACCTCGGCGCCGGCATCGCCCGCCTTCAGTGCCGCGCCCGGCCTGATCGGGGCCGCGGGAACGAGATGGCCGACGCCGGCCGCAAAAAGCGCTTTCCAGGGAAACTTCTCGCCCGGATCGACCTTGCGCCCTGGCGCCACGTCGGAATGCGCAAGCACCCTTTGAGGTGGAATGGAGTGCCGGCCGATTATCCCGGCGCACAATCCGATCACCGCATCGATCTGCCGCTTCGGGAAAGCTTTATAGCCGAGCGAATGCCCGGGATTGACGATCTCGATGCCGACCGAGGACGAGTTGATGTCGGAGCGCCCGAACCATGAGCCCTTGCCGGCATGCCAGGCGCGGTCGCTCTCGCGCACCATCTGCACGATGCCGCCATCCTCATGGACGAGATAATGCGAGGACACCTCGCTTGCCGGATCGCACAGCCACGCCTCGGCGCCGGCGCCGGTCGCCATGCCGGTATAGTGCAACACGATCATGTCGGGCCTGAGCGTCTCGCGTCGCGGACCGAAATTCGGCGACACCCTGACCTCGGCACCCGGCTGGTCGGGCAAGAAACCGCTCATACGTGCCTGAGGCCCCGTTCGATCATCTCATAGGCCGCGTTGATCGCTGCGACCCTTGTCGTGGCGATCTTGATGAACTCCTGCGGCAGGCCGCGCGCGATCAGCCTGTCAGGATGATTGTCGGAGATCAGCTTGCGGTAGCGCTTCCTGACCTCCTCGAACGGCTTCCCCCGCTCGATGCCGAGAACGACATAGGGATCGGCGGCGCCGAGATTGACGTGCCGCGACAGGATCGCCTGGTAATGCGCCTCGTCGATCCGGAAAATCTCGGCAATGCGATGCAGGAATTGCCCTTCCCGCTCGTGGATCAGCCCGTCGGCCTTGGCGATATGGAACAGCCCGTCGAGGATGTCTTCCAGCATCATGCAATTCGCATGGCCCGAACCGCAGAGTTGCGCCATGCGCTGGGCATAGATCTCGAACCCTGCGACATCGCGCTTGGCAAGATCGTAGAGGCGCGCCACGTTGCGCGTCTCGCTCGGCGGCACCTCGAAGATTTCCTGGAAGGCGCGCACTTCATCCTGAGTGACGATGCCATCGGCCTTGGCCATCTTGGCCGAGAGCGCGATCATCGCCACGGAGAAGGCAACGCGCCGGCGCAGATCCGGGTCGCCGGAAAACACTGTACGCACGGCCTCGACGACATCGGCGACGCCCGAGGACGCCGACGACGACACGCGCGCGATGAAGTCGCCGAGGCGGTCCCAAATCGACATGCCGGCTTCTTAGTGCGAACCGGCCACCGCTATCAAGCCGGGACAATGCCGCAGGCCCAAACGGCCGTTGACCGCAGCCCTGGCAAAAAGAAGGCCGGGCTAGGCCGGCCTTCCTAATTTCATCGGATTGGCTTCTACTGCGCGGGCGCAGCAGGAGGTGTTGCCGGAGCCGGTTCAGCAGGCTTCGAAGCGTCAGGCGTAGCTGGCTTCATCGGCTGCTCATTGGCCGGCGGATTGGTGCTTTGGGTGGTCGTGTTGTCGGTGCCGGTGCCGCTGTCGCTGCAAGCCGCGACCCCCAGCAGGGCGAGCGCCGAAACAGACGCCAGAATGACCTTCTTCATGGTATCTCTCCTTCAGCAAACGTTCACATTTCGGTGAACGGTCGCAGGAGAAATGCATCAAGCGGCTCACGGGTTTCGTAACGTTGCATTTCCGAATGTAACATCAACTGGCGATTGCCGCGGTCGAAACGGCGAACTAACAGAACATACGCTCGCACAAATTGGATAAACAGAATGCCGGAAGCCGCGGTGAACAAGAAATGGGATTTCTGGATCGACCGGGGCGGCACCTTCACCGACGTCATCGGCCGCGATCCGCGGGGGCAGTTGCACCCGCGCAAGCTCCTGTCCGAGAACCCTGAGGCCTATGCCGATGCCGCCATCCAAGGCATTCGCGACCTGCTTGGGCTAAAATCTGGCACCGCCATTCCCACGGATCGGATCGGCGACATAAAGATGGGCACCACGGTCGCCACCAATGCGCTGCTGGAGCGTAAGGGCGACCGCGTGCTTCTGCTCATCACCAAGGGTTTTCGGGACGCGCTGCGCATCGCCTATCAGGCGCGGCCGGACATCTTCGCCAAGGAGATCATCCTGCCGGAACAGCTCTACGAGCGAGTGATCGAGATCGACGAGCGGGTGCGCGCCGACGGTTGCGTCGAGCGGCTGCTCGACATCGCCGCCTACCGCCCGGCGATCGAGCAGGCCAAGGCCGACGGCATCGACGCGGTCGCAGTCGTCTTCATGCATGCCTGGAAATATCCCGACCATGAAAAGGCGGTGGCCAAGGTCTGCCGCAAGATCGGCTTCGGCCAGATTTCGGTCAGTCACGAGGTCTCGCCGCTGATCAAGCTGGTCGGCCGCGGCGACACCACGGTGGTGGACGCCTATCTTTCGCCGATCCTGTCGCGCTACGTGCAAAGGGTAGCCGGAGAATTGGGCCCGGGGCCCCGCCTGATGTTCATGATGTCGTCGGGCGGGCTGACCGCCGCCGACATGTTCCAGGGCAAGGATGCGCTGCTTTCCGGCCCGGCCGGCGGCGTGGTCGGCATGGTCGAGACGGCGAAGCTCGCCGGCTTCGACAAGGTGATCGGCTTCGATATGGGCGGCACCTCGACCGACGTCGCCCACTATGACGGTGAATATGAACGCGCCTTCGACACCGAAGTCGCCGGTGTGCGCATCCGCGCGCCGATGATGCGCATCCACACCGTCGCCGCCGGCGGCGGTTCGATCCTGCATTACGAGGCCGGCCGCTTTCGCGTCGGTCCTGACTCCGCCGGCGCCAATCCAGGCCCGGCCGCTTACAGGCGCGGCGGGCCGCTCGCCGTCACCGACGCCAATGTCATGCTCGGCAAGCTGCGGCCCGATTTCTTCCCGACGATCTTCGGTCCCGGCCAGGACCAGCCGCTCGACGTCGAAACCGTGCGCGAAAAATTCACGGCTCTGGCCGCCGAGATCGGCGATGGCCGAACGCCGGAAGCAGTGGCCGAGGGTTTTGTCACCATCGCCGTCGAGAACATGGCCAACGCCATCAAGAAGATCTCGGTGCAACGCGGCTATGACGTCACCGAATATCTCTTGAACTGCTTTGGCGGTGCCGGCGGCCAGCACGCCTGCCTCGTCGCCGATGCGCTCGGCATGGAAGCCGTGCTCATCCACCCCTTCTCCGGCCTGCTTTCGGCCTATGGCATCGGGCTGTCGACGGTTTTCGCCTCGCGCCAGCAGGCACTGCTAAAACCTCTGGCCGAAGAGTCCCGCTCCTCGATCGAGGACCTGATTGCGGCATTGCGCCAAAGCGTCGTTGCCGAACTTGGCGCGCAAGGCATTGCGGAGGCCGCCATCGCCTCGAGGCCGGTCCTGCAGATCCGCTATGACGGCACCGATACGGCGCTGCCGGTGAATTTCGAGCATGGCTCGATCTTCCGCGCCAGAAGCGATTTCGAGGCTGCCCACAAGGCGCAGTTCGGCTTCGTCTATGAAAACAAGCCAATGATCGTGGAGGCCGTTGGCGTTGAAGGCAGAGATGCCGGCGCCGCTGCGCGCGACGAAACTGAATCAAGTCTCGAAGACAAGGCGGCAAGCCCTTGGCAGATCCGACAATTCTTCGCCGATGGCGGCTGGCGGGACGCCGGCATCTTCCGGCGTGATGGTCTGAAGCCCGGCCATAAGGTGGCCGGCCCCGCGCTTATCATCGAGCCGAACCAGACAATCGTCGTCGAGCCGGGCTGGCAGGCCGGGATCACGGCCCGGAACCATGTGCTTCTGCGGCGGATCGAGAAGAAGGCCCGGCAGGCGGCGCTCGGCACCGAAGCCGATCCGGTGATGCTGGAGGTCTTCAACAACCTCTTCATGTCGATCGCCGAGCAGATGGGCGTGACGCTGCAGAACACCGCCTATTCGGTCAACATCAAGGAACGGCTGGACTTTTCCTGCGCCGTGTTCGACCGCCACGGCGCGCTGGTCGCCAACGCGCCGCACATGCCGGTGCATCTCGGGTCCATGGACCGCTCGGTCGAAACCGTCATCCGCCTGAACTCGGGCGATATCCATCCGGGAGACGTCTTCGCGCTCAACGCGCCTTACAATGGCGGCACGCATTTGCCTGACATCACCGTGGTGACGCCGGTGTTCGACGATGCGCGCGGGGAAATCCTGTTCTGGGCGGCCTCCCGCGGCCACCACGCCGATGTCGGCGGCACGGCGCCCGGCTCGATGACGCCTTTGGCCACCACCGTCGACGAGGAGGGCGTGCTGTTCGACAATTTCCGCATCGTCGATCGCGGCCGCTTCCGCGAGAAGGAGCTTGAGGCGCTCCTCACCGATCATCCCTACCCTGCCCGCAATCCCGCCCAGAACATCGCCGACCTCAAGGCGCAGATCGCCGCCAACGAAAAGGGCGTGGCGGAGTTGCGCAAGATGGTCGCGCATTTCGGCCTCGATGTCGTCGAGGCCTATATGGGCCATGTCCAAGACAATGCCGCCGAGAGCGTGCGCCGCGTGCTGGAACGGCTGCCCGACAGCTCGGTCTACGAATACCCGACCGATACCGGCCAGGTGATCAAGGTCAGCATCGCGGTCGACCGCGACAAGCGCGAGGCGACGGTCGACTTCACCGGCACCTCGCCGGTCATGAAGAACAATTTCAACGCGCCGGAACCAGTCGCCCGCGCCGCCGTGCTCTACGCCTTCCGCGTCATGGTCGAGGACATGATTCCGATGAACGCAGGCTGCCTGAGGCCGATCAACATCGTCATTCCCGACGGCTGCATGCTCAAACCGGCCTACCCCGCCGCCGTGGTTGCCGGCAATGTCGAGACATCGCAGCACGTCACCAACGCGCTGTTCGGCGCCATGGGCGCGATGGCCAATGCGCAAGGCACGATGAACAATCTCACCTTCGGCAACCGGCAGTACCAATATTACGAGACGATCTGCTCAGGCTCGCCGGCCGGGCGCATGAATTCGGGCCGCGGCTTTGCCGGCACGTCCGGGGTCCACACCCACATGACCAATTCGCGGCTTACTGATCCCGAGGTGCTGGAACTGCGCTTCCCGGTGGTGCTCGAGGACTTCCACATCCGCGAAGGCTCGGGCGGCAAGGGCAAGTGGAACGCCGGCGACGGCACCAAACGCACCATCCGCTTCCTGGAAAAAATGGAATGCGCCATCCTTTCCTCGCACCGCAACCGCCCGCCCCAGGGCCTTGACGGCGGTGGCAACGGTGAGGCCGGCTCGACCAGGGTGAGGCGCAACGATGGGTCGATCGACGTGCTGAAGGCCTGCGACCAGACGACGCTTGATGCCGGCGAGGCCGTCATCGTCACCACGCCGACGCCCGGCGGGTTCGGCAAGGCCTGATGGATGTCGCCCAAAAGTGTGCAGCGCTTTTGGGAAAACGACATGCATGAAAACAAAGACTAAAGCGCGTCGCCCGAATCCGGTCCAGCGCGGCGCACTTTAACGTCAACAGCCTGTCACCCGCCTGTCACAACGCTGCGCTACCCGCTTGCGCCAACGCAAACGGGGAATCACCTTGCCATGACGGATGTTTCCGGAGAACTCGTTTATCGCCGAGGCAAGGAAGTTGGAAAAGCGGTCTATCAGAACCGCGCTCTGTCGAAGGACGGCATTTCCGAGCGGCTTTTCGCCTTCCTGTTTTCCGGCCTCGTCTACCCGCAGATCTGGGAAGACCCGGATGTCGACATGGACGCCATGCAGCTCGGCGCCGGGCATCGCATCGTCACGATCGCGTCAGGGGGCTGCAACATTCTGGCCTATCTCACCCGCTCGCCGGCCCGGATCGACGCCGTCGACCTCAACGCCGCGCATATCGCGCTGAACCGCATGAAGGTGGAAGCGGTTCGCCATCTGCCGTCGCAGGGCGACCTGTTCCGTTTCTTCGGCGCCGCCGACACCAGCCACAATTCGGAAGCCTATGACCGCTTCATCGCGCCTCATCTTGATCCGGTCAGCCGCCACTACTGGGAGCGCAGGAACTGGCGCGGCCGCCGCCGCATCGGCGTCTTCGATCGCAACTTCTATCAGACCGGCCTGCTTGGCCTCTTCATCGCCATGGGCCATCGCGTCGGCAAGCTGTTCGGCGTCGATCCGGCCGGCATCATGAAGGCCGAGAACATCGGCGAGCAGCGTCGCTTCTTCAACGAGGAACTGGCGCCGGTCTTCGACAAGAAGCTGTTGAGATGGGCGACATCGCGCAAGGCTTCGCTGTTCGGCCTCGGCATCCCGCCGGCCCAGTACGATTCGCTGATCACCTCCGGCGACGGCTCGATGGCGAGCGTCTTGAAGGCGCGGCTGGAAAAGCTCGCCTGCGATTTCCCGCTGAAGAACAACTATTTCGCCTGGCAGGCCTTTGCCCGCCGCTACCCGGAGCCGGGCGAGGCAGCCCTGCCTGCCTATCTGGAACAGCGCAACTACAAGACGATCCGCGCCAACATCGATCGCGTCGGCATCCACCATGCCAACCTGGTCAAGTTCCTCGCCGCCAAGGATGCGGGTTCTGTCGACCGTTTTGTCCTGCTCGACGCGCAGGACTGGATGACCGACGATCAGCTCAACGCGCTATGGACCGAGATCACCCGTACCGCGTCGGCCGGTGCCCGCGTCATCTTCCGCACCGCCGCCGAGCCCAGCCTGCTGCCGGGCCGCGTCTCCAACTCGCTGCTTGACCAGTGGCACTATGAGAACGAGGCCTCGCGCGAATTTTCCGCCAAGGACCGCTCGGCCATCTATGGCGGCTTCCATCTTTATGTGAAGCGCCCCGCATGAGCACGACGGAGCTGCCGGCCAGCCATGCCGAACTGATGGATGGCGTCTATCGCTGGCAGCGCCACATCTACGACCTCACCCGCAAATACTACCTGCTCGGCCGCGACCGGCTGATCGCGGAGATCGACGTGCCGCAAGGCGGCACCGTGCTCGAGCTCGGCTGCGGCACCGGCCGCAACATCGTGCTTGCTGCCCGCCGCTATCCGAACGCCCGCTTCTTCGGCCTCGATATCTCCGCTGAAATGCTGGAAACGGCGAACGCAGCGATGGCCCGCGAAGGTCTCACGGCTCGCGTCACTCTCGCTCGCGGCGACGCCACCGACTTCGACGCCAAAGCGCTCTTCGGCACCGCGCGGTTCGACCGCGTCTTCGTCTCCTATTCGCTGTCGATGATCCCCGGTTGGGAAAATACCATCTCGGCGGCGCTGGCTTCACTTGCTCCTGGCGGCTCGCTGCATGTCGTCGATTTCGGCCAGCAGGAGGGCCTGCCGCGCTGGTTCCGCGCCCTGCTGCGCGGCTGGCTGCGGAAATTCCATGTCGAGCCGCGCGCCTCGCTGCGCGACATCCTTGAATCGGAATCCGAGCGGACCGGCGCAACCTTCCGTTTCAGAACGCTTTATCGCGGCTATGCCTGGCTGGCGGCCATCAAAATCGCCATCTGATCTGATGTTTCGCGGCTTTGCAGCCTGGAGGCCTGTTGCTCTAACGCTTCGGCATCTGCAACCGCGTTACATCGCACATTGCCATATGTCCTAAGGAGCGGTACATTGGCTCCACACATTTGGAAGCATGGCATGCGATGATCGTCGGCTTTAGAGACGGATGGCTGCGGGCCTTCTTTGTGGACGACATTCGCTCCCGCAATATTCCGTCCGATCTCGAAAGCCGCTTGTTCCGCAAGCTCCAGATGATCGACGATGCGGCGATTGACCAGGACTTGCGGGTGCCGCCGAGCAATCATTTCGAGAAGTTGCGCGGCAATCTCGAAGATTTCCATTCAATCCGCGTCAACAAGCAATGGCGGCTCGTCTTCCGCTGGGACGGCGCCCGCGGTGAGGCGTCGGACATCCATCTGGACGACCATAGCTATAAGTGAGGTGAGACATGTTGATGACCGCACGCAAGCCCGCAACGGTTGGCGAAATCCTCACGGAGGAATTCATGCGGCCGCTCGGCCTGACGCAGGCCGCTTTGGCCGAAGCGATGGGGGTCCAGCGCAAGCATGTGAATGAATTGTGCAACGACCGCCGCAAAGTGACGGCAGCGACCGCACTCATTTTGGCGCGGGTATTTGGCAACAGCCCGGATTTTTGGCTGAACGTCCAGCGCCGCAGCGATCTTTGGCAAGTCATGAACTCGCCTGACGAGCGAGCGCGTGTCAATCGAGCCAAACCTTTGCCGACCGCCGCATAGAGGAATTTGCGGCGATCAACATCACCTCTGGTGTAATGCCTTGACCAGTGCCGCCACCATCGTCTGCGGCCTGTAGCCGAGCTTGGCCGGCGTCAGCCCGAGTCGCACCACGACCAGTTGCTCCGACGGAACGATGGCTACCGTCTGGCCGTCATGGCCTTCCATCCAATAGGTGTCCTTGGGTAGGCCGGCGGCTGCCCCCGCCCCGGGATTCTCCTCGTCGCCCGGGCCTTCTATCCACACCTGGCCTTTGCCGTAGACCTTCGAGGCCGGCGCCTGCTGCCGCATCCAGTCGACGAAGCCGGGCGGCAGGATTGCCGCACCGTTCCACACCCCGCCCTGCAGCAGGAACTGGCCGAAGCGAGCCCAGTCATGCGCCGTGGCATAGAGATAGGAGGAGCCGACGAACGTGCCCTGCTCGTCGGTCTCGAGCACCGCGCTGTGCATGCCGAGCGGCTCGAACAGCGCCGCCCGAGGCCATGCGAGCGCCTTCGCCTTGTCGCCGATCGCGTCTTGCCACAGGCGCGACAGCATGACGGCCGTGCCGCTCGAATAGGAAAATACCTTGCCCACCTCGCCGGCGAGCGGTTTGGCGTCGGCAAAGCTCGCCATGTCCGGCTCGAGATAGAGCATGCGCGTCACGTCGGCGACGTCGCCATAATCCTCGTTGAACTCCAGCCCGCTCGACATCGCCATCATGTCGGCAAGGCTGATGGCCGCCCGCCCGTCGGCCTTCCACGGCGCGAACAGGCCCTTGTTGTCGAGCGCCATCTTGCCGTCCTTCACCAGCGTGCCGACGATCGCGGCATTCACCGTCTTGGTCATCGACCAGCCGAGCAGCGGCGTCCTGGCCGAAAAACCGTCGCCATAGCGCTCCGCGACGATGCGGCCGTTCTTCACCACCACGACCGCGCGCATGCCGATCCCGGCCATGGCAGCAGCGTCGACGATTTTCGACACCTCTGGGCTTTGCGAGTCCTCCACCCTTTCGCCCTCCGGCCAGAGCGCGTCCTGCGAAGTCACCGTCAGAGGCTCGATACGGACGGACGTCTGTCGCGCCTTGCCGGTATCGCCATTGGGAACCGACGCACAGCCGAGCCCATCGCGCTCGACGGCAACGCTCTTGCCCAGAACCCAAAACAGACCGGCCGAAACCAGCCCCCTTTCCTTGTCGACCGAAACCTTCATCAGGCGAAGCAGCGGATGGCCCGGCGCCTGAACGTCGACGGCGAGCACCTCATTCGGGTCGCGCCCGGCGATGAACACATTCGAGCAGACGATCTTGGCCGAATAGCCGGAGCCGACGCGGATCAACTCAGGCGGCGCAAAGTAGAGCCAGGCGACGAGCGCCGCCACCGCCAGCACCACAAGGCCGAGCAGCCATTTGATGAATTTCACGACAGCCCGCATCTTTTTCCCGCCCTTTGGATTTCCGGCTCGACTTATGTCATCGATTTGCCGCCATTGCTTCCGCAAAATCATGGCCGATGTCGAGCGCCGTCAATGGATTATCAACCATGTTCGGCGATTACGGAGGGATATTGCCCAAAGTTGCCAAGCTACTTTGGAACAACGACATGCACGAACAAGGGCGGTCCTGTGGGGAGGCCGTCCGGAGGGGGCCCGCGTAAGCGACCACCATCAGTGAAGGACCCATCAGCGGCCGGCTGATCCCGGCTCGGGGAATATCATGCGCCGTCTTGCGGCCATCCTGATGCTTACGCTGTTGGGCGCCTGCTCGACCGTAGACGACCTTTCGCCGCTGGCGCCGTCGTCGCAGACGGTCGCCGTACGAGCGCCCCGCTTCGAAGATTCCAAGCCGCATGAATGGGACAGCGGCGCGCCATGGAACTATGCCATCCATGGCACCGATGTTTCCAAATATCAAACCTCGGTCGACTGGCCGATGGCCAAGACCAACGGCATTTCCTTCGCCTTCATCAAGGCGACCGAGGGCGGCGACCGGTTCGATGAGTATTTCAACGAGCACTGGGCGCGCACCAGGGCCGCCGGAATCCCGCGCGCGGCCTATCATTTCTTCTATTTCTGCACGCCGGCCGCCACCCAAGCGCGCTGGTTCATCGCCAATGTTCCGAAAGACCCGTCGGCAATGCCGCCGGTGCTCGACATGGAATGGAACCCGAAGTCGCCGACCTGCAGGCTGCGCCCCGATCCCGCGACGGTGCGCAGCGAAATGAGCACCTTCCTCCAGATCGTCGAGCGACACTACGGCAAGAAGCCGATCATCTACACCTCGCTCGACTTCTTCGACGACAACCAGCTGGCGACCTTCCGCGGCTATCCTTACTGGCTGCGCTCGGTCGCCGGCCATCCGCGTCAGAAGTATGGCAGCCATCCTTTCACCTTCTGGCAATACACCGGCACCGGCATCGTGCCCGGCATGACCGGCAAGTCCGACATCAACGTTTTCAACGGCTCTGAAGCCGCCTGGAACAAGTGGCTGCGGCAGAACACCCGTTGACATCGGCCCTCGTGCCTGCTTTTCGACATGGCGGGCGGCGATAATTGCAACCGCTGGCGATGCGGAGCGGCGCACCCCTACCGGGGTGCTGAACGGCGCTCCTGGGCTTTGAAATCTACGCATGATCCCATCCGACCCGGCCGGGTGCCGCGGATCATGCGGCGGTCTCGAAAGGGAAGCGATGCGATTGCGCGTTGATATCTTGGCGGCGGTGGTCCTCGGCGCTTTCGCCTGGCCGGCGGCGGCGCAGGAATGCGGCGGTGATTTCGAAGCCTGGAAACAGGGCGTTGCGACGGAAGCCAAGGCAGCCGGCGTCGGCGCCATTGGCCTGGACGCGCTGGAAAATGCCGCGATCGACGAAAAGGTGCTGGCGCGCGACCGCGCCCAGGGCGTGTTCGCCCAGACCTTCACCCAATTCTCGAACCGCATGATCTCGGCCTACCGGCTGAAGCAGGGCACGGCCAATCTGAAGAAATACGCCGATGTCTTCGCGCGCGCCGACAAGGAATTCGGCGTTCAGCCGGCCGTCATCACCGCCTTTTGGGGATTGGAAACCGATTTCGGCGCCGTGCAGGGCGATTTCCACACGCTCGATGCGCTGGTCACGCTCTCGCATGACTGCCGCCGCCCGCAGCTCTTCCGGCCGCAACTGGTGCCGTTGCTGACTTTGATCGACCGGGGCGTGCTGCCGGCAGACGTCAAGGGCGCCTGGGCCGGCGAGGTCGGCCAGACGCAGATCCTGCCCACCGACTATCTCGCCCGCGGCGTCGACGGCGACGGCGACGGCAAGGTCGATCTCAGGAACAGCGCGCCGGACGTCATCATGACCACGGCCGACAAGATCCTGTCGCGCGGCTGGAAGCGCGATCAGCCTTGGGTCGAGGAAGTGCGCGTGCCAGACGACATGCCCTGGGACCAGACCGGCCGCACCAACAAGCTGCCTCTGTCGCAATGGGCTGAGTGGGGCGTCACTAATCCGAACGGCACGCCGCTGGTCGACAATGGCCTGAAAGCCGGCCTTGCGCTGCCGATGGGCCGCAAAGGTCCCGCCTTCCTGACCTACGACAATTTCGACGTCTATCTGGAGTGGAACCAGTCCTTCACCTATGCGCTGACCGCCGCGGTGCTTGCGGCCCGTCTCGCCGGAGCGCCGCAGTTCGACCCGCGCACGCCGGAGCAAGGCCTGAGCGGCGATCAGATGAAGGCGCTGCAGACCAAGCTCGAAGCCAAGGGCTACGACGTCGGCACCGTCGACGGCATCCTGGGCACGAACACCCGCGAAGCGATCCGCAAGGAGCAGATGCGGCTCGGCCTGCCCGTGGATGGCTGGCCGACGCCGGAGTTGCTGGCGAAATTGTGAACAGTGGCGAGATTCCGTTACCCTCGCCTCGATCGCACGAAAGCGATGAATGCACGCAACGCCGGCGGCACGAGCCGGCGGCTCGGATGGTATAGATAGAAACCGGGAAAGCGGGGCGACCAGGGTTCGAGAAACCGGGCCAGCCTGCCCCTCTCGATCCATGGCTGGACCTGATAGTCAATCATGTAGGCCACACCAGCCCCATCCAGTGCCGCGTTGAGCATCAGCTCCGTATCGTTGACCGTGAGACTTCCCTTGACCGCGATTTCCAGCGATCGCTTGCCGCGCGAAAACTCCCATCGGTAGATGCCGCCGCCGCCGGGCCACTGGAAGTTGATGCAGCGGTGCTGGTGCAGGTCCTGTGGATGATGCGGGACTGCGCGGCCCTTCAGATAGGCGGGAGCAGCCACCGCTGCCATTTGCAGATCGTCACTCAGCTTCACCGCCACCATGTCTTTTTCCAGCCGCTCACCGAGGCGGATTCCGGCGTCGAAACGCCCCTCGACAATGTTGGCCAGCAGATCGTCGACGATGATTGTCAGCGCGACGTCGGGATAGGCGCGCTGGAAATCGCCGAGGATCGGGGCGATGAAGCGCATTGCGGCAACGCGCGGAACATTGATGCGCAGCGAACCGGCCGGGTTGTCACGCGCGGCCTGAACCTCAGCGACAGCGTCATCCAGCTCTCCGAACGCAACGCCAAGGCGCGTAAACAGCGTCTCGCCGGCCACGGTGGGCGAGACACTGCGCGTCGTGCGGTTGAGCAATCGCACGCCGACACGTGCCTCCAACTGCCGGATCGACTGGCTGAGCGCGGGCGGCGATATCCGCAACCGCGCTGCTGCGCGGACGAAGCTGCCCTCTTCCACGATCGCCGCGAACGCTTTGAGCTCGGTGAATTCGGACCCACGCATTATGTATTCCTAGGTTAACAAGACAGTCAGATAATAGGTGATTATACGATCAATTACATGTCGCTATTCCTCAACTGGCCGCCACATCGGCGCGGCCGTGAAGAGTTGAAGGAAATCGATCATGTCTCAATCACTGCAGGGCAAAATAGCAATTGTCACCGGCAGTTCACGCGGCATCGGTCGTGCCATAGCCGAGGGTCTCGCCGCCAACGGCGCCTCCGTCGTCATCAACTATGTCGGCAACAGGAAAGCCGGCGATGACGTGGTCGCTGCCATTTTGGCCAACGGCGGAAAAGCACTGGCCATTCAGGCGGATATTTCCATTCCGACTGATGTCCGCAGGCTGTTCGACGAAACCGAGGGCCGACTGGGTGCCATCGACATTGTCGTCGCCAATGTCGGCGTCGCTGTCATCAAGCCGCTCGTCGAAGCAAGCGAGGCTGATTTCGACCGCGTCTTCGGCACCAACGCCAAGGGCACGTTCTTCACGCTTCAGGAAGCGGCCAAGCGTGTCCGCGACGGCGGCCGCATCATTGCCGTCTCGACAGGCGGTACCAAGATGTTCTTCACGCAGACGGCGCTCTATCTCGGCAGCAAGGGCGCTGTCGAACAGTTCGTTCGCGTGCTCTCTCGCGAACTCGGGCCGCGCGGGGTTACAGTGAATACGCTGTCGCCAGGCTTCACCGACACCGACCTGTTGCCGGAGCGGGATCGTGCCGTGGCCGCCGGCATGTCGCCGTTCGGCCGGATTGGCACACCGCGTGATGTTGCCGATGTTGCTGTCTTCCTCGCCAGCGACCAAGCCCGCTGGCTGACCGGCGAGAATATCCAGGCGGGCGGCGGGGTGGCGTAAGGACAGGCAGTAGGCAGTAGGCAGTAGGCAGTAGGCAGTAGGCAGTAGGCAGTAGGCAGTAGAAAAATACCAAGGCGATATTCGATATTCAAAGGGATAGGGACAATTAACGCTCCCTCCTCCTTTCTACCTCCTACTGCCTAATCCCTACTGCCTGCTGCCTAGTCCGCCATCGTCTCCAGGCTGGCGAACCCCTCCGGCGCATCGCCCTCGTCGAACGGCGTCATCACCTCGACGAATGTATCGGGAAAGAAGCCGTTGAAGCGCGTCCTCAGCGACAGCGAGTAGGCGCCGATATGGCCGATCTCGATCCAGTCGCCGGTGTCGATGGTTTCCGGCAGCCAGAACGGCCTGGACAATATGTCGACGGAATCGCAGGTCGCGCCGCAGACCTTGAACGGCACGATGGTCTTCTCGGCGCCATTGCGCGTGCGGATCGCCGGATCGGGAATGAAGCGCGCCGGCAGCGTGATCTTGCCGGTCCATGAATCGGAGAGCGACGCCCAGATGCCGTCATTGATGTAGAGCCGCTTGCCCTTGCGCAAGAGCACGCGCACGATCAGCGACAGGCAGCGCGCGACGATGACGCGGCCGGGCTCCGCCACCAGCGGAATCTGGTCGAACTGATACTCCTTCAGGTCGCCGTCGAGCCGCGACATGAGCTGGCCGAGCGACGGCATCTCGATGTGCCTGCGATTGGGGTCATGGCCGTATTCGGCCGGAAAGCCGCCGCCGACATCCAGCCCGGCAATGTCGAAGGTCAGCCGGTTGCGAACCCAGTCGGCCGAGGCGAGCGCCCGCTCATAGGTGTCGGGATCCTCGATCTGGCTGCCGACATGGAAGCAGAGGCCGACCTTGTAGCCTGTGCGGTTGAGCCTCTCGGCAAGCTCGACCGCGTTGGCGGGCCCTGCGCCGAACTTCTTCGACAGCTCATAGGCCGCATGGCCCTTGGTCTGGATGCGCACGAACACCGTCAGCGCACCCGGGTCGATATCGAGCGCCCGCACGATGCGCGTCAGCTTGGTGATCTCGTCCTCATGGTCGAGCGAGATCACGCGGATGCCGTATTTCTCCAGCGCCAGCTTGATGTCCGACTGCGCCTTGACCGGATGCATATAGAGCATTTCGGCGTCGGGCGAGACGGCGCGCACGGCGGCGAACTCGCCGGGCGAGGCGACGTCGAAGGCGCCGACGCCGGCCTCGACCAGCGTCTTCAGCACGATCTGCTCGCCGTTGGTCTTGACCGCATAAGCGGTCTTGCCAGGGAACATGCCCATGAACTGCAAGGCATCGGCCTTCAGCACCTGCGGACGGAAGCAATAGACCGGATCGTCCGGACGAAGCGCCAGTGCCGCCTCGCGGGCATTTTCGAATCGCTGCATCGACGAATCCTTGATCTGGGGCGCGCACAATTAATCCTAGGTAGCCGCCAAAGAAAACAGTTCTGTGTCTCGCCTCCCCGGGCGGCTCGCTGCACCCCTTTTTGCGAACGCTAAACCATCAGTCGGGTTTCGGGTGGCCCTTGCCGCCAGACCGGATATCGGTTGGAGGCTGTTCGGCGGGCCGAGATTGCGACCGGCCTGGGAGGGTTGACGACATGACGATTACGGCTGGCGCCGCGGCGACGCGCGGACCGATGACGCTCAAGGACTGGGCGCAACTGCTGCTGCTCGGCGCGATCTGGGGCGGCTCGTTCTTCTTTGCCCGCATTGCCGTGTCCGAGATCCATCCGCTGGCGCTGGTGCTGTTTCGCGTCGCCATCGCCGCAGCGGCGCTTCAGCTCTATCTGGTGATGCGCGGCCCGTCCTTCCGCCTCGCCTTTCCTTATGCCGGCATGTTCTTCCTGCTGGCATTCACCAACAACATCGTCCCCTTCTCCCTGATCTTCGCCGGCCAGACCGAGCTCGGCGCCGGCGTCGCTTCGGTGCTCAACGCCACCACGCCGTTCTGGACGCTGATCCTCGCCAACGCGCTCACCACGGACGAGAAGCTGTCGTGGAACAAGCTGGCCGGCATTGCGCTCGGCGTTGCCGGCACGGCGGTGATGATCGGGCCCGGCCTGGTCGCCGGCCTCGGCGGGCCGGTCTGGGCCAAGTTCGCGCTGATCGGTGCCTCGCTGTCCTACGCGGTTGCCCTGATGATCGCGCGCCGCTTCAAGGGCGTGCCCTCGCCGGTCATCGCCACGGGGCAGTTGACCGCCTCGACCATCATCATGGTCCCGGTCGTGCTCATTGCGTACGGCCCCGCCGGACTGTTTTCGGCCTCGCCGCCTGTCTGGGCCGCGGTGGTTGCTCTGGCGCTGCTGTCCACCGCCTTCGCCTATATCCTCTACTTCAATCTCGTCGCCTCGGCCGGCGCCACCAACGCCTCGCTGGTCACGCTGGTCGTGCCGGTCAGCGCGATGCTGCTTGGTTTCCTGTTTCTCGGGGAACGGCTGCAGCTCTTCGAAATGGGCGGCATGGCGCTGATCGCACTCGGCCTTCTCACCATCGACGGACGCCTGTTCGGCCGATGGTAGCGGTGTCATGCCACAGCGCCGCCACAATTTATTCACAACGCCTGAGACGACTTTTGCCGAAGACTTTCAATGGCTAACGGCAAATCCCAAGTCGCAAATTCCACAATAATGTCGCATTGCAGCATGTTTTCCGCTTGCCTGTGGCACAAATGACTCTAGATTCCGGCCATAGCTCTGAAGAGGAGGCTATGGCATGGGACTGACGAGGCCAATCAACGCTTTGATGATTTGTGCCGCATTCGCATTCATCGGTGCCCTTATCATAGGCGTTCTTCCCTGACCCGCCAAAGCCGGGAAGATCAGCACCGGGAGTAGTCCAAACAGTTCGAAAAGGCCGGGTTCCACCCGGCCTTTTCCGTTTCAATCTTTGTTTTATGCATGTCGTATTCTCAAAACCGCTGCACACTTTTGGGCGACATGCATTAAGCCGCGGCTGACCCTGCCGCCTCCGCCTCATGCGAGCGGATGCCGATCATGTGGCAGACAGCGAAGACCAGATCGGCGCGGTTCATCGTGTAGAAGTGGAAATCGCCGACGCCGCGTTCGATGAGGTCAAGCACCTGCTCCGCCGCCACGGCGGAGGCAACGAGCGCGTGGGTCTGCGGATCGTTCTCGAGCCCTTCGAAGCGTTCGGCCAGCCATGCCGGCACCAACGCGCCGCAGCGCGACGAGAAATTGGCGACCTGGGTAAAATTGTGCACCGGCAGGATGCCCGGCACGATCGGGATGTAGATGCCGGCGCGCCGCGCCCGCTCGACATAGCGTTCGTAAAGATCGTTGTCGAAGAAGAACTGGGTGATCGCCCGCGTCGCTCCGTTGTCGACCTTGCGCTTCAGCATGTCGATGTCGGTGGCGAAGTCCGGACTTTCCGGATGTTTTTCAGGATAGGCCGAGACCGAAATGTCGAAATCGCCGACGCTCTTCATTGCCCCGACCAGTTCGGCCCCGTTGGCATAGCCGTCGGGATGCGGTCGATAAGCGGTTCCCACGCCCGCGGCCGGATCGCCGCGCAGGGCGACGAAACGCTTGACGCCGAAGTCGGCGAATTCCCGGATGACGGCATCGACCTGATGGCGGGCGGCATCGACACAGGTCATGTGCGCCGCCGGAGTCAGCGTCGTTTCGTTGAGGATGCGCTTCACCGTGCGCGCCGTGCGCTCGCGGGTCGAGCCGCCGGCGCCGTAGGTCACCGAGACGAATTTCGGCTTGAGCGGCTCCAGCCGGGTGACGGTGTCCCACAGCCTTGCTTCCATGTCGTCCGTCTTCGGCGGGAAGAACTCGAACGAAACCCGGACCTTGTCGCCAATGTCGGGACGGCGGGAAAAGCGGAACTGGTTCATCAGGCTGTTTCCCCCATTGGATATGTTTTGGCTGGAAGCGGATCGTTGGACGGATCGGCGATCAGCAGGCGGCGGTCGCGGCCGAGCCAGAGCTTGACGGTGAGCCTTGCCTCATTGCCGCCGCGCGGCTCGAATTCCTGGCTGTCCTCGAGGTCGAGCCCGGCCTCCTCGAACCAGTCGGCGATCTGCCGGTCGGAGAAGCCGAGCCGCATATGCGCATGCTGGTCGCGCAGGAACTCCAGATTGTGGGGCGCGAAATCGACAATGACCAGCCGCCCGGCCGGGCGCAGCAGCCTCGCCGCCTCGCCGATGGCGCGGGCCGGATCGTCGAGATAATGCAGCACCTGGTGGATGGTGACGAGATCGAAGGCGTTGCGTTCGACCGGTGGCGAAAAGATGTCGCCCTGGCGCACCTGCGCATTGGCGACCCCCGCTCTGTCGAGATTGGCGCGTGCCACCGTCAGCATCTCGCGCGACATGTCGATGCCGACGCCACGCCGGTAGAGCGGCGCAAAGATTTCCAGCAGCCGGCCCGTGCCGGTGCCGAGGTCGAGCATCGACTGGAACGGTCGCTTGCCGACAAGCTTCAGCAGCGCGGCTTCCACCGCGCGGTCCGGTACATGCAGCGAGCGGATTCGATCCCAGCTCGCGGCGTTCTCCGAGAAATACTCTGCGGCGCGGTCTTGCCGTTTGCGCTTGACCGCTGCCAGCCGCTCCAGATCGCGCACCACCTGCGGATCGGCCTCGCGCACGCCCGAAACCAAACGCTGCACGAAGGCACGCGAGCTGTCCGTATCCGACAGCCTGAAGAACGCCCACGACCCTTCCTGGTAGCGGCCGATCAGCCCGGCATCGAGCAGGAGCTTCAGATGCCGGGAGACGCGGGGCTGCGATTGGCCAAGGATTTCAGTAAGGTCGGAGACCGTGAGATCGCCACGCGACAGCAGCACCAGGATGCGCAGGCGGCTGGATTCGGCCGCCGCTTTCAATGTATCTACCATCGTGTCGAGCGTGACATGCATGAGCGGGTTCTCGCTGAAAGATATAAAGATATGTTTATGTCGAATTTGAAACCCTGGCAAGCGCTATGTCGCTTGCGGACAAGAAAATGGCGCAGCCATGATTGGCGCGCGGCAAGCCGGCCCTGCGCGGATTGATCGGGACGGAAGGCGATGTTCGAGACGCGCGAGGGTGAGAAGCTCCTGGAAGCCGACCCGGCGGATATGCCGCCGAATGGCCATGTCGTCTTCATCGGCCATATCCTCTCGCCCTGGACGAGTCGCGAGGATTGTCCGAAGAACATGCGCGCAGCCCGCGAGACCGGACGGACCGCAACAGTTCTGGTCGACGAGCCCTACCGCCCGGGATTGCAAAACCTCGACCGCGCCAGCCACATCGTCGTCCTGTCCTGGCTCGATCACGCGCCGCGGAATCTCATTGTGCAGAAACCGCGCCATGCTGCTGAACCGAAAGGCGTTTTCTCGCTGCGCTCGCCTGCCCGGCCAAACCCCGTCGGCCTGCATGTCGCGAAGCTCGTCGCGCTCGATATCGAGGCTGGCCGGATCGAGATCGACGCCATCGATGTGCTCGACGGCACGCCTGTCATCGACATCAAGCCCTACTACGCTTCGATCGACGCCTTTCCCGAAGCGACCATTGCCGGACGCGACGAGAAATGAGCGCGCCCACCGGCCGCCGCCGCGCCATCGCCAAGGCGTTGACCGCGCTCTTGCCGCTCGCCCCCTATGCCGACATGGAAAAGATCCGCGCCGACGCCGGGGCCGTGCATATGAAGAGTTTGCCGCCGACGATCGCGGTGTGGCTGGCAACCATCGCCCATGTCCGCCACGCCCATACCGACTACGAGAAGCTGCTTGCCGAAGGCTATGACCGGGACTCGGCGCGCTTCTTCGTCATCGAGCGGACCAATGAGGTGCTCACCCGCTGGCGCGCGACGCGCTTGCTGGGGGAGGACGACGAGGACGAGTGAGCCTCGTGGAAACCGCCTGGATCGCATAGCCGCCTCACAGGCCAAGCAGCGCCGATGACCTGGCTCTACTGCATTCGAAACCGGACGCTAGCCTACATTCCCATAACGACAAGGAGGAATGAGATGGGCCAAACCACCTCCAAGCCCGCCGGGATGCTCCCCATTCTTTCAGATCGTTATCTCGACCCGCACGCCTATCCGGACGGCGTGGCTTACCTGGATGGACAATACCTGCCGATGTCGCAGGCCAAGGTCTCGGTGCTGGATTGGGGCTTCCTCCATTCGGATGCCACTTACGACACGGTCCATGTCTGGGACGGCCGCTTCTTCCGGCTTGATCTCCATCTCGAGCGTTTCTTCGGCGGGCTGGAAAAGCTTCGCATGACGATCCCGTTCGGCCGCGAAGGCGTTGCCGAAATCCTTCACAACTGTGTCGCCTTGTCCGGCCATCGCGCCGCCTATGTCGAGATGCTGTGCACGCGCGGCGCATCGCCGACCTTCAGTCGCGATCCGCGTCAGGCGGTCAACCGGTTCATGGCTTTTGCCGTCCCTTTTGGCTCCGTCGCCAATGCCGAGCAGTTGCGTCGCGGCTTGCATGTCGCGATCAGCGACAAGGTCCGCATCCCGCCTGCCTCGATCGATCCCTCGATCAAGAACTACCATTGGCTGGACCTGGTGCGTGGGCTCTACGACGCCTATGACCGCGGCGCCGACACCGCGCTGATCCTCGACTTCAACGGCAACGTCGCCGAAGGTCCGGGCTTTAACGTGTTCTGCGTCAAGGCGGGCAAACTGTCGACGCCTGCCGTCGGCGTTCTGCCCGGCATCACGCGCCGCACCGTGTTTGACCTATGCGCCGAGGCGGGACTCTCTGCGGTGGCGGCGGATGTCAGCGTGGCCGCACTCAAGACGGCGGACGAAGTATTCATCACCTCGACCGCCGGCGGCATCATGCCGGTCACCAAGATCGACGGCGCGCCGGTGGCCGACGGCAAGGTCGGTGCGATCACCGAGCGTCTGATGCGCCTCTACTGGCAGAAGCACGAAGATCCGGCCTGGTCGAGCGCAGTGCGCTATCCCTGACCCTGCCACCAAATAATTCCGGCGGCGCCTCTGGAAAAACGTCGAGAGCGCCGTATATGCAGCAAACGGAGTATCCTCCGTTTACATCCGGAATACATCGTCCCCAGAACAATTCCAGGAAAGCCCGCAGCGGTTTTCCGTCCGGAATTACGCGAAAACAAAGACTTGGAGTGGCTCGGCGATTCCGTGAAACGCTGAAACCCCTCTAAGGGCAAGGATACAGATCATGACTGACAAGGTTTGGTTCATCACCGGATCGTCGAAGGGTTTTGGCCGCGTCTGGGCCGAAGCCGCGCTCGCCCGCGGCAATCGCGTCGTGGCAACCGCGCGCGATGCCGGCACGCTCGCCGATCTCGTCGAAAAATATGGCGACAACATCGCGGCCATCAAGCTCGACGTCACCGACAAGCAAGCGGTCGACGCCGCGATCGCCGAGGCGCACAAGCGCTTCGGCCGGCTCGACGTCGTCATCAACAATGCCGGCTACGGCCATTTCGGCGCCATCGAGGAGGTCTCCGAGCAGGAAGCGCGCGACCAGATCGAGACCAACGTCTTCGGCGCGCTTTGGGTCACCCAGGCCGCACTGCCAATCATGCGGGCGCAACGCTCCGGCCACATCATTCAGATCTCCTCGATCGGCGGCGTCAACGCCTTTGCCTCGCTCGGCCTTTATCACGCCTCGAAATGGGCGCTGGAGGCATTCAGCCAGTCGCTCAGCCTGGAGGTCGCCGAATTCGGCATCCATGTCACGCTGGTCGAGCCAGGCGGCTTCTCCACCGACTGGGCCGGCCCGTCGGCCAAGACCTCGAAAGCGATCGAGGCTTACGCGCCCGCCCGCGCCGCGATGGCCGAGCGCCGCAGCCGCGCTGTCGCCGGCGATCCCCAGGCGACCGGTCCGGCGATGCTGGCGGTCGTCGACGCTGCCGAACCGCCGCTCAGAGTCTTCTTCGGCGACGGCGGCCTGCCGATGATCCGCCAGGAATACGCCAACCGTATCGCCACCTGGGAAAAATGGGACCATGTCTCGGTGATGGCGCAGGGCGCCAACAAGAACCGCAAGGCTGCTTGAGTGCGTCTCGGCCGCGCCGCTGAAAGCGGCGCGGCCGAGATCAGCCCCGATAGATCCACTGCTCGGGCACCCGCACCGAAATCTCCTCGCCCGCGCTGATGATGCCCGGCTTCTCGACCCAGGCGACGAGACCGCGCAGCCGTTTCGCCGCCTTCGGGAACAGCAGCGAACCGGCCTCGTGGTCGGCCATCCGCGCATTCTCGGCAATCGAACGCCCGGCGATACGGCAAGGCCCGTTCTGGGCGTCGACCTTGATCGTCACCCCGCTCTTGAAGAACAAAAGCGAGCCCGCCGGCAACATGGAAAGACGCGGCACGCCCTCGATCAGCAGGTTGGCGCCGATCCATTCCGGCTTGATCTGCTTGAGCCCCATGCGCTCGGCGACAATGGCAAGCTCGTCTGCAGCGACAAGCGATAATTGGCGCTCGTTGCGCATCTCGGTACCGCGCGGATACCAGGGCTCGCGCCCGCCGGAACGCCGTGTCGCGCCGGCATGGAAATCGCCCTCGATGCCGTCGAACCCAAGCCGCAACTCCTCCACCGGCCTTGTCTGGAAATGATCGGAAGGCGCCCTGTAAAGCGCTACGGCCCTCGCCGCGAGCTTGCGGCCCGGCACGATCTCGACGGGCGTTTCAATCGTGGAGAACAGGTCCGGCATCGGTTTCGCCATTTGAGTCGGCCGCTTGTCGCACTTCGGCTGCCCAGCCGGCAAGAGCGGTCTCGGCCAAAGCCCTGAGGTCTTCCGCCGAAGCGCCGTCGCGCGCCTGGATCGACATTCCGTGCATAACGCCGGTCAGGTATTTGGCCAGTCGCTCGACGGATAGACCTGTCGGCAATTCGCCCGCATCACGCCCCTTGGCAAGCCGGGCCGCGATCGCGGCCTCGGTTGCCTTGCGGTATGTCTTGAGCTCGTCCGCGATGGCTTGCGCCTGCGGCGAGGCCGCTAGCGCACCGCTGATGAAAAGGCAGCCGCCGGGCTTGCCCGGCCGGGTGTAGGCCTCAGCCGCGCCCATCAGCAGCAAACGGATCGCCTTCTCGGTCGGCACCGGCGCGCTGAGCGCGTCGAGCGCAAACCCGATCTCCCTTTCGTGGTAGCGCGCCAGCGCCCGACGGAACAGCGTCTCTTTGTCGGTGAAGGCGTTGTAGATCTGCGGCGGCGTCAGGCCCATGGCCTCGCGCAGCATGGCAAGCGAGGTCGCTTCATAGCCATGCTCCCAGAACAGATGCATCGCGGCGGCGAGCGCAATCTCCGGGTCGAATGCGCGCGGCCTGCCGCCGCGTGACTTCTCGAAATTTTCCATAGTGATCGATACGAAACCTATTGACTTGCCGATTTGAAGTAACGTAACGATCAATACGTAACCTGACAAGCGCAAAGCACCAGAGCCGTCAGGGCCATCCGCAGCAAGCAAGGGAGAACCATCATGCCGATCACCGTGACCGCGCCCGAAGGCGTGCTGACAGCAGCTGGAGAGCGTGAAATCCTTCCCCGCCTAAGTGCCGCGCTCATCGAGGCCTCCGGAGCCACCGGGAATTCATTTTTCACCGCAATCGTCGGCGGAACGGTCCATGTCCTGCCGAATAATCGCATCTATGCGGGCGGCGCCAACCGGCCTGTCGTCATGGTGGAGCTGAAACTGCCGAACATCGGCCTTGCCTCCATCGAGGCACGAGAGGCATTCATCACGGCCGCCGCAAGGATCGTCACCGACCTTTGCGTGCCGGGTCACAGGCCCGAAAACACCTGGATCAACATTCTCAATGCGCCCGACGGCGGCTGGGGCATCGGCGGCCGGCAATATTCGGGCGATGCGCTTGTCGCGGCGGCAATGGCCGCCGCATGACGACCACGGTTCAGAAGCAAGGACACGGGATGCCGTTTTCCCCCTCGCTGTTCTTCACGACCAACTGCGAGGAGGCCCTCGCCTTCTACGAACGGTGGGGCCTGGGCCGTGGGACGGTCCTGCTGCGCTGGGGCGAAAACGATATGCCCGTGCGAACCGAGGCCATGCGAGGGAAAGTGCTGCATGCCCGGTTCGAGGGGCCGGGCATCCTTTTTCACGCGTCTGACAATGACGACGCCAAGCCCATGAAGGGGTCGGCGCTGATGTTGGAGTTCGACGACCTTCTCACGATGCGGGCTCTGTTCGGCAACATGGCCGAGGATGGCAGGATCATGGTGCCTCTGGCGCGTCGATATTGGGGGACGAGCTTCGGCATGCTCGTCGATGCTTTCGGCGTACAGTGGATATTTAGCTGTTCGAGTGAATAGGAGCGGTGTCTGCCCGCCGCTCGCCTTGCGATCACGACGTTCTTACTGGCGGCCACTATCTTTCGCCCCGCGGCGTCGCTTTGATGGCGGCGCCGAGACGAAAGCTTGATCATGCATCCCGGACCCGCAATCGCTGCCTTGTGGTTGGCTTGGATCGTATCCTGGGCTTTGGCCTCCTTCTGGGCCGACCCCGCGCAAAAGCGCGCAGGCTTCAGGGCTGAGGCGCAATATCGGGCACTGTGGCTCGCCGGCACCATCCTGCTGTTCGTTCCGGCACATGGCTATGCCGGCAGGCTGCGGCTGTGGACGCCGACGCTTGCCGAGGCGTGGATTTGCGTCGCCCTGATCGCCCTCGGCCTCGCCTTCGCCTGGTGGGCGCGCTTGCATCTCGGCAGGCTGTGGTCGAGCACCGTCACAGCCAAGGCCGATCACCGCGTGATCGACACCGGACCCTATCGGCTGGTCCGCCATCCGATCTATAGCGGCCTGCTGCTGGCGATCCTTGCCACGATGGCGGCCAAGGGCACGGTCTGGGGCATTGCCGGTGCAGCGCTGCTGATCATCGGCATCGTCGTGAAGGCCAGGCTGGAGGAGAGCTTCCTGCGCGGCGAGCTCGGCACCGCCTATGACGACTACGCCAGGCGCGTGCCCATGCTGGTGCCCTTCGCACCGGCATAGATACGAGGGGTCACAGCATTTTCAACAGCGCGCCGCCGATCGAATAGCCGGCCCCGAAGGCGCAGAGCAGGCCGAAATCGCCGGCCTTCATGTCGGCATGGTTCTCCGACAGCGCCACGATCGCGCCGGCGCCAGCCGTGTTGCCGAGCCGCTCCAGCACCATCGGCGCGCGGTCGTGGCCGACATCGTGGCCGAAGGCGAGTTTCAGGATCATCGCGTTCATGCGCGCATTCGCCTGATGCAGCCAGAATCGGCGGATGCCCTGCGGCGTCAGCCCATGCTCGGCCAGGAATTCGACGATGAATTTGTGGCCGGCGACGGTGACCTCCTTGAACACCTTGTTGCCGACCTGCTTGATCAGGTTGCCCTCGAGCTTGATCATATAGGGATCGTCCTGGGCAGTGCGGGTGTGGTACCCGAGATTGGTGCGGATGTTGTTCGACAACTGCGTCCAGGTGCGGGTGTCGAGCACTTCGAAGCGTCCCGGCCGCTTTTCGCCCTGGTTGAGCCCCTCGACGACCATGGCGACGGAAGCGTCGCCGAAGATGAAATGCGTCTGCCGGTCGCGGAAGTTGAGATGGCCGGTGATAATCTCGGGCGTCGAGATCAGGATGCGCCTGTGCGCCCCTGCCCTGACCAGGTTGACTGCGATGTGCAGCGCGGCCGCGGCGGAAGAACAGCCCAGCCCCATGTCGAAGCCGGCGCCCTTGGTGCCCAGCGCCTCCTGCATCTCGATGGCGATCGCCGGATAGGGCCGCTGATGATGCGAGGCCGAGCAGATTACCAGATCGATGTCCGAGGGCTGCAAGCCGGCATGGGCGATCGCTTTTTTGGCGGATGCGATGCCGAATTCCGCCTGGAGCGACAGCGCGTCGTCCGGTCGCGCCGGAATCCGCGGCGCCATGCGGGTGGGATCGAGGATGCCCTCGCGCTCGACCACATGGCGCGTCCGCACGCCCGACGCGTGGACGATGAAGTCACTGTCCGACTTCTGCAGCAGCGTCTCGCCGGTGACAGCGCGGCGCGCATTCTCCGTGTCGACCCAGCGGTTGAAGCTCTCGACCAGTTCTTCATTGGTGATGACGGGCTCGGGGATTTCGGCGCCGATGCCGCTGATGATGACGCGATGCATGTCCAATCCGTCCGAGGCCCGGCCTTGGTGCCGAAGCGCGCTACCCTTGTCGCATTTGGCAGATTTATGCCAGCTTAAACCGGCCGCTGGTCCCAGTTATCGCGATGAGTTGACCGGAAGCGGTCAGGCCCGCTTGGCAATGATGAAGATGCGCGGGAAGCGCAGCAGCACCTTGCCGTTCGCCGTCTTCGGATAGGCCTGTGCGATCTTTGCGGTATAGCTTTCGAGGAAAATCTTCTTCTCATCCGCATCGAGCGGATCGAGGAAGGGTTTCAGCCCCGTCGACTTGACCCACTCCACGATAGCTTCGGCATCGGCCAGCGGGTGGTTGTAGATCGTGTGCCAGATATCCACCCGATCCGCGAGCGGCGACAACAGATCATAGTAGAAGGAAACCGGCGGCAGCGGCGCGCGCGCGGCGCCCTTGAGCTTGGCCGAGAACGGCATCTGGGCCGCCGTGTCGCGCATCAGCCGATGCGAGGCTTCGCCGAGATTGTCGGGCATCTGGATGGCCAGAGCGCCACCAGGCGCCAGCAATCCCATCAGCCGCTGGAACACCGCCGGATGCTCCGGCAGCCATTGGAAGACGGCGTTGGCGAAGATCACGTCGACGGGCTTCTCCGGCTGCCATTCGGCAGCATCCGCGAGCGCGAAATTGACGTTGGGCAGCCGCGCCCTCGCCTTCTCGATCATGTCGGGCGAGGTATCGAACCCGCTGACCTCCGCATCCGGCCAGCGCTCGATCAAAAGCTCGGTCGAATTTCCTGGACCGCAGCCGACATCGACGACGCGGCGCGGGAAGTCAACCGGCACCTGTGTCGCCAAGTCCCGCGCGGGCCGCGTGCGCTCGTCCTCGAACTTCAGATATTGGGCGGCGGACCAATCAGCCATTTCAGAACCTCGCTGTTGCTCACCGCCCCGGGTTGATCCCTTACCGCGTCAGCCGCTTGTGCGTCATGCGGTGCGGGGTTGCCGCTTCCGCGCCCAGGCGGCGCAGCTTGTCCTTCTCATATTCCTCGAAATTGCCCTCGAACCATTCGACATGCGCGTCGCCCTCGAAAGCGAGCATGTGGGTCGCCATGCGGTCGAGAAACATGCGGTCGTGGCTGATGATGACCGCGCAGCCGGCATAGGCTTCCAGCGCGTCTTCCAGCGCACCCAGCGTTTCGGTGTCGAGGTCGTTGGTCGGTTCGTCGAGCAGCAGCACATTGCCGCCGCCCTTCAGCATCTTGGCCAGATGCACGCGGTTGCGCTGGCCGCCCGAAAGGTTGCCGACCTTCTGCTGCTGGTCGCTGCCGCGGAAGTTGAAGGATGAGCAGTAGGCGCGGCTGTTGATCTCGTGCTTGCCGAGCTTGATGACCTCGGCGCCGCCGGAAACCTCTTCCCAAACCGTCTTGTTCGGGTCGAGCGCGTCGCGGCTCTGGTCGACATAGCCGAGCCTCACCGTCTCGCCGATGCGGATCGAGCCGGCATCCGGCTTTTCCTGGCCGGTGATCATCTTGAACAGCGTCGTCTTGCCGGCGCCGTTCGGGCCGATGACGCCGACGATGCCGCCCGGAGGCAGCTTGAACGACAGGTTCTCGATCAGAAGCTCGTCGCCAAAACCCTTGTTGAGGCCTTCGACCTCGACAACCACGTTGCCGAGGCGCTCGCTCGCCGGGATGACGATCTGCGTGTCGGTCGGCTTGCGGTTCTGCGACTGCTCGACCAGTTCCTCATAGGCCTTGATGCGCGCCTTGGACTTGGTCTGCCGCGCCTTTGGCGACGACTGGATCCACTCGCGCTCGCGCCAGATCGCCTTCTGGCGGGCGTCGTCCTCACGGCCTTCCTGGATCAGGCGCTTGGCCTTGGCGTCGAGATATTTGGTGTAGTTGCCCTCGTAGGGGATGCCGCGGCCGCGGTCGAGCTCGAGGATCCAGCCGGTGACGTTGTCGAGGAAGTAGCGGTCGTGGGTGATTATCAGCACCGAGCCCGGATAGTCGCGCAGGTGCCTTTCCAGCCATTGCGTCGTCTCGGCGTCGAGATGGTTGGTCGGCTCGTCGAGCAGCAGAAGGTCAGGCTGCTCGAGCAGCAGCCGGCAGAGCGCCACGCGGCGGCGCTCGCCGCCAGAGAGGTTGGTCACCTCGGAATCGGCCGGAGGGCACTGCAGCGCGTCCATCGCCATCTCGACCTGCTGCTCGAGGTCCCACAGGTTGAGGCGATCCATCTCGTCCTGCAGCTTGGCGGACTCGTCGGCCGTCTCGTCGGAATAGTTCATCATCAGCTCGTTGTAGCGCTCGATGATGGCCGTCTTCCTGGCGACGCCGTCCATGACGTTTTCGCGCACGGTCTTGCTGTTGTCGAGCTGCGGCTCCTGCGCGAGGTAGCCGACTGTCGCGCCCTCGGCCAGCCACGCCTCGCCCTGAAACTCCTTGTCGAGCCCGGCCATGATGCGCAGGATGGTCGACTTACCCGAGCCGTTGGGGCCGAGGATGCCGATCTTGGCGTCCGGATAGAAGGACAGGTGGATGTTATCGAGCACCTTCTTGGTGCCATAAGCCTTCGACAGGCCGGACATGTGATAGATGAACTGGCGAGCCACGCGCGCTTTCCCTAGAAACTGAGTGTCAGGTTGGATGGGGGTTGCGCGCTATGTAGGCGATGAAGCGCCGAACGGCAATCGCTTTCGGCATGCCGTGTCGATCCCCGGACTTTCGCCGGGGACTGGAACCCGCCATCCGATATCGATCATTTCCTTGTATGGCACGCGCTGGTGAAAGCAGCGGTTAACCATTCGCCGTCAGAACGGAGAAGGTTTGGAAATTGCGGCAAGGCCGCGATTTCCGCAAGAGATCGGATCGATCGTGTTGCTGAACGGTTTCCTGCTCTTTGCCGAAGCGGTTCTTTATTTCGGGGCCATGGTCACGCTCTTCCGCTTCAGGCGCCGCATCGGGCTCGGCGTGTTCGTCTGCGCGCTCGGCGTCATGCATTTCCTCGAGACCTATCTCGCCAGCGCCTTCTACGTCGCGCTGCCCTTCGGCATGGTCTCGCCAGGCTCGGCCGTGATGTTTTCCGGCAAGCTGGTGATGCTGCTTCTCCTCTACATGAAGGAGGACGCGGCGACCGTGCGCCAGCCGATCTACGGCCTGCTGCTCGGCAATGGCTTGCTGATCGGACTGGTGCTCGTCCTGCGCCTGCACGCGATTTCGCCGCTTCCCGACGGCAGGGTCCCCGACATCGGCTTCATCGACGAGATGGGCTGGCTGATGGTGTGGGGAACCTCGCTGCTCTTCGTCGACGCCATCCTGATCATCCTGCTCTACGAGAAGCTCGGCGCCTCTCTGCGCCACTTGCCTTTCGCCCGTATCTTCGCCTGCGTCGCCTGCGTGCTGACATTCGACCAGGCGGGTTTCTTCACGGCGCTGCATTTCGTCGCCGGCGCGCCGATCTCGGTCTTCTTCGGCGGCTGGTTCGCCAAGATGGCCGCGGCACTCGTCTACAGCGGCATGCTCGTCGCCTACCTCCGATGGGTCGAGGATCACGAGATCGCGTTGCCGCGCGGCCTTTCCGATATCTTCGACACACTCACCTACCGCGAGCGCTACGAGGCGCTCGTCAAGCATGTCGGCCGCGACGGGCTGACCGGGCTATTGCATCGCGGCAGCTTCGATGCCGACGGCGAGGCCGCGGTGGCGGCCAGCATCAGGACCGCCAAGCCGCTCAGCCTGCTGATCGTCGATGTCGATCACTTCAAGTCGATCAACGACCGCTTCGGCCACGCGGAGGGCGACAAGGTGCTGAAGTCCGTCGCTTCGGTATTGATCGAGACAGTCGGCAATGCGGATCAGGTGTTCAGGATCGGCGGCGAGGAATTTGCGATCCTCTGCCCGCAGCCGCATGCGCTGGCGAGGCTGCTCGGCGAAGCTATCAGGAACGCGGTGAAGACCTCGGCCCACACCAGCCGCTTCAACATCACCATAAGCGCCGGCGTCTCCACCGTCAGCGAGACGACGCGTTGCCTGGCCGACATTTTCGCGCTTGCCGACCAGCGCCTTTACAAGGCCAAGTCGAGCGGCCGCGACCGCGTGATCGGTGAACCGGGCAGCGACGCCGTGATCCGCGAGGCGGCCCCCGAAGACCGCCTGATTTCGACGGCCGGAACCCGGCTGCCGGACTGCTCTTACTGAAACCCGATCGCGTCGACCGTGCCCTTCGGGCAACCGGCCTTGCCCGTCGGCGCCGAGGCCATCAGCAGGTCGGCGAACTTGCTTTCAGGACCGATCGGACCGGAAAGGCCCAGCGTCAGCTCGCCGATCAGTCGCCGACCGCTCGACGGATCGACCAGGCAGGAAACGCGCACACGGTCGCCGGCGCCGGCGCCGAAGGCCTGGTTGAAAGCGCCGCGGATCTGATCCGATGTCAGTTGCTTGCCGATGTTCTTGGTGAAGAGGTCCCGCACCGGCGAGGCATTCACGGCGCGCATCAGATTGAGCGCGTCGGCGAAATACTCCTGCTGGCTCTTGCCGTAGCAGGTGCCGTGCTTGATCCACTCGTGACGCTCCAGCTTGGAGGCCGTGCCCGGCATCACCTGGTCGAGCTCGGCGCGCGTGTTGGCATCGAGATCGACGGGCGGCAGATCCGCCCAATGCGCCGGGTTGTCGTTGGCCTTGTCGCCAGCCGGCACCTGACAATAGAAATTGCCGTTCGGCTGCGGCCACAGCCCGTGCAGAGTGAAGTGGGAAGCATCGAACTCGCCGGGGTTCTGCGCCTTGCATTCGGGCTTGCTGCCCTTGGTCTCGCAGAAGGCGGGCTGCCAGCTCAGCGCGAAGACATATTCAGGCTTGCCGGAGGCAGGCTGCGACGGCTTGGCCTGGCCGGTGGGCGCCGCCGTGGTCGCAGCGCTGCCGCCGGTGACGTGGCCGCAACTGATCTTCACCCATCGCCGTTCCGGATCGGCGCCCGGAACCTGGATGAGGTAGTGCGTGGGCTCGTCCTTATTGCCGGCCAAAAGCTGGTAGCTCTGCCCTGTTTGAGTGGACACGTTGCCGGGGTTCTTGCCGCTCTTGATGGCTTGCGTCGCAGGACAGGCGCTGTCGGCCACGAAGGTTCCGCTCATCTTCACATCGGCCCGCGCCACGCCGGCGCCAACCAGAGCCAAAACGACCGAACCCCACAATGCCCAAACCCGCATTCCCGCTCTCCCGGCGATCATTGAACCGTATTGAATTCGTCACACTAGAACAGGCGAAGTGTCAGAATTACGATCTTTTTCGACAGGCGAAAATAATCCCCAGGTGAACGCTTTCGGCCCCTGCGCTTACTTGTCACCGTGGACGATCGCTCTCTTGACGCCGCCGAAACCCTCGCCCATCAGTCGCGAAGGGAGAGAGATATGCCATTCGATGAGCAGACCAGGCTGGCTTCACCGACCGGGGCCGACCTTAACCTCTATGTGAAACATTCCGGTGGAAATCCGCGCGCCGTGGTGCAGATCAATCATGGGCTGGCCGAGCACGCCGCGCGCTACGCCCGCTTCGCCGACTTCCTCGGGGACCGCGGCT
The DNA here is from genome assembly GCA_004020545.1 of Mesorhizobium sp. Classification (GTDB taxonomy): domain Bacteria; phylum Pseudomonadota; class Alphaproteobacteria; order Rhizobiales; family Rhizobiaceae; genus Mesorhizobium. The sequence goes on along the minus strand of SAQE01000002.1, from coordinate 247,109 downwards.
TCAATGTCTACGCCCATGACCATCGCGGCCATGGCGCGACAAAGGCGCCCGATGCGCCGCTCGGCAGGTTCGCCGACGTCGACGGCATCGCCAAGGTGATCGCCGACGTCGGGGCGGTGCATGATCTCATCGCCGCCGAGCATCCCGGATTGCCGGTGATCGTCTTCGGCCATTCGCTCGGCGCCTCGATCGCGCTGAATTTCGTGCTGCGCCATTCCGGGCGCATCCATGCCGCCGCCATCTGGAACGGCAATTTCTCGCAAGGCCTGCTCGGCCAGCTGGCGCTGGGCATTCTCGGCTGGGAGCGGATGCGGCTGGGATCCGACGTGCCCTCGCGCCTGCTGCCCAGGCTGACCTTCCAGGCCTGGGGCAAGGCCGTGCCCAATCATCGGACCTTGTTCGACTGGCTGTCGCGCGACCCGGTCGAGGTCGACAAATACGTCGCCGACCCGCTCTGCGGCTGGGACGCCTCCATCTCGATGTGGCGCGACGTGGTCGGCATGGCGCAGCACGCCGGCAAGGATTCCAGCTTCGCCGGCGTACGCCGCGACCTTCCTGTCAACCTGGTCGGCGGCGAGAAGGACCCGGCTTCCGACTATGGCAAGGCGATTCACCACCTCGCCCGGCGCATGGACGGAATGGGCTTTTCGAATCTGGTTTCAAAGGTTTACGCCGACACCCGTCACGAAAGCCTGAACGAGATCAACCGCGACATCATCATGAGCGATTTCCCTGAATGGGCAGACAATGTGCTGAAGTCGTGACCGGCGTGGCCCACAGCATGGGCCGTGACACAGCCGGCTGCGATTGATAGTGCATGTCGCCCAAAAGTGCGCAGCGGTTTTGGGACAACGACATGCATAAGCAGGATTCAAGCCTGCATCTCGTCAAACCACGGTGATCCATGGCCGAACCTCCGTTGAAAGGCATACGCGTTATCGAACTCGCCCGCATCCTGGCGGGGCCCTGGGCCGGACAGTTGCTCGCCGATCTCGGCGCCGATGTCATCAAGGTCGAGAGCCCGGACGGCGGCGACGACACCCGTAAATGGGGTCCGCCCTTCGTCATGAGCCATGACGGCGAGAACCTCTCGGCCGCCTATTATCATTCCTGCAATCGCGGCAAGCGCTCGATCGCCATCGACTTCTCCAAGCCCGAGGGCGCCGATACGCTCCGCCGGCTCGTCGCCACGGCCGACGTGCTGATCGAGAACTTCAAGCTCGGCGGCCTGAGGAAATACGGCCTCGACTATGAGAACCTGAAGAAGATCAACCCGCGCCTCGTCTATTGCTCGATCACCGGCTTCGGCCAGGACGGTCCCTACGCGCCGCGCGCGGGCTACGACTTCATCATCCAGGCGATGGCCGGCATGATGTCGATCACCGGTGAGCCTGGCCGCGAGCCGCAAAAGGCGGGCGTCGCCATCTCCGACCTGTTCACCGGCCTCTATTCGGTGATCGCCATCCAGGCGGCGCTGCGCCATGCCGAGAAGACCGGCGAAGGCCAGCACATCGACATGGCGCTGTTCGACAGCCAGATCTCGGCGCTCGGCAACCAGAACCTCAACTATCTGGTCTCCGGCAAATCGCCGGTGCAGATGGGCAACGCGCATATGAACATAGCGCCCTACGAGGTGCTGCCGGTGAAGGATGGCCACATCATCCTCGCCGTCGGCAATGATGGCCAGTTCGCCAAGTTCTGCGGCGTTGTGGGTCTGACGGATCTGCCCGCCAATCCGGATTTCGCTACCAATCCGGCGCGTGTCGCCAATCGCGCCAAGCTGCGCGAGCTGATCATCGAGACGCTGGGCACTTGGGATCGCGATCCGCTTTTGGCCAAGCTCGAGACGGCGAGCGTGCCCGCAAGCCCGATCAACACGATCGGCCAGATGTTCGCTGACCCGCAGACGATCGCGCGCGGCATGCGGCTCGACCTCGACGACGGCCACGGCAATTTGCTGCCTTCGGTGCGCGCGCCGATGGTGATGTCGGGCACGCCGCTCGTCTATGAGCGCCCCTCGCCGCGTCTTGGCGAGCACACGCAAGAAATCCTTGCCGAACTGGAGAGAGAAGCAAAATGAAGACCGGCGGACAACTGATCGTCGAGGCGCTCGAAGCGAACGGCACCGACCGCATCTTCTGCGTGCCGGGCGAATCCTATCTGGCGGTGCTCGACGCGCTGCATGACTCGCCGATCCGCACCATCGTCTGCCGCCAGGAAGGGGGAGCCGCGATGATGGCCGACTGCCAGGGGCGCCTGACCGGCAAGCCCGGCATCTGCTTCGTCACCCGCGGTCCCGGCGCCACCAACGCCTCGGCCGGCATCCATATCGCCATGCAGGATTCGGTGCCGCTGATCCTGTTCATCGGCCAGGTCGCCAGCCACGCCAAGGAGCGCGAGGCCTTCCAGGAGGTCGATTATAAGCGCTTCTTCGGCGACATCGCCAAATGGGTGGTGGAGATCGACGATGCCTCGCGCATTCCGGAATTCGTCACCCGCGCCTTTGCCGTGGCTACATCCGGCCGCCCCGGCCCTGTCGTCATCTCGCTGCCCGAAGACATGCTGACGAGCGAGGTCGAGGCGCCGGAAGCGCTTCCGCACACACCGGTCGAGACGCGTCCCGGCGCAGCCGAGCTCGACGCGCTGGAAATGCTGCTGAGCAATGCGAAGCGTCCCTTCGTCATCCTCGGCGGCACGCGCTGGGACGCGGAGGCCGTCGCGCGGATGCACACGATCGCGGAAGCATGGTCGCTGCCTGTCGGCTGCTCCTTCCGCCGCCAGATGCTGTTCGACCATCTTCATGCGAATTATGCCGGCGATGTCGGCATCGGCATCAATCCGAAGCTGGCGGCGCAGATCAAGGCGGCCGACGTCGTACTGCTGATCGGCGGGCGCATGGGCGAGATGCCGTCTTCCGACTACACGCTGCTGAAGAGCCCCTACCCCGACCAGGCGCTGGTGCATGTCCATGCCGATGCCGGCGAGCTCGGGCGCGTCTACCGGCCGACACTGGCGATCAACGCTTCGCCGTCGGCTTTCGTCGAGGCCTTCGCCAAGCGCAAGCCGGCCGGCACGCCGTCCTGGGCGGCCGAGACGGAAAAGGCGCACGCCGCCTATCTCGAATGGTCGACGCCGCCGCAGACCGGCCCAGGCGCGGTCCAGATGGGGCCGATCATGGAGTACTTGGGAAAGGTCCTGCCGGAAGATGCCATCCTGACCAACGGCGCCGGCAACTACGCGACCTGGGTGCATCGCTTCTACCGCTCCCGCCGCTTCGCCACGCAAGCGGCGCCCACTTCCGGCTCGATGGGCTACGGCACGCCTGCGGCCGTTGCCGCCAAATCACTGTTCCCTGATCGCACCGTGGTTGCCTTCGCCGGCGACGGTTGTTTCCTGATGAACGGACAGGAATTCGCGACCGCTGTCCAGTACGACCTGCCGATCATCGTGGTGGTCGTGAACAATGGCATCTACGGCACGATCCGCATGCATCAGGAGCGCGAATATCCGAGCCGCGTCATCGCCACCACCCTCAAGAACCCGGATTTCGCCGCCCTTGCCCGCGCCTATGGCGGTCATGGCGAGGCGGTCGAAAAGACCGAAGACTTCGCTCCAGCTTTCGAGCGGGCGCGCGGCAGCGGCAAACCGGCGATCGTCGAGATAAGGCTCGATCCCGAAGCGATCACGCCGACTCGCACGCTGACGCAGATCCGCGACAAGTCGTGACCCGGCAGAACGAGGCGGTCGTCCGCCTCGTTCCTGCCTGCGGAAGGCGCGGCTACATCGCTCCGGCCGCCTTCTCGATCTGTCCTCGGATCTCGCCGTCCGGGTTAGCGGCGGTATGGACGTTGACGTAATATTTGCCAGCCTCCAGGTCGGTGGCCTGGGCATCCGTCAGCGTCGCCGAGCCCTTGATCGGGCTCTTGAGCTTCTTGAACGGGATTACGGGATCCGCGCTTTCACCCTTTGCCGCCGGGCCGTGAATGTGAGCTCCCGACGCCGGCCCGCTGAGGCCGGAATATTTGACGTTCCAGCTAAGCTTCTTGCTGGTGGTGTTGAATGTGAGCGTGGCGGTTCCCTTGCCCTTGGTGGTGACGGGCGGGTTCTGCTGGCTGCCATCGAGCGTCGCCTTGAATTTCATCGTCTCGGCCATGGCCGGCGATGCGAGCAGGAAGGCGGTCGAAACCGCGAGCGCCGAAAGCAGCGGCAGGGATAGGATGCGCATTGGAGGACCTCCGTTTGGCTGACGCATCCGTCACGGCTCCCCCCGGCGCGCGGATGCTCCATTGCAACGGTCGGCCGGCCCTTTGTATCCCTGCACACGTATATTTTACCGGCGCGATGCATGTCGCCCAAAAATGCGCAGCAGTTTTGGGTAAACGACATGCATCAAGACAAAGACTTGAAGCGCATCGCACTGAAGCGGATTCAACACGACGCGCTTTAAGAAAAGGGGCGGTCGCCCGCCCCTTTAGCTGCCTGCCATGAAGGCGCGATCTTACTTGATCGCCTTGTCGGTGATAGCGGTCGTGTAGGCGCCCGAGGGCTCCTTGGCGATGATCTTCTGGTCGAGTAGTGCCTTGGCGGTGCGCTCGTAGGTCGCTGGATCGAGCTTGCCGTCGGCATTGTCGATCAGCTTGGCGACTTCGCCCATCATGCGCTTCTGGTGGTTCTCGTCCTGGCCGCCATTGTCCATGACGATGCCGGCCGCCTCGTCCGAATTGTCGACGGCGTATTTCCAGCCCTTCATCGAAGCGCGCACGAAGCGCACCATCTTGTCCTCGAAGGCCGGATCCTTGAGCTTGTCTTCCAGCGCGTAGAGCCCGTCCTCGAGCAGGTCGTTGCCCATGGCCGAATAGTTGAAGACGGTGAGCTGCTCCGGCTTGTAGCCGGCGTCGATCAGCTGCCAGTACTCGTTATAGGTCATGACCGAGATGCAGTCCGCCTGCTTCTGGATCAGCGGCTGCACGTCGAAGCTCTGCTTCAGCACGGTGACGCCGTCCGGGCCGCCCTCGGTCTTGAGGCCGAGCTTGTTCATCCAGGCGTAGAACGGATATTCGTTGCCGAAGAACCAGACGCCGAGCGTATGGCCCTTGAAGTCCGCTTCGGTCTTGATCGGGCCGTCCTTCGGACAGACCAGCTCCATGCCGGCCTTCTTGAAAGGCTGAGCGATGTTGACCAGCGGCACGCCCTTCTCGCGTGCGGCCAGCGCCCCGCCCATCCAGTCGACGATCACGTCGGCGCCGCCGCCGGCGATCACCTGCTCCGGCGCGATGTCGGGGCCGCCCGGCTTGATGTCAACGTCGAGGCCTTCGGCGTCATAAAAGCCCTTGGCCTTGGCGACATAGTAACCGGCGAACTGGGCCTGCGTGACCCACTTCAGCTGCAGCGTTACCTTGTCGGCGGCCATCGCCTGGAAAGCGGCCAGCGACATCGCGCCGGCTAGAGCAGAAATTACAAGTCTTTTCATATTCTTACCCTCTGAAGTTAGCACCCAAACCCACCGCCCCTATCCACCACGGACAGAGGGATGCCAAAACGTGACGGCTCTCTCGATAAGAGCGACCACGCCATAAAAGACCGAACCCGCCAGGGCTGCAACTGCGATTTCGGCCCAAACCATGTCGATGTTCATCCGCCCGACTTCCGTCGAAATGCGGAATCCCATGCCGACGACAGGCGTGCCGAAGAACTCGGCGACGATGGCGCCGATCAGCGCCAGCGTCGAGTTGATCTTCAGCGCGTTGAAGATGAACGGCATTGCCGCCGGCAGCCTGAGCTTCAAAAGCGTCGGCCAGTAGGCCGAGGCATAGGTGCGCATCAGGTCGCGCTCCATATGGCCGGAAGCGGCAAGGCCTGCGACCGTATTCACCAGCATCGGGAAGAAGGTCATGATGATGACGACCGCCGCCTTGGACGGCCAGTCGAAACCGAACCACATCACCATGATCGGCGCGACGCCGATGATCGGCAGCGCCGACACCATGTTGCCGATCGGCAGGAGTCCGCGCCGCAGGAACGGCACGCGGTCGGCGAGAATCGCGACGACGAAGCCGGCGAGGTTGCCGACGATGTAGCCTATCAGCACCGCCTTGAAGATCGTCTGCCGCACATCTGACCCCAGGATCGGCAGCGAGTTGGCGATGCGCGCGCCGATCGCGCTTGGCGGCGGCAACAGGATGAACGGGATGCCGGCACCGCGCGTCACCGCTTCCCAGATGATCAGGATCCAGGCCCCGAAGATCGCCGGGATGATCAGGCGGAGCCCGGTTTTCGCGCCGCTCGTGGCAGGCCGTAAGGAGGACAGCAAAGCGACGCAGCGCCAGGCAAGCAGCCAGGCTGCGGCGAGAGCAAGGAAATAGGGCGCCAGCGCTGTGCCTTCGAAGCCACCAATGCCTTTGATCAGCAGCCAGGCGGCGGCATGGGCGCCGATGAACAGGATCACGGCCTCGACGATAGGCGCGAGCCTGACCGCCGAGACCAGCGCCGCGACCAGCAGCAATCCGAGAATCAAGCCCTTCGTGCCCATATACGGGTAAACGATCGTCGCGGTCGGCTCTGCCATTGCGGCCGCTTCCGGTTTCGACATCGCGCCGAGCGCGAAGGCGATGAGGCAAAAGAGGATCGCCAGCACCGATTGCCAGGACGGTTTCAGCCAGGTCATGCCGGCCTCCCGCCCATGGCGCGGTCGACCAGGCGGCCGGCAATGCCGACCACCATGACCAGGAGTGCCGCGACGATCGAGCCCGCGACCAGCGCCGACCAGATGTCGATCGTCTGGCTGTAGTAGGCGCCGGACAAGAGCTTGGCGCCGATGCCGGCGACCGCGCCGGTCGGCAACTCGCCGACGATGGCGCCGACCAGGCTTGCCGCCACCGCCACCTTCATCGAGGTGAACAGGAACGGCACCGAGGCCGGGACCCTGAGCTTCCAGAAGGTCTGCGAGCGGCTGGCATTATAGGTGTGCATGAGGTCGAGATGCATGATCTCGGGCGAGCGCAGGCCCTTCACCATGCCCACCGCAACCGGGAAGAAGGAGAGATAGGTCGAGATCAGCGCCTTCGGGATCAGGCCGGTGATGCCGACCGCCGCCAGCACCACGATGATCATCGGCGCCACCGCCAGGATCGGAATGGTCTGCGACGCGATGATCCACGGCATCAGGCTGCGGTCGAGCGTCGTCACATGCACGATGCCGACGGCAATCACGATACCGAGCGCCGTGCCGAAGGCGAAGCCGAGCAGCGTCGAGGACAGCGTCACCCAGGCATTGTAGACGAGGCTGCGGTTGGAGGTGATGCTGCGCAGGAAGGTGTTCTCGAAGAAGTTTACCGCCACCTGATGCGGCGCCGGCAGCGTCGGCTTCGGCTGCGACAGCGTCTTGCCGATGAATTCGACGGTGCCGGGGGACTGGTTGGCGCGGCTGTCGAGATCGCGCTGGAACGGCGCGTTGAGGATGACGGCGAAGACATACCAGATGACCACCACGCCAGCGAGGATCGAGGTGACCGGGATGATCTTGGAGCGGAAGCTATCCATGGCGTTGCCCTCGCGAGCCACACGCCTTCGTCATCCTAGGGCGAAGCAAGGAGCGAAGCGACGCGGCGCAGCCCCTAGGATCCATGCCGTTCCCTCTCCGCTCCGCGGCGGTGCGGAACACGGCTCCCTCAGCCGTACGTTGCCTGGCGGACATTCTCGACCGCTTACGCCCTTCGACCGGCGTCACGGAATGGATCCTAGGGTCTGCGCTCCGCTTCGCGTCGCTACGCCCTAGGATGACGAAGGCGCTCTTGGACGCCCCCTCACCCGGCCTCCGCTTCGCTCTGGCCACCCTCTCCCCGTGGGGGAGAGGAGGAAACTCGTCCCCCTCAATCATCATAGCTGTGTCCAGCCCTCAAGCCATCGCGCACGCGCGCCGCGATCGCCAGGAATTCCGGCGTCTCGCGGATGTCGAGCGGCCGCTCCCTCGGCAGCGTCGATTCGATGATGTCGGTGACGCGGCCGGGGCGCGGCGACATCACGACGATGCGCGTCGACAGATACACCGCTTCGGGGATCGAATGGGTGACGAAGCAGATCGTCTTGTCGGTCCGGCCCCACAACTCGAGAAGCTGCTCGTTCAGATGGTCGCGCACGATCTCGTCGAGCGCGCCGAACGGCTCGTCCATCAAAAGCAGATCGGCATCGAAGGCGAGCGCGCGCGCGATGGAGGCGCGTTGCTGCATGCCGCCGGAAAGCTGCCAGGGATATTTCTTCTCGAAGCCGGAGAGGTTGACGAGTTCGAGCGTGCGCCTGATGCGCTCAGCCTGCTCGGCCTGGCCAAGACCCATGATTTCCAGCGGCAAAGCCACATTGCGCTCGATCGTCCGCCAAGGGAAAAGCGCTGCTGCCTGGAAGACGTAACCATAAGCGCGCTTCTCGCGCGCCTGCTCAGGCGTCATGCCGTTGACGGAGATCGTTCCCGAGGTCGGTTTCTCCAGGTCGGCGATGACGCGCAGCAACGTTGTCTTGCCGCAGCCTGATGGGCCGATGAAGGAGACGAACTCGCCCTTGCCGATGGTCAGATCGACATTGGACAGTGCCTGCACTGGACCGTCATTGGTCTGGAAGGTGAGGCCAAGCTTGCTTGCCGAAACGACGGCTGGCGAGGATCCGGTCATTGGCAGAAACCTGCCTTTCGCAGGCGCTGCCGCGCAGGATAAAACCCCGTTGCATTTGCGTTGATGTTGTTTTCCACTCGTCCAGTCCCACTCGATAGACGCCCGGAGCCTTGCCGATGTCGCCTAAACCCACATGTCATCTTATTCGCCCCGAAAGCACTTATGAAGGCAAGCAGGGCCTGAGCTACTTCGCCGGCATCGCCGCCGAAACCGTCGGCTCGTCCGGCATCTGCATGCATCTTCTCACCATGCCGCCGGGCGCCCGCGCCAAGGCGCACATGCATGAGAACCACGAGACGGCGATCTACGTGCTCTCGGGAGAGGTCCATACCTGGTACGGCGACCGGCTCGAGCACCACATCGTCGTCAAGGCCGGCGATCTCTTCTACATTCCGGCTGGCGTGCCGCATCTGCCGGCAAATCTGAGCGGCTCGCCCTCTTCGGCCGTCATTGCCCGCACCGATCCCAACGAGCAGGAAAGCGTGGTCCTGCTGCCGGAACTGGAAGCGCTGGTCGCCTAGGACATTTTGCAGCCAAGCGGAATCGCTTGGCGTCGCACAAATGCTGTCTCGCTTCTGAATCGAGGGAAAAACTCCAAGCGTCATCTGCACCGGGAGACTTCGCCCATCACATGGCCGTCCTCGTCGGCAATCACCAGCTTCTTCGGGCTCTTGGCGCTGCGCTTGATGGTGAAGTGGGCAGGCGTCTGCCCTTCCTCGCCTTCCGCCTCGCATTGCGCCGTCACCAAAAGCGAGCCATCCGCCTGGGGTTTCCTGTCGGTGAAGGTGCAGGCGCTCGCCACCGTGACAAATGCCTCGCTGGTCAAGAGCAGCATGTCCTCGGCATAGACTTCCTGGCCGTTCTTGTTGATGCAGCCGGATTTGTTGCCCCAAGGTTTTGACAGATCTATGCCGGCCGCAAAGGCCTGGCCAGCGGCCAGCAGCATGGCTGCCCCGATGAGAAGGTGAGTTGCGCGCACGCTCAAACTCCGGTCGCTGGAATGCCGGACCGCTCCACCTTGCGTGGCGCGGAAATCTCCTTCCAGGTCGATAGCGCCCGGTTGACCGCTGCATTCGGCTCACGGGCGACAAACTCGCCGTGCCCGATCTTAGCCTTGATGTCGGACTCTTCGATCGAGAGCTCGCCGCGCGAGAAGACGAAGCGCGGCAGGCCCGTCACCTCAAAACCTTCGAAGACATTGTAGTCGATCACCGACTGCTGCTTCTTGGCCGAGATCGTCTTCTTGCGCTTCGGGTCCCAGACCACGATGTCGGCGTCCGCGCCTTCGACGATCGCGCCCTTCTTCGGATACATGTTGAGGATCTTGGCGATGTTGGTCGAGGTCACCGCGACGAACTCGTTCATCGTCAGCCGGCCGGTGTTGACGCCGGTGGTCCAAAGCATGGGCAAGCGATCCTCCAGGCCACCGGTGCCGTTGGGGATCTTGGTGAAGTCGCCGACGCCGTTGCGCTTTTGCTTGGTGGTGAAGGAGCAGTGGTCGGTCGCCACCACCTGCAGCGAGCCGGCCTGCAGGCCCGCCCACAGCGAATCCTGATGCCACTTGCTGCGGAAGGGCGGGCTCATCACGCGGCGCGCCGCATGGTCCCAGTCCTTGTTGAAATATTCGCTCTCGTCGAGCGTCAGATGCTGGATCAGCGGCTCGCCGAACACCCGCATGCCTTTCTGCCGGGCCCGGCGGATGGCTTCGTGGCTCTGCTCGCAGGAGACATGCACGACATAGAGCGGAACGCCGGCCATGTCGGCGATCATGATGGCGCGATTTGTGGCCTCGCCTTCCACCTCCGGCGGGCGTGAATAGGCATGCCCCTCGGGACCATTGTTGCCGGCGGCGAGCAGTTTTTGCGAAAGGGCTGCGACCACGTCGCCATTTTCGGCATGGACCAGCGGCAGCGCGCCGAGATCGGCGCAGCGCTGGAACGAGGAATACATCTCGTCGTCGTCGACCATCAGCGCGCCCTTGTAGGCCATGAAGTGCTTGAACGAGGTGATGCCCCTGTCGACAACGGTCGCCATCTCGTCGAACACCTGCTTGCCCCACCAGGTGATCGCCATATGGAAGGAATAGTCGCAGGCCGCCTTCGACGTCTTGTTGTCCCACATCTGCAGCGCTTCGAGCAGCGACTGCTGCGGCGCCGGCAGGCAGAAATCGACGACCATGGTCGTGCCGCCGGAAAGCGCCGCCCGCGTGCCGGATTCGAAATCGTCGGCCGAATAGGTGCCCATGAAGGGCATTTCGAGATGGGTGTGCGGATCGATGCCGCCCGGCATGACGTAGCAGCCGGTGGCGTCGAACTCATGGTCGCCATGCAGGTCCGAACCGATGGCGATGATCTTGCCGTGGCTGAACACCACATCGGCCTTCCACGTGCGGTCGGCCGTGACGATGGTGCCGTTCTTGATGACTTTGGTCATTCTCTTGTTCCCTTCTTCCTGCGCTTCTTTTGAGCGCTTCGGCTGTTTTCAAATCGCCCAGGAGTTGGCCAGGACAGACACTACATCACTCCAACTTCCCGCAATATCTCTTCCACGCAACCGTCGAAGGATTCCGCCAGTTCGCCAGTCGAGAACCTGAGCACGCGATAGCCCTGCTGGCCGAGCCATGCATCGCGTGTTCGGTCCTTCTCCATCCGTTCCGAAGTGAAATGATGTTCCCCATCCACCTCGATGACCACGCCCTTCTCATGCAGGACGAAGTCTACGATGTATGGGCTGATCGGTACCTGCCCCCTGACGTGCAACCCATAGAGGCGACGAAATTCTCTCAAGTCGGACCAGAGCTTGCGTTCGCCCTCTGTCATATTTCGCCGCAATACCCTTGCACGCCTGACGACGGCTGGATCGATCGCGGTCGGTGCCAAGGCGAGTACCCCCACCCTCAATCCCTCCCCACAAGGGGGAGGGAGGCTTGGCTTTGCGCTGTCATAGCCCAGCCGTCAAAGCTTTGCGCGATTGGAAAAAGCGAAGGCAATGCCAGTTCCCCTCCCCCTTGCGGGGAGGGGTTAGGGGTGGGGGTACAGCGCCGAACGGTCACTCCACAATCCCCGCCGTCTCGACCACCGCGTGGAACAGCACGTCGGCGCCCGCCGCCGCCCATTCCTTGGAGATGTCCTCGGCCTCGTTGTGGCTGAGCCCGCCGACGCAGGGACACATGACCATGGTTGCCGGAGCGACCTTGGCCGCCCAGCAGGCATCGTGGCCGGCGCCGGAGATGATGTTCATGTGGCTGTAGCCGAGTTTCTCGGCGGCCGTGCGGACACGGCCGACCAGCGTCGGATCGAAGGTCACCGGATCGAAATGGCCGACCGCCTCGACCGAGCATTTTACGCCGAGCGCCTCGCAGATCTTCGGCGCCTCCTTCTCGATGCGGGCGCGCATGCCGTCGAGCTTCGCCTGGTCCGGCGAGCGGATATCGACGGTGAAGATCACCGTGCCCGGCAAAACATTGCGGGAATTCGGCGAGAATTTCACCTGGCCGACACCGCCGACAGCGCCCGGCTGGTTCTCCATGGCGACCGTCTGCACCATCTCCAGGATGCGGGCCATGGCCAGGCCGGCATTGACGCGCATGTTCATCGGCGTCGAGCCGGTATGCGCCTCCCTGCCGGTCAGCGTGAACTCCAGCCACCACAGGCCCTGGCAGTGGGTGACCACCCCGATCTGCTTGTTCTCGGCTTCGAGGATCGGCCCCTGCTCGATATGGTATTCGAAATACGCGTGCATCTTGCGTGCGCCGACCTTCTCGTCGCCGACCCAGCCGATCCGCTTCAACTCGTCGCCGAAGGTCGCGCCCTCCAGATCCTTGCGGCCGTAGGCATAGTCCAGCGTGTGAACGCCGGCAAAAACGCCCGAGGCGAGCATGGCCGGCGCGAAACGCGCGCCCTCCTCGTTCGTCCAGTTGGTGACGACGATCGGGTGTTTTGTCTTGATGCCGAGATCGTTGAGCGAGCGCACGACCTCGAGCCCCGAAAGCACACCGAGCACGCCGTCATATTTGCCGCCGGTCGGCTGGGTATCGAGGTGGGAGCCGACATAGACCGGCAGCGCTTCCGGATCGGTGCCGGCGCGGGTCATGAACATCGTGCCCATCTGGTCCACGCCCATCGTCAGCCCGGCCTGGTCGCACCAGGACTTGAACAGCTCCCGGCCCTGCTTGTCGGAATCGGTCAGCGTCTGGCGATTGTTGCCGCCGGCAATGCCGGGGCCGATCTTCGCCATCTCCATGATGGAATCCCACAAACGGTCTGAATTGATTCGCAGATTCTCGCCGGGGGCGGCCATTCAAAGTCCTCTCATTTCATTCTCCGGCCGGGCGGCGGTTCCCGACGCCGCCCGGCCAGTTGAAGCAGTTCAGTCTATCGAGCGCAGAACGTCCCGAACATGGTCGATCAGCTCGTTGATCTGGCCCTTGGTGATGATCAGCGGCGGCGACAGCGCGATGATGTCGCCGGTGGTGCGGATCAGCAATCCGCGCTCGAACGCCTTGACGAAGGCCGAGAAGGCCCGCTTGGTCGGGCTGCCGGCGATCGGCGCCAGCTCGATCGCGCCGATCAAGCCGATATTGCGGATATCGATGACATGCGGCTCGCCCTTCAGCGAGTGTAGCGCATCTTCCCAGTAGGACGAGAGCTCCTCGCCGCGAGTCAGCAGGCCCTCTTCCTTGTAGGTGTCTAAAGTGCCCAGCGCCGCCGCGCAGGCGATCGGATTGCCCGAATAGGTGTAGCCGTGGAAGAACTCGATCATGTGTTCCGGCCCGGTCATGAAGGCGTCGTGGATCTCCTTCTTCACGAACACCGCGCCCATCGGGATGACGCCGTTGGACACGCCCTTGGCCGTCGTCATGATGTCCGGCGTGACGCCGAAATAGTCCGCCGCAAACGGCGCGCCGAGGCGGCCGAAACCGGTGATCACTTCATCGAAAATCAACAATATGCCGTGCTTGGTGCAGATTTCCCGAAGCTTCTGCAGATAGCCTTTCGGCGGCAGGATGACGCCGGTCGAGCCCGCGACCGGCTCGACGATGACGGCCGCGATGGTCGAGGCGTCGTGCAGCGCGACGAGGCGCTCGAGATCGTTCGCCAGCTCCGCGCCATGCTCCGGCACGCCCTTCGAGAAGGCGTTCTTCTCCGGCAAGTGAGTGTGCGGCAAATGGTCGACGCCGCCGAGCAGCGTGCCGAACATCTTGCGGTTGCTAACGATGCCGCCGACGGAAATGCCGCCGAAATTGACGCCGTGATAGCCGCGCTCGCGGCCGATCAGTCGCGTGCGCGAACCCTCACCGCGAACACGGTGATAGGCGATCGCCATCTTCAGCGCGGTCTCGACCGATTCCGATCCGGAATTGGTGAAGAAGACGTGGTCCATGCCCTTCGGCGCGATATCGACCAGGCGGTTCGCCAGCTCGAACACGATCGGGTGGCCCATCTGGAAGGCCGGCGCATAGTCGAGCTCGGCCGCCTGGTGCTGGATAGCTTCCGTGATCTTCGGCCGGCAATGGCCGGCGTTGACGCACCACAGGCCCGCGGTGCCGTCGAGAACCTTGCGGCCGTCGCTCGTCGTGTAGTGCATGTCCTTCGCGGACACGAACATGCGCGGCGCCTGTTTGAACTGCCGGTTTGCCGTGAACGGCATCCAGAATGCGCTGAGATCGTTCGGCGTGACTTTCAGCCGGTTGGACATGACCAAGATTTCCCCTTGTAACCTGTTTCCGTGCGCTAACGCTTGGTCTTCCCAAGGCTTGGTCTTCGTTGCGTTTTCGTGCTACGCAAAATTTTGACCGGTTGGACAAACGTTAGCACCGCCCTGTCGGCGGTCAAGGGACTACTAACGGAAATGCGGCATCGAAAGCGCGCTCCACGGCTCGGAGAAAAACTGGTCCAGAGAATTGGTCCAGAAAGCCCGCACGCTGGAGCAGTCCAGCGTTTGATAGAACCGCTGGCCTGCTCCAACTTTTTGTTTTTACGCAATTCCGGACGGAAAACCGCTGCGCACTTTTCCTGGAATTGCTCTAGCGGCCGGCAAGGATGACCGACACGATGGAAGGCTCAGCTCCCCGTCGCACCCGCATCCAGCAGGAAAAGCGCGAGCTCATCCTGGAGGCCGCGCTCGAAGTCTTCTCCGCCAACGGTTTTCGCGGCTCGACCATCGACCAGATCGCGGAAGCCGCCGGCATGTCGAAGCCGAACCTTCTCTATTACTTCCGCCGCAAGGAGGACATTCACGAGACGTTGATGCAGCGGCTCCTGGATACCTGGCTGGCGCCGCTCCGCGAGTTGGACGACATCGGCGATCCAATGACCGAGCTCCGCAGCTACATCCGCCGCAAGCTTGAAATGGCGCGCGATTTTCCGCGCGAAAGCCGGCTCTTCGCCAACGAGATCCTGCAGGGCGCGCCGCGCATCATGCCGATGCTGGAGGGCGAACTGAAGACGCTGGTCGACGAGAAGGCCGCGGTCATCAAGGGCTGGATGCGCGCCGGCAAGATCGCCCGCACCGATCCATGGCATCTGATCTTCGCGATCTGGGCGACGACGCAGCATTATGCCGATTTCGACGTGCAGGTGCGCGCCGTGCTCGGCGCCGACCGCGGCGGCGATGGCCGCTTCGAGGACGCCGCCCGGTTCCTCGAGCAGCTGTTCCTCGACGGGCTGAAGCCGAAGGGCTAGCAGTCGACCGACCGGTTGTTTGGTTGTTGCTGACCCCGGAGATTGGCCGCAGCCCCTCAGCTTCGTCATCCACGGGCGGAGCGGGAGCGAAGCGGACGCGGAGACCCGAGGATCCATTCGATTACCTTTGCCGTGGGGTGCAGCGGTGCAGAATTCTGGACGGTAGCGACGCTCCGAGGGCACGGAATGGATCCTCGGGTCTGCGCTGCGTCGCTATGCTCCTTGCTCCGCCCGTGGATGACGAAGCCGAGGGGTGCCGCCAGCAAATCTCACGCGCTGCGCCGCTCGGCCGGCTGCGCTTCGAGCAGTTTCCTGAGCTTGGCGATCGAGTTCTGTTCAGGCAACGGTGTGTAGACGATCAGCCGCATATCCGAGCCATCGTCGATAGACAGGCTCATATGTTCGAAGGCCATCGCGCCCGCCGTGGGATGGCGGACATGCTTCACACCCGTCAGCCTTCGCGCCACGTCTCGACGGGGCCACCAATCGCGGAACTCCGGGCTCGAGCGCATCATCAGCGCGATCAGCCGCTCGAAATCCGGATCGCCGACATATTTGGCGCTCTCGGCGCGAAAGGAAGCGAGCACCACGCGGGCGAGTTCTTCCCAGTCGATCAGCAGCCGCCGATGGTGCGGACTGGTGAATACCAGATGGACGATGTTGCGGGCATCGCCCTCCAGCAGGCTATAGTCACCGAACACGGCCGCCGCCGCATCGTTCCAGGCCAGCACGTCCCAGCGCCGGCCAACCACATAGGCCGGCTGCAGGACGAGGCTTTGCAGCATATGCAGCAGCGTCCCGTCGACCTTTTCGGGCGCCGCCACGCGGCGCTCCGGCTGTTGCCGCCCCGCAAGGATGAACAGATGCCGCTTCTCAACGGCGTCGAGGCGCAATGCCTCGCAGAGCGCGGTCAGCACCTCGACCGAAGGCCGAACATCCCTGCCCTGCTCCAGCCAGGTGTACCAGGTAGTGCCGACGCCGGCGATCATCGCCACTTCCTCGCGCCTCAGCCCGGGCGTGCGCCGCCTGGCGCCGGTCGCAATGCCAATCTCGGCAGGCGAAAGCCTTTCACGGCGCGAGCGCAGGAAAGCGCCGAGCTCGCGCCGGCGGCTGTCCTCGGGAGAATGGGTCACGGCATCCATGATGCTTTATTATAGCAGTATCGATACCAGGATAAAGTTTGAACTGTTTGAGGCGCGCGCCGCGCCCCATCTTGCATTCAGAGCAGCATAAGGAGGCTCTGAACATGGAACTCAAGAACAAGACCGTACTCGTCACCGGCTCGACCGATGGTGTCGGTCGCGTCGTTGCCGAAAGGCTCGGTGCCGCCGGCGCCCGCGTGCTGGTGCATGGCCGCGACGAAGCCCGCGGCAAGGCGGCAGTCGCCACCATCGAAGCCAAGGGCGGCAAGGCCGAACTTCTCGTCGCGGACCTCGCTTCGCTCGTTGAAGTGCGTCGCCTCGCCGAAGCCGTGCGCGCAAGGACCGACCGGCTCGACATACTGATCAACAATGCCGGCGTCGGCACCGGCGGCCAGGGCGCGAAACGGCAGGTGAGCGCCGACGGCTATGAACTGCGCTTCGCGGTCAACTATCTCGCCGGCTTCCTGCTGACGTCGGAATTGCTGGCCCTGCTCAAGGCAAGTGCTCCGGCGCGCATCGTCAACGTCGCCTCGGCCGGCCAGCAGGCGATCGACTTCGACGATGCCATGCTGACCCACGGCTACAGCGGCGTGCGTGCCTACTGCCAGAGCAAGCTGGCGCAGATCCTGTTCACCATCGACCTGGCTGAACAGTTGAAGGGCACCGGCGTCACCGTCAACGCACTCCATCCGGCAAGTTACATGGATACCACAATGGTCCGGCAGGCGGGCATCACGCCGTGGAGCTCGGTCGAGACCGGCGCCGACGCCATCCTCAACCTCGCGGCGTCACCTGCGCTCGAAGGCCGCAGCGGCCTCTATTTCGACGGTCAGCGGGAATCGCGCGCCGACGCCCAGGCCTATGACGAAAAGGCACGCCGCCAGTTGCGGGTCCTCAGCTTCGAACTGACAGGGCAACCATCCTCGACATCCAGGGAACAGCATTCATGAGCGAGAACATCGAACACTGCGTGATCATCGGCGGCTCGTCCGGCATCGGCCTTGCCACGGCCAAAAGGCTGGTCAGCCCCACGATGAAAGTGACGATCACCGGCCGCAACGAGGAGAAGCTCAAGAGCGCCTGGAAGAGCCTTGGCGGTACCGTCGGCAAGGCCGCTTTCGACGCGACCAGGTCGGACGAGGTCCGGCAGTTCTTCGATGGTCTTGGGCCGTTCGATCATCTCGTTCTGGCCGCGAGCGGCGGCAAGGGGCTGGGGCCGTTCGCGGCGCTCGACCTCACCGACATCGGCAGCGGCGTCGACGAGAAGGTCAAGCCGCAATTGGCCTGCCTGCAGGCTGCTCTCCCGACACTGAACAAAAGCGGATCGGCCACGTTCATTTCGGCGGTCTCGGCGCAGCTCACGGCGCCCGGCATCGCCGGCATCGGCGCCATCAACGGCATGCTTTTGACCGTGGCGCCGATCCTCGCGGTCGAGTTGAAGCCGCTGCGTGTCAACGTGGTGGCGCCCGGCGTCATCGACACGCCCTGGTGGGACTTTTTGCCGGACGAGCAGCGGCAGGCGGTCTTTGCCGAGTACGCCGGCAAGACGCCTGTCGGCCGCATCGGCCGCGCCGATGACGTCGCCGCCGCAATAGCCTTCCTGGTCTCCAACGGTTTCATGACCGGCCAGGTGCTGACCTGCGACGGCGGCCTGCGCTTTGCGGCGTGACGCATGCCATGGCGGCTGCTTGGCAGCGGCCGCCTACGCCCCTTGCGCGATCAGCGCCAGGAACCCGCCGGCCAAGGCAACATTGCCGACAAAGCCGTTGATGCGGGCCGCACGATCCGGACCCTGATGGTCCCAGAAATTGTGGAACATCGGTGTCGCGACAATGAGGAACAGGATCAGGCCTGCAGCCGCCGGCACGGTCCAAGGGCCGGCGATCACCAGCGTGCCTGCGACGACCTGCAGCACGATGCCCAGGCATAATGCCGGCCCCGCCTGCGGCACGCCGCGCGCTGCCATCATCGGGATGAGCAGGTTCCGGTTCTGGATATTGCGCAGGCCGGCAAAGACGAAGGCGCCGCCAAGCAACAGGCGTGCGGCAAACAGAATCTCGTTCTGAAAATTCTCGAACATGTCGTTGATCCCGAAAAATAAAATGCGTGGGCCATCAACACGCCCACGCTATCGGTCGACAAACTCAGGCAGCCTTGGCAGCCGGCACTGGATGAATGGCCTGGAACGGAATGCACAGCCGGTTCCAGGTGTTGATCATGCCGAGCGCAACCGAGAGCTTGACCAGTTCCTCTTCCGAAAAATGCTCCAGCGTGCGGGAGTAGAGTTCGTCCGACACGCCGTTGTCGGCGATCAGCGTCACGGCCTCGGTCCAGGCGAAAGCGGCGCGTTCACGCTCGGAAAACAGCGGCGATTCCTTCCAGGCGGCGACGAGATAGAGCCGGGTTTCCGTCTCGCCGTCGCGCCTGGCCTCACGGCTGTGCATCTCGACGCAGAACGAGCAGCCATTGATCTGCGAAGCCCTGAGCTTGATCAGGTGCAGCAGGCTCACCTCCAGCCCGCACTCGTCGACGGCCTTGTTGAGCGCCGACACCGCCTTCATGATTTCGGGCGCCTTGGCAAAGAACTGCAATCTCTGTTTCATCGTCTTTCCTTACAAGTTTTGGGTGGGTTTAGAGGCTGGTTTTAGATCTGCTTGGTTGAAGCGGATTTCTGTGGCCGCTGGTGGCGCTCGACAAAAGCGCAGCTCGCGGCAATCGACCGGGGATCACCTTCCGCGGCGTAGTTCGCCACGATATCGGATACCTTCACTTCGGCGAGCGCTGCGCGATAGGCGCGCTCGGCCTTCAGCATCGCGGCATTGATGCCGCACGGCTTCACATAGGCCGAGGCATCGAGCCTGACCGGGCCGCGCTGACGGATCTCGCCGCAGCGGAAGGCGGGCTCCCTGCCCTCGACCGCGAGCACGATGTCGAGCAGCGTGATGCGCTCGCCCGGCCGCGCCAGCCTGTAGCCGCCGGCAGGCCCCGGCACCGATTCCAGGATACGCGCCGTCGTAAGCTGATTGAGATGTTTCAGAAGATAGCTCGGCGACAGGCCGAAGGCCTCGGCCATGGCGGCGCCCGACATGGTGCTGTTGCCGTCGACGCCGGCAAGCATGGCGGCGCAATGGATCGCCGCTTCGACACCCTCTCCCATCTTCATGGCTTGCCGCTCCGATTCATGGACATTATTTATCATGGATATTTTTTATCCACAATAGGCGGAACAAAAACGGCGCCCAAAAGCGCCGTTCGAATACCAGTTCCTTACTCCGCCGCCACCTTGGCCATCGGATTGTTCGGATGCGTCGTCCAGTTGGCGTAGATCGGCGACACCGGCTTGCCCGTGCGCTGGTCCACCGAGCCGGCTGCCAGCGGCTCCATGGTGATGCAGCCCTCCACCGGGCAGACATTGACGCAGAGGTTGCAGCCGACGCATTCGGCCTCGATCACCTCGAAATGCCTCAAGCCGTCGACCATGCTGGTGATCGCCTGGTGCGAGGTATCCTCGCAGGCGATGTGGCAGCGGCCGCACTTGATGCAGGCATCCTGGTCGATATGCGCCTTGGCGACATAGTTGAGGTTGAGATACTGCCAGTCGGTGACGTTGGGCGTGGCGCGGCCGATGATGTCGGAGAGCGAGGCGTGGCCCTTCTCGTCCATCCAGTTCTCCAGCCCCGCGATCATCTCCTGCACGATCTTGAAGCCGTAGGTCATCGCGGCCGTGCAGACCTGCACATTGCCGGCGCCGAGCGCCATGAATTCGGCAGCGTCGCGCCAGGTGGTGATGCCGCCGATGCCGGAGATCGGCAGGCCATGCGTTTCGGGATCGCGCGCGATCTCGGCCACCATGTTCATGGCGATCGGCTTCACCGCCGGACCGCAATAGCCGCCATGCGAGCCCTTGCCGTCGATGGTCGGCTGCGGCGCGAAACTGTCGAGATCGACGCCGGTGATCGAATTGATGGTGTTGATCAGCGACACCGCGTCGGTGCCGCCGGCCCTCGCCGCCCGCGCCGGCTTGCGGATGTCGGTGATGTTGGGCGTCAGCTTGGTGATGACCGGCATGCGCGTGTACTGCTTGCACCAGCGCACCACCATTTCGATATACTCCGGCACCTGGCCGACAGCCGAGCCCATGCCGCGTTCGCTCATGCCGTGCGGGCAGCCGAAATTGAGCTCGATGCCGTCGGCGCCGGTCTCCTCGACCAGCGGCAGGATCGCCTTCCAGCTCTCCTCCTCGCATGGCACCATGATTGAGGCGACCAGCGCCCGATCCGGCCAGTTCATCTTGACCTGCTTCATCTCGCGCAGATTGGTCTGCAGGTCGCGGTCGGTGATCAGCTCGATGTTGTTGAGGCCAAGCAGGCGGCGGTCGGCGCCCCAGATCGCGCCGTAGCGCGGACCGTTGACATTGACGACGGGCGGGCCCTCTTCGCCCAGCGTCTTCCACACCACGCCGCCCCAGCCCGCCTTGAAGGCGCGCTCGACATTATAGGCCTTGTCGGTCGGCGGCGCGGAAGCCAGCCAGAACGGATTGGGCGACTTGATGCCGACGAAAGTGTTGCGGATGTCTGCCATGCTCATGCCCTCCCGTTAGAGGTCAATGCCCGGTGGATGCTCTCGGCGGCGTCGCGGCCTTGCGCCACGGCCGAGACGGTCAGGTCGTCGCCGCCGAAGATGCAGTCGCCGCCCGCCCAGACTTTCGCCAGCGATGTGCGGCCTTCCGCGTCGACCTTGATGCGCCCGCCCTCGAGCTCGATAGAGGCGACGCTGCCGTTGAGCGCCGCGGGCGTAAAACTCTGGCCGATCGCCTTGAACACCTGATCGGCGGCGAGCGTCAGCCGTTCGCCGGTGCCGGCGAGCTTGTCGCCATCGATCGCGGTGTACTCGAGCTCGATGGCCGACACCTTGCCGTTCTCGGCAATGACGCGCTTCGGCTGCAGCCAGTGGCGGATGGTGACGCCGTTGGCGGCGGCGAGATCCTGCTCGAAGCCGGAGGCGTTCATGTGCTCCTGCCCGCGCCGGTAGCAGATCGTCACCTCCTCGGCGCCGAGCAGCTTCGACTGCACCGCGGCGTCGATCGCCGTCATGCCGCCGCCGATGACGACGACGCGGCGGCCGACCGGCAGGCTGGAAAGATCGCTTGCCTGCCTGAGCTCGGCGATGAACTCGACGGCGTTGGCGACGCCGTCCGCATCCTCACCTTCGGCGCGCAGCGCATTGACGCCGCCAAGCCCCATGCCGAGGAATACGGCGTCATAGTTGCGGATCAGGTCCGAGAGCTGGAAGTCGCGGCCGAGTGCCTTGCCGTTCTGGATGTCGATGCCGCCGATCGAGGTGACATAGTCGACCTCGGCCTGGGCGAAATCGTCGACGCTCTTATAGGCGGCGATGCCGTATTCGTTGAGGCCGCCGGCCTTCGGCCGCGCCTCGAGGATGGTGACGTCATGGCCATGGCGGGCAAGACGATGGGCCGCGGCGAGACCGGAAGGCCCCGCGCCGACCACGGCGACCGTCTTTCCGGTCGGCTCGGAGCGCTTGTAGAACTGCTTGTTCTCGTCCATCGCGACGTCGGTCGCGTAACGCTGCAGCCGGCCGATCTGCACCGGCTTGCCTTCCGCGACCTCGCGCACGCAGACCTCTTCGCACAGCGTCTCTGTCGGGCAGACGCGAGCGCACATGCCGCCGAGGATGTTCTGGTCGAAGATGGTCTTGGCCGAGCCCAGCGGATTGCCGGTCGCGATCTGCCGGATGAACATCGGGATGTCGATCGACGTCGGACATGCATTCATGCACGGCGCGTCGTAGCAGAAGTAGCAGCGGTCGGCCTCGACCAGCGCCTCGTGATGATCGAGCGGCGGATGCAGGTCGGAAAAATTGTCGGCATATTGCTCGACGGACAGCCGGCCTCCGGCAATGCCTTCGATGAAATGACCAGTCGCCATTCCAATTTCCCTTGTTTTGTTTTGGGGAAGGCTAGCACGTTTTATTTTTTTATCAATTGGTCAATTTTCGGCCAAGTCGCTGTAATGGCTGGATAAAAACTTGATAATTGTAGTCATATTATAGCGGCAACTGCTGTCTCCGGCGGCTCACCGTTTATGACTCTGTGGCCATGGATCGACCTGATCTCGTCGGTGACAAGCTCCTGCAGCCGCCACAGATTGCGGTCATGGATGCCGAATGTCTCGAGGTGGCTGACGGTGTTGTAGAGATACTCCGCGCCGGACCCGACATGCCCGCAGGCGCGCGCCAGCACCCATGCCACCTTCTCCAGCGGCTGCCTGAGCGACGTGCCTTTGCCGGTTACGCCGACCCAGAAGCCCAGTGCCCGCAGCGATCCCTGCGTCGTGCGCACCGGGACCCATCTGACCGAGCTGACGGCCTCGTGATCGTCGATCTCACGCCGCAGCAGTCTTTCGATCTGGGCCGGCTTCTCTCCCTCGGGCAGACGATAGATGACGCCATCGCAGCGACCGCCCCGTTCCAGCGCCATCATCAGGCCCGGCTGCGCGGCGCTGCCTCTCCAGCGCATCAGGTCCAGGCAGAAGGAGCGATGCCAGCCATAGGCCGAGGCGCGTCGCTGCTCGATGGATTCGAAGGCTGGCTTCCAGATCAGCGAGCCATAGGCGAACACCCATAGCGGCCCCTCGTCGGCTTCACCCGACAGGCGCAGAGCAAGGGCGCGGAAATCGTCGTCGCTCAACTGTGTCCATTCCCCGCTGGGGCCGGGATCGACCTCCTCCCGGTGGCACAGAGCGACAAGCTCAGGCGTGAGCGACATTCGACGCAATGGAAACAGGGCCCCTCTTTGACTTCAGCAAAGTCGAAAATCGCCGGGCACGCAAGATCGCAGGCACTAAAGCGCGTCGCGCAGAACGGATTCAGGCGACGCGCTTTAGGTCTTTGTTTTGATGCATGTCTCCCAAAACCGCTGCGCACTCTTGGGCGACACGCACCAGCGCCTTGCCGTCCTCGATTTATGGCCCAGATGTCGGATTTCTGTCGCCGAGATCGTCCTAGGATGGATGGAAGCGCGATCGCAGCCCGAACCGGTGAGGAGACCGAAAATGCCGAATTCCCCCCAACCTTTCTTCTGGTATGAACTGATGACCACCGACCTCGACGCCGCCGAGGCTTTTTACACCGCCGTTGTCGGCTGGCGGGCCGAGCCCTTCGACAAGGCGCCCGGCATGCCGCGCTACATCGTGATGAATTCCAGCGTGCGCGGCGTCGGCGGGCTGATGACGATGCCTGAAGACGCCGTCAAGATGGGCATGCCGCCAGCCTGGCTGGGCTATATCTATACCAAGGATGTCGACGCCTCGACGAAGGCGCTGCAGGATGCGGGCGGTTCCGTCCACCGCGCGCCGGATGACATTCCAGGCGTCGGCCGCTTCGCCGTCGTTGCCGACCCGCAGGGCGCGACCTTCATGTTCCTGCAGCCCAACCAGCCGGACCAGCCGCCGGTGCCAGCCACGACGCCCGGCCATGTCGGCTGGCACGAGCTCTACACCTCGGACTGGAAGGCGGCGTTCGACTTCTATTCAAGCCAGTTCGGCTGGGAGAGCGCCGGCCAGTTCGACATGGGCGAGATGGGCATCTACCAGACGTTCGGCGCCGGATCTGAGTCCGGCGGCGGCATGATGAACAAGCCGCCGCAGATCCCGGTCCCGGTCTGGCAGTTCTACTTCAACGTCGATGCGATCGACGCCGCGGCCAAGCGCGTCACCGATAATGGCGGCAAGGTGCTGATGGGTCCGATGGAAGTGCCGAGCGCGCAATGGGTCGTCCAGTGCCAGGATCCGCAGGGCGCGCATTTCGCGCTGCTGGCACCCGTGCGGTAGGCGCGACGCGGTTTCATTCGATCAGCTGGCGCCGGTCACTCCGGCGTCAGCACCGCCACCTTGAGATCGGCCTTCTTCGCGCCGCTGAGCTGAACGGTGGCCGGACCGGCGGACAGCTTGAAGCGTACGCTCTTGCGAATGCCCGGGCAGGTCTTCACGCCGCTGAAACCCGCTGACTTCACGGCATGGCCGTCCTGCACGATATCAATCCAGGCCTCATCCGACAGGCTGAACTGAAGCTCGCCTTCAGGGGGCACGATCACGCTTGCCGTCGCGCCGAACGTGCCGGCTGCCGGTGCACGTTGCGGTGGCACTTCAAAGCTGATCGTGTCGACCGCTGCGAGTGTGAAATCCATCGCTTGCCCAACCGTCAGCGCAGCGCCGGACTGCGCGGCGGGCGCCGCCGGAAACAGGGCTTGCTCTCGTGTCACCGGCCATTTGAAGGCATCGCAGCCCGCGTCGCCGGCCATGGCGAAGCTCGTGCCTGCAAGGATTGCGAATAGGCTGATGGCGACTTTTTTCATGGCAAAGGGATTCCCGCATGGTTTGGTGTATTCGAATATTAATACAACCATAGGGAGACAATTGCAACTATTGCGATAGCACACCGAGGCGATGAAACCATGCCACTCACCGAATGTTGATGGCAGGCGGAGGGAAGTCAGTGATCCATTGTCGCACGATAACTTATGGCCGGTCGCGAGGGGTAAAATGGAGTTTTAGATGAAGCTTTTTGAAGGTCTCGCCCGCTATCAGCCGCAGGCTCTGGGCGCACTCCGCATCATGACCGCCTTGCAGTTCATCGAACATGGCTCACAGAAGCTGTTCAACTTCCCGATCAGCGCCGAGCCGCATGCCCTCACCGGGCTGACGACAGCTGCCGCCATTCTCGAATTCGCCGGCGGCATCCTGCTGGCCCTTGGCCTTTTCACCCGCCCGGTCGCCTTCCTTCTCGCCGGAGAAATGGCGATCGCCTATTTCGTGGCGCACATGCCGCGCGACTTCTTCCCCGTCAACAATGGTGGCGACGCGGCGATCTCCTTCTGCTTCATTTTCCTCTATCTGATCCTCGCCGGCCCCGGCGCCTTCGCGCTGGACAACCGCCGCAGCGCCTGATCTGCCGAGACATGCGCGCCTGGTTCAGGCGCGCATCCGCTCGAAATCGGCGTCGAACAGCGGTGCAGGCTGAACACGCGCCGCATGGCGCTTGCCGAGGATTTCGATCTCGAAGCCGTCCGGCTTGTCGGCGATCTCCTTCGGCACGTAGCCCATGGCAATCGACTTCTTCGAATGATGAGCATAGCCGCCCGAGGTCACCCAGCCGCGCACGACGCCATCATGCCAGATCGCCTCGTCGCCGATGACATCGGCATCGTCTGCCTCGACGATGAAGGCGCGCAGCCTCAGCTTGCCGCCTTGCTTGCGCTCGACGAGCGCTGCTTCCTTGCCGATGAAATCGGCCTCCTTGCCAAAGGCGACGAAACGGTCGAGCCCCGCTTCCAGCGGCCCATAAATCGGCCGGTATTCGCGCGCCCATGAGCCGTAGTTCTTTTCGAGCCTGAGCGCATTGAGCGCGCGCGATCCGAACAGGCCGATGCCGAATTCCTCGCCTGCTGCCATCAGCGCCTGGTAAGCGGCACGCTGATATTCCGGCGCCACCCAGATCTCGTAGCCGAGATCGCCGGTATAGCTCACGCGGCCGACAAGACAAGGCGCTATGCCGATATCCATCCTCGCAACCGCCATGAAGGGGAATGCGGCATTCGAGACGTCGGCGCGGCTGACCTTGGCCAGCACCTCCCTCGCCTTCGGGCCGGCGATGGCGAGACCGGTGAGCTTCTGCCCCGGCGCCTCGATGCGCACCGAGCCGTCCTTGGGCAGATGCGCCTCGAACCATCGCATATGGTACTGCTCGGCGACACCGGAGCCAGCGATGAACCAATCGTTGCTGTTCGTATTGGGGGCACCGATATTGGCAAGCGTGAAGTCGCCGATCAGCTTGCCGTCTTCCTTCAGCATCGGCGCCAGCGTCATGCGACCGGGCTTGGGAAGCTTGCAGGCGAGCATGCGGTCGAGCCAGGCGGCGGCGCCCTCTCCCGTCACGTTGTATTTGGCAAAGCTCGAAATCTCCGACAGGCCGACGCCGCTGCGTACCGCAGCCACTTCCTTGGCGACATGATTGAAGTCGCTCGAGCGCCGCCACGAGAACTCGTCCTTGACGCCTTCGGGCGCAAACCAGAGCGGCACCTCCAGCCCATAGGCCACGCCCCATTGCGCGCCCTTGGCGCACAGTGTGTCGTAGACCGGCGTCGTCTTGAGCGGACGTCCGGCGGGCAGCTCCTCATTGGGGAAGCGGATCGAGAAGCGGCGCGAATAGTTCTCGCGCACCTTGGCGTTGGTATAGGCCATCGTCGCCCAGTCGCCGTAGCGCGCAACGTCCATCGCCCAGATATCGGCGCCGGGGTCGCCTTCGATCATCCAGTTGGAGAGCGCGAGGCCAACGCCGCCCCCTTGAGAAAAGCCCGCCATGACGCCGCAGGCGACCCAGAAGCCCGGCAGGCCGCGCACCGGGCCGACCAGCGGATTGCCGTCCGGCGCAAAGGTGAACGGGCCATTGATGATCTGCTTGATGCCCGTCTTCTGGAAAGCCGGAAAATGGCGGAAACCGACTTCCAGCGACGGCGCGATGCGGTCGATATCCGGCTCCAGCAGTTCATGGCCGAAATTCCAAGGTGTGGAGAATTCGGACCAGACCTTGTTCGCCTTTTCATAAGTGCCCATCAGCATGCCGCCGCGCTCCTGGCGCAGATAGAGCTCGCCGTCGAAATCGACCGCGTGGATGATCTCGGTGCCGGTCTTCTTGTTCCAGTCGGCAACCTCCGGCATGTCCTCGGTGATCAGGTACATGTGCTCCATCGCCAGCACCGGCAGCTCGAGCCCGACCATGCGGCCGACCTCGCGCGCCCACAGTCCCCCGGCATTGACGACATGCTCGGCCACCACCTCGCCCTTGTCGGTGATGACGCGCCACAGGCCATCTGGGCGGCGCACGATGTCCTCGACCTTGGTGAAGCGCTCGACCTCGGCGCCCAGTTTACGCGCGGCCTTGGCATAGGCATGCGTCACGCCGGACGGGTCGAGATGGCCGTCCTCCTTGTTGCGCACCGCGCCGACGAATTGCTTCGGATCGATGAGCGGCATCAGCTCGGCCGCTTCCTTCGCCGAGATCACCTCGAGGTCGATGCCGAGATAGCGGCCCTTGGAAACCACGCCGCGCAGCCAATCGAGCCGCGCCTCGCTCGCCGCCAACAGCACCCCGCCGGTGAGATGCACACCGGTCGCCTGGCCGGACAGCTCCTCGATCTCCTTGTAGAGCGAGATCGTGTATTTCTGCAGCTTGGCGACGTTGGGATCGCCATTGATGGTATGCATGCCGCCAGCCGCATGCCAGGTCGAGCCCGAGGTCAGCTCGTCGCGTTCCAGAAGCACGACATCGGTCCAGCCGTGGCGGGCAAGATGGAACAGCACGGAACATCCGACGACACCGCCGCCGATAACCACGACCTTTGCATGCGACTTCATGGGGTTTTCTCTGATATCAGGGAGTTGGGAAGATAAAGTGAATCAGAAAGGCAGCGCCAAGCACCCCCCTCTGGCCTGCCGGCGATCTCCCCCTCAAGGGGGGAGATCAGCAGTGGCAGCCTCGCCGCCCACCCTTCGACGTTGGCGGCTGGCGAAAGAAATCGGGACAGCCAATCTCCCCCCTTGAGGCGGAGATGCCCGGTAGGGCAGAGGGGGGTGCCTCGCGCCGACGCCAAGAAACTCACGGCTCGCCCTGCCCGATCGCTTCCTTGCGGCGTGCGACATAGGCTTCAAGCGCCTCGCGCACGGCGGGATCCATGGCCGGCTGGACATATTCCTCCAGCGCCTTTTTCCAGAGCCGTGTCGCGCGCGCCGTCGTGTCCAGCGCGCCGGCCTCCTGCCATGCTTCGTAGTTCTGCCAGTTGGAAAGCATGGGCTGATAGAAGGCGGTAGCGTAGCGCTCCAGCGTATGCGGCTCACCGAAGAAATGGCCGCCGGTCGGCACCGCGCCCAGCGCCTCGACCGCAAGCTCTGCCTCGTCGACCACGATCGGCCGCAGGAATTCCATCATGTGCTGGATCAACTCCACATCGATGATGAGCTTCTCGAACGAGGCCGTCAGCCCGCCTTCCTGCCAGCCGGCTGCGTGGTAGACGAGATTGCCATGGCCGAGCACCGCGCCCCACAGCGCCATCAGCGTCTCATAGGCGCCTTGCGCGTCGGCGGCATTGGAGGCCGAGCCGGGCGTCGTCCGGTACGGCAGATTATAGCGACGCGCCAATTGCCCTGAGGCGATGTTGGCTTTGGTGTTTTCCGGCGTGCCGAAAGCCGGCGCGCCGGACTTCATGTCGACATTGGAGGTGAAGGCGCCGTACATCACCGGCGCGCCGGGGCGCACAAGCTGCGACAGCACGATGCCGAACAGCGCCTCGGCGTTCTGCTGCGCCAGCGCGCCGGCGAGCGTCACCGGGCTCATCGCCCCCATCAGCGTGAACGGCGTCACCGCCACCGACTGGCCGTATTCGGCCATGGTCATCAGCCCTTCGGCCATCATCTCGTCGAAGCGGCGCGGCGAGTTGACGGAAATGATCGTCGCGATGCCCGGATCCTCGCTCATCTGCTCGAGCGTTAATCCACGTGAGATGGCCATCATCTCGATGCCGTCCAGCGCCCTGCCCCGGCCGATCGCCGAGACATGGAAGCATTTGTCGGTCAGCGTCAGATTGGCGAAATAGGTGTCGAGATGGCGCGAGTTCGCCGGCAGCTCGATCGGCGCGCAGACTTGGTTGCCGAGCATGTGGATGCAGTTGAAATGCTGCGCCAGCCGGACGAGATCGCAATAGTCAGCGAGGTTGCCGGCGCGGCGGCCACGTTCCATATCATGCACGTTGGGCGGTCCGGCGACCAGCGTGAAGTTGATGGTGTTGCCGCCGAGATGGATGGCGCGGGCCGAGTTGCGTGGGGTGAGCGTGTAGCTGGCGCGCGTCGTCTTCAGCGCCTCCTCGACCATGCCGCGATCGACGCGCACATTCATCGAGCCGCGATCAACCCTGGCGCCGGCGCGCTCGAATAGCGACAGCGCCCGCGGACTCATTACCTCGATGCCGAAATTTTCCAGGATATGCATCGATGCCTGGTGGATGGCCTCGATCTGGTCGGCCGAAAGCACCGCCATCGGCGGGTAAGGACTGACCACGCGTCGCGGCGGCAGTTGGGGAATGGCGGCGGGCCCCCGGTTGCTGGTCCGCTCGGCGCCGCGCTTTCGTCTTGGTTCTGTCATGCAGCGCATCAGAGCGCCGACGCGAAACGGCTGCTGTCAGGAATTCGTCATTTGCCGGCGTGATTTTAGCCAAGGCGGCATTTTTCAAAACCAATGGAAAGAAATACGACGCATATAGGCGAAATATTGATATCGCCAAGAACGACCTGCCTCCGGCCGATGTTAAGGAAGCTGGCAAGACTCCTTTTATGATTTCGGCCTATTCGTCTTCCAATGCGTATGTCGAGTTTTAGTAAAATTGTCGCTGTCTCCATGCTGCTGGCGCTTTCGGCCTGCGCGACGGCGCCCAGCCATATCAACAATGTCTGCGCCGTCTTCGACCAGAATGACGGCTGGTTCGACAACTGGCAGTCGGCCGCGGAACGCACCGAGCGAAAATACGGCGTTTCCGTTCCGGTGCTGATGGCGACGGTGCGCAAGGAATCCGGCTTCAAGAGCAACGCCCGCCCGCCACGGACCAAGCTGCTGGGCTTCATCCCCTGGAAGCATGTCTCCAGCGCTGCCGGCTACTCGCAGGCGCTCGACGGCACCTGGTCGCAATATCAGATGGAAACCGGCAACTGGGCGGCGCGCCGCAGCCGTTTCGCCGACGCCGTCGATTTCGTCGGCTGGTATCATTCCAAGACCGCCGACACGTTCGGCGTCGCCCGCAACGACACCTACAATCTCTACCTTGCTTATTATCTCGGCTGGAGCGCCTACGGCCGCGGCAATCGCGGTGACGCCGGCGTGCAGAACTATGCGCGCGCCACCGACCAGATGGCCCGCGACTACGCCACGCAGTTACGGCAATGCGGCAGCTAGCGGCGGCGCGTATTTGAAGTCAGCGCTGCCCGCCTCATCTAATGCATGTCGCCCAAAGGTGCGCAGCGGTTTTGGGAAAGCGACATGCATCAAAACAAAGACTAAAGCGCGTCGCCTGAATCCGTTTCGTCACGACGCGCTTTGGTTCGGCTTCGGCTTCTTGCCATGCGGACGCTTGGGCGGCGCACCGGCAAAGCCCGGGCCCGTGCCCTGAGGCGCATCGTCCGGCACGCCCTCATGCGCCGCGTGCTCCTTGTCGAACTTGATGACCGGCTCCATCTTCGCCAGCACGTCGTCGGCCAGCCAGCACAGGCTCATATGGCCGTCGCCGAGGTTCTTCACCGGCGGCACCTTGGTCTCGCACAGATTGTCCGGGACCAGCTTCTTGTAGCCGCAGCGCGTCTGGAACGGGCAGCCTGTCGGCGGGTTCATCGCCGACGGGATGTCGCCCTCGAGCACGATATGCTTCTTGACCACGCTGGTGTCGGCGATCGGGATCGCCGACAACAGCGCCTCCGTATAGGGATGGTAGGGCGGCGAGAATATCTGGTCCGTCGTGCCTTGCTCGACGATATAGCCGAGATACATGACCACCACGCGGTCGGCGATGTAGCGCACCACCGACAGGTCGTGGCTGATGAACAGCATCGTCGTCTTGTTCTTGCGCTGGATGTCCATCAACAGCTCGGTCACCGCCGCCTGCACCGAGACGTCGAGTGCCGAGACCGGCTCGTCGGCCACCACCACCTTGGCGTCGCCGGCGAAGGCGCGCGCCACGCCGATGCGCTGCTTCTGGCCGCCCGAGAGCTGGCGTGGCTTGCGGGTCTCGAAGGCGCGCGGCAGCTTGACCAGGTCGAGCAGTTCCAGCATGCGCTTGCGCCGCTCGGCGACCGTCTTGCCGACGTTGAACTTCTCCAGCGTGCGGATGATCTGCGAGCCGACCGTGTGGCTGGGGTTCAGCGTGTCGAACGGATTCTGGAACACCATCTGGATCGAGGACACGGTCTCGACGCTGCGGCTCTCGATGCCGGTCGACTGGATCTCCTTGTTGCCGAGCGTCACCGTGCCCGAGCTTGCGGTCTCAAGCCCCAGAAGCACCTTGGCTAGCGTCGACTTCCCGCAGCCGGACTCGCCGACGATCGCGACCGTCTCCGACTCGCGCGCGGTGAACGAAATGGTCTCGTTGGCCTTGACGACACGACCTTCGCTGGAGCCGAAAACTTCGCTGCCGCCGACTTTATAGTACTTCTTGAGATCGTCGATCTTGAGCACCGGCGCGCCGGGCTCGACCTTCTCATTGACCTTCTTGGCGCCGGGCGGCAGCGCTTCCCAGTCGATCTCGTTGAAGCGCACACAGCGCGAAAAATGGCCCTCATGCCCATCGACGGCGATCATCGGGATTTCGGCGGCGTTGCAGACACCCTCGACGAAATGGTGACAGCGCGGGCCGAAATTGCAGCCCTTCGGCCGCTCGTGCGGCAGCGGCAATTGCCCGGGAATGGAGATCAGCGGCCGCGAATTCTTGTCGGCCCCGGGCAGCGGGATCGAGCGGAACAGCCCTTGCGTATAGGGGTGGCGCATCCGGTCGAAGACGTCCTTGATCTTGCCGGTCTCGACCGCCTCGCCGGAATACATCACCGTGATCTTGTCGCAGGTCTCGAGGATGAGGCCGAGATTGTGCGACACGAAGATCATCGAGGTGCCGAACTTCTCGCCGAGACCCTTGACCAGCTCGACGATGCCGGCCTCGACAGTGACGTCGAGCGCCGTCGTCGGCTCGTCGAGCAGAAGCAGTGCCGGTTTCGACAGCAGCGCCATGGCGATGACGATACGCTGCTGCTGGCCGCCGGAAAGCTGATGTGGATAGGAGCGCATCATGCGCTCCGGATCGGGCAGCTTCACCGCGCGCACCATCTCGAGCGCCCTTTTGTAGGCCTCATCCTTCGAGACCTTGTCGTGGATCAGCGGCACTTCCATCAATTGCCGG
The DNA here is from genome assembly GCA_004020545.1 of Mesorhizobium sp. Lineage (GTDB taxonomy): Bacteria > Pseudomonadota > Alphaproteobacteria > Rhizobiales > Rhizobiaceae > Mesorhizobium. The sequence continues at coordinate 214,621 of SAQE01000002.1, read as the reverse complement.
CCGACCTTCATCGCCGGATTGAGGCTCGCCATCGGCTCTTGGTAGATCATGGCGATCTTGTTGCCGCGGATGGCGCGCAGTTCCTCGTCGGACATTTCGCCCATGTCCCGGCCCTGGAACTTGATACGGCCGCCGACGATCTTCCCGATGTTGGAGAGGTCGCGCATGATGCCGAGCGACACGGTCGACTTGCCGCAGCCGGATTCGCCGACGATGCCCATCGCTTCGCCGGGCATGACCGTGCAGGAAAAGTCCATCACGGCCGGTATCTCGCCCTTGCGTGTGAAGAAGGAGATCGAGAGGTTCTCGATCTCGATGATCGGCCCATTGGTCGGCTTGGCCGGATCTCGAACTGCCTCGTTCATGGGTCGCTCCAATCCTTGTTTTCCAAGTAGGGCCGAAGACCCTGCCATCAATCCTTCATCGACTGTTCGCGCAGCGAATCCGCCAGAAGGTTCAGCCCCAGCACGAACGACATCAGCGCGATCGTCGGCGGCAGCGCCGGATGGATGAAGGAGCGCAGCAGGCGGCTCGCATCCTTGATCGCGGTGCCCCAATCGGGGCTTTCGGGCGCCAGCCCGAGGCCGAAATAGCCGAGCGTGCCGAGCAGGATCGTCGTGTAGCCGATGCGCAGGCAGGCATCGACGATCAGCGGCCCGCGCGCGTTGGGCAGGATCTCCCACAACATGATGTACCAGGGCGATTCACCGCGCGTCTGCGCCGCCGCCACATAGTCGCGCGTCTTGATGTCCATGGTGAGCCCGCGCACGATGCGGAACACGCCGGGGCTGGAAGCGAACACCACCGCCACGAAGATGTTGAGCTGGTTGGGATCGATGTGGACGATCTTCAGCGGATCCTTGTCGAAGACGAGGCCGATATAGATCCACCCCCCGACGACGAGCGTCAGGCCGAGCAGGATATAGAGCCGGTCCGGCCGGTTCTTGTAGCGGGTCCAGAACAGCACGCTGAAGAAGATGATCGGAAACAGGAAGAACAGGCCGGCCATCGCATAGGGGATCGGCGTGTCCATGATGCCGGGCGTCACAAGCAGGTAGAACAGCAGGATGACGGGGAAAGCCAGCACCAGATTGGCGAGGAACGACAGCACCGTGTCGATCTTGCCGCCGTAGTAGCCGGCCGGTAGGCCGAGCGTGATGCCGACCATCAACGCGAAGCCGGTCGCGGCCGGCGCGATGATCAGCACGATCTGGCTGCCATAGACCATGCGCGAGAACACGTCGCGCGCGAGCTTGTCGCCGCCGAAATAGTAGATCAGCTTCGAGGTCGGCTCGATCGCGCCCGGCAGCGTGTCCTTCATGATCGACACCTGCGCCAGCGGATCGAAGGGCGAGATGGTCGAGGCAAAGATCGCCGTGAACAGCCAGAACAGGCAGATGCCGACGCCGGCAATGCCGACGCCGCTGTCGAAGAGCTGGCCGTAGAGGCCGAGCTTCTTCTTATAGGCAAAGCTAACGCCCATCACCAGGACGAGCGCGACCCATACCGGCCAGAAGCGCCAAAGCACACCGACCACGACATCGAAGGCGCTGATATATTCGATCTGCATCCGCCCTGCCCCCTACTGAACCCTGATACGCGGATTGAGAAACGCGTAGCCGACATCCGAGATGAGCTGCGTGATCAGCACGATGAACACCGAGACCAGCGAGCAGCCGAGCAGAAGGTCGATGTCATTGTTGCCCGCCGCTTCCACCAGCGTGTAGCCGAACCCCTGGTAGCGGAACATCACCTCGACGATAACGACGCCGGTGAGCAGCCACGGGAATTGCAGCATGATCACGGTGAACGGCGCGATCAGCGCATTGCGCAGCGCGTGCTTGACAACGACGCTGCTGAAGGAGAGCCCCTTGAGGCGGGCGGTGCGGATATATTGCTGCGTCATCACCTCGACCATCGAGGCGCGTGTCATGCGCGCTATGTAGCCGGTGCCATAGATGGCCAGCGTCATCACCGGCAGCGTGAAATTATAGAAGGTGAGGCCTTGGCTTGCCGAGGCCGCCGAGCCGTTCAGCCAGCCGAGCCATGAGGCGAAGATGACGGTGAAGATGACGCCCGATACATATTCAGGCGTCGCCGTCGAGGCGATCGAGGCGACCGACAGCGTGCGGTCGGTGCGCGAACCCTCGCGCATGCCGGCGAGTATCCCGATGAGCAGCGAGATCGGCACCATCACCGCCAGCACCCAGAACATCAGCAGTCCCGTGGCGCCGAGCGCCGGGAACAGCTTCGCGCCGACCGTCGTCTTGAATTTGGTCGAGCAGCCGAAATCACCCTGCAGCACGCCGGAGAATTTCGGCTCCACCGGATCGTTGCAGAAGGAGAAGCGCTGCGCCGGCTTGCCCGTCGCCGGATCGGTGATCGGCTGCTTGGGCAGGATCCCCAGCCACTGACCATAGCGGACGAAGAAATTCTGCCGGTAGCCATGGTTGACCAGCCAGTCCTCGAGCTGCTCGGCCGAGGTGTGCATTTCGGTCTGGCTGATCGCCAGCTTCTTCAGGTTCGGGTTGAGATTGATCAGAAAGAAAACGACCAATGTCAGGCACAGCATCGTTAATGCCATCGTGCCAAGGCGTCTGAGGATGAAAGATAGCATGGCGGCCCCTGCCGGTCTGGTTGGGGGTTGGAGCCTGTCTGGAAACCAACCCGGCCGTTAGCGGCCAGGCTGATTGTCGACGGACCCTCGGATGCGATCAACCTGTTTTGTTACATGCCGTTGGCGAAAGGCCCGCGCGCTCTTGGAGCGGCGGCTTCCGGTTCCAGCATTGTGTGGGGAGTGAGGGGAAGGGGCAAGAGCCCCTTCCCGATCGGCTCCGATCACGCCTGGTCGAGCCAGACCTTGCCGTAATCGCGTTCGAAGGTCGGATGCATCTTATAGTTCTGCACCGCCTTGACCGAGTGGCTGTAGAGCTTGCGCCAGTAAGGCTGGATGATGATACCGGAATCCTGCAGGATCTGCTCGATGTCCTTCATCATCTCTTTGCGCTTGGCGGCGTCGGCGACGGCAAGCGCGGCATTGAGCTTGGCGTCCCAATCGGGATTCGACCAGGCCGTCTCGTTCCAGGCTTCGCCGGTGCGGTAGCCGATCGCAAGAACCTGCACACCAAGCGGACGCATGTTCCAGTTGGTCGTGGACAAAGGATATTTGGTCCAGTCGTTCCAGAAGGTCGAGCCCGGCAGCACCGTGCGCTTCACCTTGATGCCGGCGTCGCGCATCTGCGCGGCGATCGCGTCGCCGGTGTTCTTGTGCCAGTCCTCGTCGACCGTGATCAGCTCATGCTCGAAGTCGGCCTGGCCGGCTTCCGCCAGCAGCGCCTTTGCCTTGGCCGGATCGCGAGCGACCTTGGCCAGCTCGTAATATTCCGGATGAATCGGGGAGACGTGATGGTTCTCGGCGACCGTGCCGGCATTGCCGTAGCCGAGCTGGAGAACGACGTTGTTGTCGACCGCGAGCTGCAGCGCGTTGCGGACCTTCTGGTTGTCGTAGGGCTTGTTGTTGACGTTGGTGCGGCACACGATCGTCGAGGCCGTCACCACTTCCGACTTCACCAGGTCCATGCCGTCGAGGATCGACACATAGTCGGCGGAGGTCTCGAAATTGGTGTGCACTTCACCCGCCTCGAAAGCGCTGACCATAGCTCCCGGATCGGTGCCGTAGTCGATGAATTCGATGCCGTCGAGGAAGACTTCGCCATCCCACCACTTGTTGTCGGTGCGGCGCTTGTAGACCACTTTCTGGCCGACATCGTAGGAGACGAGCTCGAACGGACCGGTGCCGATCGGGCAAGATTTGAAATCGCCGCCCTTCTCGTCGAAGCTCTTGTGGACGATCAGGCCGGGATAATCGCACATGTTGGGGATCAGCGCGATGTCCGGCTTGCCAAGTTTCAGCTTGACGGTCATGTCGTCGACCTTGGTGACGGCGCTCTCGTCCAGCTTGTCGTCTTTGACCAGGCTGCCAAGACGGCCGGGCATCGAATTGCCCTCGGCCTTCTTGTCGGCCCAGCGCTTGAGGTTGAAGATGACGTCATCGGCGGTAAAGGTATCGCCGTTCGACCAGGTCACGCCCTTGCGCACATGCAGGGTGTATTCGGTGGCGTCATCGTTCACGTCCCAGCTTTCCAGCAGATAGGGGCGGAACGTATATTCGGTTGTGTACTTGACCAGCGGCTCGAGCGCCTGGCGCTCGGCATTGGCGATTTCCGACCAGTCGGACTTGCGCGGATCCTTCGGATCCTTGATCCACTGCGCGACCTTCAGCGTGCCGCCCTTCTTGCCCTGAACGTCCTCGGCTCTCGCCGGGGTCGGGTCAGCGAGACCGAGCAGGCCGTAAGCCATCGCCGTGGACGCTCCGAAGACGCTGGCCAGAGCCAGGAATTCGCGGCGGTCGACGTTTCCTGCCTTGGCTTCCTCGGCCAAGGCCAGGATGTGATCCGGGACGCGGTCGCTGTTGCTTTTATAGATTGCCATAACTGACTCCCATTGTTGGCTTTCTGCCTTTTAACATTCCGCATCCAGACCATCATGTCAAAGAGGGTATTGGAATGGGAACATGTTAGGGAATGTGCAACTTTGGAATGAGGCCGGTTCGCGCGATAGCGACAGTCTTGACGCAAATTTGCTAGTGCGCCGCACATTTCCCGAAAATCGACAGACGATTAAATCAAGACATTTTAGGCGGATAAGGGCCTTGCGCGCGCCGTAAAAGCTCCCTTGGCTCCGCCCGAGGCGAGTGCCAAGTCATCAGTACTCGCGTTCATAGAAGACGCCGCCTTTGGCTTCGCCGGCGTCGTTGGCCTCGCCGCGCAGCTTGACGCCGCGCCCGACATTGAGGTCGATCGTCGCCTTGCCGGAGCCCGGTTTGTCGCCCTTCTGGATCGTCACATAGGTGCGGTCGTTGAGGTATTTGCCGGCGGAAACTGCGGTGCCGCCCTTCTCGTCCGTCGTCACGTCGAGATCGTCGACGCCGATGGCGCTGCGCAGATTGTCGAGCAGCGATGTCGAGCCGCCGGCGCCCGCCAATTGCGCGGCAGCATCGGCAAGCTGGGCGATCTGTAACGGCGAAAGGTTCGACATCGAGCGGCCGAAGATCAGTTGCGCCAGCACCTCGTCCTCGGGGAGCGCCGGCACCGAGGAGAAGCTGAATTTGGGATTTGTCGCCTCTCCGGAGACAACAATCGTGACGGTGGCGCTGCTCGTCGTCGTGGTCGCCGTCATGTTGAGGTAAGGCACCAGCGACCCCTGGAACCCGACCGTGCCCTCGGTGAAGGTCAGCCGCTTGGCGAGGATCGTCAGCCGCCCCCGCTGCAGCGTGAAGGTGCCGACTGCCTGCGGCGAGGACGCCGGGCCGGTCAGCTTCAGCGATCCGCCGAGTTCGGCATCCAGGCCCCTGCCCTGAATGAATATCTGGTTCGGCGCGTTGACCGTCACGTCGAGGACAAGACCGCTGCCGCCATTGCCGCCGCCGGATGCCGGCGGGTTCAGCGCCTTGTCCTGCGCCCGCACGGCGCGCGGCGCGTTCTTGTGCTTGACGTCGAGTGCCGAGAGCGAGCCCGGCAGCTTTTCCGGAACGGTGATGACTGTCTTGGCCAGATTGATGGTGCCGGCGATCACCGGCGCCGAGACGAGCGGACCCTTGACGGTCAGGTCGCCGCCAAGATTGGCGGTCACCACCCTGCCGTCGGTATAGCGGCCGTCGGTCAGCTTGATTGAGAGGTCGGCCGGGAAACCCTGCGCCGGGTTGATGCCGACCGTGCCGCTGGCCGAAAGGCTGCCGCGCGTCGACAATGTGCCGGTCAGGCGATTGATCCTGGCGACACCGCTGCCGATCGAGACGTCGGCCGCGATGTCGTTGACGGCAAGCCCGGAGCGCGCATCGACGAGGCGCGCGCCCGAAGTGCTGACCGTGCCGCTAATGACCGGCGAGGACGCCGGGCCGCGCACCTGCATGTTCACATTGGCCGTGCCGGTAAGCCCCAGGCCTTGCGCCGCGAGCTTGGCGGCCAGGAAGGAGAACGGCACCTTGCCGTTGAAGTCGAGCGCCAGGGCCGGCGTGCCCGCCGTTGTCACCGTGCCGCCGCCCTTGAGCCCAAGGCCGGCGCCGTCGCTGATGTTGGCCTCGAAGGCCAGCTTGTTGCCGGCAAAGGTTCCCGACGACGATACGTTCATGCCGCCGAGCCCGGCGCCGCGCGTCTGCGAGGTCTGCACGCCGGAAGCATCCACGTTGAAGGCGACCGCCGGGCTCGCCGGCGCTCCGCTAACCTTGACCGTGCCTGAGATCGAGCCGGCCGCATCGAGGCCGGGCGAAAAACTGTTGGCGAGCGACATCGGCACCCTGGCCAGATTGGCGTTGATGTCGAGCGTCTGCGCAACCTTGCCCGTCACCGTCGCCGTGCCGCCGCCGAGATTGAGCACCAGCTTGTCCAGCGTCGTGGCGCCGTTGGCGATGGTCACGGTCGAGGCCTGCGCGATCGCCGCCTTGATGCCTTGCACCGTCGCCTGGCCGGATGACAGTTCGATGGTCGTCGTTCCGTTCGCCACTTTCACCCGGCCGGCCGCTTTTGCCGGAATGTTCTTGACTGTGGCGCCGCCGGAAAAGCCGGTCCAGTCGCCGTCGCGCTTGAGGTCGACATCGATGCCGGTGACGGTGGTTCCGCCCGATATCACATTGTCGGCGCGGATCTTGCCGGCGATGACGGGTGCCGCGAGGTAGTTGGCGATCTGCGCATCGATGGCGACGTTTTTGGCCGAGAGATCGCCGCGCTTGATTGCCGCCGTGCTTGCCTTGACGGCGACGTTCGGTCCATTGCCGGCCTTCGAGAACGCTATCGTGCCGCGCACATCGCCTTCCGCCTTTTCCAGCGCCAGCGCCGCCAGCGGTCCGATGTCAGGCAAGTCGAGCGACACGGTGCCGACCGGAACAAACGCCTCGTCGAGCGCGAGGTCGCCGGAGATCTTGTTCTGACCCAGCGACAGCAAAAGCCCGTTGATCGCGCTCTTGCCATTGGTGGTGGCAAGCACCGCATTGCCCTGCAGCGGCTGCCCGGCGACATTGCCGGTCAGTTGCACATTGGCCGCCGGATTGGCGGCATCCGCCTTGCCGGTCGCGGTAAGCTTCAGCCCCGTGATCTCGCGCGCCGCTACCGAAAGCCGGTCGCTGTTCACCGTCAGCGACAGGTCCGGCGCCGTGGCAGCGCCTTGCGCGTCGAGCGCGAAGGTGATGGCGCCCTTGGCGTCCTTCGACAGCAGCGAAATATCCGCCAGCGCGCCTTTGATGGCGGCGTTAAGCGTGTTGTCGGCGATGCTCGCCTGCCCGTCGGCGGTGAACCCGCCCGATGCGACCTTCACCGGCCCGACGCTGACATTGCCCTTGGCGTCGCGCTGCGTAGTGGCGCTGAATTGCGTGCGCTCGGCAAGCACGCCGCGCGCTGCTGCCGGCAACGCCGCCGAAAGCACATCGGCCTTGACGGTGAAGTCGACGGAACCGTCGGCAAACGACACCCGGCCGTTGAAGGCGCCATCCACCGCGCCGCTGGTCGCCGAGCCGCTATTGATGGTGAGGGCGTCAGGGGCAAGGCTGCCGGCGACCTTGGCCGTGACCTTGCCGGCGACGAGCGGCGCAACCGTCGGATTGTCGAGATCGATCTTGTCGGCCGCGACCGTGCCGGAGACCGGGCCGGTCCGGCTCTTGACGTCGAAGCCGTCCGAATGCAGCGCGAGCGCCAGGCCTTCCACCTTGACGTGGTTGGCCGTGGCGGAGGGCAGCGTGGCCGAGATGTCGAGCCGCGGCGTCGCGCCCTGCCCGGCGGCCTTCATCGACAAAGTCTGCATTTCCAGCTCGACCGGGCTTGCGGTGGTGCCGAATTTGAGCGGCAGGCTCGGTCCGTTCGAGGCGAGATCGAGCGAGAAATCGCTGGCGCCGTTCGGATTGATGGTGCCGGCGGCCTTGCCCGAGATCTTGTCGCCGGAAAGCGTCGCCTGGTCGATGACGAGGCCACCTGCGGTCGAGACGCTGCCGGCGGCATCGAGATTGAGCGGGCCAAGGCCCGCCTGGTGGGTCTGGCTGGTTTCCGCGCCGGCGAGCTTGGCGTTGAACCGGACATCAGGGTTGGACGATGGACCCGTGACATGCGCCGTGCCTTCCAGAGTTCCGGCTGCATCGAGACCAGGCGCGAAGTCATTGGCGAGCGCCGCCGGCAGGTTGGCGAAATTGGCCGTCAGGTCGAGGGTTTGGCCAGCATTGCCCGAAAGAGCCACCGAACCGCCACCGAGATCGAGCGCGAGTTTCTCGATGCTGGTCACGCCATTGGCAATGGAAAGGCTCGACGGCTCCGCGATCGCCGCCTTGATGCCACGCATCGTCGCCTGGCCGGACGCGATCTCGATGCTGGTCTTGCCGCCGGCAATCTTCACGCGCCCGGTCGCGGTGGCCGGAATGCCCGACGCCGTCGCGCCGCCGGAAAAATTGGTCCAGTCACCGTCGCGCTTCAGATCGATGCCGATGCCGCTGATCACCGTGCTTCCGGAAGTCACGCTGTCGGCCCTGATCGTGCCCGAGATTGCCGGCCCCTTGAGGTAGTTGGCGATCAGCGCGTTGACGGTGATGGTCTTCGCCGCCAGGTCGCCGCGCGCGATCGAGGCGCTCGCCGCATTGACGGTGACGGTTGGAGCCTCACCATCCTTGGCGAAGGCGATCGTGCCGTTTATGTCGCCGGTCGCGTTCTGGCCGCCGAGAGCCGCCAGCGGCGCGATGTCGGGAACGGCCAGCGTCAGCGTGCCGAGCGGCAGGAGCCGATCGTCAAGCGCGAGATCGCCCGAAACCTTGTTGTCGCCGAGCGCCAGGCTGAGCCCCCTGATCGAACGCTTGCCGTCGGCGGTGACCAGCGAGGCGCCGATGTCGAGCGGCTGCTCCTCCACGCTGCCGGTCAGAGAGACGTCGGCGGACGGGTTGGCGATATCAGCCTTGCCCTTGGCCGAGAGCTTGATGTCCTTCACCGTGCGGCCGGCCGCTGTCAGGCTGGCGCTGTCGGCCGACACCGAAAAGTCCGGCGCCCAGCGCGGGCCGCTCGCGGTCAGCGCGAAATTGACCCCGCCGGCAAGCGGCGTGCCGGCCAGCGACGACAGCGGCGAGACGTCGCCCAGCGTACCCTTGACGTTGGCCTGAATGTCCGAGCCCTGGACACTGCCGGTGCCGCTGGCGCTGAGCGAGCCGGAGGTGAGTTCCAGCTCGTTGGCCGCAAATGCGCCTTGCGGATCACGGGTCGCGGTGGCTGAGAATTTCACCCGCTCGCCAAGCAGCGAGCTGATCTGCGGTGGCAGAGCCTTGGATACGGCGTCGGCATTCATTTTCAGCGTCATCGACAGATCGGTGAGCGAGACGCCGGCCGTCAGCGAGGCATTGAGCGCATCGCTGCGCAGCGTGCCCTTGTCGATGGTCACGTTATCGCGGCTGATCGAACCGGAAAGATCGGCCGCCAGCGCGCCCGTCACCAGCGGCGCCAGCGTCGCCACGTCGGTCTTCAGGCCGGCGGCGGCGAGCTTGATGCCGACGGGGCCGCTAAGGGTCTCGACGTCGAAGCCGTCCGAGTGGATTTCACCTGTCACGTTGTTGAGCTGCGTGCCGCCGACAGCGATCGAGGCCAGCGAGGTGCCGATATCGACCATCGGCGCCTTGCCGTCGCCAAAGGCGCGCGCCGTCGCCTTCTCCACCGCGACGAGGATCGGCACCGCGCTGGTGCCGACATCGATGACGACCGGCTTGTCCTTGGCGGAAAGCTCGACGGCGAGGTCGCTGGCGCCTTTCGGATCGACATTGCCGGTGGCCGTGCCATGCACGGCGTCGCTCTCTATAACGGCGCGCTCGATATCGACCCCGCCGGTCGTGGTCGCCGTTCCCGCAACGTCGAAACTCGTCTTGCCGGTAAACAGCGACTTGAACTTTTCCGGCAGGAAGCGCTCGAATTGGCCGTCGCCCTTGGCTTCTATATAGTGCCCCTTGTCGCTCAACTGGTGGCGGCCGGTGAGCTGGGTGACGATCTTGCGGTCGACGACGAAGGTGCCGACGCCGTTCCAGTTGGCGAGCGGCCCGGTTCCCGAAACGACGATGTCGACGGGCGGCGCATCGGGCAGCTTGAGCAGATTGGCGATGATGCCGCCGGCCGGCTCCGACGCCTTGAGATCGAGGTCGAGCTTGTTGTCGGCCGGCGCGAAATGGATCTTGGCGTCGACATTGCCCTGCTTGCCGTCGTGGCGGGCGACGTTGAGCACCGTCTCGATCGCCAGGGGCGATGGATCGGCCTTGAGCGAACCCTTGGCGGCAAGTTCGGCAATGCCGCTGCCCGCGAGCTGCTGCCCGAGCGCGATCTCCGGCAGGTTGATCTCTCTGACGTCGATCGAGACCGGCAGGCTGGTCGAGCCGCCTTGCGACGGCTGTTGGCTGGCTTGCGGCAGCCGCGCCAGCTCGATGCGCTCGGCTCCGATGCGGTCGGCGTTGAAATTGCGCGACAAGAGCGCCGTCGGCGACCAGTCGAGCGCCACCTTTCGCGCCACCAGCCAAGGCCCGGCGCGATCCTCCAGCACGACGTGATCCAACCGCAGCGCGCCGGACCATATGCCTTCGATGCCGCTGACCGTGACCTTGCGGTCCTCGGTCGAGGCCATTTTCGAGATCAGGCCGGCAAGATTCTGCCGGCCGCCTTCGGTGCCGGTCAGCACCACCAGCGCGCCGATCGCTACCACCAGCAGCAGGAGCAGCGCGTAAAGGCAGATGCGGAGGATGCGCCAGAAGATCTTCATCGTCAGAACGCCTGGCCGATGCCGGCATAGATGCCGAAATGCGGATCGCTCGGATCACGGTTGAGCGGCACGGCCGCATCGATGCGCAGCGGTCCGAACGGCGTGAGATAGCGCAGGCCGACACCGGCGCCGACCTTGACGTCCGAGAAATCGGGGAAGGATTTGGTCGAAACCGTGCCGGCATCGACGAAAGGCACGATGCCGATCGTGTCGGTGATTGCGATGCGCATCTCGACCGAAGTTTCGAAGAAGGACAGGCCGCCGATCGGCTGGCCGTCGATGTCCTTCGGGCCGATCCCTTGATAGGCATAGCCGCGCACCGAGCCGCCGCCGCCGGAATAGAAGCGCCGGTCGGCCGGGACATTCTGCAGGCTGGTGCCGATGATGGACCCGAGCGTGGCGCGTTCGGCGAGCACGAATTTGCTCGCCGTGTCGAGCGACTGGTAGGCGGAGCCTTCGCCCTTCAGCTTGAGGAAGGTCGCGCCGTTCAGGATATCGTAGCTTGGCTCGGCATAGGCCAGCGCCCTGAAGCCACGGGTCGGGTTGAGCTTGTTGTCGCGGCTGTCATAGACATATTGCAGCGGAACGCTGGCGATCAGATAGGTGTGCTTGCCGAAGGTGTCGGTGATCCGCGAATAGTCGAGCGCGAATTCCGCCGAGACCCTCTGCTTCTTGTCGAGATCGTAGGAGACGCCGATGTTGCCCTTGACCGAGAAATGGTCATAGGCGTCGGGGTGTTCGAACACCGTCTTGATGCCGGTGAAGAACTTCGATGTCGGCCCGAGCACGCCCGGTTTCTCGAACATGACGCCGGCATTGTAGTTCAGCGCGGAAATGCTGTTGCTGCCGATGCCGCTGATGGAGCCGTCGATGCGCAGCTTCTCCCCCTGACCGAACAGGTTGCGATGGCCCCAATAGCCTTCGAGCCCCAGCCCTTCCGTGTTGGAAAACGTGCCGCCTATGCCGAAAAAGCGCGGTTTGCGCTCGCTCACCTGGACGTCGATCGGAATATTGCCTTGGGCATCGAGGCTGTCGCCTTCCTTGATGGTCACGCTGTTGAAGACCTCGAGCCCGAGCAGCCGATCGCGGGCATCGTCAATCTCTTGCGGCGAATATTGCTGACCCCGCTTGAGGCCGGTCATGTATTCGGTGAAGTCGCGGTCGACCTTCTCCGTGCCCTCGACTGTCGTGTCGCCATAGCCGGCGACAGGGCCGGCCGCCACGGTCAGCGTGACGTCGAGCGTCGAGGTTGCGTGATCGGCGACGATCTCGCGATCCGTCACCTTGGCGAGCGGCCTGCCCTCTTCCTTAAGCGCCCGTACGATCGCCGCCTCAGCCTTGAGCACGGCGCCCGATCCGGCATCGCCGCCGGCGATCAAGCCGAAATCGGCGCTCGCCAGGCCGGCCGCGTCGCCTTTCAGCCTGATGTCGCCCAGCGTGAATTTCGGCCCGGCGGCGATGCTGACCACCACCGGGATGGGCTGCGGCCCCGTGAATTCGGCGTCCGGAGGCAATTCGTCTATGGACTTGCCCTGGATGGTGATGGTGACGACGCCTTCGTAGCGGGCGTCGGCGTAGAGCGCGGCGACGAGTTGTTCCCGATCGCTGCGCGCCTTTGCCATCAGGCCGAGCGACCCCGACACCGGATGCTCCTCGTCGTTTTTGAGCGCCGAGGCGTTCTCGAGCTTTTTGACCAGATCCTTGTCGGCATCCGGCGCGTCGATGGTTACCGAATAGCGCAGCGGATCGACGATATCGGCGTCCTCGTCCTTGGACGAGCCCCAGAGCTTGATGCCGAAGATCTCGAAGGCGGCCGCCGGCCGCGCTTCGGCGGCGAGCATGGCCGAGCAGACAAGCGCGAAAAGCAGGGCGCGCGGAAGCCCGCGCCCTGGCGCGATCCCTCCTGACATCTGCGTTTCATGCGCCGGCATTAAGACAACCTAGTCGACAAAACTAAAATTGGAATGAAGTTCTGAAACGCTCGTAAAGGGGCCACAATCCAATTGTCTGAAATGGACCGGGCTTGGAATTCACACCTTTTGCACCTTCGCAAGAATGTGTGATCCATCTCATAGAGGTTCTGTCGAAATACCGGCCTTTGGCCGGGATGGAAACCGTTGGCCGGTTGAAAACCTGCCGCGTTCCGGCGTTGACAAGCCCGTTTGATGCTTGATCATGCCCGGACGCTGAAATGTCGGGAGGGTGATATGGCAATGCGCGCGGCTCGTAGTCTCTCTTTCCTTCTCCTTATCTTTCTCGCCCTGAATGGCGCAGCACTTGCGGCCGAAGCCCGGCGAATCGTGACGACGGACAATTCCGACTATTTCGGCTTCGACCTGAGGTCGGACCAGAATGTCAGCCTCGACCAGTGCAAGACCACCTGCCTCGGCGACCCTGCCTGCCGCGCCTTCACCTACAACACCAAGGCCAAATGGTGCTTTCTCAAATCCGACTATAATCAGCTGAAACCCTTCAGCGGCGCCGTCGCCGGCAAGATCGCCAATGTCGATGGCGATCCCGATATCGGCGCCCCGCCGGCGCTTGCCTTCTTCCCCAACTGGATGGCCGACCAGGCGCAGCAGTTCCGCAACAAGCTGACCGATCCGGCCTATGACAGGCCGACGGAGGGGCTGGCCGCGCTTCAGGCCGCGGCCGAGCAGGCGGCGCTGACCGGCGACCATCGCCTCGCCATGCAGAAATACCAGGCCGCGCTTTCCGTCCTGCCGGACGACGGCGCGCTCTGGCTTGCGCTGGCGCGGGAGACGCTTGGCGTGCAGCCGGCTACCAACACCACCGAACCCTCGACCCTGCCGGCGAACGTCACCTCGGCCGCCTTCAACGCCTATAAGCTGGTGCGCACCGCAAAGACCCGCGCCGAGGCGCTGGCCCTGCTTGCCGCCGGCCTCGACAAGCGCGACCTCTTCCGGCCGGCCATTCAGGCCTATGAGGCGAGCCTTGCGCTGGTGAACTCGCCCGCCGTGCAGGCCGATTATGCCGACCTCAAGGCGCGCAAGGGTTTTCGCGTTGTCGAGCACACTGTCGATGCCGATTCCTCTTCGTCGCGCATCTGCGCGCAGTTTTCCGAGGAGCTGGTCAAGACCGGCGTCGACTATTCGCAGTTCGTCACCGTCGACAACGCCGCGCCCAAGGCTGTCGAGGCCAAGGACAAGCAGATCTGCGTCGAGGGACTAGAGCACGGCCAGCATTATGATGTGACTTTCCGCGCCGGCCTGCCGGCTGCCATCGGCGAGACGATCGCCGCCCCGGTCGTGCTGTCGATCTATGTCCAGGATCGCGCCCCGTCGGCCCGCTTCACCGGCGACAGTTTCGTGCTGCCGGCCGGCGCGCGCCGTGGCATCCCGGTCGTCACCGTCAACATGAACGCCGCCAAGATGAAGCTCTATCGCATCGGCGACCGCTCGCTGGCGCAGCTTCTGTCCGGCTACCAGTTCCTGAAGCAGCTCGACGGCTATGACATTTCCACCATCTCGGACCAGATGGGCGCTCCCGTCTGGGAAGGCACGCTCGACATCGTCAACGACCTCAACAAGGAGGTCACCACCTCCTTCCCGGTGGACGAGGCGATCCCACAGCGCAAGCCGGGCGTCTATGTGCTGACCGCGCAGCCGGTCGACGACAAGAGCGACGACTACAACTCACGCGCCACCCAGTGGTTCGTCGTTTCCGACATCGGCTTGTCCACCTATACCGGGCAGGACGGCCTCAATGTCTTTGCCCGTTCGCTGGGCTCCGCCAAGCCGATTGCCGGCGCCGAACTGACGCTGCTTGCCAAGAACAACGAGATCCTCGGCACGGCGACATCCGACGCCGAAGGCCACGCCGTCTTCAACCCTGGCCTCACCCGCGGCGAAGGCGGCATGGTGCCGGCCGTGCTGATGGCCAAGCAGGGCGACAACGACTTCGTCTTCCTCGATATGGGCCGCGCCGGCTTCGATCTGTCCGACCGCGGCGTTGCGGGGCGCGCCGCGCCTGGCGCGCTCGATGTCCATGCCTGGACCGAGCGCGGCATCTACCGCGCTGGCGAGGATGTGCATGTCGCCGCCCTTGCCCGCGACGGCGCCGCCAAGGCGGTCGAGAACCTGCCGCTGACCTTCATCTTCACGCGTCCCGACGGCGTCGAGAACCGCCGCGTCGTCAGCGACGGCGCCTCCGCCGGCGGCCATGCGGTGGACCTGCCGCTCGAGCCCAACGCCATGCGCGGCACCTGGACGGTGTCGATCTACACCGATCCCAAGCAGTCGCCGGTGGCGAGCCAGATGTTCCTGGTCGAGGATTTCGTGCCGGATCGCATCGAGTTCGATCTGACGGCCGACAAGAAGGAGATCGCCCAGGGCGAGACCGCCAATGTCAGCGTCGATGGTCGTTTCCTCTACGGCGCGCCGGCCGCCGGCCTCGCGCTCGAAGGCGAGATGACGCTGTCGACCACGAGCAGTTGGGACCGCTTCAAGGACTTCACCTTCGGCCTCGCCGACGAACAGTCGGCCGAGCCGACGGTGACGCCATTCACCAACCTGCCCGTCGTCGGCGATGACGGCAAGGCCACCTTCCCGGTTTCGATCGACCAGTTGCCGTCCACCACCAAGCTGGTCAACGCCAAGGTCACCGTCCGCATGCGCGAAGCTGGCGGCCGCGCCGTCGAGCGCTCGCTCGACATAGCCGCCCATCCGGAAAAGGAGATGATCGGCATCCGTCCGGACTTCGAAGGCGGCGAGGTGCCGCAAGGCGGAACGGCGAAGTTCAGCATCATCGCCGTCGATCCGAACGGCAAGCGCGAGGAACTGAAAGGCGCGCAGTGGTCGCTGGTCAAGGTCGAGCGCAATTACCAATGGTACCGCTCCAACAATTTCTGGAACTATGAAGCGGTGAACCTCACCAAGGCCGTCGCCAACGGCCAGATCGACCTCAACGCCGAGGGTGACGCAACCGTGTCGCTGCCTGTCGACTGGGGCCGCTATCGGCTCGAGGTCGAGACGGCCGATCCGGACGGCCCGGCGACCAGCTATGAGTTCGATGCCGGCTGGTATGTCGCCTCAACCACCACCGAAACGCCGGACGGCCTGGAGATTGCCCTCGACAAGGATACTTACGCTGCCGGCGAGGTCGCCAAGCTGAAGGTTTCGCCGCATTTTGCCGGCGAACTGCTCGTCACCATCGGCGCCGAGAAGCTGTTGAAGACCGTCACCGCCTCGGTGCCGGCCGGCGGCGGCACCGTCGACATCGCGGTCGGCGACGACTGGGGCGCCGGCGCTTATGTCACGGCGACGCTGTTCCGGCCGGGCGATGCTGAGCAATCGCGCATGCCGGCCCGCTCCATCGGCGTCAAATGGCTGACCGTCGATCCAGGCTCGAAGAAGCTCGCCGTCACGCTGACGCCGCCCGAGAAGACGGCGCCGCGCCAGCAGCTATCGATCCCGGTCGCCGTCAACGGCGCGCAACCCGGCAGCAATGCCTATGTGATGGTCGCCGCAGTCGACGTCGGCATCCTCAACCTCACCAACTACAAGGCGCCCGATCCGGAGGACTGGTTCTTCGGCCAGCGCATGCTGGGGCTTGAAATCCGCGACCTCTACGGCCGCCTGATCGACGGCTCGCTCGGCACCACCGGCAAATTGCGGACCGGCGGTGACGGCGCCAACATGCAGTCGCAAGGCAGCCCGCCGACCGAAAAGCTGGTCGCCTTCTTCTCCGGTCCGGTTGAGCTCGACGCCGACGGCAAGGCGCGGGTCGATTTCGACATCCCGCAGTTCAACGGCACTGTGCGCGTCATGGCCGTCGCCTGGACCAAGGAGGCCGTCGGCCATGCCGAGACCGACGTCATTGTGCGCGATCCGGTGGTGATCACCGCCGGCCTGCCGCGCTTCCTGGCGCCCGGCGATGCCGCGACGATGCGCCTCGACATCGCCGACACCGACGGTCCCGCCGGTGACTACAAGCTTTCGGTCGCCACCACCGGGGATCTCTCGACCGGCGACAAGCCCCTGCCTGAGAAGCTGACGCTGACCCAGGGCAAACGGCAGACGCTCTCGTTCCCGCTGATCGCGCGAACGGCGGGCGATGCTTCGATCACCGTCAAGCTTGCGCATGACAGTGGGACCGAGGTCGAGCAGACGCTCTATCTGCCGGTTCGCCCGGCCCAGCTTCCGGTCACCAACCGCATGATGGTCGACCTGAAACCCAATGGCGGCGCGCTTCGCGTCGACAGGGAGCTGCTCGCCGCAAGCGTGCTCGATGGCGCTTCGGTCAGCGTCGGCGTCTCGCAGGCGGCCGCCTTCGACGTGCCTTCGCTTTTGATGACGCTCGACCGCTACCCTTATGGCTGCGCCGAGCAGACCACCAGCCGCGCCATGCCGCTGCTCTATGTCAACGACATGGCGACCAGCATCGGCATGGAGAGCGATCCCGAACTGCACGGCCGCATCCAGGACGCCATCTACAAGGTGCTGAGCTACCAGGCCTACAGCGGCAGCTTCGGCCTCTGGGGTCCGGGCTCCGGCGATCTCTGGCTCGATGCCTATGTCACGGAGTTCCTGACCCGGGCGCGCGAACAGAAATATGACGTGCCGGCGCAGGCGATGAACCAGGCGCTGAACAACCTGCAGAACTCGCTGGGTTACGACCAGGACGTCCAGGATCGCGGCAGCGAGATCGCTTATGCGCTCTACGTGCTCGCCCGCAACAAGAAGGCCTCGATCGGCGATCTGCGCTACTATGCCGACACGCAGCTCGAAGCCTTCTCCAGCCCGATGGCGGTCGCGCAACTGGCGGCGAGCCTTGCGC
Source organism: Mesorhizobium sp. (assembly GCA_004020545.1). Taxonomy (GTDB): domain Bacteria; phylum Pseudomonadota; class Alphaproteobacteria; order Rhizobiales; family Rhizobiaceae; genus Mesorhizobium. The sequence continues at coordinate 197,008 of SAQE01000002.1, read as the reverse complement.
TCTATGGCGACACGCAACGTTCGGAAGCGACCTTCCAGACGGCGCTGCGGCTGGCGCAGGCAAGCACCGAGTACGACTACTACCGCTCGGACTACGGCTCGCCGCTGCGTGACGGCGCGGCGATGCTGGCGCTGGCTGCGGAATCGAAGCCGGTGCCGAGCATCGTGCCGCAACTGATCCGGCTGGTCGCCAGGGAACGCGCCGACGCCCGCTGGACGAGCACGCAGGACGAATCCTGGATGCTGCTTGCGTCGCGGGCGCTGAAGGAAGGCAATGATTCCATCACGCTTTCCGTCAACGGCGCGCCGCATTCCGGCGGCTATTCCGACCGGGTTTCCGGCAGCGACCTCGTCGCCAGTCCGCTCACCATCGCCAACACCGGCGCGACGCCGCTGCAGGCCGTGGTCACCGCGATGGCCGCCCCGGTCGAGCCGCTGCCGGCCGGCGGCGACGGCTTCACCATCGACCGCACCTATTACAAGCTCGACGGCACCGAGGCCAACATCACCGAGGCCAGGCAGAACGAGCGCTATGTGGTCGTGCTCAAGGTCTATGAGCAGAACAACTGGCCCTCGCGCCTGCTGATCACCGACCTGTTGCCGGCAGGCTTCGAGATCGACAATCCGAGCCTGGTCTCCAGCGCGCAATTGTCGAACTTCTCCTGGTTGGCGCAGACCGACGCCGCGCATCTGGAGTTCCGCGACGACCGCTTCGTCGCCGCCTTCAATCCCAACGAAGGCGACGGCGACCGCAACATCACGCTGGCCTATGTCGTGCGTGCCGTGACGCCGGGCACCTATGCCCATCCGGCGGCAACGGTGGAGGACATGTACCGGCCGCAATACTCGGCCCGCACCGCCAGCGGCATGATGGAGGTCAAGGCGGAGTAAGGTGGTGCTGACGAACATGGCCGGGACGATGGCGCTGCCCCTCATCCGCCTGCCGGCACCTTCTCCCCGTATAGTGACGGGGAGAAGGAGGCTGTCGCGATCGTCGGCACCTGTTCTGCAGCGTTGGAAATTGGCGAAAGCCTCTGCGCAGGCTGCTTTCTCCCCGTCATTTAACGGGGAGAAATGCCCGGCAGGGCAATGAGGGGCAGCGCCATGCTCTCCAGAAAAATCCTCAGACGAACAGCCATCGCCGGGATTTCGCTAACCGGCTTCGTGGTACTCTCCATCGCCGCCCTCTGGCAGCTCGACCGCGCCTTCCCGCCGCCCCTGCCGGCAACGCTGACGGTCTCGACCGAGGTGCAGGACCGCGACGGCCAGTTGCTTCGCGCCTTCGCGACGCCGGACGGCTACTGGCGGCTCGGGACCCGTCTCGACCAGGTCGACAGAGAGTTCATCGACATGCTCGTCGCCTATGAGGACAAACGCTTCTGGGACCACCGCGGCGTCGACGTTCTGGCGCTTTGCCGCGCCGCCGGCCAGTTCGCCACCAGCGGCCATATCGTGTCCGGCGGCTCGACCTTGTCGATGCAGCTTGCCCGGCTGATCGAGCCGCGCGATAGCCGCAGTCTGGCATCCAAGGTCAAGCAGATCCTGCGCGCCGTCCAGATCGAACGGCGTCTGTCCAAGCAGGAAATCCTCGAGCGCTACCTGACGCTGGCGCCCTATGGCGGCAATCTTGAAGGCGTGCGCGCCGCCTCGCTCGCCTATTTCGGCAAGGAGCCGAAGCGGCTGACGGTGTCTGAGGCGGCCCTGCTCGTGGCCCTGCCGCAATTGCCGGAAAAACGCCGGCCCGACCGCAACCTCGACATCGCGCATGCCGCGCGCGATCGCGTGCTCACCCGCATGGTTTCGGCTGGCCTGCTTGGCGAACGCGAGGCCGCGCGCGCCGCGCTCGACGACGTCTCCGGCCTGCGCCGCAAGCTGCCGGCGCTGGCCGCGCACGCCTCCTACGCCATGCTGCCGAAGGCCGAGCCCGGCAAGCCCCTGCAACTGACGATCCGCAGAAGCGTCCAACAGGGGCTGGAGCAGGTAGCCAAGGAAGCCGCCAGAAAGCTCGGCCCGAAGTTGTCCGTTGCCATGGTGATGGCCGATGCGCGCACCGGCGAGATCCTCGGCGAGGTCGGCTCGGCCGATTTCTTCGACGCCAGCCGCTCCGGCTGGATCGACATGACCAAGGTCGTGCGCTCGCCCGGCTCGACCTTGAAGCCCTTCATCTACGGGCTTGCCTTCGAGCAGGGGCTGGTGGCGCAGGAGACCATCATCGAGGACAGCCCAGCCGATTTCGGCGGCTACCGGCCGAAGAATTTCGACATGGGCTATCAGGGCGACGTCAGCATCAGGCAGGCGCTGCAATTGTCGCTCAACGTGCCGGCGATCCGGGTGCTCGACGCTGTCGGTCCCGCGCGGCTCACGGCGCGCTTCCGCCAGGCCGGCGTCAACCCGACCCTGCCGGTCAACGAGGCGCCGGGCCTGGCGATCGGGCTTGGCGGCGTCGGCGTCACTTTGCGCGACCTGGTGCAGCTCTATACGGGGCTCGCCAATGGCGGCAAGATGCACACGCTGCATGACGGCACCGAGCCGGTCAACGCCGAGCGCACGACCGCCACCATTCTCGACGATCAGGCCGCCTGGCAGATCGACGGCATATTGTCCGGCGTGAAGCCGCCGGAAGGAGCCATGCAGCGCGGCATCGCCTACAAGACCGGCACCTCCTACGGCTATCGCGACGCCTGGTCCGTCGGCTTCGACGGACGTTATGTGCTGGGCGTCTGGGTCGGCCGCGCCGATGCCAGCCCCATACCCGGCCTCTCCGGCTATGTTTCCGCCGCGCCGATCCTGTTCGAAGGCTTTGTCCGTTCCGGCCTCGCCAGCGTGCCGCTGCCAGGCCGGCCGCCGGGCGTCTTCAATCCCAAACGCGAAGAACTGCCGGTGACGCTCGCCCGCTTCGGTTCAGGATCGGACGGGCTGGTGCAGGCAACGCCGACCGAGCCGGCGCCGACCATCATCTTCCCGCCGGACGGCGCTCGCGTCGACCTCGGCACCAACTCGGCGGACGCTTCACCGCTGGTGCTGAAGCTGCAGGGCGGCCGCGCACCGTTCCGCTGGCTCGCCAACGGCAAGCCGCTCGCCGGCATCGACCGCCGCCGCACCGCGACCTGGCAGCCCGACGGCACCGGCTATTCGACACTGACCGTGATCGACGCCGCCGGACGCGCGGCCAGCGTGAAGGTTTTCGTTGAATAGAATGCGGCAAGCGATTCAGCGCATTGCATTTCTTAAGACCTTGGCGCGCGGAGTTTCTCCCCTGACGGACGGCGCGAGGCACCCCCCTCTGGCCTGCCGGCCATCTCCCCCTCAAGGGGAGAGATTAGTCGCTTCGCCGCCGCCTTCGCCAATCTTCAACGTCAGAGAGATAGAGCCGGCGCCAAAGCTGCCGATCTCCCCCCTTGAGGGGGAGATGCCCGGCAGGGCAGAGGGGGGTACCTCGCGCCGACGTTCATTGGGAGCATTTCTCGCAACGCTGACTCTCCTACTCGTCGCCTCTCTCCCGGCTTACACCGATCCCTTGCCCGCCGGCTTCGTCAGGCTGGCCGATGTCGACCCGTCCATCCGCCAGGACATCCGTTATGCCGGCCGCGAAAACTTCCTGCACCGCAAGGCCGACGGCTACGACGCGCCGGTCTGCGTCCTGACCGAACGGGCGGCAGAGGCACTGTCCATCGTCCAGAGGGCATTGACTGCAAAAGGGCTTACACTGGTCGTCTTCGACTGCTACCGCCCGGCGCGCGCCGTCGCCGATATGGGCGAGTGGACAAGACAAGGCGGTCCGCCCGATCCGCAATGGTATCCGACGGTCAAACGCGGCGATCTCATTGCCAAGGGTTATGTCGGCGAACTGTCCAGCCATTCGCGCGGCTCGACTGTCGACCTTGCGGTCGCCGAGGCGAACAAGAAAGGCGCGGCCCACCCCGGGTGCGGCGCGCCCGATACGATCACGCTCGATTTCGGCACCGGCTTCGACTGTTTCGACCCGATGAGCGAGACGGCCCACCGCCCTCTTCCCGCCAAGGCGGCTGCGAACCGCCAGATGCTGGTCGCCGCCATGCGTGCCGCCGGCTTCCGCAACTATGCCCGCGAATGGTGGCACTTCACGCTGCGAGACGAACCGTTCGCCAAGCAGCGTTTCGACTTTCCTATCACCGCGCCATAGAGGGCGGATCGACCCCAAAGCAAATCTCACGCTGCTCCGACTTGCCGCCACGCCAGCCGTCTCTAGATGGCGTCGGACAGGCGCAGAGTCTGCTCCGGCTAATATGAGGAAAATGTTTCCCGAATATGCCGGATGTCGGCGAAAAATTGCTTCGAGGGGGCAAAAAAGGCAACATTGAATGCATCTAAATTCTATCAAATCGGTAGAGTTCGGCCGTCATCAACGGAGGCGGAAATGACCAATCCTCATTTCAGGAAACTGCTCGGCGCGCTGGTCGCCACATCTGTCCAGTTCGGCACGCTCGGTTTCGCGTTTGCCGACACGACCATTTTGAATGTGTCTTACGACCCGACACGTGAACTCTACAAGGCCTATGACGAGGCTTTCGCCGCGCACTGGAAGGCCGAAACCGGCGAGACCGTCACCATCCAGCAGTCGCATGGCGGATCGGGCGCGCAGGCTCGCGCCGTGATCGACGGCCTCGACGCCGACGTCGTGACGCTGGCGCTCGAGGGCGACATCAACGCCATCGCCTCGAAGACGAAGAAGATCAACCCGGACTGGCGCACGAAGTTCGAGAACAACTCGGCGCCCTACACCTCGACCATCATCTTCCTGGTGCGCAAGGGCAACCCCAAGGGCATCCACGACTGGAGCGATCTGGTGAAGGACGGCGTCCAGGTGATCACGCCGAACCCGAAGACTTCCGGCGGCGCACGCTGGAACTATCTCGCCGCCTGGGCCTATGCCAACGCCAATGACGGCAACGACGAAGCCAAGACCAAGGAATTCGTCGGCAAGCTCTATGCCAACGTCCCGGTGCTCGATACCGGCGCGCGCGGCTCGACGGTGACCTTCGCGCAGAAGGGGCTGGGCGACGTGCTGATCGCCTGGGAGAACGAGGCCTATCTCGCGCTTGACGAATTCGGCGCCGACAATTTCGACATCGTCTATCCGCCGACCTCGATCCTGGCAGAGCCGCCGGTCGCCGTCGTCGATGCCAATGTCGACGCCAAGGGCACGCGCAAGGTCGCCGAGGCTTATCTCGGCTGGCTCTATTCCAAGGAAGGCCAGACCATCATCGCCAAGAACCACTATCGTCCGGCCAAGCCCGACCTGGTGCCCGCCGAGGACCTTGCCAAGCTGCCGGCAATCAGGCTTGTCACCGTCGACGATCCGCAATTCGGCGGCTGGAAGAAAGCGCAGCCTTACCATTTCGGTGACGGTGGTGTATTCGACCAGATTTATAAGCCGGCCCAGTAAGCTAGGATATAGATCAGGACGACATGACCACAGCACCCGCCCAGGCGGGGTGGCGGTTCAGACAGCCGAGCGTCATTCCGGGTTTCGGATTGACGCTCGGCTTCTCGCTTGCCTACCTCACGCTCATCATCCTCATCCCGCTTTCGGGGCTGGTCTGGCGTTCGGCCGCGCTCGGCTGGACCGACTTCTGGGCGATCGTCGCCGACCGGCGCACCCTCAACGCGCTGAAGATCAGTTTCGGCACCGCCTTCATTGCCGCAGCGGTCAATGTCGTGTTCGGCACGATTGTCGCCTGGGTGCTGGTCCGCTATCGCTTCCCCGGGCGCCGCATCGCCGACGCGATGGTCGACCTGCCCTTCGCGTTACCCACGGCAGTTGCCGGTATCGCGCTCACCACGCTCTATGCGCCGAATGGCTGGATCGGCCAGCTTCTGATGCCGCTCGGCATCAAGGTCGCTTACACGCCGCTCGGCATCGTCGTCGCGTTGGTGTTCATCGGCCTGCCCTTCGTCGTGCGCACCGTCCAGCCGATCATGGAGGAGATCGACAGGGAAGTGGAAGAAGCAGCGGCCTCGCTCGGTGCCAGCCGTTTCCAGATCATTACCCGCGTGCTCTTTCCCGGCCTGGCGCCGGCCATCATCACCGGCTTCGCGCTCGCCTTCGCGCGCGGTGTCGGCGAATACGGCTCGGTCATCTTCATCGCCGGAAACCTGCCCTTCAAATCCGAGATCGCGCCGCTTCTGATCGTGATCAGGCTCGAGGAGTATAACTACGAGGCGGCGACCGCGATCGCCGCGATCATGCTGGCGCTGTCCTTCGTGATGCTTCTGGTCGTCAATCTCGCCCAGACATGGAGCCGCAAGCGCTATGGCTGATCCCGAGATCAAATCCTACGAGCCGCTTCACGAGAGCCTGTCGGCGGCAGTAACCGAAAGCCGGCCGGTCCGCTGGGTGGCGATGGGAACAGCCTTCGTGTTCCTCGCCGTCTTCCTGCTCCTGCCGCTGATCGTCGTCTTCCACGAGGCGCTGGCCAAGGGCGTCGGCTCCTACGCGGAAGCGCTTGCCAGTCCCGACACGCGCTCGGCCATCCGCCTGACGCTGCTGGTGGCCGCCATCTCGGTGCCGCTCAACGTCATTTTCGGCATCTCGGCCGCCTGGGCGATCGCCAAGTTCGAGTTCAAGGGCAAGGCCTTCCTGACGACGCTGATCGACCTGCCCTTCTCGGTGTCGCCTGTCATTTCCGGTCTGGTCTATGTGCTCCTCTTCGGCGCGCAGGGGCTTCTCGGCGAGTGGCTGAAGGCGCACGGCATCGTCATTCTCTTCGCCGTGCCAGGCATCGTGCTCGCCACCGTCTTCGTCACCTTCCCTTTCGTTGCGCGCGAATTGATCCCGCTGATGCAGGAACAGGGCAATGGCGACGAGGAGGCAGCGCTTTCCCTCGGCGCCAATGGCTGGCAGACCTTCCGGTATGTGACGCTGCCCAACGTCAAATGGGGGCTGCTCTACGGCGTGCTGTTGTGCAACGCGCGCGCCATGGGCGAGTTCGGCGCGGTGTCGGTGGTCTCGGGTCATATTCGCGGCCTCACCAACACCATGCCGCTGCATGTCGAGATCCTGTACAATGAGTACAACGCCGTCGGCGCCTTCGCCGTGGCTTCGCTGCTTGCCGGCCTGGCATTGGTGACGCTGGTCTTGAAAACACTTCTCGAGATGCGCTACGGCGCCGAGATCGCCGCGACGCGCGGACATTAAATGCATCTGGTCCAAAAGTGTGTAGCGGTTTGGGATAACCACATGCATCGACTATTGAGGGACGCTTGATGGAAGTTCGCGTTGTCAACGTGCGCAAGGAGTTTGAGCTGTTTCCGGCGCTCCACGACGTGTCGCTCGACATCAGGTCCGGCGAACTCATCGCCCTGCTTGGGCCGTCAGGCTCCGGCAAGACGACCCTGCTCCGGCTGATCGCAGGTCTCGAGCGTCCGACCAAGGGCGCCATCTTCTTCGGTGACGAGGACGCCTCGCAGAAGTCGATCCAGGAGCGCAATGTCGGCTTCGTCTTCCAACATTACGCGCTGTTCCGCCACATGACGGTTGCCGACAATATCGGCTTCGGCCTCAAGGTCCGGCATGGCGCGGCAAGGCCGTCCGCGCAGGAAATCCGCCGCCGTGCTTCCGAATTGCTCGACCTTGTCCAGCTTTCGGGGCTGGAAAAGCGCTATCCGGCACAGCTTTCTGGCGGCCAGCGCCAGCGCGTGGCGCTCGCCCGCGCCATGGCGATCGAGCCCAAGGTGCTGCTGCTCGACGAGCCGTTCGGCGCCCTCGACGCACAGGTGCGCCGCGAGCTTCGCCGCTGGCTGCGCGAGATCCATGACGCCACCGGCCACACCACCGTCTTTGTCACCCACGACCAGGAAGAGGCTTTGGAGCTTGCCGACCGCGTCGTCGTCATGAGCCAGGGCCGCATCGAGCAGGTCGGCTCAGCCGACGAGATCTACGACATCCCAAACTCGCCCTTCGTCTATAATTTCGTCGGCGAATCGAGCTCGCTGCCGGTCAAGGTCGAGGGCGGTGAACTGTGGATCGCCGATCGGCCGATCGGGCTATCGGCACCGCAGGGGGCGCCTTCGGGCGAAGCGTTGCTCTATTTCCGCCCGCACGACGTCGAGCTGCTCGAAGGCTGTAGCGGCTGCATCGCCGGCACGGTCGCCGCCAGCCGCCGCGTCGCCGGCACAAGGCGGGTCGAGCTCGAGGTCGGCGGCGAGCGCCAGCGCGTCGAGATCGAATTGCCGGTGGACCATCCCGCGGCACAGAAGAGCCGGGTGGCCTTCAGGCCACGGCGCTGGAAGCTTTTTCCGGCCGCCTGACGCATCTTCTGCCGGCCGCTTTCCTGACGCGCCCGCCGGCGCCGCGATGAATCCGTTTGGAAGAAAATCCTGCCAAACAGCTGTTTGGGCGGCGCTTTTTCCTGGCGCCTGCGATCCACTCGGACCGCGTGCCTCGCCGGACCAGACTTTCCTTTTTATGGTCGCATTATAGTTTCTGACTATTCCGAAGGAGACCCGTTTCCATGAAGCGCTTGTTCGTTGGCATCGCCGCTTTCGTCGGCATCATCCTCGCCTCCCCCCAAGCCTGGTCGGCCGACGAGATCCTCAATGCCTCCTACGATGTCGGCCGCGAATTGTTCGCCGACATCAACAAGGCCTTCATCGCCCGGCATCCCGGCGTGACCATCGATCAGTCCCACGCCGGCGCCTCTGCGCAGGCGCGCGCCGTCGCCGACGGCCTGGGTGCCGATGTCGTCACTTTCAACCAGGTCACCGACGTCGATTTCCTGGTCAAGAAAGGTCTGGTCTCGGCGGATTGGCAGAAGGATTTCCCGGACAATGCCTCGCCCTTCTATTCGCTGCCGTCCTTCCTGGTGCGCGCCGGCAATCCCAAGCACATCAAGGACTGGAGCGATCTCGTGCGCGATGACGTACAAGTGATCTTCCCCAACCCGAAGACTTCCGGAAATGCGCGCTACACCTATCTGGCGGCGACCGCCTATGCCAAGGAGGCTTTCAAGGGCGACGCCGCCAAGGTGAAGGAGTTCATCACCAAGCTGTTCAACAACGTGCCGATCTTCGACACCGGTGGCCGCGCCGCCACCACCACCTTCGTCCAGCGCGAGATAGGCGACGTGCTGATCACCTTCGAGTCGGAAACACGCGGCATCCGCAAGGAATATGGCGACGACAAGTTCGAGCAGGTCACGCCCTCGGTCAGCCTGCTGGCCGAATTCCCGGTGGCGATCGTCGACAAAGTCGCCGACGAGCACGGCAGCCGCGATCTCGCCAAGACCTATCTCGACTTCCTCTATTCGCCGGAGGGCCAGGACATCGCTGCCCGCAACGGCCTGCGGGCTCGCGACGCCTCGGTCGCCGCCAAATACAAGGCCGATTTTCCCGACGTGCGCCTGTTGACGGTGGACGAGGTCTTCGGCGGCTGGGACAAGGTGCAGAAAGAGCATTTCGCGGCCGGCGGCCTGCTCGACCAGGCCTACGCCGGCCACTAGCTCCTCAATCATAGAGCGCAGGAAGCCGGCCTTTGCCGGCTTTCTTTGTGGCCGGCGGGCGGGATTGAATCGCCGGCCGAATCCCGAGTCCTCTGTGAAAAACGTTACGAAGAATCAACGCGTTTGTGCCTAAATCTGTGCTCGCAAATTGTTGGGCCAAACAGCATTCAGTGGCCAAACTGTCATGATTTGCACACAAACAACCGCCAGATGCAGGCGATTGGGGTTTGATGAACTGAATCGGGCATGCTGACCAAAAAAGGCAAATACGGCCTCAAGGCCCTCGTGCATCTTGCCAGCCTGCCGGTTGGCCAGCTTGCATTCGTCAACGACATAGCGGTCGCCAACAACATCCCGAAGAAGTTCCTGGATGCCATCCTGGGCGAACTGCGCAACGCCGGCTTCGTGCAGAGCCGCAAGGGCAAGGAAGGCGGCTATCGCCTCGCCAGGCCCGCTTCGGAGATCAAGATCGGCCATGTCGTGCGCGTGCTGGACGGGCCGCTGGCGCCGATCCCCTGCGCCAGCCGCACGCAATACCAGCGCTGCGAGGATTGCGACGAGGCGACATGCCAGGTCCGCCATATGATGCTGGAAGTGCGCCAGGCGATCGCCGAGGTGCTCGACAATCGCAGCCTCGCCGCCATGCGCGACGCCGACAACGACGATTTCCCGGCCGAGCTGACGTCGCAGATTTAGAGCAATTTCAGGAAAAGTGTGTAGCGGTTTTCCGTTCGGAATTGCGTAAAAACAAATACTTAGAGCGGGTCAGCGATTCTGTGAAAAGCTGAACCGCTCTAGAAGCAATTCCAGGAAAGTGTGCGGCGGTTTTCCGTCCGGAATCGCGCAAACAGGGCAGCCGCTTGCCTAACGCTCCCTGCCGCTGGTTGCTTGCCTGCCTTGGAGGCAGTAAAGCGGCTGAAGGATTGAACGGGGCTCTGAAGCATGAGGCTGCCTTGGCTTGGCAATTCCCGCAGGGCCAAACGGCAGCCGTCATCCGCCAGCGTCTATCATACCGAGATCATCGCCGACGTGCTGGTGCCGGAGCGTGGCGAGACCGTCCGCTTCTTCAGCCGCAAGCTCGTCCGTCCCGGTAAACTGCGCCGCTTCTCCAACAAGGATCTGCGCGAAAGCCTGCTGTCCTGCCTCTATCTCGGCGTGGCGGCGGTCCTGCCTGTCACCTCGTGGGCGCCGATCTGCGACTGGGTCTCGACGCTTCGGCGCAAGCGCCATTTTCGCAAGGAATTCGCGCGCTACGACGTCGCGATCAAAGCGGTGCTTGGCGATGGCGCCGACACGCAAAGCCTTTTCAGGGGTCACCTTGCCGCCGCGCATCGCCGCCGCCTGATGCTGGCCGCCCATCTGGTTCCGCGCCGCTGGTCGCCGGCAATCCGGCTGGAAGGCGTCGACGGCTTGCGCGAGGCCCTGCGACGCGGCCGCGGCGCCATTGTCTGGTGCGATCAGTTCATCGCCCAGACCGTCATGGGCAAGCGCGCCCTCTTCGAAGCCGGCATCGAAGCGCACCAGGTCAGCGTCAACTTCCACGGCTTCTCGGAAACCAAGTTCGGCCTGCATGTGATCAACAGGCCGCTGGTCAAGGTCGAGAACCGCTTCCTGAAGAGCCGCATCGTCTTCGAGCGCGCCGACGCCTACCAGGTCACGGCGCGTATCCAGAAGACGCTGAAGGAGAACGGCGTCGTGCTGATGACCAACACCGTCCACGCGGGCTCCACCTTCACCGAAGCTGCCATGGGCGAGCATGGCTGGACCCACCTCGCTTCGGCGCCGGCCAATTTCGCGGCGCGCGCCGGTGCTGCGCTGTTTGCCATGTCGACCTTGGAGACTGTGCCCTTTCGCGAATACCGGGCGATCGTCAGCCCCGAACTGAAGCCCGTCGCCAGCCAGCCGGCAACCCTGCCGGCAAAGGACGTGGTGGCAAAGAACCTCGTCCTGCAGGCGGCCTATATCCTGCTCAAGCGCGACCGTCTGCTGGAAGCGGTCAAATTGCATCCGGAACAGATGATGGCCTGGTCGGGCGCCCACCGTCTCACCGGGCGGCAGGATCAACCCGCGATCGGTAGCGATGTCGGTTAGCCGAGTGCTTGCCTTACGATCCCAGCGACAGTCCGCGTCGCGTCCACGGTTACCGCCTGCTCGTCCCTGCCCGGCTCTTCCAGGGTTGCGAACTGGCTGTCGACAAGGCTGGCCGGCATGAAATGACCCTTGCGGGCCGCAACCCGTCGCCAGGCGGTCTCGCGATCGATCTTCAGGTAGAGGAAGACAATGCCGGGGCAAAAGCCGCGCAGCCTGTCGCGGTAGCTGCGCTTCAGCGCCGAGCAGGCCGCCACCGCCTTCTGTCCGTCGGCGACGGAAGCCGCTATGCGTTCGCCGATCGCATCGAGCCAGCCCTCGCGCAACGCATCCGTCAGCGGTTCGCCGCGCGCCATGCGCGCCACGTTTTCCGGCGGGTGCAACCGATCGCCCTCGATGAAGACCGCGCTCAGCGATTTGGCCAGCGCTTCGCCGACGACCGTCTTGCCGCAACCGGCTACCCCCATCACAACGATGGCCGGCGCTGACCGGATGTCGTTCATTCTTTCATCCACGATCAGCGGCTTGCCGGCGCGCGGCCATAAAGCAGAAGCATGGTGACGATCACGACGCCGTAGATGATCTGCCGGCCCGCCTCCGGCATCTGCATGACCGACAGGATCGATTGCAGCAGCGTGATAAGGATCACACCCGCAACGGTTCCGAGATAGGAGCCGCGTCCGCCGAGGATCGAGGTGCCGCCCAGCACCACCGCGGCGATCGACGGCAGGAGATAGGCGTCGCCCATCGACTGCGCGGCCTTCGATGCATAGCCGGCGAGCAGGACGCCGCCAAAGGCCGAGAGCCCGCCGGACACGGCAAAGGCAATCATCACCACACGGCGCGTGTCGATACCGGAGAGATAGGCGGCGCGCTCGCGGTTGCCGATACCGTAGACGGCGCGGCCGAAGCTGGTGCGTGTCAGCACGAAAACCATTGCGGCCCCTATCAGCGCCCAGATGATCACGGCGTTCGGCACCCCCGGTATGGCAAAACCGGTCGCAAGGTAACGCATCGCCGCCGTCGCCGAATCCTGCGGCGAGAACCCGCCCGTATAGACCACCATCAGCCCCTGCGCGACGGCATTGGTGGCTAGAGTGATGATCATCGAGGGAATGCGCAGGTAAGCGACGCCGATGCCGTTGACGATGCCGATCGCGACCCCGCACAAGATGCCGAAGGGAATGGCGAGCGTGACGCCGACCGGGCCGTAGGCCGCGGCAGCACAGGCCATCATCGCGCCAGTCGCCACGGCCCATGGCACGGACAGGTCGATCTGGCCGAGCAGGATCACCAGCATCATGCCCGTCGCGATCACGCCGAGGAATGAGGCGACCTTGAGCTGCTGCAGGAGATATTCCGGCGACAGGAAGCTGCGCGAATAGAGGCTGCCCACCAAGAGCAGGATCACGATGCAGGCAAAGGCGGTGGCCACCGCGGGGTCGGCGCGGCGGAGGAATTTCGGCATACGGCCAGCGATGCCGCCAAGCGTCGTTTCGCTCACAGGAACCACTCCAGCCGGTTGCGCACCCTGAACAGCGCGAAGGCGCCGAGGCTGACCGCGATCAACAGGATAACGCCCTGGAACAAAGGCTGCCAGAGCGGATCGAAGTCGAAGACGAACAGCAGGTCGCCGATGGTGCGGAAGGCAAGCGCGCCGAAGATCGCGCCGATGGCGCTGCCCTTGCCGCCGAACAGCGACACGCCGCCGAGCACGACGGCGGCGATCGAGAACAATGTGTAGGCGTTGCCGCTCGCATAGGCCGCCTCCCCCGTATAGGTGAAGAAGGTGAGGAACAGGCCGCCGATCGCGGCAAGCAGGCCGGCCAGTGTATAGGCAAGGAACTTGCCGCGGCGGATCGGCACGCCCGACATATAAGCCGCCGTCTCCGAGGAGCCCGCCGCATAGGCGGCGCGGCCGAGTTCGGAACGGCTGAACGGCACCCAGACTATGAGCACCGCGACGAACAGCGCCACCAGGCTCGCCGGCACGACACCGAAGAAGCGCCCGGTGAGGAAATCGGCGAGGTCTTCATTGACCGAACCGCCGGGCACCGGCCGCAGCAACAGCGCAAGGCCGAAATAGACAGCACCCGTAGCGATGGTGGCGACGATCGGCTGCAGGCGGCCATAGATCACGATGGCACCGTTGACCGCCCCGCAGATGAGCCCGGTGCCAAGCACGGCAGCCACACCGAAGGCGGTTTCGAGCCCGGTGCCGATCACCAGCCAGGAAGCCATGCAGTTGGTCAGTGTGAAGATCATGCCGACCGACAGGTCGATGCCGGCGGTGATCACGACGAGCGTCTGCGCCATCGCAACGAAGGCCAGCAGCACGCCCTTGTTCGCCGCCGTCTGCACGACATTGGCGGTGAACCCCGCCGGATGGTTCGCGCTGTAGATCGCGAACATGACGATGAAGATGGCGAAAGCGAGCAATGTTCCGCGCTGCTCGGCCAGCCAGTAGCGCCAGTCCTTCACGCCGCGCCCCCTTTCACCACGCTCTCGCTCCTGGCACTTTCGCCGTGGATGTTCAGCGCGCTGGCGATCAGCGCGTGTTCGGTGATTTCGGCGCCGACCAGCTCACGCTTGACCGCGCCGTCATAAAGCACCAGCACGCGGTCGCAGCAGCCGATCAGCTCGTCATAGTCGGTCGAATAGAACAGGATCGCGGCGCCTGCATCCGCGAGCTTGCGCATCAGTTGGTAGAGTTCCTGCTTGGTGCCGACATCGATGCCGCGCGTCGGATCGTTGAGCAGGATGATGCGCGGCTGCCGCATCAGCCATTTGGCGATCACCACTTTCTGCTGGTTGCCGCCGGAAAGCGCGCCGACCGGAATGTCGAGGCCCGCGGTCTTGATCGCCAGCAGCCCTACCATGTCGTCGATCAGCCGCTGCTCGGCGCCGCGATCGATGACGCCGGCCTTCGACAGCCTGTCGAGCGCCGCGAAGGAGAGGTTTTCGCGCACCGTCATCGGCAGCATCAGCCCTTCCGTCTTGCGGTCTTCCGGGATCAGCGCCATGCCCACGCGGTCATCGCTCGCGGCTGCTGGGCTTGCGATCGAAACCGGCTTGCCGTCGACAAGGATCTGCCCGGAAAGGCCGCGCAGCACGCCGAAGAATGCAAGCAGCAATTCGCGCTGGCCCTGGCCGTCGAGACCGCCGAGCCCGACGACCTCGCCGGCTCCGATCGACAGCGAGATATTGTCCAGCCGACCGCTCCATGAGAGGCCGCGCGCCTCCAGAACCGGAACCGCGCCGGGTTGGTGACGGACCGGCTTCGGCGGGAAGATGTGGCTGTATTCGCGGCCGATCATCAGTTCGACGACTTCGTTGTCGCTCTTCGACCCTGCCGCGTAGCTGGCGACATTGCGGCCGTTGCGGAACACCGTGCACTGGTCGGCCAGCTCGGCGATCTCGTTCATGCGATGTGAGATATAGAGCAGCGCCAGCCCTTCCTCGCGCAGTCGCTTCAGCACGCCGAATATCTTGGCGACATCCGCCGCCGTCAGCGCCGAGGTCGCTTCGTCGAGGATCAGGATGCGCGGCTTCCTGGCCAGCGCCTTGGCGATCTCGACCATCTGCCGACGCGACAGCGGCAGATCCTTGACCAGCGCCAGCGGATGGATGTCTGAAGCGCCCGCCCGGGCAAGCGCCTGTTCCGCGATGCGCCGCTGCGCCTTGCGGTCGATCATGCCGAAGCGCTTGGGCGGGTCGGAAATGACGATGTTGTCGGCGACGCTGAGTTCCGGGATGAGCGACAGTTCCTGGAAGATGCAGACGATGCCGGCCTGGTTCGCGGCGGCCGGTGAGGCGAAGGTCACCTCGCGCCCATCCAGCGTCATGCGGCCTTCGTCCGGCGCGACGACGCCGGCCATGACCTTGATCAAGGTCGACTTGCCGGCGCCATTCTCGCCGAGGATGGCGTGGATGCTGCCAGCCGTCACCGACAAGTCGGCCTTTTCCAAGGCCCGAACGCCGCCATAGCGCTTGGATATGCCTTCCATGTGGAAGAGCGGTGCCGCGCCGTCCATCAGCCCTCCCAGGCCAGTTCGCGATTGGCATCAAGCGGCCGGCGCCGCGGCTCTCCCGCGGCGCCGGTTGGATCAGGCTACTTGTTTTCCTTGGTCTGGCCCATGATTTCCTGCGCGGTGAAATTGATGCCGCAGGTCGGGAAGGAGTTGCCGACGAAGAAATTGTCGGACTGGTCGGGGAAGAAATCCTGGCCCGCCTTGAAGTTCGGATCCTCGACGATGGCCAAAGGCAGCTTGACCGACTGCGGCACGACATTGCCTTCGAGCGCTGCGATCGCCGTCTTGATGGCAACCGCAACCTGGGCCGGGCCGGTGCCGGCCGAAGAGCATTTCAGCCCGTCCGCCGCATGCGCCGCGCAGAATTTGCGGAAGCCGTTTTCCGTCTCGCCGCCGAACGGCACGAACGGATGCTTGGCGTCGATCATCGCCTGCACGATGCCGGTGTCGCCGCCCTGCCCGGTGATTCCGTCGAACGGTCCGCTGGTGGCGATCGCGTCGGCCGTGGCCTTCTGCGCCACGCCGTCATCCCACTTGCCTACGACCTCGGTGACGTCCCATTTCTTGCCCGAGGCATCGAGAACCTCATGGATGCCGTTGTGCCGGTCGGTGTCGACGGAGGTACCGGCAACGCCGCGCACCTCAAGCACCTTGCCGCCATTCGGCACGTGCGAGACCAGCCACTTGCCCCACAACTCGCCGAGGCCCTTCTGGTCGACATTGACGTTGATGGCGTCCTTGGTGTCGAGGATGTTGTCGAAGGCGACGAGAATGACGCCGGCTTCCTTGGCGCGCTTGATCACCGGCCCGAACGCAGTCGGGTTCTGGGCGTTGACGACGATGGCGTCAAAGCCGGAATCGATGAAGTTGTTGATCGCCGAAATCTGCGCCGGCACATCCTCGCCGGTCGACACCACCTTGAATTCCTTCAGCTTCTTGGCGACGTCCGGCTGCGCGGCGTAGGCCTTGGCGGTCTGGATCATCTGGATGCGCCAGGTGTTGGCGATATAGCCGTTGGCGAGCGCGATTCGGTACGGACCATCTTTCTTCGGATATTTGAAGAACTGTGTGTCGGCCGCCCAGGGCGCGAAACAGTCGGGCTCAGCCGCCGGCCCTTTGACGATTTCCGGACCGGCGATCGCCGAAGAACTCAGCATGACGAATGCAGTGGCGGCAATGACGCCGCCAACGAATGACTTGATCATCGTATTCCTCCCAGTTGCAGTTCTGCTTGTTGATGAAGTTCCGGCACCGTCGGCCAGCACCCTCCTGCCAGCCTGATGCCTGCGAGGCGACCCGCGCCGTCCCTCTTTCCTCCCCCTCTCGCCGCTCCAGGCAGCTTACAAAACTATCATATTATACATAATAAACAAGCATGAGCTGTCGCTTATGTATAATAAACAGCCTTGTCGCACCACTCGGATCCACTCGACGGAAAATATGGTAGCGCTACCATAAAAAGGTGTAAACCGGCATTCGCACAGTCGCATCTGCGTGTTTCAACGCGCGGTGCTCTCGCGGTGTATGAGCTCGAAACCGAGGTCGACAACCCGCTGCTGCGGCCTCTGGCCCGCGATCGCGGCAAGCGCCATCGCCACCGCCCGGCGGCCGATTTCGTAGCGATGCGTGCGAACGCTGGTGACCGACGGGAAGGCCGCCTGCATCATGTCGAGGTCGTTGAAGCCGACGATGCCGATTGTCTTCGGCACCGCGATCGCGGCGCGGTGGCATTCGAACAGAACGCCGAGCGCAATATCGTCATTGTTGCAGAAGACGCCGTCAAGCGCCGGCATCTTGGCCAGCGCATCGCGCAGAAGCTCACGTCCGAGCGTCACGCTGGAAAGCAGCGGCGTGGTCGTGACCAGACGGAGGTCGAACAGGCCTGCCGCCTCCATCGCCGCACGATAACCGGCAAGGCGGCGCTGCGAACGCGGATCCATGCGCGCGCCGATGAAGGCGATCCGCCGGTAGCCAACCTCGATCAGGTGCTCGGTGGCCGTCCGGCCGCCATCGAAATGCGAAAAGCCGACCAGCATGTCTACCGGATCCGGCCCGGTTTCCATCACTTGCACCACCGGGCAGCCGGCTGTCTCCAGCAGCTTTCGCGACAGCGGCGTCTGGTCGATCCCGGCTACGATCAGCGCTGCCGGACGCTGCAGGGCAAACACCTGCAACAGGCGCTCTTCCTCCAGGCCTGAGTAGTGTGTGTTGCCCATCTGGATGCGGAACGGGCTGTCCGACAGGCTGTCGTAGATGCCGCGCACCACTTCGGCGAAGACGTTGTTGGTGAGCGAGGGCACCAGCACGCCGAAGACCTCCGTGCGCGCCGAGGCCAATGCGCGCGCATTGGGATCCGGCACATAGCCGAGCTCGTCAACGGCGGCCTGTATCTGCCGGCGCAGATCTTCTGAAACCCGCCCCGGCTCGCGCAAGGCGCGGGACACGGTAATGGCGCCGACACCGGCCTTGCGCGCGACATCGGCAATCGTCGGGCGGCCGCCGCCACGCCGCGAGCGCGGCCTGGTCACGGCCCTGCCCTTCTTGCGCGACAGGAACACAGCGGCGCGCCGACCACGCGAATCCCAGCCACAGCAATCATGTTCGCAGCCCGTCCCATCCCGGTTTGGGTCGCGCAGGCCATAGCCATTGTCAAGCCGACGAGTGCTGGTTCAGCCCTGACCACGCCCGCCGCCAGCATGAAGGGTAGTTTAACAGCCTCACCCAAAAAACGGTCCCTGATCGGTCAGACCGCCGTCGCCTGATCGGCCGTAAGCGCCTGCTCCCGCGTGCCGGAGACTATGATCTCCAGGACCTCGTGCTCGTCGGTGTTCCTGACGTGACGGTCGCCGACATTCTCGCCCCGCTTGAGCACCATGACACGGTCGCCTACGGCGAAAATGTCGACCAGCCGATGCGAGATGATGATCTGGGCAACGCCTTGCCTTTTCAATTCCAGCATAGTCTCGAGGAGCCGCTCGGTCGCCATCACCGAGAGATTGGCGGTCGGTTCGTCGAGGATCACGACGCGTGGCTCGAACGAAATCGCGCGGGCAATCGCCACGGATTGCTGGCGGCCGCCCGACAGGCTCTCGACCTTCTGGAAAACGGAGTTCACGTCGACCTTGAGTCGCTTCAGCACGCTGTCGGCTTCCGCGTACATCTTGCGGCGATTGACAAAAGGGCCTTTGCGTGGCCAACGGCCGAGAAAGATGTTCTGGCCGACATCCATGTTTCCGCAAAGAGCGAAATCCTGGTAGATCATCTCGATGCCGGCATCGCGGCTCTCATGCGGGCTCTTGAAGTGCACCGGTTGGCCGGCAACGAGGATTTCACCGGCGTCGCGCTGATAAGCGCCGGTCAGAATCTTCATGAGCGTCGACTTGCCGGCCGAGTTGTCGCCGACCAACCCAAGGATTTCTCCGGGATAGAGCACCAGATCGACTTTCCGAAGCGCCTGAACGGCGCCGAAGGCTTTTTCGATGCCTCGCATTTCCACGATCGGTTGAGGCAACGCGGCGTCAGGCATGGATGGTTTCCTGGGTTCGTGCGCGTCGCGCGAGGCGGGCTCGCAGGCGACCGAAGAGGTTGGCCTGGCGCACCCAGATGTCGATCAGCACCGCTGCAATGAGGATGACACCAATGAAGACGTTGATCCAATGCTGCGGCATGCTGAAGCCCTGGACATTGAGCTGCAGGAGCGATCGAACGAGGGTGATCACGGCTGCACCGGCCAGAGAACCCAGCATGGTGCCGTAGCCGCCGAAGATCGACCCGCCGCCGATGATCACCGAGGCGATGGCGTCGAGTTCGCGGAACTGGCCTGCAACGGGGTTGAAGCTTCGGAAATAGGCGACGTTGATGATCCCGGCCATCGTCGCGCAGAACGCCGCCAGCATGAGCGAGATGAAGCGCACCCGGTTGGTGTTGATGCCGGCATAGGCGGCGGCGCGGATGTTGCCGCCGGTTGCATAGACCTTTTGCCCGAACGGCGTATAGGCGAGCACAATGCCGGCAATCAGGGCGACGAAGATCATCCATACCGTCTGCACGCTGACAACCTCGGCCAGCGTTTTGAGGATGCCATCCGGAAGCACGATGTTGAAGTGAAGCAGGATGTCGTTCACCTTGCGGCCGAGCAAATTGTAGCCCTCCGGCCAGCCGGTAAGCTGCTGGCCGGCGACGAACCACGCCGCGAGGCCGCGGGCGATGTAGAACATGCCAAGCGTTGCGATGAAGGCCGGGAGCTTCAAGCCGACGGCGACGACGGCGTTGACGAGCCCGGCGAGCATTCCCGCAAGCAGGCCCATCGCAACGGCGGTGACGGGGTCGGCGCCCAGGACCTTCAGGAAATAGGCCGCCGCGCTGCCGGCGAGCGCCAGGACGGCTCCGACGGAGAGGTCGATATCGCCGGCCGCGATGACGTAGGTAAGCCCGACCGTAATCAGCGCCAGCTCGGTATAGTTGAGCAGGATCGCGAAAGTGTTGGACAGGTTCCACCAGTAATCCGGCCTGAGGAAAAGACCCGTGAGCCACAGCACCACGGTCAGGATGACGGCGAGGGCATCGCGCCGGGCGAGGAACTTGCCGAACCCGGTCGCCGACAGTGCGATGTCGGTCGCCATCGCGCCCTTGGTCACCACGCCCTCGAGCGCGACGCCGCCGATCTCGAAGGCCGGCGGCGGCGGCCTGCCGCGCAGCCATGCCCAGAGGCGCGCCGCGACCTGGCGGCGGATCAGGTAAGGTTCAATCAGCACGGCGATGACGAGCAGCAGCCCGAGGAAGACCGGCACCGCGCCCACCGGCAGGGAGTAGACGGCGTTGACCGTCATCTCCTCCTCGCCGATCTTGATGGTGCGCGTGATCGGCAAACCCTCGCGCAGCACCTTGTCGAGCAGAACGACCAGCGTGGCGCCGAGGCAGGACCCGGCGACGCGGCCGCGACCGCCGAGAATGGAAGCGCCGCCGATGATCACTGCTGCGATGACGGTCAGTTCGCCGCTGACGCCGTAAAGCGGGGTCACGCCCTTGTCCTGAGCGGCCGACAGGAGGCCGGCAACGGTGGCGCAGAGCGACGAGAGCAGATAGGCACGGATGCGCACCCAGTTCGTCGGTATGCCGGCATAGACAGCTGCCTGCTCGTTGCCGCCCGTCGCGAAGGTCTCGTAGCCCCAGCGAGTGTTGGCGAGCACGTAGGCGCCGATCACGGCAACGACCGCGAAGATCGCGATCTGGTTGTTGAAGCCGAAGACGTTCGTCTCGCCGAGATGGAAGAAGAGCGGGGCCTCCTTCGCTTTGCCTGGATAGTAGATCGCCTGACCGCGCGTCAGGGCAAGGACGAAGCCGCGGCCGATCAAAAGCGTGGTCAAGGTGGCGATGAACGCCGGCACTTTTAGGATGGTAACGAGCACACCGTTGACGAGGCCGATCACCATGCCAAGAAGGACGCAGACCGTCACCGACGTGACGATGTCGAGATCGGCGAAGCTTGGCGCGAACAGCCTGGCAAAAACGACGGCCACAAGGCCGTAGATGGAGCCGACCGACAGGTCGAGGTCCTTGTTGATGATGACGAAGGTCATTCCGACGGCGATGATGGCGACCCGCGAGGTATCGCGAAGCAGTGCATGGAACGCCTCCGGCGAGCCGAAGAACGTCGGATTGACGGCAGCGCCGCCGAGATAGATCAGCGCCAGCAGGGCAAGCAATCCCATTTCCCAGCCGCCGACGAGCTGGGGGGGAAGGCGACGAGCGAGAGCTTCAGCGGGCATTTTTGATAAAAGGGTTCCGAAGGCCAAAATGCGCGGGAGGATACCAGCCCCTCCCGCGCCGGGGTTCAGTGTCGCTTTGACATTCAGTTCTCGAAACGCTTGCCGACCTTTCCAACGGTCTCCTGCGTCACGAGTTGGGCGCGCGTGTCGAGATTGGCGGCCGCGATGCCTCGATCGATCTGCAGATAGAGTTGCATGACCGGATAGAAGCCCTGCAGGAAGGGCTGCTGCCCGAGCGCGCCGGTCAGGTCGCCGCTCTTCAACGCATCCTGCTGCGCCGGACCGAGGTCGAAGCCATAGGCGCAGATCTTGCCGGCCTTTCCGGTCTGGGCGACGGCCTTGGCCAGCGCAGGCGTGAACACGTTGTTGCCGGCGAAGGCGCCGACAACGTCACCGCGCGATTCGAACAGCGTCACGATGCCGTTTACCGGATCGTTCGGATTGGTGTCGATGCCTGTGTTCTCGGGACCTGCGTCGACCTTGAAGGCCTCGAGCTTGCCGGCGTCCTTCAGGCCTTTGACGATCGCGTTGAACGCCGAAGTGACGCGATTGTTCACCTCGATGTTGCCCATCGCAGTCGATGACGGCAGAACGATCGAGCCCTTCTCGATACCCTTGTCCGCGAGGCACTTGACGAGTGCCTCGCCGGCGATCGCCGCGGCGGAGGCGTCCTGGCCGGTGTGGCTGATGCCGCTGCGGTCGAGGATCGTGCCGTCGAAGGAATTGGTCGTTGCTACTGGTATGCCCTTGGCCTCGGCGGCCTTGACGATGTCGTTATAGGCGCCGACCTGGGGCGTTGTCATGATCAGCCCGTCGATCGTGGGATCCTGCACGATTTGGTTCAGGATTTCGATCTCGCGGGCCGGGTCGTCGGTCGGAGATTCCGAGCCGAGCAGCAGTATCTTGGCGCCGATCAGATTACCGGCGGCGGTCGCACCGACATAGACCGGATCGAAGAAGCCGTTGCCGGCCGTATGTGTCACGATGGCGAAGGTGAGATGGCCATCGGCCGAATGGAAATCCTTGGTGGTGGGGGCTTCCTTTGCGGCTTCCTCGAAGCTGTAGCCGCCCACTGCTTTCTCGACGCCGCCGGACTGCGCGAAGGCGGAGGGCACGCCGAGCAAAAACGCCGCGGCGGATGCCGCGAGCGGGAAAGTACGTCTCATGATTATCCTCCCTTGCATTCAACGGGCGGAAGCCGTTCGAGCGCATTTATTCAGGGGATTCTCCGAGTGCTTCCTCCCACTTCGCAATATTCCGCCCAAAGCCTGTCCAAGTAAATAGCCCGCTGCATCCAGTATTCGGGCGCAACGTCATGCGAAATCGCACGGACGAGTGCGACCGCCCCACCTGGCCCTCCCTTTGCGCCGGTAGACAACCTTGCAGTGGCCAGGTTGCCGGCGGACATCAGGCCAGCGCTTCCACGCCTCGCCTTGCCCTCCACATAAGCAGCACAATGGCGGCGAGATTCACCAGGTTCCAGGCGATGCCGTTGAGGAACGCCGCGGCATAGGAGCCGGTGAGATCGTAGATCCAGCCCGACATCCAGCCGCCGACCGCCATGCCGAAGATGGTAGCCATCAGGACGATGCCGACCCGCTGGCCGGCTTCCTTGGCCGGCATGTAGTCGCGAACGATGATCGCATAACAGGGCACGATGCCGCCTTGCGAAAGGCCGAAGACGAGTGAGACGACATAGAGCGAGACCAGCCCGTCAAAGGGGATATAGAAGAACAGCGACACGCATTGCAGCACCGAACCGACGAGCAGCGTCTTCACCGCGCCGATGCGATCGGCGAGGAAACCCGACCCGATCCGGCTGACGACGCCCGCCGCCAGCATGATCGACAGCATGTCGGCACCGCGCGCGACGCCATAGCCGAGATCCATGCAATAGGCGACGATATGCACCTGCGGCATCGACATCGCCATGCAGCAGCCGAAGCCGGCGACAACCAGCAGCGTCTGCAGCGCCGCCGGCGACAGCGAGATCGGCTGAACCCGCCGGCTGCCCGGCGAGCCTTGAGCAGCCTCGCGCGGCGCGCCTCGCTGCAGCATCAGCACCAGCGGCACCATGGTCGCAAGGCAGAACACACCGATCGCTGCATATGTGAAACGCCAGCCTTCGCCCTGCATGACATGGGGAATCGCCATCGGCCAGACTGCACCGGCCAGATAGCTGCCGGACGCGGCAGCCGTCACGGCGACCCCGCGGCGGCGGTTGAACCAATGCGAAATATCGGCGATCAGCGGCCCGAAGATCGCCGAGGTGCCGACGCCGATCAGCAGCCCTTGGGCAAGGGTGAAGCCAAGGATCGAATTGGTGAGCGAAGCAAGCAGAAAGCCCGCACCGAGCGCAATCGCCGAGGCGAGTGCCGGGATCCAATAACCCATGCGGTCGATGGCGCGCCCGACCAGCACATTGCCGGCGGCAAAGCCCACCATGGTCGCGGTGTAAGGCATGGATGCCGCCGCGCGATCGACGCCGAACTCGGCCTGCACGGCGGGCAGAACCACGACCACCGCCCACATGCCGACGCCGCCGATCGTCGCCAGCAGCAAGGAAATGCCAAGCCGCATCCATGCATAGACGCTGTCGATGCCGGCACTGTTTGCAGTGTTTCCGGGGATTGTCGTCAAGGCGTTCCTGTCCGCGATTCTTCGAGATCGGGCGGGCTTTCAGCCCACTATCGGCGCATTTCCGCCGCCGAGCAGCGCCACGAGGGACAAATCCGTGGCTCCAGCGATTGGAACCTGACCTGCCGCCCGGAGTTCAGCACCTAAAGCGCGAAAGGAGTTCGCCAATGACCGCCAAAAAGAAATGGTCGGCCGAGGTGACCGAGCACAGCAATGCGCTGGATCTCGAAGAGCACGTCTTTGAATCCGACGATGCCAAGAAGATCGCCGCCTCGCTCAAGCGCTCGGCCGAGCACAGCCACCGCCGCAAGGCGGAGCCGTTCCGGTCCGCGATGTCGATGCTGAATTTCTACATCAACCGCGCCGGCAGGAACCTGCCGGAGGAGCGAAAGCGGGTGCTGGAAAAGGCGAAGGACGAATTGCGCGTCGCCTTCGGGCGCAAAAGACAGGACTGAGGCCTGCTCAGATTCAGGTCAGGCCGGCCTCACCTGAATACCGGCCTTGGCGCGAGCGGATGACGTCGTCGGTATTGGCAAGCAGCTTGCGCACGGCATTGCGCGCGGCATCCGGCCTTTGCAGCCGGATGTTCCTCTCGATCGCTTCGTGCAGTTTCTGGGCGTACTGCAGGTCGTCCAGTTCGCGTGTCGTATAGGCGAAGAGGTGGTCGAAAGCGGATTCGATCAGGACGCCGAGCGGCACCAAGAGGTCGTTGCCCGAGGCCCGGAGGATAGCGAGGTGGAAGCGCGTGTCGGCGCGGGTGCGCTCCTGCAGGTTGGTCGCCTCGCCCATCTCGCGGCAGGCCTGGCTGATCTCGGCCATCTGTTCGTCGGTGCGTCGCATCGCCGCGAAAGCCGTCGCCTCCGGCTCGATGATGTGGCGGAACTCCTGCACCGTTCGCAGGAACACGTCGCGATCCGGCGAAGTCGCGTACCAGGCGAGCACGTCGCGGTCGAGGAGGTTCCAGCGCTCTTTCGGCTCGACCCAGCTGCCGATCTTGGGTCGCGACGCCAGAAGGCTCTTGGCCATCAGCATCTTGATCGCCTCGCGCACCGCCGAGCGGCTGACGTCGAAGGTTTCCGACCATTTCGCTTCGTTGGGCAGGATGGTGCCAGGTGGATAGTCGCCGCGCACGATCCGAAGCCCGATTTCACTGGCCAGCGACGTGTGCACACTGGCGCCAGGGATGCGTGGCGAGTTGGGCCGCCGGATTCCCGCCGGACGCTCGGCGGATGCCGCTTTCTTGGGCTTCTTTTCGTTGTTCGGCTTTGCGTCTCGCATATGTCCAGAAAGTCCGGTTTTCAGAAGCTGTCAAGCGCGGCAAGCTGGCTTTGCCGCAGCGCGTATGGATGTGCACAGCTCAACCAGCATTTGTCTCGCCTCACGCGGTCTTGACGTATTTGCGCCAACTGTGTTCGGGCCGGAAGCCTAGCACCTCGCGCGCCTTGCGGTTCGACAGCAGCGTCTCGAATTCCCCGAGCTCGGCTTTCACCGGCACGCCGGGATAGAAGCGCTTCAGGAGCTCGGCCGTCGGCAGGTCGGACGAGGTGTCGTCATTGGCCGCGTTGAAAACCTGATAGCCCAGCCCATCCTTCTCGATGGCGCGAAGCGTGATCTGCCCAAGATCGCGGGCGTCGATGTAGCTCCAGGCGATGCGCTTGCGGAAGCCGGGATCGGCGAACCACTTCGGGAACAGCGCATATTCATGCGGCTCGATGACGTTGCCGATGCGCAGCGCATAGATGTCGAAGCCGCTGCGCAGCGCAAAGGCGCGCGCGGTCTTCTCGTTGACGATCTTCGACAGCGCATAGCTGTCCATCGGATCGACGTCGTAGTCCTCGTCGAGCGGGAAATGCGTCGGGTTGCGCGGCTCGTTGGCGAAGACAAGGCCGTAGGTCGTCTCGCTGGACGCGATGATCGCCTTGCGAATGCCGAGCTTCACCGCCGCTTCGATGACATTGTAGGTGCCCATCGCGTTGATGCGGAACACCTCGTTGTCAGGCGTGATCATGATGCGCGGGATGGCGGCGAAATGCACCACGGCATCGACCGGTTGCGCCCGCAGCGACGGATCGAACTCGTGCAGCCCCGCATAGCTCGACAGCGCGTTGAACACCTGCCCGCTGTCGGTGATGTCGGTGATTAAAGTGCGCACCTTCGGGTTGTCGAGCGGCCTGGTATCGATGTTGAGCACCTGGCAGCCATGCTCGACCAGATACTGGACGACATGGCGGCCGGCCTTGCCGCTGCCGCCGGTGAACATGATCCGCTTCGTCATTTTGCTCTCCACATTGCATGAGAATTATGTGTATTGTCAGACAATATGGTATTCCGCGATCGCCTGCCAACTGCGATCCGCGAAACCCTTCTCCAGCAATCGCTCGCCGACCGATCGCGCCGGCGCCGACCATCAGGAAAAACAGGGACGAAACGACATGACCACCACCGCTGCCCGCGAAAACATCGGTTTCATCGGCCTCGGCCTGATGGGGCACGGCATCGCCAAGAACATCGTCGACAAAGGCTATCCGCTCACTTTCCTGGGCCGCAAGAACCGCAAGCCGGCGGAAGACCTGCTCGGCCGCGGTGCGAAGGAGGTTGCCACGTCGCGCGAGGTGGCGGCCGCCTCCGACATCGTCTTCATCTGCGTCACCGGCTCGCGCGAGGTGGAGGCGATCATCCGCGGCCCCGGCGGACTGAAGGAAGGGTTAAAAAAGGGTTCTGTGGTCGTCGATTGCTCGACATCCGATCCGACGTCGACCGTGGCTTTAGCCGCCGAGCTCAACGCGCTCGGCGTCGACTATGTCGATGCGCCGCTGAGCCGCACGCCGAAGGAGGCCTGGGAAGGCACGCTCGACGCCATGGTCGGCGCGCCGGACGCGGTTTTCGCCCGGCTGAAGCCGGTGATCGAGACCTGGGCCGGCCGCATCGTCCATATCGGCGATACCGGCGACGGCCACCGCATGAAGCTGCTCAACAATTTCATCTCGCTCGGCTATGCCGCGATCTACTCCGAAGCGCTTGCCTTGGCGCAGAAGGTCGGCATCTCGCCGCCGCGCTTCGACAGCGTGATCCGCAACGGCCGCATGGATTGCGGCTTCTACCAGACCTTCATGCGCTGGACGCTGGAGGGCGACCGCGACGCACACAAATTCTCCATCGCCAATGCCTTCAAGGATCTGACCTATCTGGAATCGATGGCGGGTGCTGCCGGCATTGCCAATCCGCTGGGCAACGCTACCAAGAACTCGTTCGCGACCGCCTTCGCCGCCGGGCCGGCCGACCAATATGTGCCGATGCTGGCCACGCATGTCGGCAAGCTCAACGGCGTCGACCTGATGCCGTCGAAGGACGGCGTGAAGCAGAAGATCTGACAAGTCACCGGCGCGAGCACTCCCTATCAGCGCCGCGACAGCTCGATCACCTCGTCGGTGTTGGCGAGCAGCTTGTGCACCGCGCTCCTGGCGGCGGCCGGGCGCTGCAGGCGGATGTTCCGCTCGATCGCCTCGTGCAGGGACTGGGCCCGCCGCTGGTCGCTGTGCTCGCGCGTGACGAAGACGAAGAGATGGTCGAGCGCCGACTCGATCAGCACGCCGAGCGGCACCAGCAGCTCATTGCCGGAGGCGCGCAGTATGGCAAGGTGAAACCGCGTATCGGCGCGCGTGCGCTCCTGGATATGCATCGCCTCCCCCATCTCGCGGCAAGCCTGGCTGATCTCGACCATCTGCTCGTCGGAGCGCCGCACCGCCGCAAAGGCGGCCGCTTCGGGTTCGATGATGTGGCGGAACTCCTGCACCGTCCTCAGGAACACCTCGCGGTCGGGCGAGGTCGCGTACCAGGCGAGCACGTCCCGGTCGAGCAGGTTCCAGCGCTCTCGTGGTTCGACCCAGCTGCCGATCTTCGGCCGCGACGCCAGAAGGCTCTTGGCCATCAGCATCTTGATGGCTTCGCGCACCGCCGAGCGGCTGACGTTGAAGGTTTGCGACCATTTGGCTTCATTGGGCAGGATGGTGCCGGGTGGATAGTCGCCGCGCACGATCCTGAGGCCAATCTCGCCGGCCAGCGAGGCATGCACGCTGAGACCGGCGATCCGCGTCGCCTCGGGCGGGCGTAGGACGGACAGCTGGGTTGTGGCGGCAGCGCGCTTCCTCGATCTCTCCTGTGGCATCCGCGTTCCGGTGCCTCCCATGGCGAGCCTAACGACGCCCGCAAAACTCTGCCGAACAAGGAAATCTTGGACGCAGAAAAGCCTTGGCCTCGCGCCCCCGGCAAGGCCGCGTCCATGATCTGGGCGAAAGGCGAAGGGGCGCCCCCTCGTAGGGCGCCCCGGGATCGAAGCCTACTTCTGGATGCAGGTGTCGACCGTGTCCTTGGTGCATTCGTCGAGGCCGGTGAAGACCGGATCGTCGACCTTCTTGCCGCCGATGAGGTCGAGCATCACCGAAGGCGCCTTGTAGCCCATTTCGAACGGCCGCTGGCCGACCAGCGCGGTCACCAGGCCTTCCCTGGCGATCGCCACCTCGTCGCCGATCGTGTCGGCCGCGCCGATGACGAACTCGTTCTTGGCGATCTTGTCGGCCATCGGCTTGAACAGGTCGCGATAGGGCTGCGGGGCGCCGAAGAGCGGCCAGCCGCCCATGATGCCGAAGGCGTCGAGCTTCGGATTGGCGGCGAGGATGTCCGTCATCGCCTGCACGCCCTTTGCACCGTCGTCATTGGTGAACACCGGGCAGCCGGCCACCTCGGTCCAGCCGCCTTCGCCGGCAAGCGCCGACAGGCCTTCCTTGCCCGACAGCGCATCGCGCATGCCCTGCGCGCGGCGCAGGATGTTGTCGGCAGCCGGATTGCCTTCGATGGTGCAGACCGTGCCGCCGTTCGGCTTGGCCTTCTTGATGTATTCGCCGATCTTCTTGCCCATCAGATAGTTGTCGGTGCCGAGATAGGTCTTGCGAAGCGCTGCATCTTCCTTGGCAAGGTCGGCGTCGACGGTCATGATCGGGATCGATGGATTGGCGCTCTTGATCGTCTGGGCGATCAGCGGCGCGTTGGACGGCGAGATCGCCATCGCCACCGTGTCCGGCTTGCTCAGCATGTCCTGCACGATCTGGGCTTCGCCAGCCTCGTCCGAGGTCGATGCCGGGCCGGTGTAGAAGCATTCATATTCCGAGCTGGCATTTTCCTTGTTCCACTTCTCGCAGCCCTGGTGGATGGCTTCGAAGAACGGGTTGTCGAGACCCTTCACGACGATGACGAGCTGTTTCTTGGCCAAAGCCGGCCCGGCGCCCAACGCCATGGCGGCGACGGCGGCGAGCAAAAGTGATTTCCTCATATCGTTCCTCCCTTGAAAACAGACGGACACGACGTGCCCGCCACACCGATCGGCCCGGATGCAACGAACACGGCAGTCGCCTCGAATGTTCGTGTCTTAAGCCGGGCCGATAAGCATTTGCCGATCCGTTCCAGCTCGAATGAGCGCTGGCGTTGCCGGATCCTGACCGAATCCCTGCCGACCGCGTCCACTGAACAGCGATTTGCGAGGGCAAATTCTTCCTCCGACGCTAGCTAATAACGGCTCGCGGCCAACGTCAATTCCTATTTGTCCTACAAAACCGATTTTTCGACGAGTTCCGAAATTAATCGTTCGACAATTGATTGACGCCCATGTGAGCTTTAGCCTAAATGCATCGATTGCACCCCCGCTCGGGAGGAGTTGGAGGTGCGAGGCCCATGCGGGCGCCGGCATCGACGGTGAAGCAGTCGCAGGGCGAAAAATGGGAGGCTTAAGGCTGGTGTCGGTTCTCGAACTCGCCAACATCTCGAAGCATTTCGGCGCCATCCAGGCGGTGAACGACGTTTCGTTCACGCTGGAAGCCGGACAGGTCGTCGGCCTGATGGGCGACAACGGCGCCGGCAAATCGACGCTGGTCAAGATGATCGCCGGGAACTTCCGCCCCAGCCATGGCACGATGCATCTGGATGGCAAGGAGCTGATCCTGCACAAGCCGGCGGAGGCCCGCCAGCACGGCATCGAGATCGTCCACCAGGACCTGGCGCTCTGCAACAATCTGACGGCAGCCGCCAATGTCTATCTCGGCCGCGAGCTGCGCCGCGGCATCGGCCCGCTCCGCATTCTCGATTATGCCGCGATGTACAAGCGCGCCGGCCAGCTCTTCGCCGAGCTGAAGTCCGAGACGCGCCCGCGCGACCTCGTCAAGCAGATGTCGGGCGGCCAGCGCCAGGCGGTTGCGATCGCCCGCACCATGCTTTCGCAGGCCAAGATCGTGCTGATGGACGAGCCGACGGCGGCGATCTCGGTCAGGCAGGTCGCCGAAGTGCTGAACCTGATCCGTCATTTGCGCGACCAGGGCATCGCTGTCGTGCTGATCAGCCACCGCATGCCCGACGTCTTCGACGTTGCCGACCGCGTCATCGTCATGCGGCGCGGCAGGAAGGTCGCCGACAAGAAAATCGCCTCGAGCTCGCCCGAGGAAGTCACCGGGCTGATCACCGGCGCCATCGAACAGGTCGCATGAGCATCGCAACCCCGGAACTCGCCGCGCGGACGCGGCTCATCATCGGCAGGAAAGGTCGATAATGGCAGTTACCCTTGACCAGACGATCGCGCAGAAGCAGCACAGCTTCCTGTCGCGCATGCTGTCCAGCCAGACCTTCTGGGTGGTGATCGCGGTCATCCTTGCCTGTCTGTTCCTGTCCGTTGCCACCGACGCCTTCGCCACGCAGAAGAATCTCTACAACATCACCCGCAATATCACCTTCGTCGCCATCGTCGCGCTCGGCATGACCTTCGTCATCATCACCGGCGGCATCGACCTTTCGGTCGGCTCGGTGCTGTGCCTGTGCTCGATGGTGCTGGCCGTCACCATGCATGCCGGCTACTCGATCGAGGTCGGCATCCTGGCCACGATCGTCACCGCGCTCGCCATCGGCGCCTTCAACGGCATGCTTATCGCCTATCTCGACTTCCCGCCTTTCGTGGTGACGCTCGGCATGCTCTCGGTCGCCCGCAGCCTCGCCATGGTCGCCTCCAACAACACCGTCGTCTTCCAGTTCGGGCCGGACCACGACAAGCTTCTGGCGCTGGGCGGTGGCGCCTGGCTGTTCGGCATCGCCAACCCGGTGCTCTACATGATCATCCTGGCTCTGATCACCGGTTTCATCCTGCGCTGGACCAAGTTCGGCCGGCACATCTTCGCCATCGGCGGCAATGAGCATGCGGCGACGCTGACCGGTGTTCCGGTGCGCCAGATCAAGGTCGCGGTCTACATGATCTCGGCTTTGTCGGCGGGTTTGGCCGGCATCATCGAGACCGGCTGGCTCGGCGCCGTCACCACCAATATCGGCACCGGCATGGAGCTCCAGGTGATCGCAGCCACCGTCATCGGCGGCGCCAACCTCGCCGGCGGCGTCGGGACGGCCCTGGGCGCGATCGTCGGCGCAGCGCTGATCGAAGTAATCCGCAACAGCCTCGGCCTGCTCGGCATCAATGCCTTCTGGCAAGGCACTTTCATCGGCGGCGCGATCATCCTGGCCGTGCTGTTCGACCGAATCCGCAACTTCCGGCGCAGCGACTAGCTTTCCCCTCCTCCCCAGGGGGAGAAGGGAACGCTCCTATCGTTCAGTCTGAAAATCCGCCCCGACGGACGATGCAAGACGCCCGTCGTTCCGCCATGCCTTGACGCAGGCCAAAAGTCGGCCGCACAATCTCTGGGTGGGCGAAGGGAGGCCAGTCGCCTGCGGGAGGAAATAGACCCATGACGGACGCGATCAGGCTCTACTGGGGCCGGTTCGGACATGTCTCTGTCCTGAATGTCGCCAACGACTTCGTCACCCATGCCCATGGCGAGGCGCATCTCATCATCTGGCTGGAAGGCACGGCCGGGGAAATGACGATCGGCCGCGAGACGGTGCGGCTCGGGCCTGCCACCGCCGCCGGCATCAACTCCTTCCAGCCGCACAGCCACGCGCTTTCCCGCGACGGCAAGCCCGGCCTGTTCCTCGCCTTCTACATCGATCCCGATTGGGCGCGCCGTCGCCGCGACCTGCCGATGTCCGCGCCGCTGTTTGCGCAGGCGGCTATCGTGCTGGAGCCATGGCTGCACCAGGCGGCGGCCAACCTGCTCGATCATCTGACCGACAATGAGAGCATCGACGACGTCGCTAATTACGAGATCGAACGCTTCATCGACAGCGTGCTTGACGCGGCGGACGCCTCGGCGCCGCAGGCGGTGCGCGTTCGCATCAACACGATGCTGGACTTCCGCGTCCGCAAGGCGATCCAGCTGATGAAGGCCAATGTCTGCGAGCGCATCTCCTTCGACGACGTGGCGCGCAGCGTCGGCCTGTCCCGGCCGCATTTCTTCGCATTGTTCAAGGAACAGACCAATCTGACGCCGAACGTCTACTGGAACACGCTGCGCATGGAGGAAGCCGTGCGCCAGCTGCAATGGTCGCAAGAGCCACTGATCTCTGTCGCTTGCAATCTCGGCTTCACCACCCAGGGCAATTTCTCGCGCTTCTTCCGCGATCATGTCGGCGTGCCGCCGACGCTCTACCGCGAAGCGGCCCGCGCAATGTCCTGAGAGGACGTTTTTCAGACTGATTGATAGGCGCGCAAGACGCGTTGATAAGCGCCGGTTCGTCGGCCGCCCTAGTCTTCTTCCCATCTTCGCAAGGGAACGAGCTTATGGCGAAAGTCACCATCTCCAGCGTCATCGACGCGCCGGTCGAACAGGTCTGGGCGCGCGTCCGCGATTTCAACGGCCTGCCGAGTTGGCACCCGCGCATGGTGGAAAGCCATATCGAGGATGGCAAGGACGCCACCACCATCGGGTG
Organism: Mesorhizobium sp.; assembly: GCA_004020545.1. Lineage (GTDB taxonomy): Bacteria > Pseudomonadota > Alphaproteobacteria > Rhizobiales > Rhizobiaceae > Mesorhizobium. Next base: position 164,156 of record SAQE01000002.1, on the reverse strand, counting down.
CGTGCGCAACTTCCAATTGGTCAGCGGCGCGCGGCTGCGCGAAAAACTGCTCGATTTTTCCGACGAGAATTTCCTGGTCAGCTACTCGATTCTCGAAACACCGCAGCCGATCACCAACCACAAGGCGACGCTGCAATTGCGCCGCGTCACCGACGGCGACCGCACCTATGCCGAATGGAGCGCGAGCTTCGACGCAGCCCCCGAGGAAGCCGACAAGCTGGCCGAAGGCATGGGCGCCAATGTCTTCCAGGGTGGCTTCAATGCCCTCAAGAGCCACTTCGCCGGCCAGAACTGACGGGAGCGCGCCATGTCGCTTGCGCTGCAGACCTTCTCGACCGTGAAAGACGCCAATGCGGCGCTGCAAGCGTCCGGCACGCGCTATCTCGGCGGCGGCACGCTGGTGGTTCGCGGCGCCAATGAGGGCGACGTTTCGGTATCAAGCCTCGTGCGCGTCACCGAGCCTTCCCTGTCGGCGATCACCGTTTCCGGCGATAAGGTCCAGCTCGGCGCTTCGGTCACCATGGCCGCGATCGCCCGCCATCCCGATCTTGCCGCCGTTGCGCCGGCCGCGCGCGCCGTCGGCGGCCCGGCGATCCGCAACATGGCGACCGTCGGCGGCAATCTGTTCGCCCCGGCCCCTTACGGCGATTTCGCGGTGGCGCTGCTGGCGCTCGATGCAACCGTCACTGCCGAGACCGGCGAGACGCCGATCGAGGACTTCCTTACCGGCCGCGACAGCAGCCGCGCCATCATCACCGCGGTCGAGTTCTCCCTGCCCAAGGCGGATAGCTTCCACTTCCTCAAAGTCTCGCGCGTCAAACCGAAAGGCATCTCCGTGCTGAGCATCGCGGCGCTCTTGCAGCGCACCGCCGACGGCACGGTGACCTCCGCGCGCATAGCGCTTGGCTGCATGGCCGATCGGCCGATGCGGGCCAAAGCAGCGGAAAGAGCGTTGCTTGGCTGCAAGCTCACACCCCAGGAGATCGCGCCGGCGCTTGCCGCGGCTGGCGAGGGCATCTCGCCGATCACCGACCCGATCGCCAGCACCTGGTATCGAGCCGAGGTGCTGCCGGTCCATCTCGGGCGCCTGCTGTTGGGTTAAACATTCGTGGGGGACGCGCGTCTGTCCGGTCATTCGGGCAGGCGCGCAGGGAGGAAGAATGGCAAAGGTCCCGGTTCAGTTCACGCTCAACGGCTCGGAAAAAGCCGAATTCATCGAAAGCGGCACGACGCTGCTCCATGCGCTGCGCGACAAGATCGGTGACACCTCGCCGAAAGGCGGTTGCCACCAGGGCACTTGCGGCGCCTGCTCCGTCATCATCGACGGCGAGTTGCGGCTCTCCTGTCTGACGCTGGCCGAGACTTGCAACGGCGCCGACATCAGGACCACCGCCGGTCTCGCCGAAGCTGGTGTCCTGCACCCGCTGCAGCGCGCCTTCCTCGATGCCTTCGCCACCCAATGCGGCTTCTGCACGCCGGGCATGATCATGGCCGCCAAAGTGCTGCTCGACCGCACGCCCAATCCCAGCCGCGAGGACGTGGTCGAGGCGCTGTCCGGCAACATCTGCCGCTGCACCGGCTACGAGCCGATCATCCAGGCGGTGCTCACCGCCGCGCGCGCCAATTCGCAGAACGCCGCCTGAGGAACAGCCATGGAACTGCGCAAGGACTATTTCGCCGATGTCCGCGAGGACGGCCTGCACGAGATCGGCCAGCCGCGGCCGCGGCTCGATTCCCCGGGACATGTCACCGGCAAAACCGCCTATTTTGCCGACCGCAATTTTCCGGGCATGCTGCATCTGAAGATGGTGCGCAGCCCGCATCACCATGCGCGCATCCGCTCGATCGACACGTCGGAAGCGGAAAAGCATCCGGGCGTGGTGAGGGTGCTGACCGCCAAGGACGTGCCGCACAACGTCTATACCATCCTGATCCTGATCCAGATCGGCCCCGAGGACGAAACCGTGCTTGCCGACGGCAAGGTGCGCTGGAAAGGCGAGGCCGTGGTGGCGGTGCTGGCCGAGACCGAGCGCGCGGCGCAGGAAGCCGCCGCCAAGGTCAAGGTCGATTATGAGGTGCTGCCGGCCGTCTTCGACATGGAGGAAGCGCTGAAGCCTGGCGCGCCGATCGTCAACGAATATCACGGCCAGAACTATTACCTCTATGACAGCGGCGAGTGCCGCAAGGTGCGCTTCGGCGACGTCGAGGCGGGCTTTGCCCAGGCCGACCACATCCTCGAACAGACCTACCAGTCCTCGCCGATCGAGCACGCGCCGACCGAGACGACCGGCTGCGTGGTGGCGCCTGAAGGCAATGACCGTTTCACCTGCTACACCAACACGCAGGCGATGTTCTTCACCCTCGACAACACCTCGATCATCCTGCAGATGCCGGGCAGCAAGCTGCACTTCGTCGGTGGAACGGTCGGCGGCGGCTTCGGCGGCAAGGTCGACGTCATCGTCGAGCCGATCACCATCCTCGCCGCCAAGCTAACAGGACGCCCGGTCTGTTTTATCTACAGCCGCGAGGAAGAGATGCAGATCTCCTCGCCGCGCGCGGCCGAGAAGGTCGTCATCAAGGACGGCATCATGAAGGACGGCCGCATCGTCGCGCGCAAGGTGACCGGCTATACCGATGCCGGCGCCTATTCGCGCCATTCGCCCTATGGCGCACAGAAGGGTGCGGCGCACTATCCCGGGCCCTACACGATCCCGAATGTCTGGATCGACACTTACTGCGTCTACACCAACCGCACCCCTTCGTCGGCCATGCGCGGCTTCGGCGTTACCATCGGCGATTTCGCGCTGGAGGTGCAGATGGACAAGCTGGCGCGGCTGATCGGCATGGATCCGCTCGAATTCCGCTTCATCAACGCCTATCGCGACGGCGACATGAAGGCGCATCGCCAGCCGACCGAGGGCGCCGCCCTGATAGAGTGCATGCAGGAAGCCTCGCGCGCCGCCAACTGGCCGGTGGCGGAAAAATACATGGCGATGTCCTCCTACAGGAAGGGAGCCTGAGATGGCGATCCGGCGTGGACGCGGCGTCGCCGCGATCAATTATCCGACGGGTATGAACCTCGGCGGCGACCCGACCCAGGCGCTGGTCCATTCGACGCCGACCGGCAATTTCATGGTGACGCTCTCCAGCGTCGATCTCGGCCAGGGCATGAAGCAGATCATGGCGCAGATCTGCGCCGAGACCATCGGCGTGCCGACCGACCGCGTTGTCATCGACACCGCCGACACCGACACCGGCCCGCATTGCATGGGCACCTTCGCCTCGCGCGGCACGCACCGCGCCGGCAATGCCGTCATCCAGGCGGCCAAGGAAGCCCGACAGGTGATGCTGGAAGTGGCGGCCGAGGAGCTGGAGGTGAATGCCTCCGACCTGGAGACCGATGGCCAGGGCAACATACTGGTGAAAGGCGCGCCGCAGAAGTCGATCTCGATCTTCGACGTCGCGCTGTCGGCGCATTTCAAGCGCGGCCGCTCGATCTCCGGGCGCGGCATGTTCTTGATCCCGCGCTCCTATCCGGAAAAGGAGACCGGCGCGATGAAGCCCTCGACCTGCTACGCCCATGCCTGCACGGTGGTCGAGGTCGAGGTCGACGACGAGACCGGCGAAGTGACGGTGCTCAACGTGAAAAACGTCTTCGAGATCGGCCGCGCGCTGAACCCCAGGATGGTCGAGCAGCAGCTTGTCGGCGGCTCCTGGATGGGCATCAGCCACGCGCTCTACGAGACGACCGAGCCCTATTACCCAAGCCGCGACCATGGCGGCACCGACTTCAACCAATATCTGATGCCGGGGCCCGGTGATCTCGCCGAGACCGAGATCATCGTTTTGGAGCGGCCCTCCGCCGACGGCCCGTTCGGCGCCAAGGGGCCGGGCGAGATGTGCGCCAACCCGCAGATCCCGGCCGTCGCCAATGCCGTCTTCGACGCGGTCGGCGTGCGCATCGACACTTTGCCGATCACGCCGGAACGCGTCCTGCGCGCACTGAAGGCGCGGGCCGCGGGCTGAGCGGAAGATGACCCGCGCCGACGCAATAGAGGTCGCGGCTTCGCCGGAGGCCGTGGTCACGCGCCTCGCCGCTTCACGCTATCTGGCCGACGACAGCCTGGCGACCGCGATCTTCCTGGCGATCCGGTTGGGCAAGCCGCTGCTGCTCGAAGGCGCGCCGGGCGTCGGCAAGACCGAGGCCGCGAAAGCGGTTGCGGAACTGCTCGGCCGCGAGCTGGTGCGTCTGCAATGCTATGAAGGCATCGATGCCGGGCACGCGCTCTATGAGTGGAACTACCAGCGCCAGTTGCTCGCCATCCGCCACGCCGGCGAGCACGAAATCGATATCTATGACGACCGCTTCCTGATCGCGCGGCCGCTGCTGCAGGTGCTGCGCGCGCCGGACCAGCGCGTGCTGTTGGTCGACGAGATCGACCGCTCCGACCATGAATTCGAGGCGCTACTTCTGGAATTCCTCTCTGACTTCCAGATCAGCATCCCGGAGCGAGGCACCATCCGCGCCGCAACACAGCCGATCGTCATCCTGACCTCCAACCGCACCCGCGAGCTTGCCGAGGCGCTGCGCCGGCGCTGCGTCTATCACTGGATCGGCTATCCCGACGCCACGCGCGAGGCCGAGATCATCATGCTGCGCGCGGGCGATGTTGCCGAGGCGACGGCGCGCGCGGTGGCGAAGGCCGTGCAGCAAATACGCGCCCGCCCTCTGGCCAAGCCGCCGGGCATCGCCGAGGCCGTCGAATGGGCGAATGCCGCGACCATCCTCGAAAAAGGCGGCAGCCCATGGCCGGAAGCCTTCCGCCGCGCCATCGGCGTGCTGATCAAGGACGAGGAGGATTTGTCTTCGATCGCGCCGGAGCTTGGCCAAATCGTCGAGGAGGCGATGGGGTGATGTGTAGTTTCACCGAGCCGAAGGCAGATAGCTATCGCTCGCCTATCTCGCAGCGCTGGCGGGACAGCACCCCCCTCTGTCCTGCCGGACATCTCCCCCTCAAGGGGGGAGATCGGCTGTCATTCCGGCTTTCGCCAATCTCCAACGTTGCAGGAGCGAGCGAAGCGTCAACGCTGCCAATCTCCCCCCTAGAGGGGGAGATGTCCGGCAGAACAGAGGGGGGCGCGAAGGAATGATGCGTGGCGAAAGTTTGCCCAGTGCCGCAGCGTCGTTCTTCGGCTTCGCCCGGTTGCTGCGCCGTCACGCCTTCGCCATCGCGCCGGAACAGGTGACCAGCTTCATGCAGGCGGTAGCCCTGCTCGGGCCGCGCTCGATGAACGACATTCGCGAGGCGGCGCTTGCGACGCTCGCGCCCCCGCCTGACCGCCGCGGCGAATTCGAGGTGCATTTCCGCGCCTATTTCTATGGCGACGCCAAGCCTCCGATCGTCGGCGAGAAGGACGACGAGACCCGCATCAAGGATGACCACGGTACGCGTCAAGAAGAAAACCAGGCCATGCGCCAGGAGAAAGGCGGCGAACTGTCGTCGGCGCTCGAGCAGTTGAGCAGCCGCGATTTCCAGCGCGATCCCGATGGCTTTGGCTCGTTCCGTCGCAAGCTCTCCACCGCCCTGCCCGTCCGCCGTTCCTTCCGCACCATGCGCACCCGCTCACGTGGCACGCTCGACCTCAGGCGCTCGCTGAGCGAAATCGTCAGCGCCGATGGCGACATCCCCGCGCCGCTGCTGCGCCGCCGCCAGATCGTGCCGCGGAAACTGCTTCTGCTCATCGACGTCTCCGGCTCGATGAAGCTGCACACCGCCGATTATCTCAACCTGGCGCATGCGGCGGTGCAAGGCGCGGGCCGCGCGGAGGTCTTCACCTTCGGCACGCGGCTGACCCGCATCACGCCGGCGCTGCGCATCCGCGACCACGAGCAGGCACTGGCCCGCGCCGCAGCGCTCGTCGACGACTGGGATGGCGGCACCCGCATGGGACCGACATTGCTCGCCTTTCTTTCGGTGCCGCGCTTCTCCGCCTTTGCGCGCGGCGCCTGCATCGTGATCCTGTCCGACGCATTGGAACGCGGCGATCATTCCGACCTCGAAACCGCGATGCGCCGCTTCAGCGCCCGCGCCTTCCGGCTCTCGCTGGCGACGCCACTCGCCAGCGACCCGCGCTTCCGTCCGGCAACCGCGGCGCTTCGCGCCCTCCTGCCGCTGCTCGACGACCTTGTCGACGGCTCATCGGTGAAGAGCCTGGCCGACTTCATCCTCTCGCTCGCCCGCCCCGCTCCGGCGGCTGAGGCCATCTGGAAAAGGGTATCGTGATGCAGAAAGCGATCGACGCGCATTTCCACATCTGGCGCCAGCAGGATCAGCCCTGGCTGGTCGGGCCGATGGTGCCGCGCATCTTCGGCCCTTACGAGCCGATCCGCCGCGACTATCCGATCACGGAATTCCTCGACGACCAGAAAGGCTCCGGCGTCGAGAAAGCTGTCTATGTCCAGACCAACTGGGCCAAGGAGGATTTCGAGAAAGAGGTCGCGTTCCTGCAGAAGACCGCGGAGGAAACCGGATGGCCCCATGCCATCGTCGGCTATGCCGACATGACGGTCGACGATGTCCGCCCACAGATCGACCGATTAAAAAGGTATCCACTACTGCGAGGCGTGCGCATGCAGCTCCACTGGCACGAGACGCCCGCCTTCCGCTTCGCCGCCTCGGCCGATCAGGTGATCGATCCCAAGGTGCGCGCCAATGTGACGCGGCTGAAGGATTACGGCCTCTCCTTCGACCTGCAGCTCTTCCCGGCTCAGATGAAAGATGGGCTGGCGCTCGTCGGAGAAAATCTGGAGACCAGCTTCATCCTCACCCATGCCGGCATGCTGACCGGTATGGAGCCGGCGACAACCGAAGCCTGGATGGCCGGTCTGCGCACGCTCGCGCCGGCGCCCAACTTCTACGCCAAGCTGTCGGGGCTCGGCACCTTCGTGCACCGCAACGATCCGGAGCTCGTCGCTTACATCGTCGACGACGCCATCGAAATCCTCGGCAGCGATCGTCTGATGTTCGGCTCGAACTTCCCGATCGAGAAGCTATGGACCAGCCATGCCGAGCTGATCAAGACGCACCGCGCGGCGGTGGCGAGGCATGGCCCGAAGGCCGAGGCGGATATCTTCTGGAACACGGCGGAGAAGGTCTATCGGCCGGTGTAGTGCAACACCTGCAACTTCTCCTTGGAGTGAGTGGCCGCTCACAGTGAGCGGCCGAAGACTTGAATCATGTGCTGTTTGGCACCGATGCTGACTGGCCCCGCGATCCGTATTGGCTCGAAGCCTCGCACCTGCCAAAAGCGAAGCGCTTGCTTGTTTTCAACCAGGACGCCGAGCTCTACTCGTTGGACATGCTGAGACTTCAGCCAGATGAAGAAACCGTCGCAAAGCGCTCGTGCCAGGCCTCTTCCGCGGCAGGCTTTGTCAATCATGAGCAGAGATATCCACCAGCACCCTGCGCGCGGATAGTCGCGGTCACAGGCCAGCAACCCGACAAATTCACCGTCGGCTGTCTTTAGCCCGAATACGAACTTGTCGGCTTCCGTCCGGTTCGGTGGAAAGTTCTCGAATTCCTCATCCACGCTGGCGGCATCGGGCGGCTGGCCGCGCTCCAGCACGATATAGTCCGAGCAGGCCCGATAGAGCGCCACCAGGCGAGGAGCGTCAATTCCGGTCAGCCCTTCGATCTCGTATCCCGAGAGCGGAATTGGAAATGTGGTCGCCTTGTCCATGAAGATCGCGGCCCGGAAAAGCCGTCGCTCCCTACCTCACCTCGAACTCGGGATCGACGGGAATCTGCATCGCCGTGACCAGATGGTTGGTCTGCCCGGCGAGCCCGATAATCGAGACCAATTCGCTGTGCTGCGCCTCGGTCATGCCCTTGGCCCGCGCCGCGGCCGTGTGCGAGTGGATGCAATAGGAACAGCCATTGGCGACCGAGACCGCGATATAGATCATCTCCTTGGTGAGCGGATCGATGGCGCTGTCGGCCACCATCACCGCCTTGAGCTGTTCCCACACCCGCTTCAGCGCCGGCGGATCGTTGGCGAGCCCGCGCCAGAAATTGTTGACGAAGTCGGATTTTCGCGTCGCGCGGATGTCATCGAACACGGCCTTCACCGCCGGGATCTTCTCCACCTCGGCATCGCTCAGGAGTCTTGTGGTGGCCATGGCGTGGTCCTTTCGTTTGAATCGTTGGTCGAGGTCGTTGAATCAAGCGTTGCGCAGAAACGGCTAACCCGTTTGTCCGATTCAGTTTTTAGCTCGAAACAACACACTGCCGCGAGGTTGGCCGAAGCACCTCAGCATCGTCATTCTAGGGCGAAGGGACGGACGATTCGGCCAATTGTTGAAGTGCCCACCAGCCAACACCCTAATGCACCGCGGCATACATAATCTTCTCCTCCGTCGCCTCCGCCGGCGAGAACTCTTCCACGATGCGGCCCTGGCGGCACACCAGGATGCGATCCGACAGGTTCATGATCTCCGGCAGGTAGGACGAGATGACGACCACGGCGAGACCTTCGTCGGCCAGCCGGTTGATGATCTGGTGGATCTCGGCGATGGCGCCGACATCGACGCCGCGCGTCGGCTCGTCCAGGATGACGATGCGCGGCCGCTGCACCAGCCCCTTGCCGATGACCACCTTCTGCTGGTTGCCGCCGGAAAGCTCGACGACGCGCGCGTTGTCGTTGATCGCCTTGATATTGAGCGTCTTCGTCCATTCGGCCGAAAGCTGCCGCATCTCCTGCTGGTTGATCACCCAGGCCTTTTCGCGCCCAGCAGCCAACAGCCCGCCGAACAGGTTCTCGGCGATGCCCATCGTCTCGAAGATGCCTTCGCTCTTGCGGTCCTCGGTGACATAGACGATGCCGTCGGCAACCGCTTCGGCAGGAACGAGATAGCGCACCGGCTTGTCGTCGAGCTCGATCGCGCCGCCGCGCAGGAAGTCGCGCTTATAGATGCCCGACACGATCTTGAAGGTTTCGGTGCGGCCGGAGCCGATCAGCCCGAACACGCCGGTGATCTGGCCCTCGAAGATCGAGAAGGAATTGTTGCGCACGATGTTGCTCATCGAGATGTCCTGCACCGAGAGCACCTTCCGACCTGCCTTGCGCAGCTTCGCCTCGTCGCGCTGGCGGTAGATCTGCCCCGACAGCGAGCGCCCGACCATGGCGGCGACGATCCTGTCGCGGTCGAAGGCGGAAGCGTCGTCGGTGATCACCAGTTCGCCGTCGCGCAGAATGGTGATGCGGTCGGCGATCATCAGCGCCTCTTCCAGTGCGTGGCTGATGAAGACGATGGAGACGCCCCTAGCCTTCAGCCGACGGATCAGCGCGAAGAAATGGCGCTTCTCCTCCGGCGTCAGCGTCGCGGTCGGTTCGTCGAAAATGATGATCTCGGCATTGTGGTGGACGGCGCGCGCGATCTCGACCATCTGCCGCTTGGCGGCGCCAAGTGTGGCCACCATGGCGTTCGGATCGACGGGGAAGTTCAAGGACTGCAGGAACTGCTGCGCCGAAATGTAGGTGCCGCGCAGCCGGTTGAGGAATTTTTCGGTGCCGAGATAGAGGTTCTGCGCCACCGTCATCGACGGCACCAGGCTGGTCTCCTGGAACACCATGGCGATGCCGGCTTCCAGCGCCGCATGCGGCGAGGCATAGGCGGTCTCGACGCCCTTGTGGAACATCTTGCCCGAGGTCGCGTCGACGACGCCGGCGACGATCTTGGTCAGCGTCGACTTGCCGGCGCCGTTCTCGCCAAGCAGCGCGTGGATCTCGCCTTTCCTCAGATCGAAGCTGACGTTCTTCACCGCCGGCACGCCGCGATAGGTCTTGGTGACATTCTCCAGCCGCACGATCGGGTCCATCAGAAACCTCCCGCGATCGCGTCGAGCGCGAGCACGCAATCACCGCCCTTCGAGGCGACGAACAGGCGGCCGCCCTTTTCGGCCACGCTGCAGACGCCATGCCGCGTGCCGTTGGCGCGGCTGTGCAGGCTGAACAGCGGCTGCATGTTCTTGTCCAGCTTCGCCACCAGCCCATACGAGCGGCTGGGTGACCATGGCTTGTGGATACCCATGGTGCGGATGCCGCCGCATTGCAGCGGTTCGAGGAAACTACGGTTGGAAGCAAGCGCCGGCGCGATCCAGTAGGCTGGCGGCACTTGGCCGATCATGTCTTCCCGGTAACGCTTTTCCTGCAGCACGAATTCGATCAGCCGGTTGCGCGGTGCAAACAGCGCCAGCCATGCGCCGCCGTCGGCCGCGGGTGACAGCCGCGACGGGTAGCCGGGAAGATGCGCCAGAACCGTCGACCGGTTACCGGTCGAACCATCGAAGCGGACGAGCTGGTGACGCCAGCTCTCGCTGACCAGCACGTCGCCGTCGATCGGATGGAGCCCGTACGGAAAGGCGATGTCGCCGGCAACCTTGCGAAAGGCCGAGCCATTGGCGTCGCGCTTCCACAGCGAGCCGGACGCGCCCTTCTTCATCAGATCGGTGGCCCACTGCGACGGCGCATGTTCGTCCGAGCCGTTGGCCAACCACAGCGTGCCGTCGTCTGCGTAAGCAAGTGCCGTGATGCAGCGCAGATCGGCCGGAAGCGAAACCTCCCGGTCCGCGAGCAGCAGCTCGCCGCTTTCAAGCCCGACTGTGAGCTCGCCCGATGGTGAAAGCGCGAGCGCGGTCACTGGCGATTGAAAGTGCTCGACCACAGCAGGTTCGGCCGCCAAGGTTATCGAATAGATCGCATTGCCGCTCGAGGCGAGCAGCCTTTGGCCGTCGACGAGCAGATTGTCGGGCTCCGAAAGCGTGGCGAGCACTGGCTCGTCATCGAGCTTCGTGTTGGGCCGGAAGGCTCCGTCAAGCGGCGGGATCGTGAGCGCCTTGCCGCGGAAGATATCGAGCAGCAGATCGAGGATCATGGCACCGCCCCCCAATAGGAGACAGGGCTGGTCCAGTTCGGGTCCGCACCGGAAATCCTGTAGCGGCCGACGCGGTTGTTGAGGATGCCGCCGACGAAGAGATAGCCTTTGTGCTCGCGCATCGAGGTGACCATCGGATGGGCGGCGCCCGAGAGATCGCCAAGCGTCTCGACGATGCCGCCCTTCTCGTCGAATTTCACTACCCCGCCGGTGTTGATGTTGGGAAACAGCCATTCGTCCTGCGGCAGGCGGCGCGTCATGCGCTTGCGCATGTCGGGGTGGCGCAGCGACAGGTCGAAGCTCGGCGTGCGCATGCCGAGCCACGCCATCCAGTAGTTGCCGTCGGAGGCGCGGTTGATGTTGTCGGGGTAGCCAGGCATGTCGCGGATGACGCATTCGGCGGTGCCGGCCTTCGGCCCCTCCAGCCAGTAGCGATGCACGCGGCAGGCCCAGCTTTCGGCGAAGAACAGCGACTTGCCGTCATGCGCCATGCACACACCATTGGTGTAGCGGTAGCCGTCGAGCAGCGTCTTGGTCGAGCTGTCCTTCGGATCGTAGACCAGCAGGCGTCCCGTGGCGCGGTTTTCGATCGAGTCCAGCGCCCAGTCATGCGCATCGTAGCGCTTTGTGGAGTCCGTGAAATAGATGCGGCCGTCGGGCGCGATATCGCAGTCGTTGGGATCGCGCAGCCGCGCATCGTCGACGACCGAGGTCCAGGAGCGGGCAGTCTCGGCCGACAGCCGCTTGACCTCGCGCTCAGGTGAGACCGAGTAGAGCCCCATGGCGCCGACGCAGCTGATGAGGTTGCCTTCTTTGTCGAAGGCCAGCCCAAGCGGGAAGCCGCCGATATGGGCAAAAACCTCGGAGCGCTTGTAGTCCGGCGCGAAGAAGCGGACGATCTCGCCATGGCGCGTGCCGCAGTAGAGATGATCGTCGCGGTCGAGGATGACGTCTTCCGGTCCTTCCAGCTCGCCGAGCCCGATATGGTCGGCCTCAGACAGGCGATTGTCGAGTTCGTAGGGCGTGCTGGAGCCGGGCGCCGCCGATTGCGTCTCGCCCATCCTGAGGTAGACCGGCGCGACATAGACCTCGTTTAGCACCTTGTGGCGGTTCTTGAGCCAGCGGATGTCGATGGTGACGGCGACCGCCAGCAGGATGCCAAGCACCATCTGGTTGGTGCCGGTGCCGTAGCCCAGCCGGATCAGGCCGTTGGTCATGGTGAGCACGATGATGGCGCCCATCAGTCCCTTGACCACCGAGCCGCGGCCGCCGCCGAGGCTGACGCCGCCGACCACCGCCGCCGTCAGCGCCATGATCTCCAGGTTGAGGCCGGTGCCAGGCCCCGCGCCGCTCAGCCGGCAGGCAATCAGGAAGCCACCGATCGAGCAGCAGAAGCCCGAAAAGACATAGGTCATGAACACGGTGCGGCGCACGCGGATGCCGGCATTATGCGCCGAGCGGCGTGAGCCGCCCACCGCCAGCACGTGCCATCCGGGCCGGGAGCGTGTCAGCGCTATGTGGGTGACGATGGCAAGGATGATCGCCAGCCACACCGAGACCGAGAGCCCCCAGAATGTGCCGTCACCGATGAAGTCGAGCACATCGGAGGAGGCCTGGGAAAGCTGCACATCGGCGGCGTAGGTGCTGACCAGAATGTCGAACAGCGCCCGCCCGAAGATGAAGGTGACCAGCGTGGTGAGAAAGGCGCGCAGCCTGAGATACCCGACAAGATAACCGTTGATGGCGCCAAAGACGAGCCCGGTGCAAAGCGCCGCGACCAGTGCCAGCCAGACCGACTGTTCGAGGATGAAGAAGACATAGACGGCCGCGAAACAGGACAAGGCGAAGATCGAGCCCACCGAAAGGTCGATGCCGCCGCCCAGCATCACCACGGTCATGCCGATGACGACCAGCGAAAACTCGCCGAGCTGGCGGGTCGATTCCTGCAGCGAGGTGAGCTTGAAGAAGCCTGGGATGATCGAGCCGAACACGCCAAGCGTCGCCACCAGCGCCAGGAACGGAATGGCGTTGTCGGTCCAGCGCTTGGTCAGGATCTCGCCGACCAGATGGTCGGGCACGAAATTGTAGCGCCAGGCCTGGAGGCGTTCGCGAAAATTCATCGGCTGCTGCTGCCAATCAAGAGAAAGAGGTGGCCGGAACGTCCGGCCACCTCGCGGATGCTTTTGTCAGCGGCCTTACTTTGCCGCCGCTTCGGCCTGCAACGCCTTAAGGTCCCAGCAACTGTCGGGCTTGAGGTCGGCCTTGGTCGTCGCCTTCTCCAGCGTGTAGATGTAGGTGTGCGAGGTGCCGGCCGGCTGGCCGCTCTGCAGCAGGAACTTGATGATGGCGTTCATGTCGCCCGACTGGCGGGCGAGATCGGTCATCACGACGGCGCCATAGGTGCCGTCAACGAGCTTGTCGCAGTCGGCGGTCTTTTCGCCGCCGCCAGTGGTGACCAGGAACACCTTGCCCTCGAGCTTGGCGTCGCGGATCGCCGCTGACGCGCCGGTGGCGTCGCCGTCCCAGAAATCGATGATCGAGCAGATGTCGGGATGCTGCTGCAGCATCGTCGTCGTCACGTTGCGCGAGGTGGTCGCGTCCCAGTTGGAATCGGGCTTGGCGACGACCTGGAAGTCGGGGTGCTTCTCCAGCACCTTCATGATGCCGGCATATTGGTAGAGGCTGGAGGAATTCGCCTGGTCGCCCTGCACCAACCCGATCTTCTTCGAGGAATTCTCGCCGCAGCCCTTGACCGCCGCTTCCGCCTCGAGCTGGCCGAGCTTGTCCCAGTCGCTGCCGACGAAGGCGTCGGCGGGGAAGTTCGCCGGATTATCGACGAGCAGCACATAGGTGCCGGCGGCCTGCGCCTTCTTCATCAGCTTGGAATAGGAGTTGAGGTCCGGCGCGTGGATGATCAGCACATCCGGCCGCGTGTCCGAGGCGATGGCGTCGGTGATGGCCTGCGCGCCGGCATCGACGACCCAGTTCGGGTCGCGAGTCTCGAAGGTGCCGCCCCAAGCCTCGACTTCCTTCTTGAGATAGTGTGCCCAGCCCTGCGCCAGGTCGAAACCCATCGCCAGCGGCACCAGCATGACGCGCTTGCCGTTAAGTGACTTGGCATAGGCGGCCGGGCCTGGATCGTCCGCGGCGAAGGTGGGAGCAACGAAGGCCGAAACGGCTAGCGCCGTGGCCGCCGCCATCAATGTCCTGATCAGTTTCATGTCACATCCTCTGGTTTCGATTGTTGCCGGCCGGTCGGCACGATCGGCCGGGTACCCCTAAATGTCGCCTTGCTGCGCGGTCTGCTCGTCGCGCGGATTGATGATGCCGTCGACGATGATGGCGCCGAGCAGGATCGCCGCCTTGATCAGGTTCTGATAGAGCAGCGGAATGTCGATGATGGTCATCGCATTGAGCAGGATGCCGATCAGCGCCGCCCCCACCAGCACGTTGCGCACCCCTCCCCGTCCGCCCGAAAGCCCGATGCCGCCGATCACCGCCACCAGCACGATGTCGTAGAGCAGCGTCGAATTGACGACGCGCGTGTTGATCGAATGCAGGCTGGCCGCCGTGAGCAGGCCGGCGATCAACGCCATCGCCGCCGACAGCACATAGCGCAGCACCAGCATCGGCCGCACCGGAATGCCGATGTTGCGCGCGGCAACCGGGTTGTCGCCGGCGAAATAGATGAAGCGTCCCCATTTGGTGTAGCGCAGGAACAGGAAGACCAGGAACGCCAGTCCGGCGAAGACAAAGACCTCGACCGGAATGTCGAGGAAGCGCAAGCCGCCGAGCAGTTCCACCCAATGGCCCTGGGGCACCGGAACGGCATCCTGCGTGATCAATTGCGAACGGACATAGCCGAACACGAAGGACCCGGTCGCCAGCGTCACGAAGATCGCCGGCACATCGGCATAGGCGACGAGAAAGCCGTTGAGCAGGCCGATGGCGAGCACGCCGGCAAGCACATAGGCAAAGGCCAGCCCGTCCGAGGTGTCGGTGTTGAGCAGTTGCAGATACCAGGCGACCGACATCGCCATGATCGCTACGGCCGACAGGTCGATGCCGCGGCCGATGATGACGACGGCCATGCCGAGCGCCAGTATGCCAAGCACCGACACCGAGCGGACGATGGCGACAAGGTTGTCGGCGGTCAGGAAACCGGGCAGGCCGACGGTGGCCGCGGCGAACAGCAGGATGGCGATTGCAAAGACGATGCCTTCCTGATTAAGGCGCCTCCAGTTCGGCCAGCCGATCGCGTTCATCGCTATGTCTTTCGCCCCGATGGAAAGGCCCTGTCGGGCCGCCATCCCGGACGAAAGCTAATCGGCTCAACAGCGGCTCGTCAAATGAATCCGCGTTCAAGAACCGCGCCTCTCCGACTATTTGCCGAGTGGACGCATCGATTGCCGAAACTGGCGCAATAGGCGGAAACTTCTAGGCTTTTGGCAATTCCTTGCACCGATCGTACGGCTCGCGAAAGGGTGCGTTCGAGGCTCGCGAGGCCAGCGGAATTTACGCCTGCAAAAGGCGGCAAGGGCGATGTCAATTGTCCGCGGAGTGGCCTGAGACCTCCGCTCCGGCGGATGGCGGCAAGACCATGAAACGCAACGATGCCACGAGTCCGATCAGGCCGATCGCGAGGAAAGCCACTCTGAAGTCTGCGAGGTCGGGCGTCGCTTCGCCTCTGGTAATTTGCGACAGGTTGAGGAGCGCCGCCGCCACGGCCACGCCGAACAGCATCGATACTTGCTGCAGCATGCTGGAAAGCGTCGCGGCCGAGCTTCGCTGCGCCCCGCCGATATCCGCGAAGGCGAGTGTATTCAGCGCGGTGAACTGCATCGAGCGCGAAAGCCCTGCGATCAGCATCAGCGCCACCACCAGCGCCAGCGGCGTCTGCGGCGAGATCGCCCCGCAGGCCATGATCGCCAGCGAGGCGATCAGTCCGTTGACGATCAGCACGCGGCGGAAGCCGAAGCGCCTGAGCGTCGGCGTGGTCACCGCCTTCATGCCGAGATTGCCGAGGAAATAGGCGAGGATCAGCAAGCCCGCATCGACCGGCCGCATCCCGAAACCCACCTGGAAGAGCAGCGGCAAAAGGAACGGCGTTGCATTGATCGCGACGCGGAAGATCGTGCCCGCCGACAGCGTCGAGACGGCGAAAGTCAGCACCTTGAAGGCGGAGAGATCGAGCAGCGCATGCGGCGCCCGCAGGAGTTGGCGCACCGCCAGCCAGCCGATCGCGATGCCGGCGGCAATCAGCGCCACGGTCGGCAGCATGCCGCTCTCGGGATGCGCAAGCCGCTCCAGCCCATAGAGCATCACTGCCAGACCGAGCGAAGTGAGGAAAAAGCCCGGCCAGTCGAGCGGCCTGGCCTCGGTATCGCGGTCGCCCGGCACGAAGCGCGCGACCAGCAGCAGTCCGGCCAGTCCTAGCGGGACGTTGATGAAGAAGTTCCAGTGCCACGAGAGATAGGTGGTGATGAAGCCGCCGAGCACCGGCCCGACCACCGGCGCGAACAAAGCCGGCCAGGTGATCAGCGCCGTGGCGTTGAGCAGTTCCGACTTGGCGGCATTGCGCAGCACCAGGATGCGGCCGACCGGCGTCATCAGCGCGCTGCCCAGGCCCTGCACGATGCGGGCGGCGACAAATTCGGTCAGGCTCTGCGAGAAGCCGCAGGCGATCGAAGAGAGCGTGAACAGGGCGATCGCCATGAGGAAGATGTTGCGCGCGCCAAAACGGTCGGCGAGCCAGGCCGACAGCGGCACGAACACCGCCATGGTCAGCATATAGGCGGTGATGCCGATGCTCATCGCCACCGCCGGCACGCCGAAGGACTGGCCCATCTGCGGCAGCGACGTCGAGATGATCGTCGAATCGAGCAACTGCATGAAGAAGGCGACGGCGACGATCAGCGCCACGCGCCGTGCCTGGCGCGCCGCCGTCGGCACGGGCTGGGACAATGCCTCGTTGTCGGGAATGCTGGTCATGACGCGCTGGTTGAACAGCATAAGGCTGAACCAGTCCAGAGTTTATCCAACAAACTTTCGTGTCGCCTCGCCGCCTGTTATGGATGAGCGCGGGCCGGCCGAGGGAAATGCATGAAGCCCATCTATATCGACTATCTCAACGCTCTCGACATTGAAGCCCTTGCCATGAGCGATGCCGAGATCATCGGCGCCGTCGAAGCCGGGCTCGTCGGCCAGGGCAACGGCCAGACCGTTATCGAGCCGCGCGTCCATCTCGAGCCGGATCCGTCCTTCCACGGCCACTTCAACGTGCTGCGCGGCTATGTGGCGCCGCTCGATGCGGCCGGCGTGAAGATCGTCGGCGACTATGTCGACAACTACCTGCATGGCCTGCCGTCCGAATTCGGCATCCTCAACCTCTTCGACCCGCGCACCGGCACGCCGCGCGCCATCCTCGACGCCACCGTCATCACAGACATGCGCACCGGCGCGGTCACCGCCATCGGCGCCAGGCACCTGGCGAAGAAGTCATCAAAGGTGCTCGGCCATATCGGCGCGCGCGGCACCGCCTACTGGAATGTGCGCCTGCTCGATCACCTCTTCGACTTCGACGAGATCCGCGTCCATTCGCGCCGGCCGGAAAGCCGAGACGCTTTCGCCTCGAAGCTCGCCGCCGACCTCGGCAAGCCGGTTATGGCCGTGGCCGACTGGAAAAGCTGCGTCGAAGGCGCGGACATCGTCGTCGAGGCCTCGCGGCTGCCGGAACCGCAGCCATTGCTCAAGACCGAATGGATCAAGCGGGGCGCGCTGGTCGTGCCCTACGGCACCATGAGTGCCGTGGAGCTTTCGCTCACCGAGATCATGCAAAAGATCGTCGTCGACGACTGGGGCCAGTGCAAGAGCGGCAAGTTCGGCTCGCTGCGCGCTCATGTCGAGACGGGGCGGCTGAGCGAGGCGACGCTGCATGCCGAGCTCGGCCAGATCGCGGCCGGCCTCAAAGCGGGCCGGCAAAGCGACGGCGAGACGATCCTGTTCTGGCATCGCGGCCTCTCGCTTTCCGATATCGCGCTCGGCAAGGCGATGCTGTCCAAGGCCGCGGAACAAGGCATCGGCCAGAGGCTGCGCTTCGCATGACCCCGCTCGTTCTCACCGGCGCCGGCGTCAGCATCGAGGATGTGGCCGCCGTCGCGCGCAATACAGGAAAAGTCGAGGTCACGCCTGCGGTCATCGAAAGACTGGGCAAGGCGCGCAAAGTGCTCGATGAGGGCGCCGCCGGCGGCCAGCAGATCTACGGGCTGAACACCGGCCTGGGCGCCAATCTCGGCACGACAGTCGAAGGCGATGCCGGCGCCTTCCAGCGCCGACTTCTTGACGGGCGCGCCGCAGCGGTGGGCGATGCCTTGCCTGCACAGCTCGTCCGCGCAGCGATGTTCGCCCGCATCGCCATGCTTTCTGCGGGTGGCTCCGGTATCTCGCCGCATGTCTTCACCGCGCTCGTCGACCTGCTCAACGCCGGCGTCCATCCGGTGATGCCCTCGCTCGGCTCGATCGGCGCCGGCGACCTGGTGATGATGACGGCGATTGCCCATACGCTGATCGGCGAAGGCGATGCCGACTACCAAAGCCGGCGTATGCCTTCGGCCAAGGCGCTGATGATGGCGCGTCTTGCTCCGGTCAGGCTGGCGCCGAAGGACGGCCTCTCGCTGATCAACGCTTCCGCGGTCTCCACTGGCGCCGGCGCTCTGGCTCTCGTCGACGCTTTGTCGGCGCTCGAACAGCAGCAGCAGGCCGGCGCGCTGACCATGGAGGCGCTGGGCGCCAACCGCACCATCCTCGATCCTCGTCTGCACCAGGCACGGCCAGGCGCCTGCCAGCAGGTCGCGGCAAAGGCGCTGCGCGACCTGCTCGCCCGCGACGACGCACCCGCGCCGACCACCATTCAGGATCCGCTGTCGATCCGCTGCATGCCCTCGATCCATGGCGCGCTGGTCCAGGCTATCGACCATGCGCGGCTCGCGGTCGAGATCGAGCTCAACGCCGCTGCCGACAACCCCTTGGTGCTCGTTGATGACGCGCAGGTTTTGTCGACCGGCAATTTCCACACCGCATCGCTGGCGCTGGCATTCGAGACGCTCGGCCTCGCGATCGCCCAATGCGCGGCGGCATCCGCTGCCCGCTTCATCCAGCTCACCGGCTCGACCCGCCACGGCCTGCCGAAATATCTGTCGCCGGTCGGCGGGGCCTCCGCCGGCTTCGTGCCGCTGCAGAAAACAGTGACGGCGATCCTCGCCGCGATCCGCCACAAGGCCAATCCGGTGATGCTCGACTTCCTGCCCGTATCCGAGGGCGTGGAGGACCACGCCACCCAGACGCCGCTTGCCGTCGCCAAATGCGCCGAGATGATCGTGCTGTGGCGGCGCCTGATCGCCCTCGAACTGATGGCGGCGGCGCAGGCGGTCGACCTGCGCGAAGGGCTGACGCTGGCGCCGGCCACCGGCGTGATCCACGCGGCTGTGCGCACGCATGTGCCGACGCTCAAGGAAGACCGGCCGCTCGGCCCCAACGCCGACGCGCTCCATGCCGCGCTCGCCGATGGGAGTTGGCAAGCCTAGCGACAGCAGGCCAAACGCCGCCCGCTCAAGCCTTTCCGTCCACCTTCTTCATGAAGAGGGTAAGCTCGCCGGGATCCATGTGCACGATATGCCTGTCTTCCGGATAGGCGCCGCTGTTGACGTCGGCTACATATTCGGAAAACGCCGCGACGCGTTCCTGCTGCAGCCGATCGTATTCGGCGGCGAAGTTGCGGTAGACCTTCGAGTGACGCGGCATGTGACCGCGATTGGTGCCGAGAATGTCCTCGGCGAATAGGTATTGGGCATCGCAGCCTGTGCCTGCTCCCATCGACAGCATGATCAGCGAGGTGCGCTCGGAGATCGCCTTCGCCACCTCCACCGGCACCACCTCGATCTCTGCGCCGATCGCGCCGGCTGCTTCCAGTTGCTTCACCGCCTCGAACACCTGCATGGCGGTATCGGCGGTCTTGCCGACGGCCTTGAAGCCGCCGGTCCAGGTCGCGCGGGAAGGAATGAGGCCGACATGGCCGATGACGGGGATCGCGTCGTCGGCCATGCGCTTGATCGTGGCGTAGCCGGCGCTGCAATAGACCGCGTCGGCGCCTGCCTTGTAGAGGCGGAAAGCCCAGCGCAGGAAATCGTCCGCCGTGCCGATCTCGTAGAAATTGTCGCCCGGCATCGTAAAGAGGCTGGGGGCGGCGTCGCGGTACTGTGGATTGAGCACCAGTTCGGGCGGCACCGAGACGATGTCGATGCCGGCGCGCTCGGCGGCTTCGGCCTCGTCGAGCGTCAGCACGCGCAGCATGGTCAATTGCCGCTTGCCCTTCATGGCGCGCAGATCGGCAACGGTCGGTCTCTTTCGGCTCATCGGTATATCCCCGTTTTGTCTGTCTGGCGGCTATCAGCCGATATCGATCATCACCTTGCCGGCCTCGACCTTCACCGGATAGGTCTTGAGGTTGACGCAGACGGGCGCACCCTTGGCCTGGCCGGTCTTGTAGTTGAAGCGGCCATTGTGCTTGGGACATTCGATGATGTCGTCCATCACCAGCCCGTCGGCAAGATGCGCCTTCTCATGCGTGCAGAAGCCGTCGGTGGCGAAGAACTCGTCGTCCGGCGAGCGGTAGATCGCGAAGGTGCGGCCGGCATGATCGAAGCGGATCACGTCCTCCTCATCCACGTCGTCCACCGCGCATGCTTCAACCCACTCCGCCATCGTCCTTCTCCGGGCTGCAACGCGCCGCCTATTTGGCGGCGGCCACCGTCATATCGACCTCGTGGAACTCGCCGCGATAGGGCCTGGCCGTCGGCGGCAATTCGCGCTTGAGGTAGTAGTCCTCATATTTGAGTTGCCTGAGCAGCACCGGCCAGACCTCGCGATAGGCGTGCCACATCGACGGGTTCGGTTCCGGCAAATCGTGCTTGATCAGTTCGTGGAGCTTCGGCAGCGCGTGATAGGGCACCATCGGGAACATGTGATGCTCGACATGGTAGTTCATGTTCCAGTAGATGAACCGGCTGACCGGGTTCATATAGACGGTGCGCGAGTTGAGCCGGTGGTCGGTGACGTTGTCGGCCAGCCCGATATGCTGCAGCAGGCCGGTCATCACCATGTGCCAGGTGCCGTAGAGCCGTGGCAGGCCGATCAGCACCAGCGGTATCCATGACCTAAGCGCGATCGCGGCAGCGATCGTCGCGGCATACACGACCATATGCCAGCGCGCCGCAACCACCGCCTTATGCTGCTCCATCTCCGGAATGTAGCTCTTCTCGTCATCCGACAATTTGCCGAAGGCCTGGCGCACGAGCGTCGGCAGCGAATAGCGGAAGTCGAGGATGCCGGTGAAGGCCAGCGCCGCCTTCAAGAGGTCCGGCGGGCGCATCACGGCGATCTCGGCGTCGCGGCCGACGATGATGGTGTCGGTGTGATGGCGGGCATGGCTCCAGCGCCACTGCACCGGATTGCGCATCAGCATGAACGAGGCGATGTGATAGACGGCGTCGTTCATCCAGCGCGTGCGGAAGGCGGTGCCGTGGCCGCATTCGTGCCAGCGCGCGTCGCTCGACGAGCCATAGAGCACGCCATAGACGAACAGGAACGGCACGACCCACCACGTGCCCCAGAACCAGACGATGCCGCCAGCCGAACCCAGGATCGCGGCAATCCAGATGATGGTGTCGCGGATCGCCGGCCCGTCCGAGCGCTGCATCAGCTCCTTCATCACCTTGCGCGGCACGTCCGTGTGGTACCACTCAGCCGAGGCAAGCCCGGTCTCGATCGCGAGCCGAGTGCTTTCGCCGACAAGGCTGTAGTCACGCTTCGCGCTGGCGGTCCTGGTCATCATCACCTCCCCGGACGTCAAAGTCCGTTGGCGCGGAATTTCCCGTCGAGGAATTTTTTGGCGCGCGGCACGTCGTCCTCTGAGAGATGCTCGATGATGACCGGGATGTTCGGGTGCTTTTCGCTGAGCCGCTTGAGATAGAGATCATAGTTGAGGGCACCGAGGCCCGGCGCCGGCAATTCGATCTCGCCAACGCCCCGGAACGTCAGCCCCTCATGTGCGTCCGCGTCACCGATGTCGGCATGCTTCTCGGTCTTGTCGCTGCCCGAGCGCTTCACGTCCTTGGCATGCGCGATTTTGATCTTGTCGGTCAGCGTGTCGAACACCTGGTTCAGCACCTGGTCCATGCGGTCGATATTGTGCGCCTCGAAGTAGTTGGTCGGGTCCATCAATAGCCCGAGGCCGGGATGGTCGACCTGCGCGAACATTCTGACCGTCTCCTCGACCGAACCGACGACATTGTTGACATAGGTTTCGAGCAAAAACACCGCGCCATGGTCATAGGCTGTCTGGGCAAGATCGGAGATCACCTTGCGGCACTCCTCGAACCCTTCCTCGGTCTTGTTCTTCGGGTGATGCACCCAGTCGGACTCGGTGTTGTAGGTGCCGGTCTCCGAGATCACGTAAGCGCTGCCGAATTCACGCGCGTTGCGGATGATTTCCTTCAGATAGGCGAGCCGTCTTTCGCGCTCGGCTTTGTCCGGATGGATGATGTTGGTGTAGCCGGACACGCAGCAGACCGGCAGATTGTGGTCGCGGAACGTGTCGCGCACCTTCCTTGCCTTGTCCCTGGTGATCTGACTGGCCGCGAGGTCGATATCCTTGAAATGCAGGTCGAGCTGCACCGTGTTGAAACCCAGCGCGCGGATGCGCCTGGCGACCTCTTCAAGCTCATAGGGGAAATAGCCTGTGAAGATACCTGCCTGCATCATGAGGTGAAGTCCTCCCGGTAAGCGATTCTGTCGTCGTGTCTTTCGGCTGCCTCAGTCGATGCGGATTTCGGACAGCTTGACGGTGCGGCCTTCGGCCATCGACCGGTAGCCGGCCTCGACCAGCGCCATCGTCTTGACGTTATCGGCGACTGACAGCGCCGGCGGCGTGCCGGTCTTCAGCGCGTATTGGAGCTGTTCCATCACGCCGATGAAGGCATGCGGGAACCACATCGTGTCCCAGCTTGGCGTGACCCATACCCCGCCTGTCGTCTCGGTCGAGGCATAGGTTAGTGTCGAGGCAACACCCTTCGGCCAACCGATCGTGCCCTTGGCGACGCCCTTGGTGCCGTCGACGCGCCAGGCGATGTGCTGGTCGTCCTCGTATCCTTCCTGGCGCGGGCCGGACCAGACATCCTCCAGCGAGACGGCAAATACGCCGGAGGGAAAGCGGAGCGTCGACACCGTGATGCCGTCGGAATGCTGGAACTTGGTGCGTGGGTCCTTACGCGTCAGCGTGGTGATCTCATCCGGATCGCCGAACAGGAAGCGCAGCGCATCGAGGTGGTGCACGCTCATATTGGCGAGCGTCAGCCGATCGTAGTCGGCGAGAAAAGTCTGCCAGTGCGGGATCGCATGCATGTCGATCTCTGCGAAGACGATCTCGCCCAGCGCGCCGCCGTCGATGATCTGCTTCAGCACACGCATCGACTGGTCGTAGCGCATATTCTGGTTGACCGAGAGGATCTTGCCGGCGGCGGCCGCGTCGTCGCGCAGCTTCACCGCTTCCGCGATCGAGAGCGCCAGCGGCTTCTGCGCCAGGATCGCCTTGACGTGCGGCTGTTTCAGGGCGTGGCGGATCAGCGCCGGTTGCTGATCAGGCGGGAATGCAAGGTCGACGATCTCGACGCGATCGTCCTCGATCAATTGCTCCGGCGTATCATGAACGGTCTCGATGCCCCAGCGGGCGGCGACCTTCTCGGCATTCGCCTTTGTGCGTGAAGCGATCGCCACCACCGGAAAGCCGGCTTCGCGATAGGCGGCGAGATGGCATTCGGCCATGATCATGCCGGCGCCGACGCAGCCGATCCTGTAGTCCTTGACCCGGACCTTCACGTCCGGCTCGAAGCCCATGCTCGCCATCCATTCCTCCGTCGAGACCTGGATATAACGCCATGGTCTACCGGTCAGCCAAGGCCGGCGCCATCATTTCCCATCAGCACCAATCGTCAGCTCGCTGCGATCAGCACCGTGCTCTCCGGCGACCAACTGAGCATCACGGGTTCGCCCTCGGCAAGGCGCTCGGCGCCGGTGTTCTGCACGATCACCTTCAGCGTCTGCCAATCACACTCGACGAAATAGGTGCTGTTGTTGCCGGCGAAGATACGTTTGGACACCTGCCCCTTGAGCGTGTTGGCGTTGCCTGAGTCGGGTCTTGCCGTGCCGGTCGAAATCTGGATGCGCTCCGGCCTCACGGCGCAGTTCGCCTTGGCACCGGCCGTCAGCGAAGACCCGGAGGCGGCGGCAATCGTCGTGCCGTCGGGCAGCCGGATGCCATTGCCAGTCACATGGCCGCGAAAGATGTTGGCGTCGCCTAGGAAGGTCGCGGCGAACTCGCTTTGCGGCCTATCGTAGATCTCCTCCGGCGGTCCTTCCTGCACCAGCCTGCCGTCGCGCAGGATGCCGATGCGGTCGCTCATCGTCAGCGCCTCTTCCTGGTCGTGGGTGACGAAGATGGTGGTGATGCCGATCTCGCGCTGGATGCGCTTGAGCTCAATTTGCATGTCGACGCGCAGCGCCTTGTCGAGCGCGCCGAGCGGCTCGTCGAGCAGCAGCACGCGCGGCTTGGTGACGATGGCCCGCGCCAGCGCCACGCGCTGGCGCTGGCCGCCGGAAAGCTGGTGCGGCCGGCGGGCGCCGAGCTTGCCGAGCTGCACGAGGTCGAGCGCGCGCTGCACTTCCGTGGCGATCGTCGCCTTCGGCTCGCCGCGCACCGACAGTCCGAAAGCGATATTGTCGGCGACGCTCATATTGGGGAACAGCGCATAGTTCTGGAACACCATGCCGATGCGCCGCTTCTCGACCGGCACACGCTCGACGCCCTCGCCGCCGATGGCAATGCGCCCGGCGTCCGGAAAGTCGAAGCCGGCGATCTGGCGCAACAGCGTGGTCTTGCCGCTGCCTGAAGGCCCGAGCAACGCATAGAAGCCGCCGTCCGCAAAATCGATCGAAACGTTATCCAGCGCCCTATGCGCGCCAAAACTGCGGGAGACGTTTGCTACCTGGACGCCTGCCATTATTTCTCTCCGCCGAATTTGAAGAAGCGCGCCGTGAGCAGCATCAGCGCCATCGACACGACGATGATGATCGTCGACACCGCATTGATCTCGGGCGTGAAACCCTTGCGGATCGCGGCGTAGATTTCGACCGGCAGCGTCGTCTGGCCGGGCGTCGACAGGAAGTAGGAGACCACGAACTGGTCGAACGACACCGCGAAAGCAAACAGCCCGCCGGCGATGACGCCCGGCATGATCCACGGCAAGGTTACGCGCTGGGTTACCTGCCACTGGTTGGCGCCGAGCGAGCGCGCCGCCTCCTCCAACTCCGGCGCGAAGGTCTGCAGACGCGCGGACACGACGACGATCACGTAGGGCAGCGCCAGCGCGACATGGCCGAGCAGGATGGCGAGGAGCCCACGTCCGATACCGATGCCGAAGAAGAAGATCAGCATCGCCGTGCCGGTGATCAGCCACGGAATGGCGATCGGCGGGAAGAGCAACGCCTGCAGGAATTTCTTGCCGCGGAACTCGTAGCGGTAGAGCGCCAGCGAGGCCATCGAGCCCAGCACCGTCGAGATGATGGTCGTGATGACGGCGATCTCGATGCTGTTCCAGGTCGCCGCGATCAATTGGTCGTTTTGCCAGAGCGAGGCGTACCAGTCCGTCGTCCACTCGAACGGCAGCTGGTAGAAGGGCGAGGTGTTGAACGACATCAGCGCCATGATGATGATCGGCAGATAGAGGAAGGCGAGCAGCATCAAGATGTAGAAGCGGCCGAGCCATTCGAGGATGCGCGTCATTGCCATCAGCTGGCTCTCCTCAGGACTGGCGCCGCCAGTGCCAGGATGATCAGCACCACCGCGAGCAGGATGAAGGAAAGCGCAGCGCCCAGCGGCCAGTTGAAGACGGCGACGAACTGGTCCTCGATGATTGTCCCGTAGAAGGTGCCGGTGCGTCCGCCGAGGATGCGCGGCTCCATGAAGGAGCCGACGACCGGCACGAAGATCAGCGCCGCTCCCGCAATCAGGCCTGGCATCGACAGCGGAATGATCACCCGCTTGAGCACTTGCAGTCGCGAGGCGCCGAGCGAGCGCCCGGCCTCGATCAGCGAGTCGTCGATAGCCTGCAGCGTCAGGTAGCAGGTCAGCACCATGTAGGGCACATAGGAATGCACCAGGCCGATGATGACGGCCGGATAGGAATACATAAGATCGATGTTGATCTTGAACGGCAGCACGGCGTTGAGCGCCGTGTCGAGGATGCCGCCTTCGCGCAGCACCATCGCCCAGGAGAAGATGCGCACCAGCCCGTTCGACCAGAACGGCAGGATGACGAGCAGGAAGATCGCCTCGCGGCTGCGCCCCTTCAGCACCTTGGCCAACACATAGGCGGCCGGATAACCGATGACGACACACCACAGCGTCACCTCGAGCCCGAGCCGCAAGGAGGCAAACAGCAATGTCGAGTAGAGGCTTTGCGAGAAGAAGGCGGCGTAGTTGCCGAGCGTGAACGCCCATTCCTTCCCGGCCAGCGGCAGGTCGGTCATGAAAGAGAAGAACATCATGGCCGACAGCGGCAGGAAGATCGCCACCGTCAGCCAGAGATAGGCAGGAAGGAGAAGCGGCAGGGCAGGCCTCAGTCCGCGGCGCGAACCGGTCGCGAGCTGGTCAACCATGATGCCTCTCCTCCCCGAAAGACGCCAACTACTTGACGTTGACCTTCAGCTCCTGCCAGAGCGCCAGGTATTTTTCGCGCTGCTCGTCGGTGACCGGCGCCTGGAACTGGATGCGCTTGGCGACCTCCGGGCTGCCCATGACCTTGCGGTTGAAGGCATCCTCGGGCAGAGCCTCGACCGCCTTGGTGTTGGCCGAGACCGGCGCGCCGACCTTGGTGACCCATTCGACATAGAATTTCGGGTCGATCATGTAGTTGATGAAGGCCTCGGCGCCGGCGACGTTCTTGGAGCCGGCGGGAATTGAAAAAGCGTCGAGCCAGGCGACGGCGCCTTCCTGCGGAATGACCAGCGAGACCGGCAGCTTGAAATGCGTCTTGGCGCGGTCGGCCGAACCGCTCCAATAGGTGCCGATGTCGATCTGGTTGGAGGCGACCATCTGGTTCCAGTCGTTCTCCGAGCTCCAGAAGGTCTTGATCTGCGGCATCAGCGAGGTGAGCTTCGTCTTGACCGCATCCATGTCCTTGATGTCGTTGATGTTCTGGCCGGAAGCGATGGCACCGAACTGCACGGCTTCGACGGCGTCGTCGCGGATGATGACGCGGCCCTTATGCGCCGGGTCCCACATCTCGGCGATGCTCGTCGGCGGCTTGTCGAAGGACTTTTCGTTGATTGCCAAAGCGGTCAGGCCCCAGACCCACGGCACGCCATAGACCTTGCCGTCATGGTTGAGCATCGGCGAGCCGGCCTTGTCCTTGGCGATATCGGCATAGTTGGACAGCTTCGACGTGTCTATCGGCTGGATCAGCTTGCCGGCCATCGCCTGATCGTTGAAGGCGGCGTTGATCATGACGACGTCATAGAGGCCCGGATTGGTCCTGAGCTTCGTCAGCATCTCCTGTTCGGAATTGAAGAAGTCGTTGACCACCTTGAAGCCGGTCGCCTTCTCGAAGTTGGCGACAGCCCACGGCTCGTCGGCGCCGTAGCCCTTCCAGTTGAGCACATGCACTTCTTCGGCGGCCTGGGCGGAGGAGAGTGTGAGTGCTGAAACGAAGACGGCGGTCGCCGCCAGAAAAGCGGTCAGTCTGGGCATGCGCATGTTTTCTTTCCTCTCATTGTTGGCCCGGTTGATGGGCTTGTTAAGTTGCAGTCGCTTCCTCCCAGTCATGCGCGATCGTTGCTTGATCGCGATGGCTCAGGAATTCCTGGATCTCTGTGTCCGTCGGTGCCGAAGACCCGCCATGGCGGGTGACGGAAAGGGCCGCTGCCGCATTGGCGTAGCGGGCCGCTTCGCAAGGCGACAGGTCACGCGACAATGCGCTGACGAAGGCGCCGATATGCGTATCGCCGGCGCCATTGGTATCCACGGCGTGGACCGCGAAGCCGGGGATGGCGCGCGTTCCGCCGTCGGCCAGCCGCACCAGGCAGCCATGCGCGCCGGCGCGGATCACGACGCCATCGGCCTTCGGGCAGTGCTCGGCGAGCAACCGGATCGCGACAGTCTGCGCATCGCCCGCGCCGGCGATTTCGGCGGCCTCGTCCGTGTTGCAGCTCAGCCAGGTCGTGCGCGCAAGCACCCTGTCCAGGATCGGGCGGGGAATCTCCGCGATCACCGGCGTCGGATCGAACACGAAGGGAACGTCCGCTGGCAACGCCTCGATCCAGTTGGTGAGCGCATCGCGGCTGCCGGGATAGCTCAACGTGTAGCCCGAGGTGAAAACCCAATCCCCTGGCAGGGCTTGGACGGGCGCCATCATGTCCGGTGTGAGCATGCTCTCGGCGCCCGGCCAGGAGACGAAGGTGCGCTCTGCGTCGCCGCTGATCATGGCGACGCAATTGCCGCTGTCCATCAGCGGTGACGGCGGCGTCAGCGTCTCGATGCCTTCAGCGGCGAAAGCGGCGCGCAGGAAGTCTCCGTCCGGCCCTGTTCCCAACTGGCCGCCGAACGCGACCTTCATTCCTGTGCGGCTCGCCGCCACCATCATGTTGAAGCCGCCGCCGGCGACCCGGGCATAGCTCGTCGCGGTCTTTTCGGTGCCCGGTGCCGGCAAGGCGTCGATGCGGTAGACATAGTCCACCACCGCGCTGCCGACGTGGACGAGTCGTCCGCTCATGCGGCTGCCTCCTTCCCGGATCCGCCGCTCTCGACCCGCGCCGCGACCAGATCGTTGACCAGCGCGCGGACCTCTGCGACGTCGATGCCCTTCAATTCTGCGATGCGTTCCCGAGGCAGGCGCGATAGGCCGGCACAGGCGCCGGCCATGCCGGCGGCAATGGCGCCGATCGTGTCGGTGTCGCCGCCGAGATTGGCGCTGATGACGGCCGACCGCCACGCATCGCCTTCAGCAACCTCCAGTACGGCGAATGCCGCCGGCACCGATTCCTGACTGGCGACGCCCGTGCCGATCAGGTCGACAATCAGCTTGATTGCATCCTGCTCCAACTTGCCGCGCACGAGGTCCTGCGCCCAGGCAATGCGGGCCGCAATATCGCCGCCGGTGACCCAATGGCCGAGCGTCGCCCCCAACCGCGCCGCCGCGACGGCGCGCTCGGAAGCCGCGCGCCAGTCGCTGCCGGCAACGCCGCTGCTCACAGCAGCCGCAACGGCAGCGGCGGAGGCAATGGCGATCGAGGTGTTGTGCGTCGCCCGGCAGGTCTCTGCCACCTTGGCGACCAGCGCGTCGAGCGGCTCCAGCGGCATCATGATGCCGACAGGCGCGATACGCATCGCCGCGCCGTTGGTGTCGCCGCTGCGTCCCGCCTCTTCGGCCGGCACGCCCTCATTGATCGCGTCGATGGCGCGCTTTGTCGATGGTCCGAGCAAGTCGTAGCTGCCGCGCGCCTTCACGTCGCGTTCCCAGTCGAGCAGCGCGTTGACCCAGCGCGCGTGGTCGAAACGTTCGCCGGAGCTGACCAGGATTCGCCCGAGCAGCAGTGCCTGTTCGGTGTCGTCGGTAATAGTGCCGGCCGGCAGCCCCTTCGACACCGGATGGTCGGCAGTCGGCGCGACGAAATCCTCGACATGCCCATAGAGCTCGGCGATGCGGGTCGGGGATAAAAGCTGCGTCGGCATGCCCAGCGCATCGCCAAGCGCTCCTCCGATCAGCGCACCCATTGCCCGGTCCATCATCCCGGCTGCGTCCGCCATGCTCAGAACTCCAGATGCAATGCGAAATGCGCCGGATTGAGCAGGCTGGTGACGAATTCGACGGCGCGCCCGTCGGCGGCACGCGTCAGACGGCGCGTGCGCAGGAAGGGCGTGCCTGGAGCGCAATCGAGAATGGCTGCGTCGGCGGCGCTCAGCATTTCGATGTCGACCCATTCCTCGCCATGGTCGGGCACCAGCCCTGCCCCGCGCAGCGTCTGGTGCAGCGAGCCTTCTCGAAGGCCGCGCAGCGGCACGTCTTCCAGTTCCGGCGACAAGGGCAAGCGGCTGCGCTCGATCGAAATGGCATGGCCGTCATCGGCATTGCTGCGCACACGGTCGACGGCGATGAAGGACGGGTTCCCGACACCAAGTCTTGCCGCGAGCTCGGCGTCCTCGATGATCTCGAGCCTCAACGTCCGGGTCTCGGCATTGGCGCCTGCATTGGCAAGCGCCCGCGACCAGCCGATCGCGTCATCGACCGGCATGCCGTCGAAAGTAACGAAGGAACCTATGCCGACCTTGGTGGTGATGAGCCCGCGGCTGGAAAGCTCTTCCAGCCCTTTGCGAACCGTGTTGCGGCTGACTGAGAAGCGCTGGACGAGCTCGCTCTCGCTCTGCAGGCGATCGCCGAAGCCGAGCACGCCGGAGCGGATCTCGTGCTCCAGAACCGTCGCGATCTGCTCGGGCTTGCCCGTTCCGGGGGTGAGCTGCGTCGCGCGACGGGCCATATCAATACCTGTTCAGTGAACCTGTATAATCCTGTTCAATATGGGATTTGAAGGGCGACGTCAATCGCGAAAAATCCGCGAGACGGCAATCTTCATCAGCGTTCTTCCGGCGGCTTCAGCCCTCGGAACTGCATCAGCAGCAGCAAATCGTAGACGATCTTCAGCGCCCCGCAGATGAGCAGTGGCCATGCTCGGAACGAAGCAGCGAAGAGAGCGCCCGCAAGCACAGGGCTGGCCGAGGCGGCCAGACTGCGCGGCACCGACGTGAAGCTCGCGGCGGCGGCCCGCTCCGCCTCCGTGACAACGGCCATTACGTAGGACGAGCGGGTCGGCACATCCATCTGCGACAGAGCGGCCCGGATCAACAGGAGGACAAGCGCCAACGGGAGCGTTGGCGCCAGCGCCGCCAACATCAGGGCGATGCTGGACGGAATGTGCGTGAATACCATCGTGTTGATCAAGCCGATGCGCCGCGACAGTCGGGCGGCCACAGGAAACGAGAGCGCCGACAGCACGCCCGACCAGAAGAAGAAAACACCTGCCTGCGAAAGCGAAAGGTTGAATTGCTCGAAAAGCCAAAGGGCGAGCAGCGACTGGACGACGAAGCCTCCCGCGAAGGCATCGAGACTGAACAGCGCCGCAAGCTTGAAGACAACGTAGCGCGAGGGGCCGAGCGCTGCGGCTGCGTCGGTAGCCGGTGCCGGGCGGCGCGGGATGCACGCGTAGAGCGAACCACCGAGCAGACCGAGAAGCGCGTAAAGGACGAACATGGCCTTGACGCCGGCAAGCCGGCAGAGGCCAACCGGCGCCAGAAGGTCAGGTATCCCCGCAGCGAGTCCGCCTGCGGCGCCTGCGAACGCGCCCACGAGACTGTAGCGCGAGAACATCCTAGTGCGCTCACGCTCTGTGACCTCGCGCGTGAGCACCGCGTGCTCCAGTGGCACGAACACACTGACGCTGCCGGCCGAGGGATTGATCGTGCCGGCGAGCGCGACGACCAACAGCAAAGCGTAGTCATGGACAACGGCGAAGGCCACGCCAGTAGCAATCATCAAACCAGCGCCGGCCAGCAGGAGTTGACGATGATCGTGTCTGGCGCCGAGGAACCCGACACCTATGGTCAGCAGCGCGGAACCAAGCAGCGATGCCGTGGCGATAACCCCGGCCTGCAGAGGGGAGAATCCGAGGGCAAGCAGGTAGACGGGCAACAGTACGGCCACGAATCCGTCGCCGAAATCCCGCAGGGCGCGGGCGGCAAAGAGAAAAATCGCCGGATGTATCCGCTCCACCGGTCTGGCCTCTCAACGGTTTGCTTCCAGCATCAGCGTCATGGCTTTTGCAACCAGGCACACAGTGGGACGAAGATATCATGCTGAGGGAGGCTCAAACGTGCCAGCGAGCGGATTGGCCGCCGTCAAACGAAGAAAAACGCCTCTACACGCTGCCTGGCCTGCAGCAGCACCGGCAGGATCTCGCGTTCCATTGCCTCGACCGAGAAGCGCGCCGACTGCGTCGAGACGTTGATAGCGGCGACGGTACGGCCGGCGCGGTCGTTGACCGGCACGGCGATCGAGCGCAGGCCGAGCTCCAGTTCCTCGTCGACGACGGCGAAGCCATCCGCCCTCGCCTTGTCGATGGCCTTGCCCAGCGCAGCACGGCTGGTGATCGTCTTCGGCGTCCGCCGCTCGATCGTCGCTTCCCCGAGAAAAGCCTTCAACTCCTCCACCGCCAGGCCGGAGAGCAGCACGCGACCCATCGAGGTGCAGTAGGCAGGCAGCCTCGTGCCGATGTCGAGCGCGACGCTCAATATCCGGCGGCCGGGGATGCGCGCGACATAGACGACGTCCTCGCCCGACAGCACCGCCGCATTACAGGCTTCATCGAACCGCCCGGCCACCTCGCGCATGATCGGCATCGCGAACGTCCACAGCGATGCCCCGCCGAGCCACGTCCGGGCGACGGTCAAGAGACGCGGCGATAGCGAAAACAGCCGGCCGGATTGCGTCGCATAGCCAGTGGCTACCAACGTCAGCAGGAAACGGCGTGCGCCGGCGCGCGTCAGGCCTGCCTCCTCGGCCATCTCTGTCAGCGTCATACCAAGCGGATGGCGAGCGAGGATCTCCATCACCGCCAGGCCGCGCTCCAGCGAGCCGACATGATCGCGTGATACTGGCACGTCTTCCATGGGCGGTCCCACGCTGGCGTTGACTCTGCACGGAGCGTCAAGCTAGAAATATCCCATATAGAACTTATGTTCGCAATACGAACTTTTTCAATCTCCGGAGCCGCCACAATGGTCAAGTTCCTGCCGCTGAAAGAGGCCGTTGCGGAGAATTTGTATGACGGCGATTCAGTCGCCTTCGAAGGCTTCACCCATCTGATCCCGACCGCCGCGGCGCATGAGGCGATCCGCCAGGGCTTCCGCGATCTGACGCTGATCCGCATGACGCCCGACCTGATCTACGACCAGATGATCGGCATGGGCATGGCGAGGAAGATCGTCTTCTCCTATCTCGGCAATCCGGGCGTCGGCCTGCTCAGGCGCGTTCGCGACGCCATCGAAAACGGCTTTCCGCGCGCGATCGAGGTCGAGGAGCACAGCCACGCCGGTATGGCCAACGCCTATGAGGCGGGTGCCGCTGGCCTGCCCTGCGCGGCGTTTCGCGGCTATCGCGGCGCGGGTCTAGCCGCCGTCAATCCAAACATCAAATCGGTCACGTGTCCGTTCACCGGAGAGGTGCTCGCCGCCGTTCCAGCGATCCGACCCGACGTCACCTTCATCCACGCCCAAAAGGCCGACAAGAAAGGCAATGTGCTGGTCGAAGGCATCATCGGCATCCAGAAGGAAGCCGTACTGGCGGCAAAGCGTGCGGTGGTCACGGTCGAGGAAGTGGTCGACAATTTCGACGATCTCCACCCCAACCTCACCGTCCTGCCGAGCTGGACGATCGCGGCGATCACGGTGGTGCCCGGCGGCTCCCACCCCTCCTACACGCATGGCTACTATGAGCGCGACAACGCAGCCTATCTCGAATGGGACGAAATCGCCGCCGACCGCGACCGCTTCCAGGCTTGGATGCGGAAGAACGTCATCGAGAGCACCGCGGACGACTTCGCCGCCCGCGTCGAGCATCTGAGGAAGGCCACATGAGCGACGCCGACAATCTGGGCTTCACGCCTAACGAGATGATGACGATTGCCGCCAGCCGCGCGCTGAGAAACGACGATGTCTGCTTCGTCGGCATCGGCGCGCCATCGGCCGCCTGCAACGTCGCGCGGCTGACGCAAGCGCCGGACATTACGCTGATTTATGAAAGCGGCACCATCGGCACAGCGCCCGACGTTCTGCCGCTGTCGATCGGCGATGGCGAATTGTGCGAGACGGCAGTGACCACGGTCGCGGTGCCGGAGATGTTCCGCTACTGGCTGCAGGGTGGCCGCATCTCGATCGGCTTCCTGGGTGCGGCCCAGCTCGACAAGTTCGGCAACATCAACACCACCGTCATCGGCGACTACGCGCACCCGAAGACCCGCCTTCCCGGCGGCGGCGGCGCGCCGGAGATCGCCACCTCGTCGAGACAGGTCTACATCACCATGGCGCAGTCGAAACGCGGCATGGTCGAGAAGATCGATTTTTTCACCTCCTTCGGCCATGGCGACGGCGGCGATCATCGCCAGCGCCTCGGCATCGACACCGCCGGCCCGACGCTTTTGATCACCGACCTCGCCATCTGGAAACCGGACCCCGTGACCAAGGAATTCACTGTCGTGTCGCTGCATCCCGGCGTCACCCGCGAAGAGGTGCAGGCGACCTGTGGCTGGGTCGTAAGATTTGCCGAGGCCCTTGACGAGACGCCGGCGCCGACGGAACTCGAGCTGAAGACATTGCGTGACCTGCAGGCCCGCACCAAGGCGGCGCATCAAGGGACCGCCAAAGGGAAAGCTGCATAGATGACTGACGCCTTCATCTGCGATTACATCCGCACGCCGATCGGCCGCTTCGGCGGCGCGCTGTCGTCGGTGCGCGCCGACGATCTCGGCGCCATCCCGCTGAAGGCTCTCATGCAGCGCAATGCCGGCGTCGATTGGGATGCCGTCGACGACGTGGTTTACGGCTGCGCCAACCAGGCCGGCGAGGACAACCGCAACGTGGCACGCATGGCGCTGCTGCTCGCGGGCCTCCCCCAGGACATCCCCGGCTCGACCGTCAACCGGCTCTGCGGCTCGGGCATGGACGCCGTCACCATCGCAGCGCGCGCCATCAGGGCCGGCGAGGCCGAGCTGATGATTGCCGGCGGCGTGGAATCGATGAGCCGCGCGCCCTTCGTCATGCCGAAGGCCGACACGGCCTTCTCACGCAATGCCGAGATATACGACACCACCATTGGCTGGCGCTTCGTCAACCCGCAGATGAAGAAGCAGTACGGCGTCGATTCCATGCCGGAGACAGGCGAGAACGTCGCCGAGGAGTTTTCCGTCAGCAGAGCCGATCAGGATGCCTTTGCCGTGCGCAGCCAGGAGAAGGCGGTCGCGGCGCAGGCCAATGGCCGGCTGGCGAAAGAGATCACGCCGGTGACCATCCCGCAGAGGAAGGGCGAGCCGGTTGTTGTCGCCAAGGACGAACATCCCCGCGCGGGCACGACCATCGAGGCGCTGGCCAAACTGCCGACGCCATTTCGCCAGGGTGGCACAGTCACCGCCGGCAACGCTTCCGGCGTCAATGACGGCGCCGCAGCCCTCATCGTCGCCTCGGAAGCAGCCGCGAAGAAGCATGGCCTGACGCCGATCGCCCGCATCCTTGGTGGTGCCGTCGCCGGCGTCGCGCCGCGCATCATGGGCATCGGCCCGGCGCCCGCCACGAAAAAGCTCTGCGCCCGCATCGGCCTGACGCCGGCCCAGTTCGATGTCGTTGAGCTCAACGAAGCCTTTGCCTCCCAAGGCATCGCTGTGCTTCGCCAACTCGGCATCGTCGAGGACGCGGAGCACGTCAACCCGAATGGTGGCGCCATCGCGCTTGGCCATCCGCTCGGCATGTCGGGCGCCCGCATCACCGGCACGGCGGCGCTCGAGCTGCGCGAGCGCGGCGGGCGTTATGCACTTGCCACCATGTGCATCGGTGTCGGCCAGGGGATTGCCATCGCGCTGGAACGGGTTTGACCGCTCCAGTCGATCAGTACGGCAGGCCGACATAGTTTTCGGCCAATGCCGTCGACGCCGCATTCGAATGCACGAGATAATCGAGCTCGGCTTCCTGGATGCGCTGGCCGAACTCGCCGGTCTCGGGAAAGCGGTGCAGGATCGTCGTCATCCACCAGGAAAAGCGCACCGCTTTCCAGACGCGAGCCAATGCCCTAGCTGAATACGCGTCGAGCCCGGCTTCCGACTTGTCGGAGTAGAATTCGCGAAGCCCGGCAAAGAGATAGCGTACGTCGCTGGCAGCGAGGTTGAGGCCCTTGGCGCCTGTGGGCGGCACGATATGGGCGGCGTCGCCGACCAGGAACAGCCTGCCGAAACGCATCGGTTCGGCGACGAAGGAGCGCAGCGGCGCGATCGACTTCTCGAAGGACGGCCCTGTGGTGACGGAAGCCGCGGTCTGCGGCGGCAGACGCCGGCGCAACTCGTCCCAGAAGCGATCGTCCGACCAGGCCTCGACGCGCTCATCGGCGGGGACCTGCACATAGTAGCGGCTGCGGTGCGGCGAGCGCATCGAGCACAGCGCGAAGCCCCGCTCGTGATTGGCATAGATCAGTTCGTGATCGGCCGGCGGCACCTCCGCCAGCACGCCCAGCCAGCCGAACGGATATTGCCGCTCGAAGGTCTTCAGCGCGTTTTCCGGCACCGATCTGCGGCTGACGCCATGATAGCCGTCGCAGCCGGCGATGAAGTCGCAATCGATGCGATGCGCAGCCCCATCCTTGTCGTAGGTGACGAAAGGCGATACCCCGCCAAAATCATGCGGCGCGACGTTCGCCGCTTCGTAAACGGTGATGAGCCCCGCCGCCTCCCGCTTGTCCATCAAGTCGTGCGTCACCTCGGTCTGCCCGTAGACGGTGACGTGCTTGCCGCCGGTCAAGCCTGTGAGGTCGATACGATGCAGTCGCCCGTCGAAGGCAAGCGAAATGCCCGCGTGCGGGAGGCCTTGCGCATACAGCCTGGCTGCGGCGCCCGCCTCGCCGAGCAGGTCGACCGTGCCCTGTTCGAGCACGCCGGCGCGCACGCGACCGAGCACATGCTCGCGGCTCGACCGCTCCAGGATGATCGTCTCGACGCCGATGGTGGCGAGCAACTGGCCGAGCAGCAGGCCGGACGGTCCCGATCCAATGATGACAACTTGCGTGCGCATCAGTGGCCGAGGCTCTCGATCTGCGCGGCAAGCTCGGCCGCCAGCCTGAGCGCCCCGGCCGCGGCCACCACCATCTGCGGCAGGACGAGCCACTCCAGCGTCCAGGCGGCACCCGAACGCTCCTGCTCATGCACGAGCGCCTGATACATGCCCGAGAGTTGAATAGCGTTGAACCGCGCAAGCGCCGCGAGCGCTTCCGCTTTCACCGGGTTCTGCTTATGCGGCATCGCCGACGAGCCGCCTCCGCCGAACAATTTTATGTCCGTGCCGGCCTGTGCCATCAGCGCGACATCCTGCCCGAATTTGCCGAGACTGCCGGTGACGAGCGACAGCCAGCCGGCAAACTCGGCAAATGCGTCGCGCTGGCTATGCCATTGCGGCGCATCGCCAAGGCCGAGCTTCGCGGCGAGCGCTGCGCGCACGGCCGGCGCATTGTCGCCGAGTTTTTCCAGCGTGCCGGCGGCGCCGCCGAACTGCACCACGAACAGCCGGCCGGATTGTTCCTTCAAGCGCTGTTGGTGGCGCTCGAGCGGCGCCCGCCACGAAACGATCCGGTCCGCCGCCGTGATCGGGATTGCCGGCTGCATGCGCGTCATCGCCATCAACGCCCTGCCCCCGAATTCCTCTTCGAGCCCGGCAAGCCGCACGATGTTTTCGCTGAGCAGCAGGTCGATATGTTCGACCGCCTGGCGCAGGCGAAGCACCAGCGACGTGTCGATGACGTCCTGGCTGGTCGCGCCGAAATGCACGAATTCGCTATGCTGCCCACCAACCGCAGCCTTGATCTGGCGCACCAGTTCCGGCACCGCGACGCCGTCCCTGGCCACGCCGGCGCGCAGCTCCGCGGTGTCCGGCCGAAACGAAGCCAGCGCTTTGACGATCGCCGCCTCGGCATCATGCGGGATCACGCCGCATTCCGCTTCAGCTTCAGCCAACGCTCGCTCGAAGCGGAGCATCGCCGCGATGTCGGCTTCGACGGAAAAATGCCTCGCCGCCTCTTCGTCGCCGAGCAGGCCGGAAAGCAGCGGATGATCGAAGGGCGAAACGGTCATGTCGGCCACGGTCAGCTGTCGAAGAAGACCGTCTCCTTCTCGCCTTGCAGGTGGACGTCGAAGACGTAGGTGTCGCCCTGGCGCTCGGCGATCAGCGTCGGCACCCGAACGCGGTGCTCGATGCGCGCCAGGATCGGGTCCTCGGCATTGGCCTCCTCCTCGTCGGAAAAATAGAGCCTGGTATGCAGGCCGATATTGATGCCGCGCGCCACAATCCACAGCGTGGTATGCGGCGCCATCAGCCGGCCGTCGCGGAACGGCACGCGGCCCGGCTTGATCGTCTGGAACAGGCACACGCCGGTTTCCATGTCGGTCGGCTGGCGGCCCCAGCCCTGGAAATTCGGGTCGGCCGCGCCGCGCATTTCGGCAGGCGAATTGTAGAGTCCGGCGGCGTCAGCCTGCCAGATCTCGATCAGCGCGTCCTTGAGCGGCGTGCCGGTGCCGTCGAGCACGCGGATGCGCAATTCGATGCGCTCGCCCTTGGTCTCACCGTTGACCATTGCGGAGCCAAGATCGCTGTCGTAGACGCCGCCGATGCCGCAGAAATTCGGCGTCAGCCCGATATGCACATAGGGTCCCGCGGTCTGCGAAGGGCTTTCCTTCAGCCGGTCGAGCGACTGTGCCATCAATTGCCCTCCGGCCTGTTCTCGAACAGCGTCGAGCGCCGCCCGCGCAGCACGATGTCGAACTTGTAGGCAAGCGCGTCCATCGGGATCGTCGACTGCATGTCGAGCGCGGCGATCAGCGCTTCCACGGCTCGCTTGTTGGAAATGCCGCCGACGATCGGGCAGCGCCAGATCAGCGGGTCGCCTTCGAAATACATCTGCGTGATCAGCCGCTGCGCGAAGCCGTGGCCGAACGCGGAAAAATGGATATGCGCCGGCCGCCAGTCATTCGGCCCGTTCGGCCAGGGATAGGGTCCGGGCCTGACGGTGCGAAAGGCATAGCCGCCGTCCTCGCCGGTGATGGCGCGGCCGCAGCCGCCGAAATTCGGATCGAGCGGCGCAAGATAGCCGTCCTTCTTGTGGCGGTAGCGGCCCCCGGCATTGGCCTGCCAGAATTCGAGCAGCACGCCGGGCACGCCCCTGCCCCGCTCGTCGAGCACGCGTCCGTAGACAATGATGCGCTCGCCGATGGCACTCTCGCCGGGCCTGGCGAAATTGTGGATCAGGTCGTTGTCGAGCTCGCCGAGCATGGCATGGCCGAACACCGGGCCGGTGAGTTCCGACAGCGTGTTGTCGAAGGCGATCAACGCCTTTTGCGGCGAGCGCAGCACCGAGCTTTTATAGCCCGGCGTGAATGCCGGCGGATGCCAATGGCGGTCGCGCTGGAAGAAGGCGCCGGTTTCCGGTGCCCGGTTGGAGGCGGGCTCAGGCATGGGCATCGTCCATTTGCGAGAACACCTCCTTGGCGATCTTGAAGGCGCGGTTGGCCGCCGGCACGCCGGCATAGATCGCGACATGCAGGAAGGCCTCGCAGATGTCGTCGCGCGAGGCCCCGGTGTTGGCGGTGGCGCGCACATGCATGGCCAGTTCCTCGTCATGGCCGAGTGCTGCGAGCAGCGCCAGCGTCACGATCGAGCGCTCGCGCTTCGACAGGCCGGGGCGCGACCACACCGTTCCCCAGGCGGCCTCCGTGATCAGCTGCTGGAACGGCCGGTCGAAATCGGTTGCCGCAGCCTCGGCGCGATCGACATGCTGGTTCCCGAGCACGGACCGGCGAACCTCGACCCCAGTCCGGTACCTGGCGGCATTCTTGGAGGCATCATCCATGGAGTTGCTTTCCCTCAGGCAACGAGGCGACGAAGTCGCGGATCAGGGCGACAAGCGCGTCGGGCTGCTCGATGCAGAGAATGTGCCCGGCGCCGCGGATCACTTCGAAGCGCGCGCCGGGGATCAGGTCGGCCAGCGCGCGGACGAGATCGGGCGGCGTCGAGCCGTCCTGGTCGCCGACGATGCAGAGTGTCGGCACCGCGATGCCGCGCGCGCTGTCGGTGAAATCCGCGTCGCGGACCGCCGTGCAGGTGCCGATATAGCCGGGCAGCGCCTGCCTGATCAGCATGTTGCGACAGCCGGCGAGGTCGGCGGCGCGGTTGGCGTGGAAATCCGGTGTGAACCACACTTTCAGCACGCCATCGGCGATCGCCTCGATGCCGTCGCGCTCGATGGTTGCGATACGCGTATTCCAGCTTGCGGCGGTGCCGATCTTGTGCGCGGTGTCGCTGAGGATCAGCGCCTCGACAACCTCGGGCCGCCGCGCATAGAGCCCCTGCGCGACCATGCCGCCGACCGACAGGCCGCAGAGCATCACCTTGCCGAAACCGAAGTGGTCAATGAGCGCGCTCAGATCATCGACATGATCGTCGATCGAGCGCACGCCGCCGCCGATATCGGAAAGTCCATGACCACGCTTGTCGTAGACGAGCATCGGCATTT
This sequence comes from Mesorhizobium sp., assembly GCA_004020545.1. Lineage (GTDB taxonomy): Bacteria > Pseudomonadota > Alphaproteobacteria > Rhizobiales > Rhizobiaceae > Mesorhizobium. The sequence continues at coordinate 123,752 of SAQE01000002.1, read as the reverse complement.
CGCCGGCGAGCCGCGCGACGATGTCGTCCCAGATCCGGAAGTCGGTGCCGAGCGAATTGATGAAGATGATCGGGCGCGAAGTGCCGGTCGCTTCGATATAGCGATGGTGCAGCGTCACGCCGCCTATGCTGACGAATGGCACGATTTCGATCCTCCAAACGCACATTGCACGAGCTATTTGGTTCGGTAAAATGATATTTTGCGGCGTTTCATTAACTTTGAGGTTATCAAACCGTGGCTGACAGCCGGATCCGCTTCCGCCATCTGCAGACGTTTCTCGAAGTTGCGCGGCAGGGAAGCGTGGCGCGCGCGGCCGACTTCCTGCATGTCAGCGCGCCGGCCGTGACCAAGACCTTGCGTGAGCTGGAAGAGGCCCTTGGCATCGCGGTGGTCGAGCGCGACGGCCGCGGCATCCGCGTCACAAGGCTCGGCGAGATATTCCTTAGCCATGCCGGCTCGGCGATCTCGGCGCTGAAGCGCGGCGTCGATTCCGTCAGGCAAGACGGCGCGATCAACCGCCACCCGATCCGCATCGGCGCGCTGCCGACCGTCTCGGCGCGGGTGATGCCGCTGGCGATGAATCTCTTCCTCCAAGAGAACACGAGCGCCGCGATCAAGATCGTCACCGGCGAGAACGCGGTGCTGCTCGAGCAGTTGCGCACCGGCGCGCTCGACCTCGTCGTCGGCCGCCTCGCGGCGCCGGAAAAAATGACCGGCTTCTTCTTCGAGCATCTTTACTCCGAGCAGGTGCTGTTCGTGGTGCGCGCAGGGCATCCCCTGTCGGAGCCGGGAGCGGACATTTTCGCTCGTCTCGACGAGTTTCCCGTGCTGATGCCGACCCGGGAATCCGTCATCCGGCCTTTCGTCGACCGTCTCTTCATCACCAACGGCATGACCGCGCCTGCCACCGAGATCGAGACCGTTTCGGATTCCTTTGGCCGCTCCTTCATGCGCCAGAGCAACGCAGTGTGGATCATCTCGGCCGGCGTCGTCGCCAACGAGATCGCCAGCGGCGCCTTCGTCGTCCTCCCGGTCGACACTGAGGAAACCAAGGGGCCGGTGGGCTTGACCATGCGCACCGACACCGCCCCCTCGCCTGCCTTCACAATCCTCCTGCAGACCATTCGCGAGGCGGCGCGGCACCACGCCTGAAGCTTCCGCAATTCCACGAAAGGCGTGGCAATTTCCGCTCTGGAATTGTGTGAAAACTAACCGTTACAGCAGTTCGCTGGACTGCTCCAACGCGCGTCGCGCTGAAGCGGACCAGGCCACGCGCTTTAGATGCATGTCGTTCTCCCAAACCACTGCGCACTTTTGGGCGACATGCATTAAGCGACCGAATGCGGTATCGCTGCCACGCCGAGCAGTCCTTCGACGGTTTGCGGGCTGGCACGCAATGCGGCAGGCGTTCCCGACCAGGCGATCCGACCGCGCTCGAGGATGAGCACCTGATCGGCGAAATCCAGAGCGGCGCGGATCCTTTGCTCGACAAGCAGGATGGTCATGTCGCCGCCGGAGGCGAGGCGCGTCAGCGCGGCCATCAGCTCGTCGCAGATCACCGGAGCCAGTCCCTCCAGCGGCTCATCGAGCATCAGGATGGACGGGCGGCCCAGTATGGTGCGCGCTGTTGTCAGCATCTGCTGTTCGCCGCCCGAGAGCTGGTTTCCGTAGTTGCGCCGACGCTCCTTGAGCCTCGGAAACATCGCGTAGGCCTCGTCCACTGCCGATCGTTCGCGATCCTTCAACCCGACGAAAAGGTTTTCCTCGACGGTCAGCGACGGAAAGATGCAGCGCTCCTGCGGGACGTAGCCGAGACCCTGCCAAGCGCGCGACGCACCGTCCATTCCGGTAATGTCGATATCGCCGAGCTTGATTGCTCCGGCGTGCCGCCGCGTCTGGCCGGCGATGGTGGCGAGCAGCGTCGACTTGCCGACACCGTTTCGCCCGAGCACAGCCAGCCGGGCACCGGCTTCCGCCTCGAACGATACGTCCTCGAGCACTCGCGTCTGGCCGTAGCCGGCGCTCAAGCCCGAAACCTCAAGCCGCGCCGCGGTCATCGGCATAACTCCCGAGATAAGCTTCCCGCACGCGCCGATCCTTCGCTGCGTCGCCGGGCGTGCCGTCGAAGATGATCCTGCCCGCGGCCAGCACGATGACCCGTCTTGCAAATCGGAACACGAGGTCCATGTCGTGCTCGATCATCAGCACCGCCAGATCCGCGGGAAGCCCGGCGAGCGCGGCGTCGATGCGCGGCGTCTCGCTCTGCGGAACGCCCGCCGCCGGCTCGTCCAGCAACAGCACCTTGGGCCTCAGCGCCAGCGCGAAGGCGATCTCCAGCAGCCGCTGCTGCCCATAGGCGATCTCTGCCACCTTGCGGTCGGCGGCGCTCTCCAGGCCAAGCGTGGCCAGGAGCGCCCCGCTCTCCTTGAGCACGTCGGGCATTGTCCAGAACGTCCCGAACATGCGGCCGGTCCGGCCCTGGCGTTGCAGGATAGCGAGCGCCAGATGTTCCCGAGGCGTCATCTCGGGAAAGAGGCGGGTGACCTGGAAGGATCGCACCAGGCCGCGCCGGACACGTTGCATCGGGCTCATGCCGCCAAGTTCTTCGCCCGCGAGCCGCACAACACCGGAGTCGGGCTTCAGATGGCCCGTTACGAGATTGACGAAGGTGGTCTTGCCGGCTCCGTTCGGCCCTATCAGCGCCACGCGGTCGCCGGGGACCATCGTCAGCGACACGGCCTGGGTGACCGCCAGCCCGCCGAAGGAACGCGTCAGTCTCTCGACCTCGAACACCGGCGTCATCGGCGCCTCGATCGTTCAAGCAGCCGGACAGAAGTGCCGAAGATGCCCCTCGGCGCAAACAGCACGACCAGGACCAGCAGCGCACCGACGATCGTCAGCCAGTGGAATGGGTTGGCGGCCGAGACGAAGTCCTCGAACAGCATGAAGACGACCGTTCCGACAATCGCGCCATAGAGCGAGCCTGTCCCGCCGAGCACCAGCATCACCAGCGCCGAAGCCGACAGGGTGAAGCTCACGCTGTCCAGCCCGACCACTTGGGTGGAGATCGCGTTGAGCCCCCCGCCAACGCCCGCGACCAGGCCCGAGACGACATACATTGCGAGCAGCGTCTTGCTGACGGGTGCCCCCATTGCCGCGACCCGGATCGGATCCTGCCGGATGCCGCGACAGAGCATGCCGAACGGCGAGCGGGCCAACCGCTGCAGCAGAAACAGCACGATCAGCAGCAGCGCTACGCCCAGCGCATATGCAGTGTGTCCCCAGAGATCGAAGGCGAAGACGCCGAAGAGTGGCGTCGGCGCAATATCCGTCAGGCCATCGCTGCCGCCCGTCCAGCCAGCGGCCTTGTTGGCCGCTTCGTGGAACAGATTGACGATGGCGATCGACAGCACGAGTTGCCCGAGCCCGTGGCCGCGCAGAATGACGGAGCCGGACAAGAGGCCGGCGAGCGCCCCGCCGGCACTGCCCGCCGCGATCATGGCGACCGGGTCTGAAATGCCGAAATGCGCAGCGGCGATCCCGGCCCCATAGGCGCCCGCGCCGAATAGGGCTGCATGGCCAAGCGTCGCCACGCCGCAAAAACCGGTCACGAGATCGAGCGACAACACCAGCATGATGATGCCGATGATGCGTGTGAGCAATGCCAGATTGTCGGGGAATAAAAGATAGCCTGCCCCTGCCGCCGCGAGCACGGCCGCAAGGCCGATCCAGTCGGCGGAGGCGGAGAACCGTGGTCGGGCGACTGGCCTGGCGGCGCCTGTGAGGTGGTCGGCGTTCATGCCTTAGGCCCTTCCGAGAAGGCCGCGCGGAAAGGCGCAAACGATGAGGATGACGGCCAGGTAGAAGAAGAACTCGCCATAGTCCGGCATCAGGTACCGCCCCGCGGTGTCGACCGCACCGAGCACGAGGCAGGCAAGTAAGGCTCCGCCGATCGAGCCGGCGCCGCCCACCGCGACCACGACCAGGAAGGTCACCATGTAGCGCAGCGCGTAATATGGCTCGATCGGCAGCAATTCGGCCCCCACGACACCGCCGAAGGCGGCAAGCCCGGCCGAGACCGCGAAGCTCGCTGCATAGACGGATTTCGTCCGGACACCCAGCGCGGCGGCCATCGGCGTGTTATCCACGGAAGCGCGCAGCTTCACGCCAAAGGAGGTCCGCTCGACCAGGTACCAGAGGGCGGCGGCAACGGCGAAGCCGCACAGGATCGCAAAGAGCTTGTGGGCAGCAATCGAACGGAAGCCGAGATCGACCGGCCCGCTCAGCAGCCCCGGCAGTGAGATGGTCTTGAGCGTCGATCCGAAGGTGTAGTTGGCGATGCCGATGACGCAGAAGGTGATGCCGATCGTCATCAGCACCTGGATGAGTTCCGGAGCATTGTAGATGCGGCGGTAGAGCAGCCTTTCGATCGGCGCCGCGATGACCACGGTTCCTGCGACCGCGAGCCCGAGCCCGACGACATAGCCGAGGCCGAGATCGCGCATGGCATAGGAGGCCAGATAGCCTCCCACCATGGCGAAAGCTCCGTGCGCCAGGTTCACCACCCGCATCAGCCCCATGGTCAGCGACAGGCCGATCGAGATGACGAAAAGCACCATGCCGTAGGCAAGGGCGTCGACCGCGACGCTGAGCACGCTTTGCATGGTTCACTCCGGAGGCCGGCCGCAGGCTGCCGCCTGCAGGCAAGAACATGGACGCTGAGGGCTTGCCTGCGCAAGGCTATTTGGCGGCGGCGAGACCCGGGTCCGTCATGTTGGGGAAGGTCTGGATCTCCTTGTTGTAATAGGTGCCGTCCTCGGCCTTGGCGACCTCCCGCAGATAGATGTTCTGCGTGATATGGCGGCTTTCGGGGTCGATCGATACCGGTCCTCGCGGACTTTCCCAGGCCATTCCCTTGACGGCATCGACGGCCTTCTTGGCGTCCTGCTTGCCGCCCGTCGCCTCGATCATCTTGTAGATGACCCTCATGCCGTCATAGGCGCTGACCGACGGGAAGGACAATTCCGCCGGATTGCCGATCGCGGTGCGCGCCGCCGCGACGAACTTCTTGTTCTCGCCGGAGTCGTGCGCAATCGAGTAGTGGAAGGTGGTCGTGACGCCGAGAGCCATATCGCCCAGCGCCGGAAGATCGGATTCCTGCGTCAGGTCGCCAGGCGCCAGGAACTGGATGCCGGCCTGCTTGAGGCCGTTCTCGTTATACGACTTCAGGAAGCCGAGCGTGGTAGGGCCGGAGGGCAGAAAGGCAAAGACCGCCTCGGCGCCGGAATCCTTAACCCGCTGCATGATCGGGCTGAAATCGGTCGTCGACAGGGGCATGCGGATCGACTCGACGATTTGCCCGCCATCCGCCTTGAAGGTGGTCGCGAAAGCCGTTTCGGCATCGACCCCGGGCCCATAGTCGCTGACGGCGGTAATGACTTTCTTGATGCCGCGCTGGGCCGCCACCTTCGCCATCGGCACCGACGTCTGCCAGAGCGTGAAGGATGTGCGCACGACGAGTGGACTCTTGGTCACGATCGCCGAGGTAGCCGCGTTCATGATCACCATCGGCACGTTGGCCTGCTCAAGAAGTGGCGTGACGGCCATGGCATCGGGTGTGAAATAGAAGCCTGCGAGATACTGGACGTGCTCCTTGACGACCAGATCCTGGGCAAGTGATTTGGCCTGCGCCGGATTTGCCGCCGGAAGGTCGCGATAGACGATCTCGACATCATCATTGCCGACCTTGGCGCCGTTCAACGCCGTCCAGGCATCGATGCCGGCCTTGAAATTCTTGCCTTGAATGGCGAACGGGCCGGAGAACGGTCCGATCACACCGACCTTGATTGTATCCGCCAAGGCGGTTCCGCCGAGTGCGATCGCCGCAACCGCGGCCAGCAGTATGCGTCTCATAGTTCTCCTCCCTCGCGCGGCCGCCCAGCTTTAAACGGGGATTTTTCAGCCGCATCGTCTCGGTCTCTCATGCCGAAATGGTAATGTAAAATGAAAATCAGTCGCCGATTATTAACCTCCCGGATATGATTCGATTGAAATCCGGCGCACTTGCATCGTTTCCCTTTGCGGTGCGTGCGTGCCGGCAGCGATACGCTCTCAATCATCGAACCAGATCGAGGATTCTGGCGGCCTATCCGGTCGGTTCTGCCGACGATATAACGCCTTCTAGGCGATGATGGCATCCTCACCGCGTTGCCGCCGAGAGCCACACCGACGGGTAGCAATGACCTCGAAGCGCAACGTCCTTTTCATCATGTGCGACCAACTGCGGTTCGACTATCTGAGCTGCGCCGGGCACAAGAGCTTGAAGACGCCGAACATCGACCGGCTCGCCAGCCGCGGCGTGCGCTTCACCAACGCCTATGTGCAGTCGACGGTGTGCGGCCCCTCGCGCATGAGCGCCTATACTGGCCGCTATGTCCGCTCGCACGGCTCGACGCATAACGGCGTGCCGCTGAGGGTCGGCGAGCCGACGCTGGGCGATCATCTGCGCGAAGTCGGCGTGCGCACCGCGCTGATCGGCAAGACGCATATGCGAGCCGACGAGGAAGGCATGGCGCGCCTCGGCATCGCCAGGGATTCCATCATCGGCGTGCGCGTCGCGGAATGCGGCTTCGAGCCGTTCGAGCGCGACGACGGCCTGCATCCCTCGACCAGCGACGATCCCGATCCGGCGACAGCTATCTGCGCGAGCACGGCTTCGACGCCGAAAATCCATGGGAGCATTGGGCGAATTCCGGCGAAGGCGAGAATGGTGAGAATTTCAACGGCTGGCTGCTCGTCCATGCCGACAAGCCGGCGCGCCTTCCGGACGAGCATTCCGAAACGCCCTACATGACACGCCGCGCAATGCGTTTCATCGAGGAGGCCGAAGCCAAGGGCGAAGCCTGGTGCGCGCATCTCTCCTACATCAAGCCGCACTGGCCCTATATCGTGCCGGCGCCCTACCACGACATGTACAGCAAGGCGGACATCCAGCCGCCGATCCGCAGCGAGGCGGAGCGCGTCTCGCCAAATCCGATTTTCGAGGCCTTCCAGCAGGAGCGCTACTCGAAGAACTTCTCGCGCGACGAGGTCCGCGAGACGGTCATCCCCTGCTACATGGGCCTGATCAAGCAGATCGACGATCAGCTCGGCCATCTGTTCGACTTCATGGAAAAGCGTGACCTGTTCGAGAATACGCTCGTCGTCTTCACCTCGGACCATGGCGACTATCTCGGCGATCATTGGCTCGGCGAGAAATATCTGTTCCACGATGTCGCGGTGAAAGTGCCGATGATCGTCTACGACCCGCGCCCCGAGGCCAATGCGACCCGCGGAACGACATCGAACACACTGATCGAGATGATCGACCTCGCGCCGACCTTCCTCGACTATTTCGGCGGCAAGGCCAAGCCACATATCCTCGAAGGTCGCTCGCTGCTGCCGCTCACTTCCGGCGAACGAACAAGCCTGCGCAACTATGCTGTCAGCGAATACGACTACAGCGGCGACGCCGCGCGCCTGAAGCTCGGCATGCCGGTCTCGGACTGCAAGCTCTACATGATCACCGACGGCCGTTTCAAACTCGTCCATGGCGAAGGCGTGCCGCCGATGCTTTTCGATCTCCGCAACGACCCAGCCGAACTACGTGATCTCGGCCGCGAGCCGTCGGCCGCCGCCGACATCGAGCGGCTGCGGAAAGCGCTGATGCGCTGGCTGGCGCTGCCCAACAACCGCATTACCGTATCAGACGAATGGCTGACGGAGATCGACGATAAGATCGCGCATTTCGATCCGATCGTCGGCTCCGGCGTGCTCATCGGCTACTGGGACGAGACCGAGCTTGCCGAACAGCAGGAGGCGCACCGCCGATGGCTGGCGCGCCACGGTAGCAAGTAGGACGCTGGCTACCCGAGAGTCAGACCGGCCTTCTTCGCTTCCTCGCGCAGGAACGGCAGCCCGACCTCGATGACATCGCGCGGGTCTTCCGCCACCGGACGCCACACGGCGAGCCCGCCGGCGATGTCGACATCGACATGGTTCATGCTTTCGAGCGTGATCGCGCCTTCATAGCCGATGTCGGCGATCGCCTTCATGCAGGCGGCCCAGTTGAGCATGCCGCGTCCCGGCACGCCGCGATTGGCCTCCGACACATGGACGTAACCGAGGAAGGGCGCCGCCGCCTCGAAGCCCGCCGCAAAGCTCTCTTCCTCGATATGCATGTGGTAGGTGTCGAGATGAATGAAGATGTTGTCGGCGCCGATCCGCTCGATGATGCGCGCCGCGTCGATGCCGCGGTTGATCAGATGAGTCTCGTAGCGGTTACAGGGCTCGATGCCGAGCTTCAGGCTGAGCGACTTCGCCGACTTCGCCGCCCGTTCGAGGAAGCGGCACAAGCCGTCGATCTCCCTCTGCGTCGGCGCGCGGCCGGTGGTCTTGCCGATCGTGCCGTAGGTGACGCCGCCGAGCGCCTCTGCACCCACCTCATTGCAGACCTTGAAGGCCGGCTGCAGGAAGTCGAGCGCTTCGTCCGGCCGCTCGACGACGTCGAGCGAGCGCGGCAGGCCGAGCGACGGGATGAGTTCAACGCCATAATGGTTGGCGAAGCCGCGCGTGCGCTTGGTGTCGATCTCCTCGGGACGCAGCAGCGGAATCTCCATCAGCCCGATGCCAAGCTCCTTCAGCCGGTCCATCTGCGGCTCGATGCGGGCAAGGTCCCAGACCGGAGCGATGGCGAAAGTGTGCAGTCCAAATGTATTCATAAGCTCAGCCTCGTTGTTCATGCGCCGCCGCGGCGGCCGTGTCGCCGCCGCCGACGATGCGGCTGACGACTTCGTTCATATTGGTCCTGGCGGTGACGAGATCGGCATCCGCCCTTCCGTGGCGCAGCACGACGATCCGGTCGGTGACCGACAGCACGTCGTTCAGCCGGTGCGAGATCAGAATGACGGCGATGCCTTCCGATTTCAGCCGCCGGATGAGATCAAGCACGCTCTGCACCTCGCGCACGGCAAGCGCGGCCGTCGGCTCGTCCATGATGACGAGCTTCGGATTGAAGGTAAGCGCGCGGGCGATGGCCACCGTCTGCTGCTGACCGCCGGAGAAGGAACCGACCGAACGGTTGATCGACGGCAGGTGCGCACCGAGCCGTTCGATCATCCTTGATGCCTGCCGATCCATCTCGGCCTTGTCGACGAAGCCGGGGAAGAGGCCGAGCAGCCTTTTCGTCGGTTCGCGCCCAAGGAAGATGTTGGAGGCCACATCCTGCTGCTTGGCCAAGGAAAGGTCCTGGTAGATCATTTCGATGCCGAGGCGGCGCCGCTGGCCGGGATCGAGCGCAAGGATGTCCTTGCCGTCGAACTCGATCGAGCCGGTGTCGGCCTGGTAAATGCCGGTGATGGTCTTCATCAGCGTCGACTTGCCGGCGCCATTGTCGCCGACCAGACCGACCACCTCGCCGGCCGCGACCGACAGGTCGACGCCATGCAGCACGTCGACCGCGCCAAAGCTCTTGCGGATGTTGTGGAGCGAAAGCAGGGTCATACGCGCGACTCCTTCCGCACCTGGTACTGGTCGATGAAGACGGCGAGGATCAGCACCGCGCCGATCGCCATCTGCTGGTAGTAGGATTGCACCGCAAGCAGCGTCAGCCCGTTCTGCAGCACGCCCATGATCAGCGCCCCGATCATCGTGCCGAGGATCGAGGCGCGGCCGCCGAACAGATTGGTGCCGCCGATGATCGCCGCTGTGATTGCAGTAAGCTCGTAATTGATGCCGGCGGTCGGATCGCCGGCATTGACGCGGGCGGTGAAGAGCAGACCGGCAAGGCCGGCGAGCGCGCCGGACAGCGTGTAGATGATGCGGCGATGCTGCTCGACGCGGATGCCGGCGGCGCGCGCAGCACCCTCGCTGTCGCCCAGCGCCAGCGTGTGGCGGCCGAAGCGCGTATAGGCGAGCACCGTATGCGCGACGATTGCCGTCAACACGAAGATGATGACCGGCATCGGAATGCCCAACGGCCGGCCCTGGCCGATATAGACGATTTCGGGCGGCAGGCCGTAGATCGCCCTGCCCTGCGAGATGACGAGCGCCAGCCCGCGCGCCAGGCCAAGCATGCCGAGGGTGACGATGAAGGCCGGCACGAAAGCGCGGGTCACCAATTGCCCGTTGATGTAGCCGGCAATCGCGCCGGCGAGGACGCAGGCAATCACCGCGAAGACCGACGGCCAGCCGAGATTGACCGCGACGTAGGCGCCCGCCACGCCGGCGAGCCCCATGACCGATCCGAGCGACAGATCGAGCCCGCCCGAGCCGATGACGAAGGTGGCGGCGATTGCCAGCACGCCGATCGTCGAGGTCGCGAGCAGGATGTTGAGGAAATTGCTGAGCGACAGGAAGAAGGGCGACAACAGCGCCATCGCCGTGCTCAGCAAGACAAGCACCAGCAGCGACTCCAGCCGGATGTGGAGCCTCTCGACGGATGCGCGCTGCACCCGAGCCCAGAGACCGGGCTGCGCCGTTTCCAAAGCCATGTTTTTTCGCCCTTCGGGTAGGGGAGTAAGGGAGTAGGTCAGTAGGGGAGTAGGGGAAGAAGGTGGCTCGACCAAATCGGAGAAACGCAAACCATCGCTCCCCCCTACTCCCCTACTGACCTACTCCCCTACTCCCTTCCCTTTCCTACTTCACATATTGCAGCATCGGCTCCTTGCCGGCGTCGAGCACGTCCTTGGTCAGCACCAGGGTCGGCACGGCGATGCTTTCCTCGATCTTCTCGCCGGCGAGCGCCTTCTTGACGTTCTCGACCGCCTGCTTGCCGACCAGATAGGGAAGCTGCGCGACGGAAGCGTTGAGGCGGCCTTCCTTGATCGACTTGACCGCATCGACATTGCCGTCGACGCCGATCATCGTCACCTGCTGGCCTTTGCCCGCCGCGTAGACCGATTCCACCGCGCCCAGCGCCATGCCGTCATTGGCGCAGAAGATGGCGACGAGATCGGGATGCGCGGTCAGCGTGTCGGTTGCGATCGAGGCCGCCTTGCCGCGATCCCAGTCGCCCGGCAGCGAAGCGACGATCTGCAGCCCCGGCGCCAGTTCCTTCAGCTTGTCGGCGAAGCCCTTGGCGCGCTTCTCGCCGGTGATGTTGCCGGAGAGACCTTCGATCACCAGCACCGGACCCTTGGCGTCCTTGCCGAGCTTCGAGACGAGATATTCCGCCCCTTGCGCGCCGGCCGCCACATTGTCGGAACCGATATGGAAGGTGACCTTGACGCCTTCCTTGTCGAGCACCGCCTGATCGAGGTTGTTGTCGAGGTCGACGATCTTCATGCCTGAGGCCTGAGCCGACTTCAGGCACGGAAGCAGATTGGTCGAGTTGATGGCCGCGGTGATCATCGCCACCGGCTTGCGTTCCAACATCGTGTTGCAGAGGTTGAGCTGCGGCTCGGCCGCCTGGTCGCTTTCGGCCGCCTGCTGGAAGTATTTCACGCCGGCTTCCTTGGCGCCGTCCGCGACGCCCTGGGCCATCGCGCCCCAGAACGGATTGGCCAGCGTCTTCATCAGCACGCCATATTCGCCGTCTTCCGCCCTGGCGGCGCCGACCGCTGACATCACCAACGCGACGCCCAAAGCAAGAGTAAATCGATTTATCTTCAGGGTAAGCGATATCATTCCATCCTCCGTTTGTTGTTTGCGCCGGATGCCTCGGCCAGGCCGGCGCTTTTCTTCCGTTGTCGACAATGGGGGCTATTGTCGGTCTCCTCCCCCGGAATGCGGAACGCTGCCTGGCGAGCCAACGGATTCCCGCATCAACACCTTGCAAGGTTCGAGCCGCGCCCTTGGCGGACCGCCCTCGCCTTCGATCCTGCGAAACAGAACCTCCATCGCATTGCCGGCGATCTCGCGCACCGGCTGCACGACCGCGGCAATCGCCGGCCACGTCACCTGCATCCATTCGGCGTCATCGAAGCCGACCAGCGAGATGTCGTTCGGGCAATGCCAGCCGCGCCGCCGGAATTCGGAAAGCGCCACCAGCGTGCCCTTGAGGAACAGCGAATAGACCGCCGTCGGCCGCTCCGCACCCTTGGAGAAATAGTCGTGAAGCAGCGCCCGCAGAGGTTCGACATCGCTTTCGCAAAGCACGACGTCGATGCGGATATCCGGCGCAAGTTCCAGCGCGGTGCGGCGGAATCCTTCGAGCCGGGCGCGCACCGTGGCCGCCTGCTGGCCGAGGCCGACGACGAGGACGTGGCGATGTCCCATGCCGACCAGCGCACGCGCCACTTCTGCACTTGCAGCGGCGCTGTCGGCCGAAACGGTGTCGAAGGCGTCGTCGGCGAGCACGCGGTCGATCAGCACCCCGGTCATGCCGTTCGCTTTCATGAAGGCGGCCGCCGGTCCGTGCTCGTTGCGCACCGGCGCCAGCACGACGCCGGCGACGCGCCAGTCGTGCATGCGGGCGAGGATCTCCTTCTCTCGCGCTTCCGATTCACGGCTGGAGGCGGCGACCAGCGTATAGCCGCGCTGCTCGGCGAGACCTTCGAGCTCGCTCACCATCTGGCCGAAGAACTCGCTTTCGAACTCCGGCATGATGGCGCCGATGATGCGACGCTTGGCCCGTCGCATATCCGAGGCGAGCGGGTCGACGCGGTAGCCGAGCATCTCGACGGCATCGAGGACGCGCTGCGCGTTTTCCGGCTTCACCGTGGTGACGCCGGAAAGAACCTTGGAGACGGTGGCGGCGGACACACCCGCATGGCTTGCCACGTCGTGGATCGACGGGCGCCGCTGTTGGGCTTCCTTCTGCGCCATGGGCTTTCTCCCAAGAGCGGGCAGCTATTTGCCGCCATTGCTAAACTAACCGATAAATCGATTTTTCGCTATTGTAAATCGTTTCATCCTGGATAAGACACGGACGTGATTGACGCGATCCAATCACACTGGGAGGATGAACCATGTCCGACAAATCCTTGCCGCTGGTGATCAGCGCGCCCGAACCGCGCACGCTCGACCTGATTTTCACGCCGCCGCAACTGGCGCTGTTTCGCAGAAAATATCGCATCGTCGAGACAACGCCCGAAGGCGTGGCTGAGTTGCCTCCGAATGTGCTGGCCGAAGCGCGCTACATCGTCGGCCAGCCACCGATCGCGCCGGAAACGCTGGAGAAATTAAAGGCGCTGCGCTGCATCTTCAATGTCGAAACCAACCTCATCAACAACATGCCCTATGAGACGCTGTTCGCCCGCGGCATCCACGTCGTCACCACCGGCCTTGTCTTCGCCGAGCCGGTCGCCGAGCTTGGCCTGGCCATGGCGCTCAACATCGCGCGCGACATCGTCGATGCCGACCTCGCCTTCCGGCAAGGCAAGGAGCTGTGGGGCGGCGACGGCAACCAGACGGCGCGCCTTATCTCCGGCGCCGATGTCGGCATCATCGGCTTCGGCGATCTCGGTCGCGCGCTCAATCGCCTGCTGACCGGTTTCCGCACCCGCACCAGGGTCTTCGACCCGTGGCTGCCGCCCTCGATCCTTGTCGACAACGGCGTCGAGCCGGCCTCGTTGGATGAAGTGCTGTCGAACAGCGATTTCATTTTCGTCGTCGCCTCGGTGACCAGCGAGAACCAGGGTTTCCTCGGCGCCGATGCCTTCGCGAAGATGCGCAAGGGCGCCGCCTTCATCCTCCTCAGCCGCGCCGGTGTCGTCGATTTTGCGGCCTTGATGGCGGCGGTGAAGAGCGGCCACATCGTCGCCGCCAGCGACGTCTTCCCGGAGGAGCCGTTGGCGAAGGACCATCCGGTCCGCGCCCTGCCCGGCTTCCTGCGTTCGGCCCACCGCGCCGGCGCGCTCGACGTCGCTTTCAAGCGCATGGGCGACATGGTGCTGGAGGATATGGACCTCGTCGATCGCGGCCTGCCGCCGATGCGCTCCAAGCGCGCCGAGCGCGAGACCGTTTCCCGGATGCGCTCCAAGCCGGTCGACAGAAACTGAGATAATAGGCTCAGGCAGCGAATGTCCCCGACAATTCGATCGGGGCAGCATGCGGCGTGATCAAACGGCGATGATGACCGCCTGTGCGGACGAGGCCGAGAACGCCAACGCAGCCAACTCTCATCCGGAGTTCTGCAGCAGCGTCAAGGAGAATGGCGGCAGCAAGTAAGCGGCCAGCGTAGGCGCACATGATACGGCCCCGTTCGCGGGGCCGCTTTACGCAAATCCGAGCGAAAATCGCCACGCACTTTTCCTGAAGCGCGGAAAAGCCGCCATTCACTGGGTCGGCATCGCCTGAATATCAACACACCTTAGGCGACGAGATTGTCGCGGTCCGTCTGTTTGGTGCCGAAATTCGCCTCGAGCCAGGCGATCGCGCTGGCGACGTCGGCGATGGCGAAGCGTGCCGCGGTCTCGCCCTGCGGCTTCACGCGGATCGAGATCCCGCCCGCGGCATTGACGGTCTCAAAGCCGTTTTCGTCCGACGTGTCGTCGCCGAGGAATACCGGACGCCGGCCGGTGAAAGGATCGAGCTGCATGAAGCGCCGGATCGCCGCGCCCTTGACGGCTTCGAGCGGCATCAACTCGACGCCGGCATTGCCGGCGATGACTCGGTATCCTTCCGGCAGGCGGGCAAGCGCCGCCTCGACCAGTTCCGTCGCGCGGGCCAGCAAATGTGGTGCCGCCCTTGTGTGAATGGCGAGCACCGGGCCCTTGCGCTCGATATAGACGGCCTTGCTTGCCAGCTCGAGCTCGATCTCGTCGGCCAGTGCCGCCATATCCGCCGGCTCGTCGGCGGCCTCGATTTGCCCGTCCGGCGTCAGCCTGTGTTCCAGCCCATAGAGGCCGGCGATCCGCAGCTTCAAGGGGTCGAACAGGCCGTCGACGGACGCGATCGAGCGGCCGGTGATGAAGGCGAGCGCGCCGTCCAGCCGGCGTTCGATCGCCTCCAGCAGGAGGCGCAGCTCCTCGCCGACCGACACGCTGTCCGGATGGGCCGCGTGTTCCAGCAAGGTTCCGTCAATGTCGAGGAAAAGCGCCCATCGACCTTCGGAGAGTCGTGGCGTCAAATCTGCCTGTATGTTCATCGGAATCCAACTGCCTGTTTGCGTTCGAATATGGAGACGACATTGTCGCCATTCAGCGACCGGTCGGATAAAGCCGTGACCCGGTCGAGCTCGTCGCGCTTCCTGAGCCGCGCCGCGTCGAGCAGCATGCTGCCGGCCCAGCGATAGACGTTGTTGTCGCGGACGATCTCGCGCATGCGCCGCATGCGCTCATGCTGCTCGTCCGGCCCCATGGTGAGTGCCTGCAACATGGTCTCGCTCATCATCGCCGCGTCATAGGGATTGACGATCAGCGCCTCCAGCAACTCACGCGAGGCGCCGGCGAAGGTGCTGAGCAGGAGCACGCCCTGCTCGTCATCGCGGGAGGCGACGAATTCCTTGGCGACGAGGTTCATCCCGTCATGCAGGCTTGTGACCAGGCATATGTCGGCAGCCCGATAGATTTCGTAGACACCCTTCTGCGAGTGATGCTCGGCCACCAGCACCACAGGGCGGTAATGCTCGTTGCCATAGCGCTCGTTGAGCTCCTCGGCCAGGCGCAGGCATTCCTCATGCAGTTGCTTGTAGGCCGGCAGCGAGCCGCGGCTGGGCGCGGCGATCTGCAGGAACACCACCTTGCCGATCGTTTCCGGATGGCGGATGAACAGCTCGTCCAGCGCATGGAAGCGGTCGAGGATGCCCTTGGTGTAGTCGAGACGCTCGACGCCGACGCAGAGCTTGGCATCGGCCGGAATGCCGAACCGCTCGCGGATGTGTTGTCGGGAGTCCTCGACCGAAGGCAGGGCCTTCAACAGCTCGACGGGCCATTCGATAGAGATCGGATAAGCATGCACCAGCGTCGTTTGGCCGCCGTAGGATATGGCGGCGTCGGCGCGCTCGATCCGGCTCTCCATGAAACGATCGACGCTTTCGGTGAAGTTGTTGGCGTGGAATTGGGTATGGAACCCCATGATCGAGCTGCCGAGCAGCCCGTCGAGGATGCGTTCGCGCCATGGGCAGATGCTGAACACTTCCGAATTCGGCCACGGAATGTGCCAGAAAGTGATGACGATCGCATCCGGCAAGCGCTCGCGGATCATGCGCGGCAGCAGCGCGAAGTGATAATCCTGGACCAGCACGATCGGCCGCTCGTTGCGGGCCTCGGCGACTACCGTATCGGCGAACTTGCGGTTGACAGCCTCATAGGCTTCCCAGTCGGAATCGCGGAAGGTCGGGCGGGTGAAGGCGATATGGCAGAGCGGCCACAGGCCTTCATTGGCGAAGCCGAGATAGTAGCCCTGATTTTGCTCTTCGGTCAGCCAGACCCGGCGCAGCGTGTAGGAGGGATTGCCAGGCGGCACCTGCACCCGGTCATTCGCGTCGACCACGACGTGGTCGGCGCTGCCGCCGCCATAGGCGATCCATGTGCCGGCGCAAGCGCGCGTGATCGGCTCCAGTGCCGAAACCAGTCCGCTCGCCGGTACGACGAGTTCGACATCGCCGTTCTTGTCCTCATTGTGGATGTAGGGTTCGCGGTTGGAAACGACGATGACCTGCGCGTCCGGCAGGTCCTCGGTGAGGATCTTGCGCAGCGTCTCTGGCGACCAGGTGACCAGCGCCGCGTCGACCGACTGCCCGTTCTTCTCGAATTCGCGCAACACCTTGCGCGCTGCTTCCGAGGCGACGTCGTCACCCGAGGCGGGCGTGTTCACACCCTTTGGATGCTGATGACGGTGCCTGGATACTGAAACGAAAATCGCGAGAGCGGAAAGTCCGAGACTTACAAGGATAAGGACCCACAAGAGGTCGACGCCGTATTGTGTCATTGAATGCCAGGTTGCCTCCGGCTGTCCGCTATTTTGTTTTTCGTTCTTGCCGGCTGCGGACCGGTAGGCCGGTACGAGTTTGCAACGCACAAAGTTGCGATCGGTTCCGACATTTTTCGGTTGCCGGACGCAACCTTGCCGGCCTTTGTTCTAAGTTCGCACGATGAGCGGCACCATGCCCTCATGCCGGTCGGACAGGAAAGCGACGACACGGTCGCCGACCCGCTGGAAGGCGAGGTCGACGGATTTGTCGCCGACGGACAGATGCCGCAGCGTGAGCGTGTCGATGCCGATCGGCAGCCTTGGGCGCGTGACGTGCAGCTCGCCTTCCCATCCATCGATTTCCAGGCCGAGGCAGGCCTGCATCAGCATGAAGGTGGAGCCTGCCGACCAGGCCTGCGGCAGGCAGGCGACCGGATAGGCGATCGGCGCCTCGCCCGGCGCCCGGGTGAAGCCGCAGAACAATTCCGGCAGCCGCATGTTGAAATGCACGGCCGACTCGAAGGTGCCGCTCATCAGCCGCACCACGCTGTCGCGCTCGCCGTAACGCGCCAGGCCGACCCCGCAGAGCGCGGTGTCGTGCGGCCAGATCGAGCCATTGTGGTAGGACATCGGGTTGAAGAAGATCGCATCGTCCGCGAGCGTCCTCAGCCCCCAGCCGGAATGGAAAGAGGCCGACAGCAACTGGTCGGCGACCATCTTTGCCCGCTCCGGCTCCGGCAACCCGACATAGAGCAGATGCCCGGCATTGGAGGTGCGGACCTTGCAGGGTTCTCCCTCGCCATCGATGGCAAGGGCGTAGAAGTTGAGATCGTCCATCCAGAAATCGCGCTCAACGGCCAACCGCATTTCCTCGGCGCGGTTTTCCCAATGCTCGGCATCGGCGAACTCGCCGCGGCGGCGCGCGAGCGAGGCGAGGCCCCGATAGGCGGCAAAGACATAGCCCTGCACCTCGACCAGGGCGATCGGCCCCTTGGGAATCCGTCCGTCGGCATGGAAGACGGAATCGATACTGTCTTTCCAGCCCTGGTTGGCAAGACCGGACTCGGCCGCGCGCTGGTAGGTGACGAAGCCCGTCGCCCGGCTTGCCTCTTCCGTCCACTCGGCGGCCGCCTTGAGCGATGGCCAGAGTGTGTCGACAAAGGCCATGTCGCCGGTGCGGTCGGCATAGGCGCAAGCGAGATGAATGTAGAGCGGGGTCGTGTCGACGCCGCCATAATAACGGCCGAAGGGGAGTTCGCGCAGCGCCGCCATCTCGCCCTTGCGCGTCTCATGCATGATCTTGCCTGGCTGGGAATCGATGAAGGGCGACGTCTCCGTCGCCTGATGCTCGGCAAGAAACGCCAGCACACCGCGCGCCAGGCCGGGATTGAGCCACAGCATCTGCAGTCCCGAAATCACGCCGTCGCGGCCGAAGGCCGTCGAGAACCACGGGATGCCGGCATAGGGATAGGGCCCGGTCGAGAGCTCGGTGGTGAGCAGCGCGACATCGGCGCGTGCGCGCTCGACCCAATCGTTGAACACGCGGCCCGAACTGTGCACCGTGGCGCCATGCCGACGCTTGGCGCGCATGCCGAAACGGGCGCGGGCCGCGGCGGCGCGGAAGCGGTCGCGTCCGGGTGTATCCGCGATCTCCGGGCCGACTTCGACATAAAGCACCTTGCTGCTGCGCTTGGTGACCGCGATTAGGAAGTCGGCGCGATTGTCGCTCAACCGGTCGGGGGCCTGCGAGAAGGAAATCGCCGACAGGCGCGGCAACCCGTCGAGACCGTCATAGCCGAGCAGCACCGACGCCTTCTCGGTCCTGGCGACATGGACCGTTCCGCGTTTCGGCCGCGTCGAGCCGCGCACCTCGAACATGTCGCGGAAGTCGGCGGCGAAATGCAGCGAGACTGCAATGGTCGAGTGTTCGCGGCTGTAATTGGAAAGCGTGATGCGATCGAACAGCCGGTCCTGCCAGATCAGCCTGACGCGCTCGATGTGGATCGCGCCTTGCGGAATGTCGCGGCCGGCGGCGCTCTGGATCGGCAGGTTGGTCAGGTTGCTGGTGAACAGCACATTGTCCTGACTGAGCGAGGCGCCGAGCAGCGACATCTGTCTGCCGCCGACCGTCAGGCGGAACTCGGAAAGGACGCGCGTATCGTCGCGAAAGAAACCGTCGCCGGCGCCCCTGATGTCGCCATAGGCGTCCGTGACGGCAAAACAGTCGCCCTGCTTGAGCGCGAACAGCCGGTGCGGCTCCCGCGGCGCCGTTTCGTCGAGCGAGGCAAGGGCTACCGCGGGATCGAGCTTGCGCTCGTCGAGCTGCGTCATTCGTCACCTCTTCGTTTGTCCCGCCCGAAAGACAATGCCGATCAGGAGGCTTTCGCCTCCTGGATGCCGATCAGGCGCATATAGGCGGCGAGATAGTCGCGCGCCATCCTGGTGACCGAAAACCGCTTTTCGAAGACCGCCCTCACCTGCCGCCGATCAAGTTCAAGAAGGGACGGCATCGCAGCGACGGCCTCATCGACGGTGTCGACGACAAAGCCGGTCACGCCTTGGTCGATGATCTCCGGCAGGGCGCCGCAATTCCAGGCGATGACCGGCGTGCCGCAGGCCATGGCCTCGATCGGCGCCAGGCCGAATGGCTCCGGCCAGTCGATGGGAAACAGGAGACCGGCGGCGTTGCCGAGAAATGCTGCCTTCTCGTCCTCTGCGATCTCGCCGACATAGTCGACGCGGTCGCCATCGATGAGCGCCTCGATCTCGTCGTGAAAATAGGCGCGGTCATCGTCGCCGATCTTGGCCGCCAGCTTCAGCTTCAGCCCGGAACGTCGCGCGATCTCGATCGCCCGATCCGGCCGCTTGTCGCGAGACAGTCGCCCGAGGAAAGCGAGATACGGCTCTTCAGCCGACGGGCTGTAGGTTGCCCGGTAGGCATCGACCGGGATCCCGTGATGGATCGTCGCCAGCCAGTTGGCGTCGGGCAATCCCCGCTTTTGGCTGTGCGAGATCGCGATCATCGGAAAGCGCGGGAAGCGCTTGTAGGCCGGAGCCAGGTCGACATAGTCGAGCCTGCCATGCGGCGTCGTCACCGTTCGCTCTGCCATGTGCTCGAAGAACGGAAAATGCGCGAAATGGCTGAGATGGAAATGGATGACGTCGAACTCGCTGGCCCGCTCGCGCACGTCGCAGAGCATCGCCAGATGGGCCGCGATCTCCGACTTCTTCGGCCGCGGGTCGAGCCTGATCGCCTGGTCGCGGCCGGGCACCAGCCGCGCCGAGGTCTCGCTGTCGCCGCTGGCGAACAGCGTCACATCGTGCCCCAATTCCACCAGCGCTTCGGTGAGATAAGAGACGATGCGCTCGGTGCCGCCATAAAATCTCGGGGGGACGGACTCATAGAGCGGCGCGACATGGGCAATGCGCATGGATTCCCTCAAACTGTTGACGGGAACCAAAATGCGTCAGCCGCGAGATCGTTCCTCCCAATCGGCAGGAACCGAAGAAAGCGCCCGGTGGGGGCGAGTGCGTGGCTGGACGGAGCTTTCCGGCCACGCCCAGGATCCGACGGCCAGCCTGAACCTACCGCCGGCCGCCGGCAAGCTTGAGCGCCGACCGATCGGCCCGCAGCGCCAGCATGGCGGCGGCGCCGATGGCCGGACCAGGCACCAGCAACAGGAACGCCCAGCGCCAGCCGCCGATGGCACCCCCGAACAACGGCACCATCCAGATGGCGACGATGGTGATGGCAAAGCCGATGCCCATCTGGAAGGCCAGCGCCGATCCGACGAGATGCGGCTCGGCAAGTTCCGTCACGGCCGCCGAGAATTGCGCGGAGTCGGCAACGACCGAGACACCCCAGACCAGGGCGACGGCGACGAACAGCCAGGACGGACCGTCGAAGAAGACGCCGATCAGCAGCGCGCACGCACCGGATAGCGCCATCGACAGCGCCGTGGTGTTGCAGCGGCCGACACGATCGGCCAGCAGGCCGCCGCCGGCGGCGCCGAGCGCGCCCACTGCGATCACCGCGAAGGTGAGCAGCGAAACATTTCCGGAAAAGACCGGGTTGCCGGCGGCAACCGCAGCTCCCGCATAGGCCAGGAACCAGCCCCACATGGCGTAGAGCTCCCACATGTGGCCGAAATAGCCGAGATTGGCGAGCATGACCGGGCGGTCGCGGATAATCGCCCCGACCTGGCGCGGGTCGACGACCGATCGCGCAAATGGAAACGGGCCTTCATGCAGGGCGTGTGCGAAGATTGCCGCGGAGACGAACGCACACAACGAGCTGGCGCTCACGACGACGCGCCAGTCGATCCCGGCGCCGATGGCCCGCACCAGATGCGGCAGCGCCGAGCCGAGCGTCAGCGCCGCGATCAGCAGGCCGAGCGCCAGTCCGCGCTCCTTGCGAAACCAGGTCGCCATCAGCTTTATCGCCGGCGGATAGACACCCGCCAGCGCAATGCCGGTGACGAACCGGGCGAGGATCGCAACGACGGCTCCGGGCTCGATCAGCAGGACCAGGTTCGCCGCCCCTGCCAGCACCGCCGCGCCCGCCATCATGCGATTGAGCCGCCAACGGTCCGGCAGGCCGAGGATCGATGAGGCCAGCGCGCCGAAGACAAAGCCCGCTTGAACGCCGTTGGTCAGCCAGGCCGCCGCGGCGGCGCCTAGCTGCCAGCGCGCCTTGAGCTCGGGGATCACCGCCGTTGCCGAAAACCAGGTGGTGAGCGAAAGAACCACGGCCAGGCAGGCCAGCGCGAGGAACGACCAGCGCCTCTCCTCGCCCGACATCCTCACAGCCCCTGAAGCGGCGTTGTGCAGATGATCGGCGCCTCGGTCAGTTTGCAGATCGACTTTTCCGCATCCATCTCGGCTACCCCCCAACGCAGCTATGACGGCCAACACCCGCTGCCCTCATGAACTCCCACTCTACACTGAGAAACATCGTGCCGGTCCAGGCAATTCCTCGGCGAAGGCGGCTTCCGAAATGCGGG
This sequence comes from Mesorhizobium sp., assembly GCA_004020545.1. GTDB lineage: Bacteria > Pseudomonadota > Alphaproteobacteria > Rhizobiales > Rhizobiaceae > Mesorhizobium. The sequence goes on along the minus strand of SAQE01000002.1, from coordinate 101,916 downwards.
TAGCCCGCCTCCAGGATTTGCTTGCCGAAGGCCCCCTTCGCCGAGAGCACGGCGACGGCTGCCGCGGCCTGAAGCCTCACCCCAGCTTCAGCTCATCCAGTTGCCGCCGTCCACATTAAGGGTTTGCGCGACGACATAATCGGCGTCGCTCGAGGCCAGGAAAATCGCCGCGCCCCGATAATCGTCCGGATCGCCCATGCGCCCTGCCGGCACCGCCAGCCCGACCTGCCGTTTCTTCTCGCCGATCGGCAGGTTCTCGTAGCGCGCGAACAGCGCGTCGACCTGGTCCCACATCGGCGTGTCGACCACGCCCGGCGCGATGCCGTTGACGTTGATGCCGTGTTTGATGAGTGCGAGGCCTGCCGACTGCGTGATGCTGATCACCGCGGCCTTGGTCGCGCAGTAGACCGCGACCAGTGCCTCGCCGCGCCGGCCCGCCTGTGATGCCATGTTGATGATCTTGCCGCGGCGTCCTTGTGCGACCATGCGCCTGGCCACCGCCTGCAGCGTGAACAGAAGACCTTTCACATTGACCGAGAATTGCAGGTCGAAGCTCTTTTCGGAGATTTCCAGCAGCGGCCCCATGTCGAAGACGGCGGCGTTGTTGACGAGGATGTCGATGCCGCCATGCGTCCTTGTCACGGAATCGACCAGCGCCTCGATCGAAGCGAGATCGCGCACGTCCAGCCGGACAGCGGTAGCCTTGTCGCCCAGTTCGCGCGCCAGCGCCTCCGCTTTGTCGATCGCCATGTCGGCGATGACGACATGAGCGCCTTCGGCGGCGAAGCCGCGCACGATGGCCGCCCCGATGCCTTGCGCGCCGCCGGTGACGACGGCGACCTTATCCTTGAGTTTCATACCGGTTCTCCTGCCTCGGCGAGACTATATCAGCGCGTCGTATAGCCGCCATCGATGACCAGCACCTCGCCGGTCACATAGCTCGCGGCGGGAGAGCACAGGAAAAGCGCCGCCGCCGCAACCTCCTCCGGCTGGCCGACGCGACCCATTGGCGTCATGCCGCGCCAGATCGGGAACCATTCGGGATTTTCGATGCCGCCGCGCGACATGTCCGTCTCGACATAGCCGGGCGCCACGGCGTTGACGCGGATGTTCTCGGCAGCGACCTCGCTGGCGAGGCTCTTGGTCATCATATGCACCGCGGCCTTGGAGCTGTTGTACGCGACCTGGTTCTGCGGAATGTTGGAGACTATGCCGGAGATCGAGCCGACATTGAGGATCGCGCCGCCGCCCTGACGCCGCATCGGCGCCAGCGCCGCCCGGCAGCAGCGGAACACGGCATCGACATTGATCGCCATCGTCTTGCGCCAGATGTCCTCCGGATAGTCGCCGCTGTCGCCATGCACGGCGATGCCGGCGCTGTTGACCAGGATGTCGAGCCGGCCGGCCTTGCCCAGTGTTTCGGCGACCAGCCTGTCCGGCGCCTTCTCGTCCAGCATTTCCGCGGCGAGGAAATCGAAGGCAACGCCCGCGAGCTCCTGCCGTGCGTCGTCCTTCATGGTCCGACCCGCAACGACGACATGCGCGCCGGCTTCCCCGAGCGCCTTGGCGATGGCTAGGCCGATGCCGCGGGTGCCGCCGGTCACCAGCGCCACCTTCTCGCCCAGTCGGAAGCGGTCGAGGATCATGATTGCAGCTCCATCGTGCGGCGTTGGAGGAACGGTTCAGATGTCGACGCTCTGCGGCAGGATGACGAGGTCGCGAATGGTGACGTTGCGCGGCCGCGTCAGCATGAAGAGCACCGCATCGGCCACCTCCTTGGCCTCCATCAAGCTGCCGGCGGCAAGCGCCTCTTCCATCTTGGCCTTCGGCCAGTCGCTCAGCAGCGCCGTCACCACGGGACCGGGTGCGACGGCGCCGACGCGGATGCCATGCTTCAGCACCTGCCGGCGAACCGTATGCACGAAGGCCTGCACGGCGAATTTCGAGGCGGTGTAGATCGGCTCCCAGACCACGGGAACGAAGCCGGCGACGGAACTGGTGACGATGATGTCGCCGCTCTTCTTCTCGATCATATGCGGCAGCACGGCATGGACGGTGCGGAAGACCGCGTTGATGTTGAGGTTGAGCATCTTGTCCCACTGGTCGGGATCGCCGGACGCCACCTCGCCGCCGACATAGGCGCCGGCATTGGCATGGAAGATGTCGAGCGTGCCGGCCTTCTCCAGGATCTCCGGCATCATGCGATTGACGCTCGCCGGGTCGAGCAGGTCGGTGACCACGGCGCAAGCATTGTCGCCGAGCTCGGCGACAAGCTCCTTCAGCCGATCCTCGGCCCGGTCGACCAGCACGACCTTTGCGCCGGCGGCGAGCATGGCGCGGGCGCATTCCAGCCCAATGCCGGAGGCAGCACCAGTGATTGCGGCAACCTTGCCGGAGAGACTTTCAGACATTGCGATCCTCTTCGATGAGCCGTCAGGCGCGGCCGTGTGAGACACGCGAGCGGCGGGCGAGAGAATCGACGATGACCGCGATCGCCAGCACGCAGCCGGTGATCATGTACCGGAGCGAGGATGACAGATCGAGCAGCGTCAGGCCGCTTGCGATGGACTGGATGACGATGATGCCGAGCAGCGCCGAATAGGCGCTGCCGCGGCCGCCGAACAGGCTGGTGCCGCCGATGACGGCCGCCGCGATGGCGTTGAGGTTGACGTCGCCGGTGCCGGCCTGCTGGCTGGCGGTCGCCAGACGCGCGGCCGAGAGCAGGCCACCCGTCGCCGCCAGCGTGGCGCAGAGCGCGAAGGCGCTGGTGTAGATCAGGCGCACATTGATGCCGGCGCGACGCGCCGCCTCGCGGTTGCCGCCCACGGCAGTCATCGAGCGGCCCCACTGGGTACGTTTCAGCGCATAGTTCATGGCCACGACCAGGCCAACGAACAGGGCGAACATCCAGGGCACGCCGCGCGACAGGTTGAGGTAGTAGGCCACCAGTTCGAGCGCGAGGGTGATCGCCACGGCCTGGAGGAGAAGCCCGCCGAAGGAACGCGACGACAGCCCGGCGGCCTGGCGTCGTTGCGCCTTGCGGTAGCCGAGAACCAGGGCGAGCACGCCAGGCGCCACCGCAAGCGTGTACGACACCCAGTGCGGCATCACCAGGAGCTGGCCGAAATTCACCAGCGGCGAGTCGTAGGGCAGATTGATCGAGCCGGTCGGGCCGAGGATGTAGAGCTGCAGGCCGAGGAAGGCGAGCAGGCCCGACAAAGTCGACACGAAGCTCGGCATGCCGAGCCTGTTGAGCAGGAACGCGTAGACGCAGCCGGTCACGAACCCGACCGCCATGGCAGTGACAATGGCAAGCGCGACCGGCCAGCCCCACTGGACCCACAGCACGCCGAGCAGCGCCGAGGACAGACCGCTGACGGACCCGACGGACAGGTCGATTTCGCCGACCATCAGAACGCAGACGATGCCGAGCGAGATGATGCCGACCGTCGAGCAGTCGAACAGCAGATTGACGAGATTGTTCGGCGACAGGAATACCGGGTTGAGCGTCTGGAAGATGGTGCAGATCAGAACCAGGCCGACGACGACGGGCAGCGAGCCGAGATCGCCGGACCGGACACGGTCGAGAAAGCCCTTGATGGCGCCCTTCGCGCCGCTGCGATCCTTCAACCGCTCGTCGCTGCGATCGAGCAGCGCGCCGGGGTTGCGGTCGGAAGCCGTCGTCATGGCCGTTCTCCCTCAGCCTTCGCCTCGGCCGTGCGCTTGCCGCGCCTCGACACGGCATTGTCGTCGGCGCCGGTTATTGCGGTCACCAGTTCCTGGTTGGATGCGCCGGGCAGGAAGATGCCGTTGTTGCGGCCGAGCCTCAGCACCACGATGCGGTCGGCCACGGCGCGCACGTCCTCCATGTTGTGGCTGATCATGACGACGCCTAAGCCGCGATCCCGCACGCGCTCGATGAGGTTGAGCACCTCTGCCGTCTGCGCGACGCCAAGTGCCGCGGTCGGCTCGTCGAGGAGGATCACGCGTGGCTCCATCAGCAGCGAGCGGGCGATCGCGACCGTCTGCCGTTGCCCGCCCGACAGCGATGCCACGGGCTCGCGCACGCTCGGAATCCGTGCCGACAGCTCGTTGAGCAGCGTCCAGGCGCGGACCTCCATCGAGACTTCGTCGAGGCGAAGCGGATGGAGCTCACGGCCAAGGAAGATGTTGGCCACGACGTCGAGGTTCTCGCAGAGCGCGAGATCCTGGAAGACTGTCGCGATACCGAGCTTCAACGCCGCGGCGGGATTGGCTAACGTCACCGGCTGGCCGTCGAAGGTGATCGAGCCGGAGCTCGGCATGTGAGCGCCGGCCAAAATCTTCACCAGCGTCGATTTGCCGGCGCCGTTGTCGCCGACCAGGGCCACGATCTCGCCGGCATTGATGTCGAGATCGACATCCGTGAGGGCCGACACCGCTCCGAAATTCTTCGAGATGCCGCGCAGACTGAGCACCGGTTGGCGGCTTGTCGTTGACGGCGTGTCGGGTATTGCCATGGCCTATTTCTCTTTCCGGTTTTGGTCGATATGTCCGGCCGCCAGGGGGCAGCGGCCGGACACGTCCGGCTGTCAGCCCTGATAGGCCTGCCGAGCGTATCGCAGGCGACGCGATTTGGCCGCGTCGCTTCTGGGGACGATGCGGCCGAGGCCGCATCGCTCTGGAGACAATGCCGCCTGGGCGGCATCGCTCCTCATTCAATGCCGAGCTTCTTGCAGCCTTCGGCGTAGCGGTCGGTGCAAAGCTGGGCTGCGGTCTGGATCTTCTTGTCGATGATCTCGGCCTTGAGGTTCTCCTGCGTCACCACCGCCGGCACGAAGAGCTGCGAGGGCGTGTCGTAGAGCGTCGTCTCGGCTTTCGGAGCCTCGCCCTTGAGAAGCTGCACCGCAACGTTCGCGGCTGCCGCGGCGACGATCTCGCTGGGCTTGGAGATAGTGTTGTACTGGTCGCCGGCAATGACGAGCTGCAGCGCGGCAATCGTGGCGTCGTTGCCTGTCACCGGCGGCACCGGATCGACGCCGGCGGCCTTGAGCGCCGCGATGGCGCCGCCGCCCGTGCCGTCATTGGCGGCGACCACGCCGACGATCTTGTTGCCGAAGCGCGAGATCTGCCCCGCCGCCCATTGCTGGGCATTCGACGGCGCCCAGTTCGGCGTGTCGAACTCGGCGAGCGTCTTGTAGCTGCCGGTCTTGAGGCCTTCATGGATACCGTCCTTGATCAGGCCTGCCGCGGCGTCGGTCGGCGAGCCGTTGATCTGCAGCACGCCGACATCGCCGTCGCTCGACACGCCCTTGGCCTTGAGGTGGTCCACCAGCGAGGCGGCGATCGCCTTGCCGATGGCCTTGTTGTCGAACGACACGTAGAAATCGGCCTTGGCGTCTGGGATCGGACGGTCATAGGCGATGACCTTGACGCCCTGGGCCTGGGCGTTGTGCACCAGCGACGCCGCCGCCGCGGAATCCACCGGATCGAGCACGATCACCTTGGCGCCCTGGGTGATGACCGAATTGAACTGCTGCTGCTGCTTGGTGACGTCGGCGTCGGCGTTGAGGTAGAGCACCTTGCAGCTGTCGCAGAGCTTCTTCATCTCGGCGACGAAGCCCGGATGGTCATGCTCCTCGTAGCGCGTCGAGCCCTGGTCGGGCATCAGGAACGCGACCGTGGAGCCGGCGATATCCTGCGCATTGGCAAACGTCGCGCCGAGGGCGAGGCTCGAGACGGCCATCGCGGCCGCGGTCAATCTGGACATGTATCTGGACATAAGGTCTTCTCCATTCCCGTTGTTTGATGTAACAGACTCCGCCGCAGGCTGCGGATGTCTGCTCGCGCTGCCCGATCGGAAGTCTAGCGAACTCGTGCAGCAACCTAACGGCTTCCTCCCGCTGGCATGACACGAGGCAATACTCGTTCATCGCTGGTTCGCTTACGCGATCCATCGCTTCGTCTTGGTTCTTGCTTAAGGCTTGTTTCTCCTCCCAAACTCCTTTCTATGCAGCGCGCGCGGCCGCGAAATTGTCCGCAACCAATCGTCTGAACTGCGAGGGCGGCATGCCCTTCTCGGCCAGGAACTGGCGGTTGAAGTTCGACAGATTGTTGAAGCCGACCTCGAAGCAGATGTCCGAAATCTGAGCCTCTTCGTCGCTCATCAGGATCTGGCAGGCGAGATTGATGCGCAGGCGCTTGATATATTGCAGCAGCGACATGCCGGTGTGCTTGCGGAACGAGCGCGAGAAGGCGCTCGGCGTCTGGCCGGCGATCGCCGCGAGGTCGCCCTCATTGAACGGCTGGGTCAGGTTCTCGCGGATATAGGCCAGCGCCTGGTTCATGCCCGCCGACATATATCCCGACGGATCCGGCAGATAGTTTTCGCTGGCGAGAACGCGCGGCGCGCTCTCCCGGCTCAGCGCCTCCATGATCGACATGAACAGGCTGATCCGGTGCACGCCGTAAGCATGCGTGATTTCCGCCAGCAGCGGCATGACCTCCTTGCTCACGCTCTTGCTGAACAGGACGCCGCGCCGCGACAGGTCGAGCAACGGGGAAACGGCGCCAAGTTCGGGGAAGGTCGTGATCGCGCCGCCGATAAATTCCTCGCTGAACTGGACCAGCCTGCAGCGCAGCGGAACTGACTGGCCTTCCGGAACCTCGCTGATCCAGTTGTGCGGCAGGTTGGGACCGGCGAGCACGAGATTGCCGATCTCGAACTCGCCGATGAAGTCGCCGACGAAATAGCGGCCCTTGGTCGCGACGATCTGGTGCAGCTCGTATTCCGGATGAAAGTGCCAGCGCACTGTATGATACGGATAGCCGTGCCACTTCACCGCGAATGACTCGCCAGGCCTTATCTGTATGACTTCCAGATCGGGTCCCATGCTTCCTCCCGGAGGCTGTCGGGTGTTTTCAGCCTTCGAACCGCGGCCGTTTGTTTGGCTCATCTAGGGTCAGGATAACGGTCGCCAAGAATGTCCGCCACCTCGCCACGCCGCGCCGACTGATACGTTTTTGACCATTTTGGGCCACGAAGATCGCATCTTCGAAAATTAGACGCCTCGAACATTCAAAATTGGCCAACGGGGCACGGGCGCGGGAAAAGTTCGCTTCGGGCTACGCTACCGCATTGCACAATTCCGGTCTGGCTGCACAATAGGCGCATGTCCGCCGGTTCGTTGACCATCCTTGTTATCGACGAGAACCGCATCCGCGCCTCGATCATCGAGGCGGGATTGCGGGACGCCGGCCATCGCCATGTCACGGTGGTCCACGACGTGGCCGGCATTGCCCGGCGCATCGCCGAGCTCGAGCCGGATGTCATCGTCATCGATCTCGAAAATCCAAACCGCGACATGCTGGAGAACATGTTCCAGCTTTCGCGCGCGGTGAAACGGCCGATCGCCATGTTCGTCGACCGCTCCGACCAGGCCTCGATCGAGGCGGCCGTCGATGCCGGCGTGTCCGCCTATGTCGTCGACGGGCTGAAGAAGGAGCGCATCAAGCCGATCCTCGACATGGCGATCAGCCGCTTCAACGCCTTCTCGCGCATGGCGCGCGAACTGGAAGAGGCGCGCAGCGAGCTCGAGAGCCGCAAGGTCGTCGATCGGGCCAAGGGCATATTGATGAAGTCGCGCGGGCTGAGCGAAGAGGCGGCCTACGCGCTTCTGCGCAAGACCGCCATGAACCAGAACCGCAAGATCGCCGAGATCGCCCAGAGCCTGGTGACCGCGGCGGGATTGCTTGGACCGCTGGAGGGCGAATGAGCACGACTGCCGCGCACCAGGTCACTGCCGGCTTCATGCCGCTCTTCGACAGCGCCGTCCTGGTCGCGGCCGGCGAGATGGGCTTTGCCGCCCGCGAGGGCATCGCGCTCAAGCTGCATCGTGAGACCTCCTGGGCCAACATCCGCGACCGCATCGCCATCGGCCATTTCGATGTCGCCCATATGCTGGGGCCGATGCCGCTTGCATGCAGCCTCGGCCTCACGCCGCTCGCCTCCGAGACCATAGTGCCGTTCTCGCTCGGGCTCGGCGGCAACTGCGTCACGGTTTCGAATGCGATTTGGGAAGGCATGGCGGCGCACGGCGCCGTGCCGGACCTCGATCCGGCACGTGCCGGCGCAGCACTCGGTGCGCTGATCCGCGAGCGGACGGCGGCCGGCCGCGAGCCGCTGCGCTTCGCCGTCGTGCATCCGCATTCGGGGCACAATTACGAGCTGCGTTATTGGCTCGCCGCCTGCGGCATCGATCCCGACCGCGATATCGAGATCGTCATCGTGCCGCCGCCCTTCATGACCGACGCCTTGGCCGCCGGCCGCATCGATGGCTATTGCGTCGGCGAGCCGTGGAACAGCGCCGCCGTCGCCGCCGGCACCGGCCGCATCGTCACCGTCAAGGCGCTGCTGTGGCGCAACAGCCCGGAAAAGGTGATCGGCGCGCGCAGGGCATGGGCCGAGGAAAACCCGGAAACGCTGGCGGCGCTGCTGAGGGCGCTGCATCATTCCGCTCGTTGGTGCCAGAATCCGGCAAACCGAAGCGAGCTGGCGGCGCTGATGGCCAGGCCCGACTTCCTCGGGCAGCCCGAGGCAATCCAGATGCCGATCCTCACCGGACAGCTTCAATTGGGCGCTGGCGAGGCACGGAATATCGAGGATTTCTTCCTGCCCTTCGACAAGGCGGCGAACTTTCCCTGGAAGAGCCACGCGCTCTGGTTCTACACGCAGATGGTGCGCTGGGGACAATTGCCGCACACGCCGCAAAACCTGGCCATCGCCCGCGACTGCTACCGGCCCGACCTCTACCGCTCGGCGCTGAAGCCGCTCGGCGTGGCCCTGCCCGGCGCCAATGCCAAGGTCGAGGGCGCGCTGAAGGTCGCGACGCCGGTCGGTTCGGCGGGGGCGAGCCTTGTCCTTGGCCCGGACGGATTTTTTGACGGCCAGATCTTCGATCCCGACCGGATCGACGCCTACATTGCTGGGCAGAAACGGGCCTGATTATTTTCGCGCCACTCTTGTGCGCTGCACAATAATTGTGCGCGCGCTTGCGCTAATGAGCAATCTTTGGCCTGCTCGCTTAGTGGTCCGGCGCACTGACCATTATAGCATATAATTGATTTCATTTGTGTTTTTGACACAGTCTGAAACTGGCACGGTTCCTGCTTCGTAATAGCCAGACTCTTCGCGGGGTCACGGAACAGGCGTCCAATGGCGGGCGCCACAGGCAAAGCTGCCGCTCAGGTCAACACGCGTTCCCGGATATAGGGACGCGCGCGACCTGGCCGGCAGCTTTTTGTTTTTGACCGAACACGCAATCGACGGCGCCGGTCTCAAGCGGCGCCCAACCGGAGATGACGATGACGAAACGGATCGGAACTGGAACGACGCCGAAGGACCTGACCCGGCGCGACTTCCTTGCCAGAAGCGCGCTCACTGCTGGGCTGTTCGTGGCGGCGCGCAAGCTCTTGCCCTCGGGCGCTTATGCCGCCATGGCCGCTCCCGAGGTGACCGGCGCCAAACTCGGCTTCATCGCGCTGACTGACGCGGCGCCGCTGATGATCGCCAAGAAGAAGGGACTGTTCGCCAAATACGGAATGCCCGACGTCGAGGTGCTGAAACAGGCCTCCTGGGGCGCTACGCGCGATAATCTTGTGCTCGGCGGCGAGGCTAACGGCATCGACGGCGCCCACATCCTGACGCCGCTGCCCTACCTCATGCACACCGGCAAGGTGACGCAGAACAACCAGCCGCTGCCGATGGCGATCGTGGCGCGGCTGAACTACGACTGCCAGGGCATTTCCGTTGCTCAGGAATACGCCGCCACCGGTGTCGGCCTCGACGCGTCCAAACTGAAGGAGGCCTTCGCCGCCAAGAAGGCCGCCGGCAAGGAAGTGAAGGCCGCCATGACCTTCCCGGGCGGCACGCACGACCTCTGGCTGCGCTACTGGCTGGCCGCCGGCGGCATCGATCCCGACAAGGATGTCTCCACCATCGTCGTCCCGCCGCCGCAGATGGTGGCCAACATGAAGGTCGGCAACATGGACGTGTTCTGCGTCGGCGAGCCGTGGAACGAACAGCTTGTTCACCAGGGCATCGGCTTCACCGCCGCCACCACGGGCGAGTTGTGGAAGGGCCATCCGGAAAAGGCGCTCGGCCTGCGCGCCGCCTTCATCGAGAAATACCCCAACGCCACCAAGGCAATCCTCATGGCCGTCATGGAAGCCCAGCAATGGTGCGAGGCCATGGAGAACAAGGAGGAGATGGCCTCGATCATCGGCAAGCGGCAATGGATGAATGTGCCCGTGGCCGACATCATCGGCCGCCTCAAGGGCGATATCAACTACGGCAACGACCGCGTCGCCAAGGGCACCGACCTCTACATGAAGTTCTGGAAGGGTGGGGTCTCCTATCCCTTCAAGAGCCATGATGCCTGGTTCCTCACCGAGAACATCCGCTGGGGCAAGTTGGCGCCGACCACCGACATCAAGGCGCTAGTCGATCAGGTCAACCGTGAGGATCTCTGGCGCGAGGCGGCGAAGGATCTGGGCGTCGCGGCAGGCGACATCCCTCAATCGCCCTCGCGCGGCGTCGAGACCTTCTTCGACGGCAAGACCTTCGATCCGGCCAACCCGTCCGCCTATCTCGACAGCCTGAAGATCAAGGCATCGGCCTAAGCGCAAACGGCGCTGAAGGCGCCGTTTGCGCAAGCGTGACGGTACCTTCGCGCCGTCGTCGCCACCCAAGCGCAAACGGCGCATTGCGCCGTTTGTCGCAGCGCAACCCAAGCGCAACGGCGCGAGCGCCGTTGTCGCTCCACCGGACTGCCCCACGGAGATTTTCCAAGACATGTCCATCCAAACCGTCGAGGACACCAAGGTGAAGGCATTTCCTGCGAAGCCCGCCGAGGTGATTGCCTTCACCGCAAAAGCGCGGCGCCGCATCGACCTGCTGGCCATTGCCGGCCGGCTGGCGACGGCGCTGGTGCCGCCGGCCGTCGTCATCCTCGTCCTGCTCGTCGTCTGGCAGGTGGCATGCTCTTCGCCGACGGCCAGCCTGCCGCCGCCGAGCCAGGTGTGGAACGAGGCTTGCGACCTGATCGCCCATCCGTTCTTCGACAATGGCCCGCAGGACATCGGCCTTGCCTGGCGAGTGCTGATCTCGCTGCAGCGCGTCGCCATCGGCTTCGGCATAGCGGCGGTGGTTGGCGTTGCGTTGGGCGCCCTGGTCGGTCAGTCTGTCTGGGCGATGCGCGGTCTCGATCCGGTCTTCCAGATCCTGCGCACCGTACCACCGCTCGCCTGGCTGCCGCTGTCGCTCGCCGCCTTTCGCGACTCCAACCCGTCGGCGCTGTTCGTGATCTTCATCACCTCGATCTGGCCGGTGATCATCAACACCGCCGTTGGTGTCCGCAACATCCCCGAGGACTACCGCAACGTCGCCCGCATCCTGCGGCTCAACCAGCTCGAATTCTTCGTCAAGATCATGGTACCGGCCGCCGCGCCCTACATCTTCACGGGCCTCAGGATCGGCATCGGTCTCTCCTGGCTCGCCATCGTCGCCGCCGAGATGCTGACCGGCGGCGTCGGCATCGGTTTCTTCATCTGGGACGCGTGGAATTCCTCGCGGCTGCCAGACATCATTGTCGCGCTCGTCTATATCGGCGTCACCGGCTTCTGCCTCGACCGGCTGGTTGCGGCGGTCGGCGCCTTCGTCACCCGCGGCACAACGGCAAAGTGAGGACGGAGCCATGACCGCCTATCTGAAGCTCGACCATATTGACAAATCCTTCTCGCGTGGCGGCCAGGTCAGCGAGGTGCTGAAGGACATCAGGCTCACCATCGATGCTGGCGAGTTCGTCTCCATCATCGGCCATTCCGGTTGCGGCAAGTCGACCTTGCTCAACCTGATCGCCGGATTGACCAAGGTTTCCAAGGGCGCCGTGCTGCTCGAGAACAGGGAGGTCGACAGCCCCGGACCGGAGCGCGCCGTAGTGTTCCAGAACCACTCGCTGCTGCCCTGGCTTACCGTCTACGAGAACATCAACCTCGCCGTATCCAAGGTCTTCGGCCGCACGAAGAGCCGGGCCGAGCGGCATGACTGGATCATGCGCAACCTCGACCTCGTGCAGATGGCGCATGCAAGGGACAAGCGCCCGGCCGAGATTTCGGGCGGCATGAAGCAGCGCGTCGGCATTGCGCGCGCGCTCGCCATGGAGCCGAAGATCCTTCTGCTCGACGAGCCCTTCGGCGCGCTCGACGCGCTGACCCGCGCCCATCTCCAGGATGCGGTGATGGACATCCACGCCAGACTGGGCTCGACCATGATCATGATCACTCATGATGTCGACGAGGCGGTGCTTCTGTCCGACCGCATCGTCATGATGACCAACGGCCCGGCAGCCACCATCGGCGAGGTGCTTTCGGTGCCGCTCGCCCGGCCGCGCCGGCGCATCGAGCTTGCCTCCGACCGCACCTTCCTGCGCTGCCGCGAGGCGGTGCTCAAGTTCCTCTATGAACGCCACCGCTTCGTCGAAGCGGCGGAGTAAGGCCATGCCGAAAAGCGCACCGCATCGACAATAGGCAATCTACCGCATTGCACAAATATTATGCTGCCATGCAAGGCATTCTGACTAATCTTTGATCCGCCGCCGGGCTTGGTCAAAAGTCGCACGACAACGTCTTCGTTTTGATTTCATTAGATAATTTAGAGCGCTGTCGAATTGGCACGCTTCCTGCTTTTGAGAATGTAGGCCCGCGAGGGCCAAGAGACACAGGCGTCCAATGGTGGGCGCCACAGGCAAAGCTGCCGCTCAGGTCGACACGCGATCCCGGATGTACGGACGCGAGACCTGGACGGCAGCTTTTTTGTTTTGGACCGAACACGAGAATCGACGGCGCCGATCCCAGGCGGCGCCAGGCGGAGACGACGATGACGAAACGGATCGGAACTGCGACAACCCTCAAGGATTTCACGCGCCGCGATTTTATCGCCAGCAGCGTCCTGACGGCGGTGCTGTTCACCGCGGCGCTGCTGCTGTTCCCGGCCAATCACGAAACCGAGGGCAAGAGTCCGCAAGTGACCGCGCAAGTCCCGGTCTCGCCGCGCTGACCGATGCCGCGCCTCTGACCAACACAACACGCGGTGCCTCCCACGCCGCAAACCGGAGCCCAAGATGACCGCAAATCTCCCAGCCGCGCCTAGCCAGGACAGTGCTCCCCGGCAGGCGCTCGTCATGTCCACCATCGCCTTCACCGTCTGCTTCGCGGTGTGGACGATCTTTTCCATCATCGGCGTGCGCATAAAGCAGGAGCTCGGCCTGAACGAGACCGAGTTCGGCCTGCTGGTCGGCACGCCGATTCTCACCGGCTCGCTCGTGCGCATCGTGCTCGGCGTCTGGACCGACCGCTACGGCGGACGTCTGGTTTACACCATGACCATGCTCGCGGCGGCGGTCGCGACCTTCCTGCTTAGCTTTGCGCATACCTACGAGCAGATGCTGATCGCGGCCCTCGGCGTCGGGCTTGCAGGCGGCTCCTTCGCCGTCGGCGTCGCCTATGTCTCGCGCTTCTTCCCGGCAGGCAAACAGGGCACCGCGCTCGGCATCTTTGGTGTCGGCAATGTCGGCGCCGCGGTCACCAAGTTCCTGGCGCCGTTCGTGCTCCTTTCCTGGGGCTGGCAGTCGGTCGCGCTGATCTGGGCGGCCGCGTTGGTCGTCATGGCCGTCGCGTTCTGGTTAAACACCAGCGACGATCCGGTCATCCGCGAGCGCCGCGCCGGCAAGGCAGCGCCGGCGAGAAGCTTCTGGCAGGAATTCGCGCCGCTGAAGAACCTGCAGGTCTGGCGCTTCGCCTTCTACTACTTCTTCTCCTTCGGCGCGTTCGTGGCGCTGTCGCTCTGGCTGCCGCGCTACCTCATTGGCGTCTACGGTTTCGGCATCGCCACCGCCGGCATGATTGGCGCCGCCTACTCGATCCCCGCGAGCATCTTCCGCGCCTATGGCGGCGTGCTTTCCGACCGCATCGGCGCCCGTACCGTGCTCTACTCAACCTTCACGGTCTGTGCCGTCGCGACCCTCGTTCTGTCTCTCCCCTCGGCAGATTATGTCGTGCGCGGCATCAGCGGGCCGATTCCGTTCCATTTCGAGATCGGCCCGCTCGCCTTCATCGCCGTCGCCTTCGTGCTCGGCTTCTTCATGAGTCTCGGCAAGGCCGCCGTCTACAAGCACATCCCGGTCTACTATCCGCAGAGCGTCGGCGCGGTCGGCGGCGTGGTGGGCATGATCGGCGGTCTCGGCGGCTTCATCCTGCCGATCGCCTTCGGCGCGCTGAACGACCTCACCGGCGTCTGGTCGAGCTGCTTCATGCTGCTCTTCCTCATCGTGGTCTCGTGCCTGGTCTGGATGCACGTCACCATCCGCCAGATGGAGCGCGCTGCCGCCGCCGGGACCGCGCCCCTTTCCTACGCCGCCGAATAGATCGGAGCTGACCGGACATGAGCGAAAAACTCGTCATCATCGGCAACGGCATGGCGCCCGGCAGGATGCTCGAGCACCTGCTGGAGGCAGCACCCGACCGCTACAGCGTCACCATCTTCAACGCCGAGCCGCGCGTGAACTACGACCGCATCATGCTGTCGCCAGTGCTTTCGGGCGAGAAGGCGTTCGAGGAGATCGTCATCCACGGCGACGGCTGGTACATCAAGCACGGCATCACCCTCTACAAGGGCCACAAGATCGTCGCCATCGACAGGGAAGCCAGGACCGTCACCTCGGACCACGGCGTGACCGAGAGCTACGATCAACTCGTCATCGCCACGGGCTCGGTTCCCTTCATCATCCCGGTGCCAGGCAAGGACTTGCCCGGCGTGTTGACCTATCGCGACCTCGACGACGTCAACGCCATGCTGCTCGCCGCGCAGTCGCGCGCCAAGGCGATCGTCATCGGCGGCGGCCTGCTCGGCCTCGAAGCCGCGGCCGGGCTGAAGGAGCGCGGCATGGATGTCACCGTGCTCCACGTCATGCCGACGCTGATGGAGCGCCAGCTCGACCCGGCTGCCGGCTACCTGTTGCAGAAAGCCGTCGAAGCGCGCGGCATCAAGGTCATGCCCAAGGCCAACACCAAGGCCATTTTCGGCAATGGCAAGGTCGAGGGCGTCGAGCTCATGGATGGCACGGTCATCCCGGCAACGCTGGTGGTGATGGCGGTCGGCATCCGCCCGAGCATCGCGCTCGCCAAGGAGGCAGGGCTGGAGGTCAATCGCGGCATCGTCGTCGACGACCGCATGCAGACCTCCGATCCCGCCATCATGGCGCTCGGCGAATGCGCGGAAGTCGGCGGCCATGTCTATGGGCTCGTCGCTCCTCTCTACGAGATGGCACGGGTGGCGGCAGCCAGGCTGGCGGATAGCGAGGACAGGCGCTTCGTCCACTCCGACACGCCGACCAAGCTCAAGGTCACCGGCATCGACCTCTATTCGCTGGGCGATTTCGCCGACGGCGACGACCGCGAGGAGATCATCCTGCGCGACGCATCAGCGGGCATCTACAAGCGCGTGGTGCTGCAGGACAACCGCATCATCGGCACGGTGCTGTTTGGCGAGACGGCCGACGGCGCCTGGTTCAACGACCTCAAGAAGAAAGCGACCGACATCTCGGAGATGCGCGACACGCTGATCTTCGGACAGGCGTTCCAGGGAGGCACCTCCTCGGACCCTTTGGCGGCCGTTGCGGCACTGGCGGATGATGCGGAAATCTGCGGCTGCAACGGCGTCTGCAAGGGCAAGATCACCGGCGCGATCACGGGCAAGGGGCTGACCGGGCTCGACGATGTGCGCGCCCACACCAAGGCCTCGGCCTCGTGCGGATCGTGCACGGGTCTCGTCGAGCAACTCCTGAAGCTCACGCTCGGCGATACCTACAACCCGGCGGCGGTGCAGCCCATGTGCGGCTGCACGAGCCTCGGCCACGACGACGTGCGCCGCCTGATCAAGGCGAAGGGCCTGAAGACTATACCCGCCGTCATGCAGGAGCTCGAATGGAAGACCTCCTGCGGCTGCGCCAAGTGCCGGCCGGCGCTGAACTATTATCTCGTCTGCGACTGGCCGGACCAATATGCCGACGACTATCAGTCGCGGTTCATCAACGAGCGTGTGCATGCCAACATCCAGAAGGACGGCACCTATTCGGTCGTGCCGCGCATGTGGGGCGGGGTGACCAGCGCCGGCGAATTGCGCGCCATCGCCGACGTGGTCGACAAGTTCCGCATCCCGACCGTGAAGGTGACCGGCGGCCAGCGCATCGACATGCTGGGCATCCGCAAGGAGGATCTGCCGGCGGTGTGGGCCGATCTCGGCAAGGCCGGCTTCGTCTCCGGTCATGCCTATGCCAAGGGATTGCGCACGGTGAAGACCTGCGTCGGCTCCGACTGGTGCCGGTTCGGCACGCAGGATTCGACTGGTCTCGGCATCCGCATCGAGAAGTTCATGTGGGGCTCCTGGACGCCGGCCAAGGTGAAGATGGCGGTGTCGGGATGCCCGCGCAACTGCGCCGAAGCGACCTGCAAGGATGTCGGCGTGGTCTGCGTCGACTCTGGCTACGAGATCCACTTCGCGGGCGCTGCCGGCCTCGACATCAAGGGCACCGAAGTGCTCGGCCTGGTGAAGACCGAGGATGAAGCGCTGGAGGTGATCGTGGCGCTCGTCCAAATGTATCGCGAGCAGGCCCGCTACCTGGAGCGCATCTACAAATGGGTCAAGCGCATCGGCACTGCCGAGATCAGAAGGCAGATCCTGGATGACGTCGAGAAGCGCCGCACCTATTTCGAGCGCTTCGTCTTCAGCCAGAAATTCGCGCAGGTCGATCCCTGGTCCGAACGCGTCTCCGGCAAGGACAAGCATGAGTTCCGGCCGATGGCGTCGGTAGGGTTCGCGGAGGCGGCCGAGTGATGGAGATGTTTGCGCCAGGCACCCCCCTCTGGCCTGCCGGCCATCTCCCCCTCAAGGGGGGAGATCAGCCATCACTGCGGCCTTCGCAAATCACCAGTATTGCAGAATGGGCGGTAAGTCCGAAGCTGCCAATCTCCCCCCTTGAGGGGGAGATGTCCGGCAGGACAGAAGGGGGTGCCTTGGCGCTCCCCCATCAAGCAAATGGGGCATCCCAATGAACTGGATCGCAATCGGCTCCATCGCCGACATTCCGCCGCGCGGCGCGCGCTGCGTGGCCACCCCGCAAGGCAAGATCGCTGTCTTCCGCACGGCCGACGACCAGGTCTTCGCCATCGAGGACCACTGCCCGCACAAGGGCGGACCGCTGAGCCAGGGCATCGTCCACGGCGCGGCGGTGACCTGTCCGCTGCACAATTGGGTGATCTCGCTGGAGACGGGCAAGGCGCTCGGCGCCGACGAAGGCTCGGTGCGGACGATCCCGGTAAAGGTCGAAGGCGAACGGCTCTTCATCGCGCTCGAAGCGCTGGCCTCGAAAGCGGCCTGAGGCATGGAAGAAGCACGCGAGGTGAGGACCGCCTGCCCCTATTGCGGGGTGGGATGCGGCGTGCTGGCCAAGATCGCCGCGGACGGCAAGACAACCGTCCGCGGCGATCCCGAGCACCCGGCCAATTTCGGCCGGCTCTGCTCGAAGGGCGCCGCGCTCGGCGAGACGCTTGGTCTGGAGGGCCGTCTGCTTCAGCCGGAAATCAGCGGCAAACAGGCTGGCTGGGACGAAGCGCTCGGCCTGGTGGCTGCGAAATTCTCGCAGGCGATTGCCGAACACGGACCGGACTCGGTCGCCTTCTATGTCTCCGGCCAGTTGCTCACCGAGGATTACTACGTCGCCAACAAGCTGATGAAGGGCTTCATCGGCTCGGCCAATATCGACACCAATTCGCGGCTCTGCATGGCGTCGTCCGTCGCCGGCCACCGCCGCGCCTTCGGCGAGGACATCGTCCCCGGCGTCTATGAGGATTTCGAGCGCGCCGATCTCATCGTGCTCACCGGCTCCAACACCGCATGGTGCCATCCCGTGCTCTACCAGCGCATGCTCGCGGCGCGCAGGGAGCGTGGAACGAGGATCGTCGTCATCGATCCTCGCCGCACGGCCACGGCCGACGAATGCGAGCTGCATCTGGCGCTCGACCCGGGCACGGACGTGCTTCTGTTCAACGGGCTGCTCGCGCATCTGGTGCAAGCCGGAAAGATCGATGCCGATTTCATCCGCGAGAGCACGTCCGGCTTCGACGCCGCGGCCGCTTTGGCCGGCGCCGATGCGCCGTCGATCGCGCGTGTCGCGAAAGGTTGCGGGCTGGCGGCAGCCGATGTCCAGGCCTTCTATGACCTCTTCGCCAGCATCGAGCAGACGGTCACCGTCTATAGTCAGGGCGTCAACCAGTCGGCGCATGGAACCGACAAGGTCAACGCCATCATCAACTGCCATCTCGCCACCGGCCGCATCGGCAAGCCCGGCATGGGGCCGTTCTCGGTCACCGGGCAGCCGAACGCCATGGGCGGCCGCGAGGTGGGAGGCCTGGCAAACCAGCTTGCCGCGCATATGGACTTCGCGGATGAGACCAACATCGACCGGGTCTCCCGCTTCTGGAATGCGCCCAACGTTGCGCGCCGCGCCGGCCTGAAGGCCGTGGACATGTTCCAAGCGGTTGCCGATGGCCGCATCAAGGCGCTGTGGATCATGGGCACCAATCCCGCGGTCTCCATGCCAGACGCGTCTCGCGTGCGCGCCGCTTTGTCCAAATGCGATTTCGTCGCTGTCTCGGATGTGACCCGCACCGACACCACGCGCTATGCCGACGTGCTGCTGCCGGCCACAGCCTGGGGCGAGAAGGACGGCACGGTCACCAATTCGGAGCGGCGCCTCTCGCGTCAGCGGCCGTTCCTGCCGCTACCGGGCGAAGCGAAAGCCGACTGGCGCATCATCTGCGATGTAGCCGAACGCATGGGCTTCGGCGATGCCTTCGCCTACCAAGCGCCGGCCGAAATCTTCCGCGAGCACGCCGCGCTCTCGGCCTTCGAAAACGATGGCGAGCGCCTGTTCGATCTCGGCGGCCTCGCTGACCTCGGCGACGCGGACTACGCCGCCTTCGCGCCATGCCACTGGCCCGCACGGGAGCGGAACGAGGAGCAGGCAAGATTGTTCGCCGACGGCCGCTTCGCTACACCCGACGGCCGTGCGCGGTTTGTGCCGGTGCGGCAGGAGGCAACGGCTTTCACAGTCGATGCGGACTATCCGCTCGCCTTGAACACTGGCAGGCTGCGCGACCAGTGGCACACCATGACGCGCACCGGAAACGTGCCTCGCCTGATGGCGAACGCGCCGGAGCCCGCGGTCGATCTCAATCCGGCGGATGCGGCCGCGCATCACCTCAAGGAGGGCGACCTCGCCCATCTGTCGACGCGCTTCGGCTTTGTCCGCGCGAGGGTGCGCGTGGCCGACGCGCAGCGGCGCGGCCAGGCCTTCATGCCCATGCATTGGAGCGGCCAGTTCGCGGCCAGGGCCGCGGCCGGCCTGTTGTCGTCACCGATCACCGATCCGCACTCCGGCCAGCCGGAGCTCAAGCATGTGCCGGCGAGAATCGTGCGCGAAAATACCGGCTGGGCCGGCATGCTGATCACGCGGCGCGATCTGCGGCCGACAGGCTTCGTCCACTGGAGCCGGTACGCGGTCGAGGGCGGCTGGGTCTACGAACTCACCGGAACCGAGCCGCCGGACCAGGGCATTCTTCTGGCGCGTAAGCTGCTCGGCGTCCAACGACAGGACCAGCTTCTGGAATACACCGACCGCCGTGGCCTCGCCTATCGTGCCGCGGCCATCGACGAAAGCGGCGCCATGGCCGAGGCCTTGCTGGTCGCCGCTCCGGACCAGTTGCCGATGCGGGATTGGCTGGTGTCGCTCTTGGCCACGCGCCAGCCGCTCTCGGCCGCCGATCGCCACGCGCTGTTGTCGGGGCGCTCACCTGTGCCCATGCCTGCCATCGGCCGGGTCGTGTGCGCGTGCTTCCATGTCGGCGTCAACCAGCTCGCTTCGGCGGTCGCCGCGGGATGCGACAGCCTCGAAGCGATCGGCTCGACGCTGCGCGCCGGCACCAACTGCGGTTCGTGCCGCTCGGAGATAAGGGCGATCATCGACGCCCGCCACGTTCAGGCCGCGGAGTGAAATTCGCAAGGGCGTTTCAAGGTGTGTTGAGATTCAGTCGAGCCGCGCTTCGCAGGCCGGCATCACCTGAATATCAACACAGCTCAGATCACCGCTTCTTCAAGGAACGGCTCGTTGCGCGGGATGCGCTTATGGCAGAACGGCGACAGGTCGAGCGTCTGGAAGGCGCCGTGAACGATCAGCTCCGACACCGCCCGGCCCACTGCCGGCGACTGCTGCAGGCCGTCCTTCCCCGAGCCGGCCGACCGCCGCATGCTGTGGTCGTATCTCTCCTTCGCCGACTGCGTGCGTCGGGTCGAGGCGTCGCTGACCGCCCCGCGCGTCGGCCACACGATCTCTTTCGGCATTTCCGATAACAAGCTGAAGATGGTCGACAACAGCGGCGCGGACCACCTCGGCTTCATCCCGCAGGACAGCGCCGAACCGTTCCGCGCCGCCGTCGAGGCGAAGACGCCCGTTCCCGACCCGACCAAGCCGTCAGTGAAATATCTCGGCGGCTGATTTTGCGAGCTCGGCCATCCGGACGACAAACCCGCGTAACCGCCAACATCGCGCGCTGCTTGACGGCAGAGCGCAATGTCCAGCCAACCCACATCATGCAGTGATGCGTTCGGTCCGCACGACCGCATCAGGCACGCTTGTCACCCATGGAGAGCTCGTGCGTCCACGTCCGTGACCAGCATGTGCCCCGGCGACACCGTGACCGAGATCGCCAGTTTTGCGCGAGCGAGGACATCCTGGGCAGTGACGCTGCTGGCCCAAAACACGGGAACCTCTCCGTCCACCAGTTCGACCGCATCGCCCCAGTCTGGAGCCGTCGTGTCGGATATTCCGATGATCGAAGGCTCTCCGACATGGATGGGGGAGCCGTGAGCATGCGGGAAGCGTGCCGTGAGTGCTCGAACCTTGTCGACATCGCAGAACTTTACCGGACGCATGGAGACGATCATCTGGCCACCAAACGGTCCGGCGCGGCAAGTCTCGATCCTGGTTCGGAACTTGGGCAAGGCCTTGCCACAACCGATGCGACGGAGTTTCACGCCCTTTTCGGCCAGCGCAGCCTCGACGGTAAGCGAGCTGCCGAATGCGAAGGCGGCAAAATCATCCTGCCATAGATCGATGATGTCCGTCCTCTGGCCGGTCAGTTCCCCGAAGCGATAGACGTTATACTGGGGGGCATCGGTGCGGATATCGATATCGCCCAGCGCCGGGATCAGCGGACTGCCGGCGCGACTTAGTCCCACCAATGAGCAGGCCTTTGGGTTGCGGACGCAGAACCGGTGAAAATCGCTGGCAAAGGCGCGGGGCAGTATCACGACATTGACCTGGAGCTTGCCACGCGCAAGTCCACCTGTATGCCCCTCATAGGCGCCCGTTCTGACAAGTCTGCGCAGCCTGTTCGCGTCGAAACGCCGCAAATCCTCGTAGACTGGTGAAATGGTCTGGCGAGCCATGGCTTCCGATAAATACCAACATTTCAGAGACACGTAGGGAGGATGCAAGATCGTTGGCGGTTCGGCCGCTTGTCAAATTATGATAATCTTTCCCAGGTGATAAAACGTATTTATTGGTCGGCCAACATTGTCTTATATTATAATCATCTAATCCGCTTTCTGTTATTCACAGGTGCGGCAGCCGATAGCTTCTATTTGTCGATCCGCCTCGCGCAGGAAGCCAAGGTCCCGATCCATATAGAAGAGCAGAAAACTCGAATAGAGTACGAAGACGAGGCCGAACACGCCGGTCTTCACCACCAGCGAAAGCGCGAAGACATTGAGGTGTGGCGAGGCCCGCGCCAGGAACGCGAGCACAATGTCGGACAAGAGCATGCTGATGATCAGCGGGAAGACGAGGGTCAATGCCATCACCAGAATGCGGTTCAGCAAACCGAGGAATATCCCGGCGGCGTCCTTGCTGAAGACCGGCAGAAGCCGGTCAATCGGCCAAATCCCGTAGCTGTCGTAAAGACTGGTCAAGGAAAGCTGCAGGCCGCCGGCAGCCAGGTAGATCGTGACGATGATGACGGCGAGCAAGGTGCCGGTGGCGCTCGTCTCGTGGGTCATCATCGGATCGATCAGCGTCCCCATCGTGGACCCGCGCTGAAGGTCCAGGATGTCGCCGGCAGCCTCGGCCGCCCAGAAGGGGATGCCCATCGCCAGCCCGAGCGTTACCCCGATCACCACCTCCTTCAGAATATAGACGGCAATCATTGTGCTGGCGATGTCAGCATTTGTCAGCTTGCTCACGATCGTCGGAAAGATTGGAACCGCCAGCGCCAGCGCAACACCGTTGCGCAGGAGCCCAGGCAGCGGCACGCGCGAAAACAGCGGCATCAAGAGCATGAATCCGGTCACGCGCGCGAGCACGAAAGCTCCCGCCAGGAGGTAGAACTGAAGCTCCCTGATTGACGCGAAGAGTGGTTCTACCGCCATCCGGGCTCCTCAACGCGTGACGACGGGAAACTCGTCCATAGCCGTCAAGGCCTGCTGCGCGATCTGCTGGCCAAGCAGAGGTCCGAACACGACGATCACCAGGAGGATCACGACGAGCTTGATCGTCTGCGGCAGGGACTGGTCCTGAATTTGCGTCAACGCCTGGGCAAGTCCGACAAGAATGCCGACCGCCAGGGCCGCAATGATCGCCGGGCTCGATGCGAACAGCACCGTCAGCAGCGCGCCTTGGACCTTCGCCAGGATGAAGTCGTTGTCCATACGGGCCTCGACCGCGTCAGCCGTAGCTCAGGATCAGGCCGTGCATCAGCCTTGACCAGCCATCGATGGCGACGAACAGGAACAGTTTGAGCGGGATCGAAATCAGGACCGGCGAGACCATGATCATGCCGAGCGTCATCAGGATGTTCGCAACGACGATGTCGATGATGAGGAAAGGAAGATAGAGCAGGAAGCCGATCTCGAATGCGCGTGTAAGCTCCGAAGCGACAAAGGCGGGAACAAGGATCGAGAGATCGTCGTCCCTGAGATTCTGGCGCGCCTGTTCCGGCCACAGGCGGCTGGTTCCATCAAGAAAGAACTGCCGCTCTGCCGGCTGGGTGAATTTGATCAGGTGCTGCTGCAATGGTTCCTTCACCAGTTGCGCCGCCCTGGCCAGGTCGTCGGTCGTCCGGAACTGAACCTGCCCTTCCTGAAGCCTGCCCGACATCTCGCTCAGCAACGGTGTCGTGACATAGACGGTGAGCACGAGCGCTATGCCGTAGAGCACAAGATTGGGCGGCATCTGCTGGACACCGAGCGCGTTGCGGACGAGGAAAAGCACGACCGATATCTTCAGGAAGCCGGTCATCGTGACGACGGCCAGCGGGAGCAGCCCGACAAAGCCGACGGCGATAAGAATCCCGAGGAGATTGGGCGAATTGTCAAGCATTGTCGAACATGCGCTCGATTCTCACGCCCAGGCTTTCCCCGATCCGGACGATCTCGCCGCGGCCGACGCGTTTGCCGTTGGCGAGGATGTCGACCGCCGGTTTCGTGACGTCGGCGATGGGAATGATGGCGCCCGGCGCAAGCTGCCTCACCTCGCCAACGGGCATCACCGTGCGGCCGACCTCGAAGGCAAGCGCGACCGGCAACTCGTCGAGAGTCGACTCTTCCAATATCTGGCCGGCTGGTGGCGGTGTGCCTTGGTTCATGGTCCACTCCCATTTCGATCCCGCAATCGCGGCCGGCGCGGCAAGCAGCCGTGGCCCGTCCGCTGTCAGACTGACCGGAGCGAAGAGGCGCTCGGCAATGATGAAAGCCGCGGCACCTCCTTCCTCGGTGTCGTCGAAAAGAACCGCATCGTCGGGCCGCAGGCTTTGAAGCTCGCCAAGGCTGATCGTCAGCGCGCCGCGCCGAAGGCTGACCGCCAGCGGGAACCCGGCGGGAACCGGCGCCTTCGCTTTGCCGATCTCGTCGAGCGCGCGGCCGATCCGCATCGCGAGGCCGGCGCTATTCGTGTTCAGAACGCAGTCTATGGACTCGCCCTCGCCGGTCAGGACAAAAGCATATGAGGCTTCGTTCGAAACGATGTCTGCGCGCTCGATCGACGCGATCGTGATCCTCTCGCCCAGCTTGCCCTCGATCCACTGGAGATCTTGTTCGAAAGCGGACTCCAGCAGCAGCGCGGCGTGAGCGGGTGCCAGATGGTTCATGTCGACCAGCTCGTCCGCCTTGGCGAGAGCCCGTTCGACCATGGAAAGCGGCAGGCGCAATTTCCCTGCCGCCTCGCCGACTGTGAACGCAATCGTGGACAGCGGCTGGTCCGCGGGGTTCGGCGCCGGCCAGACAGCTGCGATCGCCATGGTTTTCCCCGCAATGGCGATCTCGGCGGGAACACGTCGTCGGTAGAAGGCGTTCAACGCGCCAACCTCCGCCGCCGCTACGGATTCCAATGTCAACCGCTCGCCGAGGCTCGACCGCCCGGCCGCGCGCTTCACCGGGTTTCCCCGCACTTTCTTCCTTGCCGACACCAGGGACTGAGGCATCACGCCGACATACTCTCGGGTCACGGTTTGGGCTATCGTTCAGAAGAGAGGCGCACTGAGCCGCGCTCCTCTTCCTCCGAGAGTTCGGCATGAGCGAGGCCACGACCTGCGCTGCGCTTGATCAGATGCTCCAACAGGTGGTCCAGCTTCGTCACGGCTTTCATGGTCTCGCGATGATCCTCACGGGCGGCCGACAGCTCCACTCTGCGCCGCTGCTCGGTGATGCCAGCTTCCCGTTCGTTTTCCCGCAATTGCTCGGTTTGCCTGGCGGCGGCCTCGAACCGCCCCTGGAGCCGATAGAGCCTTGCAGCATTCACCGAATGTCCGACAAGCGAACCAAACGCCTCGCTCTCGGCATCGGCTGTCGCCTGGAGATGCTCGGCGACGGCGGCAGCCGCCTTCTGGACATCCCCGGCCGCCTGCCGCGTAGCGGCATATCTTCTGATGACCGCCTCCCTCGCGCGCGCTTCGCGATGGCGCCTGAGATCGCGCAATCGAGCGATGACGTCATGGTCCTTCATTGACGATCTCCCGCATGCGTTGGCGTGTTTTGTCGATGGTTTCATGCGTGGCGGACGCCTGCCGCAGGAAGGCGTTGATGGCGTCGATCTTCGCCACCGCCTCGTCCGCAACCGCGTCGTTGCCCCTTTCGTACTCGCCGACGCGCAGCAGCAATTCGACATCGGCGTAGCGGGCGAGCAGCTCGCGCAGCCGGCCGGCATCCGACCGATGCCCAGGCGGCACCACCGTGTCCATGAGGCGGCTTCGGCTGCGCAGCACGTCGATGGCCGGGAAATGATTGCGCTGTGCCAGTTCGTTCGAAAGGAAGACGTGTCCATCGAGAAGCGCCTGAATTTCCTCGGCGACCGGATCGAGCGTGCCATCGCCCTCCAGAAGGACGCTGTAGAGGCTGGTGATGGAACCGACGCGACCAGGTCCCGAGCGCTCGAGCAGGCGCGGCAGGACCGCGAACAGCGAAGAGGGAAAACCGCGGCGCGTCGGCGGCTCGCCTGAAGCGAGGCCGATCTCGCGCTGCGCGCGGGCAAACCGGGTTATGTTGTCCATTGCCAACAGCACATGCTTGCCCTGGTCGCGAAAATATTCGGCGATGCTGGTGGCCACATAGGCAGCCTTGACGCGCTCGATGGCCGGGCGGTCGGATGTCGCGACGACGATGACTGCCCGCGCCAGCCCTTCCGGCCCGAGCTGATGCTGGATGAATTCGCGCACCTCGCGCCCGCGTTCGCCGACCAGGGCAACCACGGCGACATCCGCGTCGGTGCCGGTGACGATGTCGGAAAGCAGAACCGACTTGCCGACGCCAGGTTCGCCGAAGATGCCGACGCGCTGTCCGCGCGCGCAGGTGAGCAGTCCATCGAGGGCGCGGATTCCGAGCTGGATCGGCTCGGAAATCAAGCCGCGTTCCAGGGGCGACGGCGGATAGGCGTTGACCGGATAGGTGCCGGTGATGCCGTCCAGCGGCCTACCGTCCAGCGGCTCGCCGAGCGCGCTGATCACGCGCCCGAGGAGCCCGGGACCGACCGGCACCAACTGGTCTTTCCCGGTCGCAACCACCTCGGTCAGGCTTGAAAGGCCCGTCAAGTCACCAAGCGGGACCAGGACTGCCATCTCGTCCAAGAGGCCGACGACTTCGGCCTTTGTCGTCTTGCCTGTCCTGGGATCCAGCAGGTCGCATATCTCGCCGATCCGAACCTCCTCCACCGTCGCATGGATAACCGTGCCGGTCACCCGCCGCACACGTCCTCTGCGAGGCCGGCTTGCATCCTCGCGCAAGCTCGACCGCAACCCCGGAATGATGGATGCGAGCCGGCTCTCTATGTCGGAAGCGGAGCCCGTCATGCCGGTGCCTCGGCCTTGGACAGGAGCGCATTGGCGATCGCATCGAGCTGCGCGTCAATGCTGGCATCGATGACGGCGATGTCGGTCGAAAGAATGCATGCGTCTGCCGCGAGCGTGTCATCCCCGTCGATCTCGATCGTCATGGCCAGATCGCTCTCACGCAGGACCGCGTCCAACTCATCGCGAACCCTGCCGACGGAGCGGGGATGGACGCGGACTTTCAGATATTTGGCGCGGCGAACTTCAGCGATCGCCTGCCTGGCCGCCTTTGCGACAAGCCTGCTCACGTCAAATTCCCCCAGCATCCGCCTGACAACATCGAGGGCCAGAGCGACGACCTCCGGTTCCAGCCCGGAGAGATAGCGATCCACCCTGATTGTCGTCTCGCCCACCAACCGTGCGGCCTCCGCGTCGCCTTGTGCCTTGCCGTCTTCGTAGCCCTGCGCATATTCGGCGGCGTAGGCCCGCCGGGCGGCCTCGCGCATCCGCTGCGCGTCACGTCTGGCCTCGTCGAGGAAGGCATGGCCGTCCAGCCATGCACGGGCCTCGCCGGCACGCAGTATGCGGGCGCGAGGGCGCCGGGGCACATCATTGGTCGCGTTGTCCGGTTCGACCATTCTGTCTAACGCATCGCTCGTCGAACAATCGCCGGACCGATCTCGGCAAATGGTGCGACCGCCGTCCCATCGACGAGTTCATGCGGCATCAGCTTGAGGCGAACCCGCATGCTCGTGTCGCGGGGCATCGCCTGACACCAGGCGCAAAGGCAACTCAGCCCGTCGGCATGGACGCGATTGTAGATATCATCCAGCGGCTCCAGAGACTGGATTGGGCCGGCCAGGTCGCGGTTTGCGACCGCGAAAGAGCAGATATCCGTGCCGAGGGCTGCCTGCAGGGCAGCCGCTTCGCGTCCCGCAATGACGGCGGCGATGCTGCTGGCCCGGTAGATCGCACCCGAGCGAAGCGCAAGCTCCTCCAACTCTTCGCTCGACGACAAGGCGATCGCCAGATCCACGTCGTCGGCCGGTTCGTCGATGGTGCAAGAAAGCCCGTAATGATCGAGCAGAAGCTTCGACAACCGCTCATGCAGGCGCTCCGACTGGCGCATTCGTTCGCAGGCAGCCTCGCCGATCGCGCCGCCGAAGCAGTCCGCGAGCCGGGCGGCATCCGCGTAGCTTGCGGGATTGGATATGAATGCATGCCAATCCGGGCTAGCGGCGGTTTGCATTCGGGCAGTCTGGATCATGTCTCTCTCGCCGGCCTTGCAACTGCGTCGAGCGCATAGACACCAGGCCGCCGATACCACTGGACATAGGCCAGCCGGGCAACGAGCGCGAATATGGCCGCCGCCATGCCGTAAAACAGCCACATCGCCGCGGCGACGCTGTCCGGATGCATCCAAAGACCAAGGAATGTGGCGAAGCCTGCTTCGCGGGTTTCCTGCTCGGGAGGCGTCGCGGCCACCGGAATGAGGGTCACGGAGACATTGTCGTAGGTCAATCCCGCGATGCCCCTGGCCACCAGCATCTTGACCTGCGGGACCAGGTCGTTCATCGGCACCGATGCGCGATGGCGGATGAAGACGGAGGCGGATGACGGAACCAGCCGCTGCCTCAGCGGATCGTTCTCGGGCAGGACAAGGTGGACGCGCGCGGAAAGCACGCCGTCGATATCCGAGATCGTCTGCGACAATTCCTGACTCAGGCCATAGATCATCGTCGCCCGCTCTTCCACCGGCGAGGACACAAGCCCGTCCCGCTTGAACACCTCGCCCAGCGTCTGGAATTCCTGCTTGGGCAACCCGCTCTCGTCGAGAATTGCCATGGCTTCGGCGAAACGGTCCTTCTGCACGGAAACCGTCATTTTGCCGTCCTTGCCGGCTTCGCGCTGGGCCGGTATCCCATGACGCACCAGCGTGGCCACGATCTCGTTGGCCTGCCGCTGGTCGAGGTTGGAATACAGCTCCTCCGAGCAGGCCTGCAGCGCAAGCATGCCGATGATTGCGAACGCCATCCGGAACCGGGCACCGCATCGATTGATTGGCGTTGACCGCAGCGGCGGGATCATTGTGCGCACGAACACCCCGTCGCGTTACTGCTGCTTTATCAGCGTGCTGGTGGACGATGTCACGGCGGTCACGCTGCTCGTGACGACCTCCAGATTGGCGGCCGCCCACATCACGGAAATGGACCGTTCGAGGAGCTGCTCGGCATTCTTTGCCGGGCCGTCATCGCTTTCCTTGCCCGGCGGAGCCGCCTTGCCGGGATCCTGCATTGCGGCCTTTTCAGCGTCTGCGGGGACGTTCGCCTGGCCAAGGGCCTTCTGGACCTGTTGCATGGTGCCTTCCAACGACTGCACCGCGGAACCAAACAGCGCCGATGGATCCGTGAACGTCCCGCCTCCCGACTTCTCCACCTCTGCCAGATAGTCGAAGAGCTTGTGCTCGATGATCGGCTCGGTCCTGTCCGAATTGGACGATTGCCCGGCCATTGCGGGATTGGCGCCGGAAGATGCCTGCGCCACCTGTTGTCCCGCCGGCGTATTGATATCGCCGCGCTCAGACGCGTTGACCTTCGCGGCGTCATGCTTTTCCTGGCCGGCGCCGACCATCCGGTTGCCCGGCTGCGCCGCCGCGCCGGCGTTGATCTGCTGCTGCGAGGTCACGCTGGTCGTCAAGGTTGCGAGCGTGGCTTCCAGGGCTCCAATCGGTGCGATTTGCATGAACCTGCCCTTCCGCTTCCTAGTTCGTTTTGCCCGGCGGGACATTTTGCGCATCCGCCTGCTTTCCGCGAAAAACGCGGACCGAAACGACCTTGCCTGAATCCGGGCCGGAATCCGGCTTCGTGTCGGACGCGGCAGGCACTCCGAGCGTCTTGCGTACGAGCTCGACGTAGGATGGCGGCCCCGACACCGAGACGACATCGTCCTCCTTGGAAACCTTTATCGGAAACCTTGGATCAGTGACGCCGAGCCGTGAAAGCCGTTCTTCCGCATGCGCCGCCGCGTTGGCATCGAGCGGGATCATCTCCGTCTGGACTTCGGCTTCGGTAGCGACGTTCATGACGATACCGTCGA
Organism: Mesorhizobium sp.; assembly: GCA_004020545.1. Taxonomy (GTDB): domain Bacteria; phylum Pseudomonadota; class Alphaproteobacteria; order Rhizobiales; family Rhizobiaceae; genus Mesorhizobium. The sequence continues at coordinate 72,357 of SAQE01000002.1, read as the reverse complement.
AATGCCAGACCAGGCCATATCGATTGCAGATCTCGTCCAGGAATTCGCGGGCCGTCCCAACCGGCATGCCGGCGCTCAGGCGCCCTTTGACAAGCTTGCTGACCCGCATGGGCGTGCGCATGTTGCGGCCAAGTTCGACCAGCGCGTCCGTCACCGATTGGTCGACAGTGATGTATTTGTACGGCCCGGCAGGCCAGCGCGGTTCAGCGGCGTCCGCCCGCAGCGCATCGCCGAATACGAGGACCGCCGCAAGGCTGCCAATGGCGATGGCAGCCTTGGCCCCCGACAGAAAATCCGCATGGCAGGTACCGCGTCCCGTCAACATTGGTCCTATCGCAGGCGACTGCGAAAGACCCGCATCGCCCGCTTAATGGTTGCCCGCCGGTTTCACTCTATCGCGCGCCTTGGAGAATTGGAAGTCCAATTGGATCGCGCAAATGAATTCGGTGCCAAATGTTGCGAACGATCTCCAAAGCGATATGGTGCGCGCTGGAATCACCGGTTCGTGATCGCCGGTTCGATGCCTGGACGCAGAAGGGATTGACCTCGGTGTCACTCGCGAACTTGGATGCTCCCGCCAGTTTTCCGGGAAGCGGAGGTGTTGTCGCCCTGCGCCCTAACTTGGCGCTGGGTTCGTCAATCGTGCTTGCCGCCGGTTTGATTGTCGCCATGGTTCCGGCGCAGGCGCAATCGAACAGCGGTTACGACCCCCGAAGCTGGGCTTACGATCCGGCCAGAAATGTGCTGCTCTCCCCTTCCGCTCCCAATGCTCCCGGCCAGGCTTCGGAAGAACAAAGCCGGCACCGTTGGTCGCCAATTCCCAGGGAGATCGTGCATTTCAGCGAGGCTCAACCAAACGGATCGATTGTGATCAACACTTCAGAGCGGCGCCTTTACTACATCCTTGGGAACGGCAAGGCGCTGCGATACGCGGTAGGCGTTGGCAAGGAGGGGCTGGAGTGGTCCGGCCGTGACACGATTTCGAGCAAGAAGAGCTGGCCCGACTGGCGGCCGCCTGCCGAAATGCGATCCAGGGAAGCATCGAAGGGCCACTTCCTGCCCGTGCGTGTCGAGGGAGGAACGAACAATCCGCTGGGCGCGCGGGCCCTGTACATCGGCAAATCGCTTTATCGCGTCCACGGCACCAACCAGCCATGGACGGTCGGGCAGGCCAACTCCTCCGGCTGCATCCGCATGACCAATGAGGACGTTATGGATCTGTACGACCGCGTAAAGGTCGGCGCGCAGATCATCGTGCGTCATTGATCGATCGACGCCCCACCCTGGAGTGACCGACCCTCGTGATACCTTTCAACATCAAGCAGATCGAAACCTTTCTCCTGGTGGCGACCTTCGGAAGCTTTCGAAAAGCTGCCGAGCGCCTGAACACGACGCAGCCGGCGGTATCCACCCGAATTGCCGGGCTGGAGAAAGCGCTGGGGGCCAAGCTTTTCGAGCGCCACAGCGGCACGGTCAAACTGACGGCCGAGGGGCAAAGGCTGCTGCCACCGGCTCAACGTGTCCTGCACGTGGCGGAGCGGCTGCAGCTGATGGCCAACTCCCTTTCCGAGACTTCAGAAACGACACGGGTGCTGAGGCTTGGGGTCGCTGAAACGATCGTCCACACTTGGCTTCCGGATTTCCTGAAGGAACTGCGAGCAAGCCATCCGCTTGTCGATACCGATATTGTCGTCGATGCGACGACGATCCTTCGCGGCGAACTCATGTCACACCGGCTCGACCTCGCAGTGCTGATGGGCCCAGTCCTGGAATACAGCATCGAGAACGTCGAGATGCCTTCATTTCCGCTCGTCTGGGTCTGCTCGCCGCAACTGGAATTGCCCGACCGGAGCAGGCTGACGCTGTGCGACCTGATGCAGTTCCCAATCATCAGCTACGCGCGAACCACGAGGCCCTACAGCGAGCTTTACCACAAGCTGAGCAGCGAGTTCGAAGAGACGCCTCGCATATTCCCGGCCAGTTCGCTGGCCGCCTCGATCAAGATGACCCTCAATGGAATTGGGATTGCCTCACTCCCGAGGGAGGTCATCCGCGACTACACCGCGAGCGGTAAACTGCGGATCGTCGACTGCGAATGGCATCCCTCCGACTTGCAGTTCACCGCCTCTTATGCCTCCAACCCGTCAAACCCGCTGGCCGGGCAGGCCGCCAGCCTGGCGGCCACCGTCGCGCGCGCCTATGCGGCGAAAACCGGCAAGACGCAGTAAGCCGACGGTCGAAGCCAAGCCGTTTTTTCTCAGCCGATCGAAGCGGCCGGCAGATAGATGCGATCGCCCGAGAAGATCATGTCCGGGCTCAGAATATGATCCATATTGAGCACCACCGTCTCCGCCACATCCGCTGAATGGGTGTTGGCGATCAGGCGAATGCTATCGCCGTCTTTCACCTCGACCCATTGGTAGCCGTCTTTCTCCAGCGTCGGGTTCGTGCGGCCCTCGGGATTGCTGCTGCCTTCGGGATGAACCTCGACATAGTCGCCGGAAACCCAGCCGCGATGCATTTTGCCGTCCGGTCCGAAACCTTCGACGGGTATCCAGGCCTCTCCTGATGGATCGGTGGCCGGCTTTGCGGTCTGTTCGACGAACGTGCCGGGCTGCAGAACGGTCACCACGGCCGAATCCTCGTCGGGCTGCGCCCGCAAATTCAATCCGTTGTCGGTGACCACGACAAGCTGCGGGAAGTCTTCGGGCGGATTGTTCGGCTTGCCTGGACCGTCCGAAGGATCATCGGGTTGCTGCGACGACGCATCGCCATCGCCATCCGGTTTTTTCGGATCGGCTGGAGGGGTCGTCGCCGCGCCCTTCCAAGGCTCCGCGAGCAGGGAGTCCAGCGAGAAGAGAAGCATTCCAATGCCGAAGGTGATGCCCAAGGTCCACCGATCCAATGCAGCCCATCTTTTGTCGGACTTTTGCGCCGCCGCGATATCGGCATCGGTTCGCGGCACCGAACGGCGATTCATCCGGTCCGTTCTGTAGGCCGACGCCCAGAACTCCGCGCAGCCGAACGTGAACATGGTGCCGGCGATCGTGGCGATCGGCGCCGGCCAGGAGTGCAGCGTATAGACGGCGCAGCCAAGCACGTAGCCGGGCCCGGCCAGATGTTCGGCCAGGTTGCGGATCACCGGCCTGCCGGTGAACGACTGCAGCATCGACTTCGTGCCATAGACGACGTTGCCGAGCGAGAACGTGCTGTTGACGAGAAGGTCCTTGCCCTGGATCATCCCGGTCGCGGCACCTGGCGCCGCGGCAATGAATGTGGCTCCGCCGAGCGCATTGAGGAACCGGCCGAACGGCTTGTGATTTGCGGTTGCGTTGGGGAAGATCGCCTGCGCGCCGAAAACGAAGCCCCGCACGCCAAATGCCACCGCTCCGGCCGTGGCGGTCCAGGTTGGCGGCAACGAGCTCCACAACACGTAGGAGGTGGTCGACATGCCGCCGAAGGTGGCGAGCGCCTGGGCGTTTTCGCGCATCCTGGCATGGCTCAGCGCCAGATCGACGCTGGCGGCCTGATCCGGCGTCATCGCCTTCTTGTGGGTCGCCCGGAAGGTCGTCAGTTGCAGCACGGACAGTGCATTCGTCTGATCCCCGCTCATCCACTCGAACTGCTCGAGCGTGAACTTGCGGAACTGGCCGGGGCTCATCTCCTCGAACTGTTTTGGCGTCACCGCTTCGATCTGCTTCTGGGTCAGGGCTTCAGTATGGTGGATCGTGAAGGCACCCCATTGATCGCGGGTCAGCACCGGGATCTGCTTCTCGGTCAGCCACGGCATCTGCTTGGGATCGAGCTTCGCGATGTCCACGGAATCGATCATGGTTTCAGGGATCGCCTGAACCTGGCGCTCGCCGAGGTTCTTCAGCAATCCGGCCTCGCCCAGATCCTCGAACTGCTGTGACGTGAACTTCTCGACCTGGCTGGGCTTGAACCACGGAACCTGGCGCGCTTCCAATTTCGACACGTCAAGGAATTCGACCATGTCTCCGTTTATCGCTCGCAACTGGGGTTTCGTCAGGTGAGGCGTCAAACCGGCTTTGCAGAGATCCCGGAACTGCTGGTCGGTCAGATTCCGTATGTGGCCTTCGGTCAGCCAAGGAATTTGTTTCTCGTCGAGGCCCGCGATGTTGACGTAGCGTATCTTTGCCTTCGGGATGCCGCGCAGTTGGCTCTTGGTCAAATAGGGGAGCAAGCCAGCCTGATCCATGTCGCGGAACTGCTGTTCAGTCAGCTCGGCCACCTGTTCGCGCTTAAGCCATGGAATCTGGTTCGGCTGGAAATCGCCCATGACGAGATCCGGCACCTGGTCAAGCGGGGTCGCTCTGACACCGTCTCGGGTGAGCGCGTGGTTGGCGGAAGCACCGCGTATCCAGGGCAGGACAACGGCTTCGCCCGTGTTGGGATCGTACACCAGTATATGCGTTTTGTCCGCCACCTCCGGAGCGTCGGCGGGCGCGCGCGGCCCGTCGGACGGCGGCACATAAACCTGCTCCGACCCCCTTGGTTCGGTGCCCAGCATTGCCGCGATGATCACCTTGCCGCTTTCGTCCTCGAGCCGCAGGGTTCTGCCCGGAGCGGCTTCGGTTGTTGCCGATTGCGGCCACGGCGCTGTCGCGGCGGGCGTGTTGTGTCCGAAGATGTTGCCGATGATTCCCGCACCATCGAGCGCCTGCTGTAATTCAGCGGAAGGCGGCGCATCGAGGAAGACCCAGCGAGGTTGATAGCCCGGGTTCTCGTTGCGCAGCGCAACGTCCTTGTTGATCTGCTCCTGCAGTTTTGACGTGAGCGGAACTTCGCGCATCTGGGCGACGCCGTTGATTGTCGTCCAGCGGTGGTAGGTCTTGACCTCGATCGCCTCGACTTCGTCCTGGCTCTTGAAGACAGGCGAATCCACGTATCGCCCGCCTTCGCCGACGACAGGATGGAGACCATTCGGATTGGCCACGACTGGGAAATGCGCCTCCCCAAGCGACCCGTTGAGTTCGCGCGTGTAAACCTCGCCGGCCTTCCTCTTTTCAGGCTGCCGCATGTTGCGGACCTGCTGCAGCGAATATGTCGTCGGAGGCGCCGCCTCGATGGCCTTTGGGGCCGGCCTTGCGTCCGCTGGCTCACCCGGCGGCCGTCCTGGACTGCCCGGCACATGGTCCTCGGAGGCGCCGCGCACCCATGGCAGGACATACAACTCTCCGGTCTCCGGGTCCCGGAAGAGAATATGCGACTTGTGCATCAGTTCCGGTTCGTCGCCGCGCGCCTGTGGTCCGTCGGCCGGCGGCACATAGACATTCTCCGCGCTCCTTGGCAGCGGCCCATAACGGGTGGCCGTCACGGACTGTCCATTCTCGTCCCTTATCTGGATAGGTCCGCTTCGGCGGCTGCCCACTTGCGAGGAGAGGAACGTCAGGACGCCGTCGGCAACGTTCTGGCGCAGGAAACCGCCATCGACGATCGAAGCGCCGAAATCGGTTCTGAACTGCTCGATGGCGGCAAGCTGATCCGGCCGAGCCTTTTCCTGAAGCTCATTCAGGAACTTGTCCAGGGACGCTTTGCCTCCCTTTGGGATACCGGTCGAGGCGCCGTCGCGCGACGATTCCACCGCACGGGCGAGCCAGGCGGGAACCGTCAACTGCTCGGATTGTCCGTCGGCGCGATCAAAGGTCAGCGTCGCGGTTTCGTTCCTGGCGATTGAACGGGCGGTCCCGGCCGCCTTCGACTTGTACTGGATTCTCACCTCGGCACTGAAAGTCAGCGCCCCGGCCGGCAGAGGATGCGAGGACAATGAAAGCGTGTAGCGCGTCGCCGGTGTCCCGTCGGAACCGTAGAGGTTCCGATAGATGTTGCCGGCGGTCGGCATATAGCGCGACTGCGGCGAGCCGTCTGAGCTGAAACGCGCCGGAAGCCACGATTGTACCGCTGATTTCACCTTGTAGGCCGCCGACGTTGCCATCCGGTCCGGATTGAAGCCCAACACTCCGGGCAGGTTGTTGTGATCGTTGAAAATCACATCGACGAGCATCGCTTCGGGATTTACGACGCGAGCCCTCTCGCCAGTCAGCAAAACCACGTCTGCCGTTGGCGCCTTGCCCGGTATGGCCGAGAGCCTGAATCCGCTCAGCGTCGGTTCATCGACAAGGGAAACCGTATTCGACGGGTCGATCTGACCGGACTTGACGAGGTCGCGGATCGAGCGGATGCCGTCGCCCTGCCCTATTGCCGCAATGAGTTCGGATGCCTTCGCGGGATCCTTGACCGCGAACTGGATCTTCAGGCTTGTCGAGCCGAGCGCGGACTGGATCTGGTCGTATGCCTGTTTCGACACGACGTCGCCCGGCTGGAGCGTGTCCTTGACCGGCAGCTCCGGGCGCTTCTCGAAGCCGACACGCGGCATCTGGTCAACCGCCGTGACATGACTGGCCACGATCGGCAGGCGTATGCCGACTTTCGTCTCGGTCATGACACGGTCGAACGGAAGTGCGCCCTGCAGGGTGACGTGGCCGGCACCGTTTTCCGCCGGCACGCCAAAGAAATCATGTTGGCCTGGCGCCAGCGTGGCCGCCTCGCCTTTGAGCGAAGGCGTGTAGGTCATCTCGATCACCGTGCCTTTGCCGTCCGGCGTCGTCCCGACAATGGCAGCGTCCAGCGGAGCGGCGCCGTAGCCGGTCGCATCGCCGAACAGTGCCTTGCCGGCCAGCGCCGAAAGATCGCTGCTGCGAACCGGGAAAGCCGTCTGATTGGAAACCGGCCAGACGCCGGCCTGAAGGCTGGTGATGTTGCGATATTCCCTTGCCCGGTAAGAGACGACGCCCTGAGTGCCGAGCGCGTCCTTGAACGGTGTCAGGCTGCGCTGGCTGACGCTGTCGACGATCGACCATCCGATCATGCCGAAGTCGGTCTTGGTGCCGACGCCGAAGCCAACGGCCGCGACCGTCGGCGAGCCGATCCCGAAGGCTTGACCGGTGTTCAACCGGACCCTGAAGGTGACTCCCACGCGAAAGTCCGGCAGCACATCGCGAAATGGCGTGCGCGGTATCTGGACGCCGTCCGGGCCATAGCGTTCGGCCAGCTCACGGCTGGAATAGTAGCTTTTCTCCTGCTCGTAACGGGTCACGAGCTGTTCGGTGGTCAAGCCATCGAGATAGGCGGAAGGTGTCTTTGGATCCTTGCCGCTCGTGTAGACGTAGCCGCTCGTGTCGCGCTCAGGCGTGTCGACAAAGCTGCGCGTCTCCGGGTCCCATATGAGGCGCACAGGCCCGTCCGTCACGGTCGGCTTGCTCGACACGATGATCGGGTCGCCGTCGGCGGGAGGGGGCGGATTTGGCTCGGTCGAACCATCCGGATCGCGGCCCGGCAGCATCGTCGGGTCGTCGCCGCCGGCCTCACCCGTCTTGATCACTTCTCCAGGGATCACGGGATGGTCGGGATCGTGGAAGACCAGTTGGTCGGTCGGGCGATAGACGCCGTCGGGGTCTAGCTCATGCAAGACCATCGGCCGCGACGGCTGGCCGTCGCCCGATGGATCATCCTTGTCGCCGGTGGGTGGCGGCGGGTTCTGACCCTCCGACTCGCCGGCCGGCAACGCGAGCTGATCGGTTGGATTTGGCGGTGGAAAGCCCGACGCGGGAGTCCCGTCGCCGCCCCGAGGACCGGCCGCTCCAGGTATATTGTTCAGCAGCGAGCGGCCGCCCAGGCCCGTGCCGACCGCGCCGGTACCGATGCCCAGGATGGCGTTCGCAAGTTCGGCAAATGACATTTCGCCGCCATGCTGGGCCAGATCCTCGGCCGATCTGGCAAGCACCGGAACACCCGTGACAACGCCCCCGGCATCAAGGCCCCAAGCAACGGTATTCAGCTTGCTGCCGCTTTGCAGATAGCTTGCCACCTGTTTGGCATAAGGCGATTGCGTTACGTTTACGCGGAGTTTGCCAATGCCCCAACTGGCATCGCTCATGCGCGCCATCCCGAATCCGCCTGCGAAAGCCTTTGATGTGGACAAGCCGGCCCTTGCCAGGCCGAACGTGCGCAGGGCACCAGCTCCAACGGGCAGGAACGCCGTCACGCCGGTCGCGATATTCCATGCCGACTGACTATCGAAGTCGCCGCCCTGAAGCAGGTGCTCACCTTCCTTGTACAGAGTCTTGCCGCCAAGAGCTGCGCCGGAGGTGATCGCGATAGGGATGGCCCATTGACCGCCTGGAACGAACGAGACGATGGTGGCGGCGCCGGCCACGATGCCAAGACCGATGTCGGTGGCCTTGTCCCAGAAATCCACCTTGCGTGCGTCGGCGACCTCCAGTTCGTCGAGTGAGAACCCATCGGCGCCGAGCTTCATGTCGCCGCCCTTGGCCAGGATCAGCTTGCCTTTCTCGCTGAAGATGCGGTTCTCATGCTGGAATTCGTCGAAGCTGCCGTAGTATTTGCCGGAGCTGTCGACATAGCCGATTTCTTTTCCATCGTTCTTGATCGCGAACAATGCCGTCGACGATTCCATCCCGCCATCGAGCGAGAAGATGGGTACGACCTTGACCTCCGCGTTTTCGCCGGCACGGTCGGTGATCTCATCGGTAACCTTTGTGACCCCCTCGCTCGATTCATCGAGACCGAGCGTGCGGGCAACCGTGCCGCTGAGTTCGCCAGGCTTGTATTGCTTGTATTCGCCGGTGAACCCGTTGTCGTACAACTGCTTGAGCTGGACCTGGTAGCTGGCCAGCGCCTGATCCTTGTGCTCCTTGAAGTAGGTGTCTTTGAGCCGCGCCTCATGCTCCTCGTTGCCATATGTCAGAAGCTTGGGGTGGCTTGCATAGAAGCCATACCAATCGCGCGCCGCCACCATCGCAGGGCGGACATCCTTTTCCCATGTCTCCAATTGAGTCTTTTCGGTTTCCGCCAAACCCCGATCGATTTCCGCGGCCGCCACTTCGGGGTGCACCCACAGCCACTGGCCATCCATCTCGATCCGGACCGACTTGCCACTGGCGCCGATTGCGCCCGCTCCTTCCTTCTCGTAGGCACTGGCAACCTCCGGTGCGACCCAAAGATCGCGGCCGTTCACCGTGATCTTCACCGGCTTCTCGCCTGGCTGAAGCGTGCCGGCAGGCGCTTCGACGGTTCCCCCGCCATGCTCGGTGATCGCGTTGTCGCGCGCCGTCGTCGCGTCGACCAGCTTGGTTTTCGCATCTTTCAGTTGTGCGTCAAACCGCTCGACCTGCACGCCGATGATCTTGGATTTGGCGGCAGCCAGCGCCGATTGCGAACCTGTACCATGGGGCGTGCAGACCGGCGCCGAAGTCGAGCTTTGCGTCGACGCCAATAATTCCTGCCACTGCTTGTTGAGCGGATCGTTGCGGAAATCTTTCCTGATATTCTTGTCGTCAAGATCGTATGTCAGAGCATATTTCAGGACTGGCGTGTCATTGTTGTTATCGTCGAGGAAAACATCATTCTCATAGGTGTTTACCAGATAGAGCTGTCCATTTTCCTCGATCACTTCCTGCGATTTCAGTTTGCCGGTGTACTCGCCTGCTGCGTTCGTATAGCCGTCCCAATCAAAATGATGCGGATTTCTCTGCATCGCCCGCGCGACCAAGGCTTGCTTGATCGGCTCGACCTTGACGGCAAGGTCGGCCGCATCTTTTTGCGCAACTCCAAATTCCTCATATGCCTCGGCCAGGGTCACCTGGCTGGCTGCCGCTTCCTGCAGCCCTTTCAGGCCCTCGAGCCGACCATTGATTTCGGTATACTCGGGGCTTCCGCGTTTGACCCCGGCAAGCTCCAGCTCTGTTGCACCGACCATCTGGTCGATCGTGGCCTTGTTGCCCCGCGCAGTGTGCAGCGCCGCGTTGATGAAGAGCTGCGTGACTTCGGCGTGCTCGGCTTTGCCCTGCAGGTTGATTTCCTCGCGGGTAGGCCCGCCGGAAGTCCCTGCGGCCGGCTTGCTCGGATCGCTGAGCACCGGCAGGGTTGCCTGCTTGCCAATAGCATCAAGAAGGCTCTTCTCGCCCTCCTCGTACTCGGCCCTGGCATTGCTGGCACTCTGAAGCATGTTGTTGGCGGTGGTCAGCCGCTTTCGCGCGTCTGCCAGCGTGCCTTTCGGCTCCGGGGCCTGCCATTGCAGCCCATAAGGCGCCAGGACTTTGTCGAGTGTCGTCTCGGCACTCTTCATGGCTCCCTTGTATTCGGGATCCAGCGCATAGACGTCGAGCTGCGCCCCGCTCTGCTCAGGCTTTGCCTGTGCTTCGCCGAGACGCGCTATCACAGCGTTCTCGGCGGCGATCGCCTTGGCAACTTCCGGATCGAACCATTGCCAGCTCCCGTCGACCATCAGCGGCACCCATTTGCCGCCCGACGGAGCCGTGGCCGACGGCGGCTCGCCGAACGGGCCAACCGATGTTGCGCTGCCGTCGAGATTCGGCGTCGCCGGCTTGCCGCCGCCATATTTCTTGATCGCATCCTTTACTGCTTGCTGCTTGTCCGCGGCCTCTTGGGCAAGCTCGGGGCTTGCCCCGCCGAGCACACCTTCCAGAGTCGTCTTGAGAACCGTGTCGGTCTTGGCCTGTTCGGGATCCTTGCTCTCCGGGTTGATTGCCAGCAGCAGTTCGGCCAATGCCTGCTGCGCCGTGCCAACCTCGATCTTCAGGTCGGAGCCGGTGGTGTTGTTATGCAGCGTCATGCTGCCATTGGGCTTGGTGGTCAGCGTATAGCCATTGAAGGTGACTTCGACGGTCGTGCGGGTGCCGTTTTCGATGGTGATCTTTTCGCCTGCATGGATGATGTCGGGATCGCGAGGCGAATCGAACAGCTCCGGATTCGTCCGCCCGAGGTCATCCAGCGTCACACCATATTGCTCGGCGATCCGGGTGAGATTGTCGTCCGGCTTGACCTCGTACTCGACAGGCTTGCCGCCATTGATCTTCTCGGTGGTGGTCGTCGTCACCCGGCCGTCCTTGTCGGTGACGATCTTGGTTTCGGTCCCTGTCTTCGGATCGACGATCGTGGTCGTGGTCTCGCCCGTCTCGGTATTGCGGACGCTGTTGCGGGTTCCCCCGTTGCCATCGACGGATTGCGACGTTTCCTTGCCGTCGGCCGTGGTCACGACGGTGCGTTCGTCGTGCTGATAGTCGTAGGAGTAGACGGTCTTGTCGCCGGTATGCGGATCGACGATCTGGACCGACTGCACGTCGCCATTGTCGCTCGTCGCTTCCTGGGTCGTGACCTGATAGCCGGCGGCCTGCAATTCGGCGATGACCTGCTCGTTGGTGAGGCCGTTTTCCCGAGCGATCTGCGTGATGCTTTTCCCGTCGGCGAGGTCGCGCTTGATGTCCTTCGTAGTGGACCCGCCCGGATCCTGGGAGGGCGCCAATATGGTTTTGCGGCCATCCGGACCGGTCACGGTGGTTACGGGCAGCGATGGCCCCTGGCCCGGCGTCACTGTTTCCACCGAAGCGCCACTGGGCAGCGAGGTCCGCTCGGTAACCGTGCCTGTCCCAAGATCGTCCTCGTACCGCGTCGTAATGGCGCCGGTGTCGGAATTGTAGCTGCTGGTCTCCTTGCGACCGAGCCCATCCCGGATCGGTGAGGTGGTCGCTGCCCCGTTGGGTTGTTGCTGGACACTCGTATAGTAGCTGTCATGCTGGTAGTCGTAATACTGCGTGACCGTGCGGCCGCTGGTATCGGTGATCTTCGTCGTCTGCACGTCGCCATTGCCGCTTGTCGGGTCGGTGGTCGACACTGTCATCCCGCCAGACCTCAGCGCGGCGATGACCTGTTCACGCGTCATGCCGCGGGCCGATGCGATCTGGTCGATGCTTTTGCCGCCCGTGACGTCGTTGACGATATTGCGGGCTGTCGCCGCTTCCGCGGCATTGTCTTCCGGCGTGCCGCCGTCGAGCTTAACCGGCGTCACGGTAGGCGCTAAAAAGTCCGGCTGTTGGTAAAGGGCGGGTACCACCGTCGCGCCATTGCCGGAGGTGCCGGTGCTGGCGTTCACGATTTGCAGATTCGGCGCTGTCGGAACTACAGCCGGCGGCGGCGGTTGAAGCGAACTTAGTTCCGTATTCACCTGCGACAGCTGCTGGCGGGCCTGTGCCGCCCAATCACGCTCGCCCATCCTGTTGGCGAGCCGGATCTGTTCCCGCAGTTGAGCTGCCTGCGCTTCCAGCCGCGCAATCTGCGCGGCGTTGGCCTTGGCATCGACCTTTTGCGGCTGGACCGGGGGCTTGGCGGGCGTGATCGGGCGAACCATCTGAACGACCTCCGGAAATCACTGTTGGCAGCAGCCCTGGCCGCCGTCACGCCCGCCCGATCGCAACCTTTCGGATACTATCGGGGAGGCTTCCAATAAATGCCGAAAGCAGCAAGCTGCTCTTCCGACTGTTTTACCCGCTCCGCGGCATTCGTTTCAGAGCGCATTGCCGTCGCTGCCGCCAGAATCTCGACGGCCGCGAACGCCGGTGCCATGCTTCGGAAGAACGACTGCGAATTTGATGCGACGATAATCGTTTCCCGCGCGATCTGGGTGAGCGGCGACACGCTGCTGTCGGTGATTGCCACCACGCCGACGCCCTGCCGGGCCGCCTGGCGTGCCACGTCGATCGTCGTTCGGTCATAGGGCGCCATCCCCACGGCAAGCAGCACATCGCCGCCTCCCGCAAGCTGGAGGGCATCCAGACCCTGACCAGCCATATCGCCGACAAGCGTCACCTTGTGGTCACTCCCTGCCAGGAACGACACGATGTGAACGAAGCGGCTCGCGACCGGATAGGCGGAGCGCGAGCCAAGGGCGAACAGGTTGCGGGATCTTCCCACGAGATCGGCGGCGGCGATGAATTGCATCGCATTGCCATATTCGCCAAGGCTTGAAATCTGGGCCGCGAGGGTGTCGGCAACGACCCCGACAGTCGAAAATCCGGAAGCGCCGTCCCTCTCGCCCCCCCGGCGAGCCGGCTCGCCGGCAGTCGTCTCGCGCAGCGCGCGCGCATAGAGGCTGCGCATGTCCTCGTAGCCATCGAGGCCAAGCCACCGCGCCAGCCGCATCATGGTGCTATGCGAAACGCCGGCCTGGTGCGCCTGCTCGCGCATCGACATCAGCGCGACATCCTTGGGATGATCCAGCACGAATCGCGCGGCGACCCGCAATTGCGGCGGCATGTTCTCGAACCGTTCGACCAACAGCTCGGCCAAAGGACCTTTTTCCATCTTGATATACCCCATTTGCCCATTTTGGAGGTTACTCCCCGGCAGCCGGCAACGCAACAGTTGGAACTGGATTGTTTCATAAATTCCAAATGGACTTTCAATTCGGATCGCGCTGCCGTAAGCTGCGTTGGCAACCTGCCGGGTCGCCGCGTGCGCTCCGGAGGTTGCAACCTGAATAGTCCCTCAAGGAGACAATGATGGCTGCAACCCCTCCCATTACATCCGGCTCCGCCGGATCGCCGGAACAGAACCTCGACAAGATGATCAAGCACCAGGAGCGCATGTTTGGCCTGGAGATCACCAAAGAGATCGCGAAATCCCAGCATGACATGCTCATGAGCACCGCAAGGACGCTCGGTCAGTCGGCCGAAAAGGCCTGAGGCGGGATACTCAAGCCCCATGCGTCGCCGCAAGCAACCGGCGGCGCACAAATGTTCTACGCAACCAGGCTGGGTATCAAATCATATCGGCGGGAGATGAAGTGGCATGACCGCTAACTCTATCGGCAGGTCTGGGGATTTGAATCCGGCGCGTTGGGTCCGCTCGATGATTGCCCCCGGGATTGCCCTTGGCTCTGCATCCGGGTCTTGTGTTGCGCTCAGTGTCATTCATGGATTTCATGCCGGCGCGGAACTCAGTCTGGCCGAGCCGCTTTACACGGTCGGATCAAGCACGGAGTCCGACATTGTCCTCACGGATGCCGGCATAGCGCCGATCCACGTCAGGCTGCGGCGCAAGGGCAGCCAGATTGAAATTGAGGCCGTCGGCGGCGACGTCACCCTCGCCACGGGCGAGACGCTCCGTGAGGGCCAAGGCAGCCGTTGCAGGCTGCCGGTCGGGATAGCGGTCGGCGAAGCCCGCATCCTGCTGACCGACCCGCGGCGCACGCCAGATCGCCGGTCTGTTTCCCATCGCCCCTTCCTCGCTGCGGGCGCGGCTGTCTTTGCCGTGTTCGCTGTTTCCATCGCTGCGAACGGCTTTTCCTTCGCCAAGCCGGATGTTGCCTCCGTTCCCGGCGGCGAAATGACCAGAGTGGCCTTCGCTGGCGATGCCGGGCAGGATGTCATGGACGATTCATCGTCCGAAGAAATGCAGAACGCCGCCGAAGCGGAAAACCAACTCAAGCAGCGTCTCGAGCAATCCGGCATAAGCACGTTGACCGTCGAACGGTCGCCCGGACGCCTGGTGGTTTCGGGCCTGATTCCGGACGACAAGAACGGCGCCTGGACGGAAACGCAATCCTGGTTCGACCAGGCTTATGGCGCGCGCACTCCCCTGGTCTCCAACGTCATGATCGGCAACGCCGAACAGGCTCCGCGTCTGACGCTGCAGGCGATCTGGTACGGCACGCGGCCCTATGTCATCGCTGCCGATGGCGCGCGCTACCATGAAGGTGCGTTCACCAATGACGGCTGGACCATCAAGCATATCGGCGAGACGGAGCTGGTTCTGACGAAGGGCGGCGCCACGGTCGCGCTGAAATATCCGTGAACCGCCGGCTCGAAGGGCCGCGATTCGATACGGCAACGAAGGACACCGCCGCGGGCCGCGAATTGCGGCAGGCGGAAGGCGTGCGCGGCCAGGGGATTTACCGGCGCCGGATGAACGGCACCGGCAGGGCCACAAACCGGGTCCAGGGGACAAAACCAACCGCGGGTACGGAAAAGCCCGATACCGCGGAATTCCAGACTGCCCACGGCTCAGCCGGTGAATCGCTTGATGAGATACTCACCAAGTTCGTCATGCCCGCCATCCCCGAGCCTGCCATCCTGCGTCGGTGCGCATCTATTCTCCGGCATTTCGTGACGCAACAGGTTCCCGATCTGGACGGCGGCGAACAACTCAAGGCCCTCGCCAGAACGCTGATGGAGGATGAGATCGAGCGTCATCGCGATCTGCTTGGGCGAAGGCAGGAAGGAATCGAGACCTGACCGATCCGCGTGACACAGTGCAGCTGCTGCATGTCCTGGGCTATCTCTACGGGTGTCACGGGCAGGCGAAGCGGGGCGCGGCGTACCTGCTCATCGCCGCGCAGCTTTCGCCGGGAAATGCCGGCGTGCTGCGGACATTGGCGCACCTGCTCATCCTCGACGGCGAGGCCGACAAGGCGCTCGCGACAATCGCTCGGCTGGAGACCCTGGAGGGAATGGACCATCCGACACTTGGATTGCTGAAGAGCCGTGCCTTGCTCGCCGCCGGCCGCAAGACGGAGGCGCACGACGCAATGCGAAGTTTCCTGTCGCGACGAGGTACCGAATGACCGTGTCGGAGCGCCTTCTGCAATTCCTGGCAAGGCTGTCCCGCCGAAGCGATCTCGTCATTGCGGTCCTGATGCTGGTCGCGGTGGTGATGATGCTCGTCCCGTTGCCGACGTTCCTCGTCGACGTTCTCATCACCGCCAACATCGCCATCAGCGTGCTTATACTGCTGGCTTCGTTCTACGTCTCCCATCCGCTCCAGTTCTCCTCGCTGCCGTCGGTCATCCTCATCGCCACCCTGTTCCGGCTGGCCATCACGATCACCACCACGCGACTGATCCTGCTCCAGGCCGATGCAGGCGAGATCATTACCGCCTTCGGCACCTTCGTCGTTGGCGGCAGCATCGCGATCGGCCTGGTGGTTTTCCTGATCATCACGGTCGCGCAGTTCATCGTGGTGGCGCGAGGCGCCGAACGCGTCGCCGAGGTTGCCGCGCGCTTCACGCTCGATGCGCTGCCGGGCAAGCAGATGAGTATCGACGCGGAGCTGCGCAACGGCGACATCGATCAGGTGGAGGCGCGCCACCTGCGTCGGCAGCTCGAGCGCGAGAGCCAGTTGTTCGGCGCGATGGACGGCGCCATGAAGTTCGTCAAGGGCGACGTCATCGCCGGCATCGTCATCATCCTGGTCAATCTGATCGGCGGTTTCGCCGTCGGAACGCTGCAGCACGGCATGTCGCTGGGAGAAGCCGCCGCGACCTACTCGCTGCTCACGGTGGGCGATGGGCTGGTCGCCCAGATACCAGCGCTGCTTGTCGCCGTGGCCGCCGGCACGATGGTGACACGGGTCGGCAGCGCGGACGGCACCGACGACCTCGGCCGGCAAATAACCGGCCAGCTCCTGCGGGACTCCCGCGCGCTCGCCCTCGCGGCGGTGATCATGGTCGGCCTGGCCATGGTGCCGGGCTTCCCTACCATCGTATTTCTCGTCCTCGGCGCCGCTTTCGGTGCCGGCGCCTATGCAGTCAATCGCCGCACCGCTCGGGACCCGGAGCGCGATGACGTCGGCCAGACTGCCATGGCCGAGCCGCCGGGGCGGCCTGCGCCGATTTCGGCGACACCCGTCCCAGCGCTGCCTTCTTCCTCCCGCGTCGTCGTACGCGTCGGAGCCGAACTCGCGCCGTCTATTCCGGAGCCGGATTTTGCAGAGCTCGCCGACGGCGTGCGCCGCGAGCTCTTCGGCGATCTCGGCATCGACGTTCCGCCGATCGGCCTTCAGATCGACGCGAAGATTTCGCCGCGAATGATCCGCATCGATCTGGAAGGAGCACCTATTCTGGACGCGGAGATTCCCGCGGACCGCGTTCTTGTCGAAGCGGATTTGATGCATCTCGATCTGCTCGATGTGACTTACGAGAAAGGCCTTCCGATCGCTGGTCTGCGCAAGGTCGTCTGGGTTGACGCGCATCACGTCTCGGCATTGAAGGAAGCCGGCCTCAGCTTCTCCACACCGGCGCAGACGGCGGCCAGGTGGACCGCAAATGCCCTCCGCCTCTACGCCGGCCATTTCGTCGGGATCCAGGAGACCCGCAGGCTTCTGTCGGACATGGAGCCGGACTACGCGGATCTGGTCAGGCAGGCGCAGGAGATCGTTCCGCTGCCGAAGATCGCAGAAGTGCTTCGGCGCCTCGTCGATGAAAACGTGCCGATCCGCAATTTGCGGCTGATCCTCGAAGCGCTGATCGAATGGGGTCAACGCGAACAGGACGTCGTTCTGCTTACGGAATATGTCCGCACGTCCCTGAAGCGTCAGATCAGCTTCCGCGCCGCGGGCCGCGACAACATCATCGCGGCTTACGTTCTGCAGCGCTCGGCAGAGGATATCCTCAGAAGCGCGGTGCAAAGCACCTCGACCGGCACGTTCCTGAACCTTTCGGACGACGGCGCGCAGGCCTTGGTCACCGAAATCGAGCGAGCCCTGTCGCAGAGCGACACCGATGTCTCGCCGGTGGTGCTCGCCGCAATGGATGTGCGCCGTCATATGCGAAGCCTGCTCGCGCACAATGCCATCGAGCTCCCTGTTCTGTCCTTCCAGGAACTTGCCCAGGAATTCAACGTCCAGCCATTGGCCACGATAGCCGGGCGCTCCGACAAGGGCCGTACGCGCAATGTCTCCCAGTCGCTTCCGCCGGCTCAGGCGAATGCCGGACAAGAGGCGACCTCATGACGCCGTGGGGGCGGAAGGAGACGTCGGGGAAATCCACATGCTCAGGAGAGGAACGGCATGACAATCCACGGTACCGCAGCAGGCGTTCAGTCCGCCGCTTTCGCCAGGCGGATGGACGCGCGCCGGCTCGCTGTCGCGGCGGCCTGCTTTCTGCTGGCGTTTTTGTTCATGCTTGTCGACGCCTCGGCGCAGAACGCATCACCACTGCCGAGCAAGCCGACACTCGATCTGCCTGTCGGGCAGGGACGCTTGTTGCGGTTCAATGAACCGGTCGAATCCGTGCTGATTGCGGACACCACGATCGCGGACCTTCAGATCGTGTCCCCGAGCCTGGTCTATGTTTTCGGTCTCAAGCCCGGCCTGACCAATCTCATTGCGGTCAAAGCCGATGAGCAGATCGAGGCAACGGCTCAATTCCGCGTCACACCCGATATCACGCCTGCCGATGAGGCCAAGCACGCGATGCAGCCGAACTCGGCGACCAATCTCCACATTTTCGGGACCCGCATCGTTACCACGGGCGAAGCACGAGGCATCGACGAGGCGAGGGATCTGGACAATGTCGCGCGCACGTTCTCGCCGCCGGAGCAGCCACCTCTGAACAACATGACCGTGCAGGGTTCTCAGCAGGTCAATATCCGGGTTCGCTTCGCGGAGGTCTCGCGCACGGAGCTGCAGTCCTACGGCGTCGACTGGTCCGTCGGATACAAAAGTGGCGGCTTCGAATTCAATATGTTCCAGGACAATGGTGTGCCTTCCGGCGACGGGAATTTCGGTTTGCACATGGACCAGGACCACGGCATCAATTTCGACGTCCTTATCGAAGCGCTGCAGCGCAACGGCGTCGTCAAGATACTGGCCGAACCGAACCTGACTGCCGTGACCGGCCAGACCGCGAACTTTCTCGCCGGCGGCGAAATTCCGGTGCCGATCGCGCAGGGAACTGATGTCACAACCATTCAATACAAGCCTTTCGGCGTGTCCCTCGGCTTCACCCCGACGCTGATCGGCCGCAATCGCATCGCGCTCCATGTCCAGCCGGAGGTCAGTTCCTTGTCGGATGCCGGCGCCGTAAGCGCCAACGGCTTTGCCATGCCGAGTTTCGTGGTGCGGCGAGCGGACACGACGGTCGAGGTGGCAAGCGGCCAGACCTTTGCGATCGCGGGACTATTCCAGCAACGGACCTCGCGCAATCTGGAGAAGTTTCCGGTTCTCGGCGATGTGCCGGTGCTTGGCCCGCTCTTCCAGTCACAGCGCTTCCAGCGCGAAGAGACGGAACTGGTCATCCTGATCACGCCCTATCTGGTCGCGCCGGTGCGCGACAGCCTCGCCACGCCGCTCGATCGTCCGGCGGCCAAGCGCCACAGCCGCAAGCGGGTCAATGACGCGTCGGCGATGGGCCTGATCGTCAAATAGGGGGAACAACCATGACATCGCCCACTGCTCTCTGCTCCATCGTCCCGGTGCTGCTTCTGTCGGGTTGCATGAACAGTCCGCGAGAGCCGCAGGACTACTCTCCGGGCTACAGCTACGTTTCGACCGACACCGGCGGTTCCGAAAAAGGCGTCGGCGGCTCCGTCCTCGCTCCCGACGCGTGTCTGGCGGAGCCGGCCGATGACGATAACACGCCCGCCGCGACCAGGCTGACGATCGTCTCTGGCGTCGGCTCCCATCTGCCGGCCGGCTGCGCCAACGCCTACAACCTCCAACGCATGGCCGAAAGTCAGCGGGACCTGGTCGAGGGCCGGCAGATGGGGAAAGCGGCCGCGGCGCCGAGCGCAAGGGCCGCGCGGCGTTACCTCGATGGCGAAGAGGCTCCCACCGGCGGAGCCAACAGCGCGCCGCCGACGCCGCAGACAACACTCTCCACCGAGTAGCGGTCAGATGCGGCTTTGCCCGCCCTGCCCTGCTCCCGCCATCTGTTTCGGCAACGGGCTCGACAGAAAACCCCTTCGGGCTTCGCGGTCTTATCCGCTAGCCAAGGATAGAGCCGAGCGCTTTGGCTCTGGCCTGAGTGCTGCCCTTCAAGCGGATGGCCTTGGCGCGAGCGAGCAAGGTGCTTACCTCCTTGGTCGTCAGACCGATCGGCGGCGAAGTCTTGACCTGGTCCTCTTCACCAAGAAGCCCGTATACCACCACGATATTTCGCTTGTGGTGCAACTGCGCATTGGGTGCGGCGGAGACCTTCTGAGCCAGCGGACGCGCGGCGGCGGAATTGCCCTCGAGCGCGGCCGCCAGCGCCATGTTGGTCTCGATATCGAGGTCGCCCGGAGCAAGTTTCAACGCCTGTGCGAACGTCGTTTGCGCCTCCGCCGTCTGGCCCGCGAATGTCTGCGCTACGCCCAGCCGGTTGTAGGCATTGCTGGTGTTGACCAGCGGCGCGGCCTGCGCGAGGGCGCGCATGCCGGCTTCGACATCGCCCGTCTCGAGCATCGCCGAGCCGAGGCCGAGCATCGCCTGCCCGTCATTGGGGGCCTTGGCGAGCGCGGCCTGATAGGCCTTGGCGGCCTGGTCAGGATAACCGGCGCGCATGTAGGCCTCGCCCGCCTTGACCAGGGCGATCGGTTTGGCGTCCGGCATCGCCGCCGCGCGCTGGTAGAGCGCGATCGCGGTATCGCTGTCTCCGCGCGAATCGATATCGTCCGCAAGCTTGATCAAGCGTTCCGATTGCGAGGATGGGGCCTGGGCTTTCGCCGTGTCGGCATCGGTTTTGGTCGTCTGACAACCGGTCAATGCCAGCAGGACGACGACTGGCAAGAATACGACACGCTGCCGCATATCCACCTCTCCGTATTCAAGCCCGCCGCAACCTTACACAGGTCATTGGCCGGCTGGAACCACACCAGTGCGATAAGATTGCAACATGGCCGAAGAAGCTGAGGAAAAGAAACTACCGGCATCCGACAAGAAGCTTCGCGACGCCCGGCGGAAAGGTCAGGTTCCACAGAGCCGCGACCTGGTTTCCGGCTTCACGCTCTTTGCAGCCCTTGCCTATCTCTATTTCGCCTGGCCGATGCTCGTCGAACACGTCCTGGATCTGGTGCGGATCGTGACGGCGCCCAACAGCGGATTCGCGGAGGTCAGCCTGCGAGCCATCCACCATTGGCTCTCGACGCTGATGCTCATAACCCTGCCGCTGGTCGCGATCGTCGCTGTACTGACCGCGATCTTCGGCATGCTGGGGACATTCGGCCCGGTCTTCTCGTTCGAGCCGCTCAAACCGCAATTCGATCATATCAATCCGGCGAAGGGCCTGCAAAAGATCCTGTCGCTCCGCAACGTCATCGAGTTCGCCAAGGGCTTGGCCAAGGTGGTGTTGCTGGCGGGCCTCTTCGTATTCATCCTGATCGCATGGCTTCAGCCGCTCTTCGATGCGCCGGGCTGCGGTCCGTCATGCCTGGAGCCGGTTGTCCAAGCGGTGCTGACGCCATTTGGAATTGCCGCCGCCCTCGCCTTTGTCGCTATCGGCCTGATCGACGTTCCCATTCAGCGCTGGTTGTTCCTGCGCGACATGCGCATGACGACTACCGAGTACAAGCGCGAACACAAGGATCTCGAAGGCGATCCGTTGATCCGGCATGAACAGCAGCGGCAGCGGCGCGAGGCGGTGATGCAGCCTGCAAGGCTCGGCGTGGCGAACGCGGTCATCGTCTTCACATCCGCGAACCATGCGGTGGCGCTCCGCTATATCAAGGGCGAGACGCCGGTGCCGATGATCGTCGGCAAGAGCCGGGACCGCGCGGCGAACGATATGGTCGCTCAGGCACACCGGGCTGGCATTGCCGTAGTCGAAGACCCGGCTCTCGCCGAAGCACTTTTCGAGCGCACGAACACCGGAACTTATATCGGCCAGGAGATGTTCTCGCCCGTCGTTCGCCACCTCGTGCGACTCGGGCTCACTTGAGAGTTGGATGCAATCAAGGCGCGGATGCCGAAGCATCGCCCTCCCCCGCGTCCGCCGCTTCCTCTCCTATGCCCGGCAAGCCGTTACGCGACTGCCGGATGCGGCGATGGCGATCGCTCCGGCATCGCGAGTGGGGATTCACCGACGCGAGCTTTCCGTCCGGACTTGCGTCAAAACAAAGAGATAGAGCGGGTCGCCGTTTCCGTGAAACGGTGAACTGCTCTAGCGAGCGTTGTACTTGGCGTCCATTTCATCGATGGCGGCGACATTGCCGGCCGACCGACCCTTCGGATCGAAGGTTTCCTTCAGATAAGCGTCGGCGATAGCCTTCGCGAGTTCCATGCCGATGACGCGCGCACCCATGGTAATGATCTGGGCATTGTTGGAGAGTGCCGCCCGCTCGGCCGAGTAGGTGTCATGGGTGAGAGCGGCGCGGATGCCCGGTACCTTGTTGGCCGAGATGCAGACGCCGATGCCTGTGCCGCAGACCAGGATGGCCCGGTCATACTTTCCTGCCAACAGATCGCTGGCGACACGGTCTGAAAGGTTGGCGTAGAAGGGATCGGGACCGGCCTCCGTGCGCGACACCTCCGAAACCTCGTGCCGGTCTTTCAGGTAGTCGGCGAGAACCTTCGCCAAGCCTTCGCCGGCGCTGTCTCCAGCCACTGCAAGTCTCATGGTCAACTCCTTCTAGAGTGCTGCGGCGCATCTGCCGAGGATGTCGAGATAGCCGTCGACGTCCCATGCGGAGCGCCCGATGAAAAGCCCGTCGACATGCGGGCAGGCGATGAGTTCGGCGCAATTGCCGGGATTGACCGAGCCGCCATAGAGGCAGGGCACGCTGCGTTCGAGCACGTCCCCGGCGGCAGCGATGATCTCCGCCTGCCGGGCGTCGGCATAGTCCGAGGTCGCCGGTACGCCGGTTGCGCCGATCGCCCACACCGGTTCATAGGCGAGCAGGATCGGCGCGGTCTTCTGCGCGGCGGCGGTAAGCTTCGACAACGCACTGCGCACCTGCCTGCCGAGCACCTCGCTGGCTCGGCCCGCCTCGCGCTCGGCCAGGGTCTCGCCGATGCAGATAAGCGGAACGAGTCTGTGGCGCACCGCAGCTTCCGTCTTGAGGCCAACCGCCTCGTCCGTCTCGCCGAAATGCTCGCGCCGCTCGGAATGGCCGAGCTCGACGATATCGAGGTTGCAGTCCTTGAGCATGACCGGCGAGATTTCGCCGGTCCAGGCGCCTTCGTCGGCCCAGTGCATGTTCTGCGCGCCGACCTTGACAGTGGTGTCGTTCAGCATCGCCTTGACCTCGCGCGCCGCCGTGAAGGGCGGGATCACGAAACGCTGGATACGCGGATCGCCGCCGGGATCGGACGAAAGCACGCTCGCGAAGGCGCGCGCCTCGGCGAGGGTCTTGTTCATCTTCCAGCTGGTGCCGATCCAGACTTGCTTCGGCTGCGTCATGCAATGGTCATCCTGTTTCGCCGACCAGGGCCCGGGCCGTCGGCTCGTCGGTGATCAGACCCTTCAGCCGCGCGCTCTTCAGCACCGCGCGGATCGCCTCGATTTTTGTGGGGCCGCCGGCGATGGCGACGATCCGGCTGTCCGCCGGTCCGTCCAGATCGACGGCGAGCGTACGGGCGGTCAAGGTTGTTTCCAGCACCCGGCCGCGCGCATCGAAAAAGTGGCCGAGCATTTCGCCGACGCCGCCGACGGCAGTGATCTCGGCAATCTCGCGCGGCTCAATCATGCCGGTCGCCACAAGCTGGGCGCCGGCATCCGCCGTGCCGATGCCGACGAATTTCAACGTCGCCCGGTTCGACATCTCGAAGATTTCGCGCACGCCGCGCTGCGCCAGGAGCACTTCGCGGTCTTCCGCGGAGTTGGCAAAGAAGGGCACCGGCATGACATAGGCCTGTGCGCCGGTCTTTTCGGTCAGTCGATGCATGACGTCGTGCGGGTTGGCGGCATAGTTGCGCGTCAGGCCGCCAAGCAGCGAGACGAAGCGCACGCCGGCGGCCTCGAAGCGCGGCAGCTGATGCACCGCGGCGGCGAGCGTGCGGCCATGGCCAATACCGATGACGCGGTCCTCGCCCCGCTCGATCTCGCGGCGCAGGAAGCTGGCGCCCGCGAGCCCCAACGCCCGCAGCGGCAGGCCTTCCTCGCCCAGATCCGGCGCGACCTCGCAGAAGTTCAGCCCGAACCGATCGCAGAGCTGGTTCTCCAGCAGGGCGCATTCGACGATCTCGCCGTCGATCGAGACCTTCACCGCGCCGTCGGCCACGGCCCGGGCAATCAGGCGATGCGCCTTCACCGAGGGCAGCCCGAGCCGCTTGGCCACTTCGGCCTGGGTGAGCCCGCCGGCGTAGTGCAACCAGGCGGCGCGGATCGCGAGCGACCTTTCCGGGTCCAGCTGACCTGGGCGTTTCAACATCTGCAGTCCTTCATCGCGCGTTTGGGCGTCATCGTCAGTCGGCTCAGATATTCAGGCTTTGCACGCCGGTGTCGATATGGGGCGCCCAGAAGGCTATGCTTTCGGCGATCTGCGGGATGACCTGCCGATCGTCCGGTTCCCGTTCCTTGAAACTCAGCTCCAGGCAGATCTCGTTATCGACGGCGCCACCTTCGGCCAACGCCTTCAGCAGCTTCCCGGGATGGATCCGGCCCCTGGTGTTGAACTCGGCGGTGAAGGGGCGGTGTCCGCCCTTGTCCATAAGGCTTTGCTTGATGTGGATGATCGGCGACACCTTGGGGACCGCGCGGGCCCAGGCATAGGGATCGTAGTCGTCCGGATTGGCGCTGGTCACGTCGCCATGGTCGATGTCGGCCATCATCCACATCGGCACCGCCATTTCGGCCTTGGTCAGCCTGTCCTGCAGCTTCAGGCATTCGGCGATCGTCTGGCCGAACTCGCGCCCGATGCTCATCGGTTCCCAGAAAACGTACCGCAGGCCAGCCGCCTTGGCGTGCTCGGCCACCTCCGCCCAGCAGTCGACGGCGATCCGGGTCAGCTCCTCACGCCGAGCCGGATCGTCATAATCCTTGAAGGTGAAGATGGCGAACTGGGTGCCGACGCAAACACCGCCGAGGTCGGCGGTTATGTCGGCGAAGGTCTTGAACCAGTCGACATAGTATCGGCGCACGTCGCGGTCGGGATGGCCGAAATGGTTGAGCCGGCCATAGGGACCGGTCATGCCGCTCAAGACCCGGACGCCGGTGCGCCGCAGGGCGGCCGTCATCTGCCGGGTCAGCCGCCGGATCACCGGCGCCGGCCAGCTCGGATTGATGAACTCGTGCGTGAGCTGCAGGTCGCGCAGCCGGAGGCCGCGGGCGACGGTCTCGATCAGGTCGTCCGGCTCGGCAAAGCGGTTGACCAGCGGGTTGGTGTTCAGGGAAAGCGTCAGCGCCATGACGTGTCGGTCCCGAAGGTGATCCTGGGTCGAAGTCGCATCGGCATTCACGCTGCCTCGGCAAGGCGCTCGGCCTCGAACCATCTGGCGAAGGCGTGCCGTTCGGCCTCGGTGAGATGCAGGTAGTGCTTGGTGCGCCGAAGCAGGATGTCGTCCGGCGTGCGCGCCCATTCCTTGGCGACGAGATACCGTACCTCCGCCTCGTAGAGCAGCCCGCCGTGATGGCGGCCAAGACCATCCATGCTTGCCGCATCCTTGACGACGTCCTTGGTGCGCGCGCCGTAGAGCCGTCCGTAGTGATGCACGAGATCGCGCGCCATCCACGGATAAGCCTCGCGCAGGCTGTCGGTGAAGGTCTCGTAGTCGGCATTGGGAATTTCGCCGCCGGGCAGCGGCGCATTCCTGGTCCAGTCCTCGCCCATCTGCGGAAAAATATGCTTCAGCCGGCGCATGCCGCGCTCGGCCAGTTCGCGGAAAGTGGTGATCTTGCCGCCGAAGACGTTGAGCAGCGGTGCGCCGCCGGCCTCGTCGAGATCGAAGACGTAGTCGCGCGTCACGGCGGACGGGTTGCCCTTGCCGTCGTCGAACAACGGCCGCACGCCGGAGAAGGAGTGCAGCACGTCCTGGCGCCGCAGCTTCTCCTTGAAGTAGCGGTTCACCGCCGCAAGCAGGTAGTCGATCTCGGCCTCATCGGCCTTCACATCCTCGGCGCGGCCGTCATAGGCGATGTCGGTGGTTCCAATCAACGCCATGTCCCCTTCATAGGGGTTGATGAAGATGACGCGCCTGTCGTGATTCTGCACCAGATAGGCATTCGCACCTTGCCAGAACTTCGGCACGATGATGTGGCTGCCTTTGACGAGGCGCACGTTGCGCGACGAGTTCGATCCCGCGACACGGCCAATGACGTCTGAAACCCACGGACCGGCGGCATTGACGATGCAGCGGGCGCGGAAAATGCGCGTTTGCCCTGTCACCGAATTTTTTGTCGTCACCGTCCAGGCGCCATCTTCGCGGCGGGCGGAAACGGCGGAAGAGCGGGTGAGCACCTCAGCGCCGCGCTCGGCCGCGCCGACGGCGTTGAGCACCACGAGCCGCGCATCGTCCACCCAGCAGTCGGAATACTCGAAGCCGTTCGTGTACCGGTCGAGCAACGGTGCTCCTTCCGGATCGCGTCTGAGGTCGAGTGTGCGCGTGCCCGGCAACCTTTTTCGACCGCCCAGGTGGTCGTAAAGAAACAGGCCGAGCCGCACCAGCCAGGCCGGCCGATCCTGCGGACTGTGCGGCAGCACGAAGCGCATCGGCCAGATGATGTGGGGCGCGGCCTTGAGCAGCACCTCACGCTCGATCAGCGCCTCGCGTACCAGCCGGAACTCGTAATATTCGAGATAGCGCAGACCGCCATGCACCAGCTTGCCGGAGCGCGAGGAGGTGCCCTCGGCAAGGTCGTCTTTTTCGCACAGCACGACCGACAGGTCGCGGCCAGCCGCGTCTCGGGCGATGCCGGCGCCATTGATGCCGCCGCCGATGACGAAGAGATCGACCGTGTTCGGTTCAAGCCCCATCTCTTGCTCCTTCAGCCGTTTCGGCGGAGGCGCCCGCCGCCTTGCGGCGTGCGGCGGCCAGAGCGTCCCAGGCAGGCCCCAGCACCTGGCGTGCCGCGCGGAATGCCGTGAAAAGGTCGTCATAGGCCGTAATCAGCGCCGGATCGGGCGTCTCGACGGGCCCCAGCAGCGGCGTGACCCATTCAGCGATGCAGGCGCTCATGTCAGGATATGCGCCGATGGCGACTGCCGCCATCATCGCGCACCCGGCGGCACCGGCCTCCTCGCGCGACGAGACGCGCACCGGCGCATGAACCGCCGCCGACAGGATGCCGCGCAATCCCTTCGAACGGGCCGCGCCGCCCGAAAGCCGCAGCTCCGACGGCAGGTCGCCCATCGCCGCATAGCAGTCGCGTATGGCGAGCCCCAGCCCTTCGATGACGGCACGGACCAGATTAGGATAGCGATGGCTGACCGACAGGCCGACGAATCCGGCGCGGGCGCTGGCGTTGACGAACGGTCCGCGCTCGCCGGCCTCCGAAATATAGGGGTGATAAACCACCTGGCCGGGTTGGCTTGCGGCGAGCCACTGATCGATGCGGCCGACCAGTTCGCGGTGATTGGCCTCGTGCCCGAATTCTTTCAGCACATCCGCCGCCAGGCCAAGGACCCAGTCGATGTTGAGCGAGGTCGCCATGTTGGTCTGCACCTGCGTCACCAGGCCCGGAATGGGCAGGGCAATGACGTAGCCCGAACCCTCCTTGTTGAGGTGGACCTCGTTCGTCGGCACGGCACGCATGTGGACGCCGGTCGAGCCGACGATCGAGCAGGCGACGTCTCCCTCGCCGCCGCAGACCCCGGCGCCGAGCGCGGTCATGACCATATCGACATAGCCGAGGCTGACGGGAGTGCCCGCTTTCAGCCCCGTCTCGGCCGCCGCCTCGGCGGTAAGCGAATGGGTCGCCATCGTGCCGTCGACGATCTCCGGCAAGAGCTTGCGCCGCCGGGAAAGGCCGAGCGCCTCGATGACCGTGTCGTCATAGCGGCGGGTACGGAAATTGCCGAAGGTGAAGCTCGCCTCCGAGGGGTCGGTGGCGCGCGCACCGGTCAGGTTCAGATAGAGCCAGTCCTTGCAGTGCAGCGCGACTTCGGCATGGTCGAGAAGGTCGGGCGAGTGGCGGTCCATATGGGCCATCTGACTGCCCTGCTGGCACGTATTCAGCCCTGTTCCAGTTGCCTCGAAGCGGGCGCGGCTGAGCGGGCCCGCGACCAGGCGCTCGACAGTGCGTGACGCGCGCGCGTCGAGCCAGAGCCATGCATCGGCGACCGGCTTGTTCTCGCGACCGACGAGCCAGGTGCCGTCGCCCTGCGCGGTGACCGCGAGAGCGGCGGTGCGCGCGCCCAAGTTCTCAACCTTGTCGCCGAGCCCTCGAAGTGCCGCGGCGCAGTCGCGCCAAGTCTGGGAGAGCGACTGCGTCGCCGAGCCGTCGGCGCCGGACGCGTATTGGTTCGGAACCGAAGCGGACGCAATCTGACGACCGCTCAGTTCGAATGCGACCGCCTTGATGACCGACGTGCCGGAATCGATGCCTACGATGACATCAGAGCCAGCCACGGACCGCTCCGCTTTCGCTGCGAACATGCCTGGACCGGCAACAGGGCAATGTCTTTTTCCTTCTCTTTTCCGCCTGCGGCTCGCCGCGAATGTGTGGCCGCGCGAAGAAGCGCCGTTACGCGCTCGCTCGTGACGACGCCCTTCGCTGCATTCTAAATTATCATGGAAATAACACAATGGTTGATTTTTTTTGCAGACACCGAAAATTTTTTCAGATACGCTGGTTTTAGTGAAAGCGAAAACAACGATCCGCCTCACATCGTCTTCGCCAAGCAAACGGGAAGAGCGAACAGATAGCGACCAGACCCTTCTGACTTGGTTTCAGTTCGCGGCGCTGTATGAGATGGCGAAACGAAATCGACACTAAATCAGATAGTTACTGGAAGGTGTTTCGCTGCCGCAGCGTTTTTGTGCCGCGCCTGCGAAACGCATAGTCTCCCATGGTCGGCCATGGCGGCAACTGCCGACGCAGGGTTTCCGCGGGAGGCGGCTTTTTGAGAATTGGCATGGCGGGAAGCCCTGCCGGTGGGTCAAAATCCGAACAAAAGGGAATTCCGATCTAACATGCTTGACGCAAAGATAACACTAATATAACAAAATTGCCGGAACTGATGCGACGGGAGGAAGACGCCGCATCGCAGGTCAAGGGTGGAGAAAATCGATGCAAGCAACCGACCCGAGGATGCCGTGTCATCGACAGGCGGCAGCATCGGGCCGCGCATCGGCCACCATTGCCACACCGGTCGGTGCCCGCCCTGTCTCTTCGCAAGCCGGGATCTGAACGATGAACGTCATGTCAGCCCAGACGCCGAAGGCCCCTGCCGCGTCGCGCCGCGGCCTGATGATTGCGATCGGTCTCGGTGTCGTGGTCCTTGCCGCGATCGCGCTCGACACAAAGGTCGTCCGGATCGGCTCGTCCGCCGACGTCAGCCAGGAGGCGTTTTCGCCCGACCGGTTCGGCGAAAAGGAGTTTCCGCGCATCCAGGCATTCGTCGTCGAGCACGCCGTCGACGCCGCGACCTTCGGACCGGCGGTCATGGCCGACAAGAACGCAGCCGCCAAGCAGTATGGAACTGCCTCATCGACCGGCGCAATGATCTCGATCAGGCTGACGGCGGTTGCAGGCGAAGCCAAGTCCGGCGTCTACGACCTCAAGACCGACGGCGTGCCGGCCGACATCCATGTACGGCTGCAGACCGGCCCGGCCATCAACGGGACCGACTTGCGCGACGCGCCGGGCGACATCGCCTTCGGCAAGTTCAAGAACCAGATCGAGTACCAGGACGCCGGCTCGGGCATAAACCGCGCCATGAAGAAGACGGTCCTTGATGGGATCGACACCGCGACCCTCACCGGCAAGACGCTGGAAGTCTTCGGCGTCTTCCGCCTCATCAATCCGAAGAACTGGCTGATCACGCCGGTGAAGGTCACCGTCAAATGAGCGACGTCGCGACCTCCCGGCCGGCCGGTGAAGTGGTTCTGGCGGCGCGCAACATCGCCAAATCCTACAACGGCGTGAAGGCGCTGAAGGGCGTCAACTTCGACATTCACCGCGGCCAGGTGACGACACTGTTCGGCGAGAACGGAGCCGGCAAGTCGACGCTGATGAAAATCCTCTCCGGTGTGGTGCAGCCGACGGCCGGCGAAGTCATTCTCGACGGCCGGCCCATCGTGTTTTCTTCTTCAACCGACGCGCGAAGCCACGGCATATCGATCATTCATCAGGAGCTCAGCCTCGCGCCCAATCTGTCGGTCCGCGACAACATCTTCATGGGGCGCGAGATCAATGGTCCGACCGGCGTCAACTATGCCGAGGAGGAACGCCAGGTCCGCGAGCTGCTGGCGGAACTCGAAGAGGATATCGATCCGCTCACGCCTGTCGAGGAACTGCGCCTCGGACAGCAGCAGATCGTCGAAATCGCCCGGGCGCTTTCGATCGACAGCCGGATTCTCATCATGGACGAGCCGACATCGGCGCTTTCCGCCACCGAGGTCGAGGTGCTTTTCAAGGTGATCCGCGACCTCACCGCCAGGGGCGTGTCGATCGTCTACATCTCGCACCATCTCGAGGAGGCCCTGCAGATCACCGATCACGCCGTGGTGCTGCGGGACGGCAACATGACCGCCTACGCGCCGCGCGCCGATATCGATCTGGAATGGATCGTGCGCAACATGGTCGGCGAGAACTATGATTTGGGCAATCCGCCAACCGGCTACGATTTCGGCCCGGTCATGCTCTCGGTCCGCAACCTGACCGTGCCAGATCCGGCCGGAGGCGGCTACAACGTCGTCGACCGCATGTCGCTTGATGTCAGGGCCGGCGAGATAGTCTGCATCTATGGCCTGATGGGGGCCGGCAGGACGGAACTGCTCGAAACCGTCGCCGGCAAGCTGAGCGCGACGTCCGGCGAGATCGTGCTCGAAGGCAAGGAGATTTCCCATCTCGCCATCGGCGAACGCATCGCCCGCGGCCTTGCGCTCGTGCCCGAGGACCGCCAGCGCTACGGGCTCGTCCAGACGATGTCGGTCGGGCAGAACCTTTCGCTCGCCTCGATCAAGGAGTTCACGCGCGGGGTCTTCACCTCCCTCAAGCTCGAGCGGGCATTGATCCAGAAATCAATCAGGAACGTGACCGTGAAGACCGAGGGACCGGATGTGCCGATCGGGTCGCTATCCGGCGGCAACCAGCAGAAGGTGGTCATCGGGAAGATGCTCGCCACCGACCCCAAGGTAATCCTGCTGGATGAACCCAGTCGCGGCATCGACATCGGCGCCAAGGCCGAAGTGTTCCGGATTCTGGCGGCCCATGCGGCGGCCGGGCAAGCCGTCGTCTACACGACCTCGGAAGTCAACGAGTGCCTGTCGATCGCCCACCGCATCATCATCATGCGGCGCGGCCGGATCTCTGCCGAGTTCACCTCGGACATCACCAAGGAAAAGATCATGGCCGCCTCGGGCGAGGCCGTGGCGGCCTGAGCGAGCACGAGAACGAACAATGACGCAAACGAGCGCCAACCGCCTCACCTCCCCGGCCGCAGCCGTCAAGGGAACAACCAGCCTCATCAAGCTCTTGCTGAAAGGCCGCGCTTTCTTCGCGCTGATCGCCATCATCGTCGTCTTTTCGTTCCTGTCGCCGAACTACCTCACCGTCTCCAATCTGCTGATCATGTCCTCGCATGTGGCCATCTACGGCATACTCGCGATCGGTATGCTGGTGGTCATACTCAGCGGCGGCATCGACCTGTCGGTCGGCTCGATCCTGGCGCTGTGCGGCGTCGTCGCGGGCGCGCTGATGCAGGGCGTGGAGCTGAAACCGCTTGGCGTCATCCTGTTTCCGCCGGTGTGGGCCGTGGTCGTGCTGACCTGCTCGCTCGGCGCAGTGCTCGGCGCGCTCAACGGCATCCTGATCGCCTGGTTCAGGGTGCCCGCCTTCGTCACCACGCTGGGCGTCATGTACATGGCGCGCGGCGTCGCGCTGCTGATGACCAACGGCCTCACCTACAACAACCTCGCCGGCAGGCCGGAGCTCGGCAACACCGGCTTCGACTGGCTTGGCTTCAACCGGCTCTTCGGCGTGCCGATCAGCGTGGTGGTCCTGGCGGTCCTCGCCGTGCTGACCGGGCTGATGCTCAGCCGCTCCTCCTTCGGCCGCTGGCTCTACGCCTCGGGCGGCAACGAGAACGCGGCCGACCTGTCGGGCGTGCCGGTCAAGCGGGTCAAGATCACTGTCTACACGCTCTCCGGCATCCTGTCGGCGATCGCCGGCCTGGTGCTCTCTTCGCAGTTGACTTCGGCTGGACCGACCGCCGGCACCACCTACGAGCTGACCGCGATCGCGGCGGTGGTCATCGGCGGCGCCGCGCTGACCGGCGGCCGCGGCACGGTGCGCGGCACCATGCTCGGCGCATTCGTCATCGGCTTTCTTTCGGACGGCCTCGTCATCATCGGCGTGTCCTCCTACTGGCAGACCGTCTTCACCGGTGCCGTCATCGTGCTCGCCGTGCTCATGAACACCATCCAGTACGGGGCCCGCGGCGTCCGACAATGACGCCGCGCCTCGCCGCAAGCTTCTCCGGGACGCAAGGAGACCGACCGGAAAGAAGGCCGAGATAAATCGGCAAACCGCAATCCGCAACCGCAATCTGTAAAAGGGAGAGAGAAAAATGATCAATAAAACCAGAAGGATGCTCTTGGTCGCTGCCGCGACGCTGCCGTTCATGGCAAGCCATGCCTGGGCGGCGGGTTTGATCAGCATCATCGTGACCGATCCGGCCAATCCGTATTGGCTCACCGAGGGCCAGGTCGCCAAGGCCACGGCCGAGAGCCTCGGCTACTCAGCCAATGTCAGCGCCCACAAGGGCGACACCAATACCGAAAGCACGATGATCGACACCGCCATCACCAACAAATCGGTGGCGATCATCCTCGACCCGGCCAATGCCGACGGTTCGGTCGGCGCGATCAAGAAGGCGGTCGCCGCCAACATCCCGGTCTTCCTGGTCAACGCCGAGATCAACCAGGATGGTCTCGCCAAGGCACAGCTCGTCTCCAACAACGCCCAAGGCGCCGCGATCGGCGCGCAGCAATGGGTCGAGGCGATCGGCGACAAGGGCAACTATGTCGAGTTGTTCGGCAACCCGGCCGACAACAACGCGGCAACGCGCTCGAACGGCTATGAGACCGTGCTTACCCAGTATCCGGACCTCAAGAAGGGCGGCAAGGAAGTGGCCAACTGGGACCGCACCCAAGGCTACCAGAAAATGCAATCGCTGCTGCAGGCCCACCCCGACATCGTGGGTGTCATTTCCGGCAACGACGAGATGGCCCTCGGCGCCATTGCGGCGCTGAAGGAAGCGGGCAAGCTCGACCAGGTGAAGGTCGGTGGCTTCGACGGCTCGCCGGACGCGGTCGCCGCCGTCAAGGCGGGCGAAATGCAATACACGGTGCTGCAGCCTGTCGCGGTCTTCTCGGCCGAGGCCGTGAAGCAGGCCGACAAGTTCATCAAGACCGGCTCGACAGGCGCGTCCTCCGAGAAGCAGCTCTTCGACTGTGCCCTGATCACCAAGGACAATGTCGACAAATACACAGGGCCGTTCACGCTTTCCCAGTAAACATGGACTGGGGCGCGTATGACGCGCGCCCCTTTTCCTGCCGCGCAGAATGCATTCGATGCGTAAAACACTGCTCGCCCTTAAGGCACCGCTTGCCATCGGCGCCAGATATGCGAATGGCATCGGCAGGAGAGGCTTGGATGAAAGATCGCGAGATTCGGCCTGAGCAGGCGTTGAAGACCCTTGCTGCGGATCAGGTGCCCGCCGACAGCCGCCACGCGCGCCAGCTTGCGCGCCGCCGGATGATGGCCGAGGCCGTCCTGGCCGAGGGCACGATGCGCATCGAGGACCTCACCGAACGCTTCGGCATCAGCTTGATGACCGCGCACCGCGACCTGGACGAACTGGTCGAGAAGGGCCTGCTGCGCAAGACGCGCGGCATCGTCTCGGCCGCCCCGACCAGCCTCATCGAATCGAGCGACGTCTACCGCTCGTCGCGCCAGGCTGCCGAGAAGCGCGCGATCGCTCAGGCGGCGGCGGCCTTCCTGGAACCCGGCCAGGCCGTCTTCTTCGACGATTCCACCACCGTCCTGCAGCTTGTGCCGTATCTCGCGGCGCGTGTGCCGCTGACGGCGATCACCAATTCCATCACCCTGATGAACGAGCTGAAGGGCACGCGGGACCTCACGCTGCTCGGGCTCGGCGGCCAGTTCTATAACTGGTGCAATGCCTTCATGGGGCCGGTCACGGTCACGGAGATCCGGCGGCTGAGGGCCGATCGCGTCTTCATGTCGATGTCGGCCATCACCGACGGCATGGTGTTCCACCAGTCGCCGGAAATGGTCGAAACCAAGCGCGCCATGTTTGACAGCTCGGCCATGCGCATCCTGCTGGCTGACCACACCAAGTTCGAGCGCCGGGCACTGCATGCCATGTGCGCGCTCAACGAGTTCGACGTCATCGTCGTCGACGACGGAACCCCACCCAGGCAGATCGAGGCGATGAAGGCGGGCGGCATGAACGTCGTCGTCGCCCCCGTGCGGCAAGGAGACGCCGCGGCACCCGAATTGTAACACTTATTGATGTTAATTTAACATCATGATATGGGCATTTTCCAGGAGAAGCACGCTATGTGCATGGCGAGGAGCGGATGCCCTGTCTGCTGGGAATCGATAGCGGCCTGACCGTGACCAAGGCAGTGGTTTTCGACGAGGCCGGCGCCCCGCTGGCCGTCGCCCGCCGCCGGGTGGCGCAGATCATGTCCGAGCCGCGCCACGTCGAGCGCGATATGAACGGCCTCTGGCGGGCCGCCGCCGAAGCGATCGCGCAAGCGCTGTCCGATTGCGGCCGACCGGCCTCTGACATCGCCGCCGTCGCCGCCACCGCGCACGGCGACGGACTCTATACGCTCGATCGCGACCGCCAGCCGCTCGGACACGGCATCCTGTCGCTGGACAGCCGGGCTGGAGACGTTGCGGCCCGGTGGAACACCGATGGGACGGCCAGGACGGCCCTGTCGCGGACCGGTCAGACACCGCATGCCTCGGCACCGTCTTCGCTTCTGGCCTGGATACGCGACCACGAGCCGGAGCGCTTTGCCCATATCGGCCACGTGCTTGCCTGCAAGGACTGGCTGCGTCTCTGCCTGACGGGAAGCCTGGGCACCGATCTCACCGAAGCGAGCACCTCGTTCACGGCGGTCGATACGCAAGCCTACGCGCCGGACATCCTCTCGATCTTCGGTCTCGAAGCGCTTGCCGATGCCCTGCCGCCGGTCGCGCGGCCGGACGAGTTGGTCGGCACTATTGCGGCGCAAGCGGCCCGGGACACGGGCCTCGTCGCCGGCACGCCGGTCGTGGCCGGCCTGCACGATGTGACCGCCTCGGCGCTCGGCATCGGCGGCTATGGCGAAGGCGTGGTCGCCATCGTTGCCGGCACCTATTCAATCAACGAGACGGTCTCGGCCGTGCCGCGCGTCGATGCCCGGTGGTTCTGCCGCAACGGATTGAAGCCCGGCGAATGGAACAATATGTCGATCTCGCCGGCGTCGGCGGCGAACTACGACTGGTTCCTCGACACGCTGTGCGGTTCCGAGCGGGCGGCAGCGGAAGCCGACGGACGCTCGATCCACGCCATCGTCGGTCCGGAAATCGAGGCGGCGTTGGCGCGGCCGTCGACACTGCTCTTCCATCCCTATCTGTTCGGCTCACCGCATGGTCCGGCTGCCAGCGCCGGCTTCCTCGGGCTGCGCGGCTGGCATGACCGCGGCGACATGCTGCGGGCGGTGATCGAAGGCATTGCCTTCAACCATCGCGTTCACGTCGATGCGCTGCGCGAAGGCTTCCCGGCGCGCGAGGCGCGGCTGACCGGCGGCATTTCCCGCAATTCCGCCTACGCACAGGTCTTCGCCGATGTGCTCGGCATGCCCATCACGGTGACCGAGACGGAAGAGGCCGCCGCATGGGGCGCGGCGCTGTGCGCCGGAGCCGGCGTCGGCCTGTTCGCCTCGCCGCGGCACGATCCGCGCGAACTCGCCACGCTTGGCCGCACCTACCGGCCCGACCCTGGGCGCAGCGCTGTCATGGACAAGCGCTACCGGCTGCATTGCGACATCGCCAACCGCCTCGCCGACGCCTGGCCGTCGATCGAAGCGCTCGCGAAAAAGGGAGAGCCATGACCGCGGACAATCGCCGGCAGGACATTGCCGACTATGTCATTCAGCATGGCGAGGCGCGCATCGAAGAGCTTGTCGCGGCCTTTGGCGTCTCACGCATGACGATCCATCGCCACGTCGATGAACTGGCGCGCCAGGGCGTGCTGCGCAAGCTGCATGGCGCGGTCAGCGCGCAGCCGTCCGGCGTCTACGAGAGCCTCTTCCGCTTCCGCGAGACCCATGCGACTGCCGCCAAGCAGGCGCTCGCCCGGGCGGTTCTGGCCGAGATCGAGCCGGGCCAGGTTGTTCTTCTCGATGATTCGACCACTGCCAACGCGGTCGGCCCGTTCCTGCCGCAGATCGCGCCGTTGACCATCGTCACCAACAGCCTGTCTCTGGCGGAACAGCTGGTGGACAAGGACGACCTGAAGCTGATCCTGCTCGGCGGCGAATACCATCCGACCTACAATGCCTTTATCGGCCACATCTGCGAGAGCGCCCTGCAGAAGATCAGGGTGAATCTGCTCATCTGCTCGGCTTCGGCGATCGACAAGACCGCGACGCTGATCCAAGATCCGCAGGTAGTGCGCGTAAAGCAGGCCATGGCCGCCGCCGCCTCGCGCACCGTGCTGCTCATCGATTCCTCCAAGTTCGGCAAGGTGGCGCTGCATCTGTTTGCAGATCTCACCGACTTCGATCTCGTGCTCAGCGACGATGGCCTTCCCGACGAGATTGCCGACAGCCTGAAGGCGGCCGGGGTCAATCTCAAGATCGTGCCGGTGCAATGACCGAGACACCACGGGATGTCGATGTCCTCATCGTCGGCGCCGGCATCAACGGCGCCGGCCTGTTTCGCGATCTGTGCGAACAGGGCCTGAAGGTCGCGATCGTCGACAAGGCGGATTTCGGTTCCGGCACCAGCGCCGCACCGTCGCGGCTCATCCATGGCGGTATCAAATATCTCGAGACGGGCGAGTTGAGCCTCGTCGCGCAATCGACGCTGGAGCGCAACCTTCTGTTGCGCAACGCGCCGCATGCTGTGCGGCCGCTGCCGACCGTCATCCCGATCTTTTCCTGGCTGACGGGGATCGGGGCGGCGCTGCGCACCCTTTTCGGCAGCACGACCGCGCCGCGCAGCCGCGGCGCTCTCCTGATCAAGATCGGTCTCGCCATGTACGATTTCTACGGCGCCCGCCACCGCGTCATGCCCAGGCATATGCTGTGGTCGAAAGCGCGGGCGTTGACCGAGATACCGCCGTTGACGCCACGCATCGTGGCGGCCGGTACCTACTATGACGCCACCGTCCGTCATCCCGAACGGCTGGTGCTCGAGCTTCTTCAGGACGGCATCAGGGCTAGCCCTCAATCCGAAGCCTTCAACTACGCGCGACTGTTGGGCAGCGACGGCGGCGTCGTGCGCTTCGCCCTGCCGGAGAGCGGCGAGCACTGCTTCCGGCCGCGCATCGTCGTCAACGCGGCAGGGCCATGGATCGATCGTGTCAACGCAGCGCTTGGCGCACCGTCGCGGCTGGTCGGTGGTACCAAGGGCTCGCATATCCTGCTCGACCATCCCGACCTGCTGCGGGCGTTGAACGGCCGCATGATCTACTTCGAGGCCAATGACGGCCGCATATGCCTGGTGTTCGACTATCTCGGTCGGGCGCTGGTTGGCTCGACCGATATCCGTGCCGCCGACCCTGAAACGGTGCGCTGCGAGGA
This sequence comes from Mesorhizobium sp., assembly GCA_004020545.1. Classification (GTDB taxonomy): domain Bacteria; phylum Pseudomonadota; class Alphaproteobacteria; order Rhizobiales; family Rhizobiaceae; genus Mesorhizobium. Next base: position 34,839 of record SAQE01000002.1, on the reverse strand, counting down.
TGACGAGATCGACTATTTCCTGGCGAGCCTGCGCGCGCTTTTGCCCGGTCTTTCCTTCGGGCGCGAGCAGATCGTCTATGCCTATTCTGGTATCCGCCCGCTGCCGACGTCGGACGGCACCGCGCCGGGCCTGATCAGCCGCGATCACTCGGCACCCGTCATGGAAACCGAGGGCGGCCGGAGTTGGCCGATCGTCTCGTTGGTCGGCGGCAAGTGGACGACCTTCCGCGGTTTTGCCGAAGAGGTGGCGGACCTGCTGCTGGCAAGGCTTGGCCGCTCCAGGCGCGTGAGCACGCGGAACCTCGCCATCGGCGGCGGCCGCGATTTTCCGGCCGACGCGGCTGCGCGTGTCCGCTGGATCTCCGCTGTCATGGCTGAGACAGGGGCCGCGCCGGCGCGCGCCGGGGCTCTGTTCGACCGCTATGGCACGACAGCACGCGCCATTCTGGCGCACGAAGCCGGGCGGCAGGCGGAGCCGCTTGCGGACGCGTTCGACTATACGCTGGCCGAGATCGATTGGCTGGCGCGCAACGAACGTGTTGTCCACCTGGCCGATATCGTCATGCGCCGCACCGCGCTGGCGATCACCGGCCGGCTCAGCCGACGCGACCTTGAGCGGATTGCCGACACCGCGGCGGCCGCGCTGGCGTGGAACGCCGGACAGCGCGAGAAGGAGCTGGAAGCAACGTCAAAGGAGCTCACGGAGCGGCATCGCTTTTGCTTCGAGCCGCCGGAGCCCGTTGCCCGGCGAGACCGACGGTCTGGCCGGGCATGAAGGATCACGGCCGCGAAGGTCCGCTGGAGCCGGCCGGCCGCAACTAGAGCGGTTCAGCGTTTGGTAGAAACGCTGAACTGCTCTAACTGTTTGTTACGCAATTCCGGACGGAAAACCGTTACACACTTTTCCTGGAATTGCTCTATCCAAGCGTTTGACTGGCAAGTGCATAGGTCATCGGCGCACCTGCGCCGCCGACGGCAAAGTCGACGAGGCGCTTGCCCATCGACATGGTCAGCACCGTGTCGAAGACCGGCATTCCGGTGTGCGACAGAAAGGCGGCGAACTCGCCATTGTCAATGTGGGTGTCGACCCGAAGGAAAGACCCCGAATGATCGGCTACATGTGGCCGGACGGTCGCCACGGCGTCGGCATCGTTTTCCGCCACGACCGGCCCCACGACATGGCCCCGCCCGAACGGCCGACAGAGCGCGAAAGCGGTGAGCCGGTCGCCCTTGAAGAGACCATAGCCGGCCGAGTGCGCGAATAGCTTTTCGATGAGCGCTGCCCGCTTCACGCCAAATCCCGCCGCATCCAGTGCGATCGCTGCCGGAATATCCCTTGCGTCCAAAGTCCGGACGTCGCCCCGTATATCTGCTGACCCACCCGTGGGTTGTGCATGGACAACCCCCTGGCATTGATAGACGATCTTCTCCGGCTGGAAGTCGAGGGAGAGGTAGAGCCGCCTTGCAGCACGGGTTGCATTGAGGCGCAGGTCGCGCCCGGCGACCTTATCGAAGATCCGCTTCATCAGCCATTGCGCCGCCCCGAGCGTCTGAAGCCGTGGCGAGGTGATGACCATCCCAATGGTCGCGAAACTGGCGCCATGCGGGAACCACATGGCCGAACCCAGAACCCGGCCGATCTCGTCGAGCGCCACGAGGCCTTGTCCCGCTTCGCGCAGGAATTGCCAGTCCTCGGCGCGATGCGGCCATCCCACCGAGAGCGAGAGCGCGTGCAACCGGTCCAGGTCGACGCCTTCGATGTCGGCGATGCGCATCGAGAAGGCATCGATCTTCAAGCTTTCGGACGGCTTCAATTTCATGCCTCTGAAAGACTGCCGTATCAGAGGGTGACACATAACGGCCACCCCTACCCGCCAACGCTAAACAACCCGGACCAATACGATTTGCTCGAAAGTCGAGCACCAACGCAAGATTCAACTGAAACACTTCCGCTTTCGGCACGCAATCGCGAGAGAACGCGTACACCCTCTCCGAAATTGTTGCAGCATACGGTCGACGGCACCGATCCCGGCGAACCTGAAATGCTTTTGAGGGCTGGAATGGACGTCTTCGACATTCTCGACCGTCTCGTCGCCTTTCCGTCGGTCGCAGGCAAGCCGAACGGTGACATCGCCGGCTGGATCGGGGCCTATCTCGCGGAACATGGAGCGAAGGTCGCCGTGCTGCCAGGGCCGGAAGGCGACCGTTCCAATCTTTTCGCCACGATCGGCCCCGCCGATGTTTCGGGCTACATCCTGTCCGGCCACATGGACGTCGTTCCCGCCGGCGAGCCGCAATGGAGCTCGGCCCCTTTTACGCTGCGTCGGCAGGGCGAGCGGCTCTATGGGCGCGGCGCCACGGACATGAAGGGGTTCCTTGCCGCCGCGCTCGCGGCTGTGCCGCACCTGGCTGGCCTGCACCTCGTCAGACCGATCCACCTCGCCTTCTCCTATGACGAGGAAGTGGGATGCCGCGGCGTGCCACACCTGATCGCCCGCCTCCCCGAGCTTTGCGCCAAGCCGCTCGGCGTCATCGTCGGCGAGCCGAGCGGCATGCGCGCCGTTCGCGGCCACAAGGGCAAGGCGGCCGCCTGCGTCACTATCAACGGCCGCTCGGGCCATTCCTCGCGGCCCGACCTCGGGCTCAACGCCATCCATGCCATGGCCGATGTCCTGAGCGCGACCGTGGGCGAAGCCGAGCGGCTGACACACGGCCCCTTCGACCCAGCCTTCGAGCCGGCCTATTCCTCGCTGCAGGCCGGCGTGGTCGCGGGCGGACAATCGGTCAACATCATCCCCGCCACCTGCGCGCTGGATTTGGAGGCGCGCGCCATACCCGGCGTCGACCCGGCCAGCCTGCTCGCGCCCATCAAGGCACAGGCCGAGGCCCTTGAGGCCGAAGGCTTTCAGGTCGAGTGGACGCCGGTGAGCGCCTATCCGGCGCTGTCGCTGCCGCAAGACGCGCCGCTGGCCGCGCTGCTGAGCGATCTGACCGGCGAAACGCCGCTTGCCGCCGTCAGCTACGGCACCGAGGCCGGACTTTACCAGGCCGCCGGGCTCGATGCGATCATCTGCGGCCCCGGCGACATCGGCCGTGCCCACAAGCCGGACGAATACATTCTCGCCGGCGAGCTCGCTGCCTGCCAGCGCATGATCGAAGTGCTGGGCGCGCGTTGCGCGGCCTGAGGAACGACCGGAATGACCTTCCTGTTCAACTCCGATGCGCGGCGCGGCGCGATCTTCGCCAAGGCCTTCGCAGAAGACCTTCCAGACCTTCCCTTTGCCATGGACGCCGCGGCGGTCGATCCCGACGCGGTGCGCTATCTCATCACCTGGGCCGTGCCAGAAGACCTCGCCCGCTACAGCAACCTGGAAATCCTGTTCTCCATTGGCGCCGGCGTCGACCAGTTCCGCTTCGACGCGGTGCCCGCGACGGTGAAGGTCGTGCGCATGATCGAGGAAGGCATCGTGCGCATGATGCAGGAATATGTGGCGCTTGCCGTGCTTGCGCTCCACCGCAACCTGCCCGCCTATCTGGCCCAGCAACGGGCCGGCGAATGGCGCGACATCCCGCAGCCCCAGGTCCAGGCGCGCCGGATCGGCGTGCTTGGCCTCGGCCAACTCGGCCAGGCCGTCCTCGACCGCCTGAAGCCCTTCGGCTTTCCGCTCGTCGGCTGGAGCCGCTCGCCGCGGCAGATCGAGGGTGTCACCTGTCTTCATGGCGAGCTCGGGCTGGAGGACATGCTCGCGGCCAGCGATATACTGGTCTGCCTGCTGCCGCTGACCGAGGAGACTCGACGGTTCCTCAATACCGAGCTGTTCGCGAAACTGCCTGAAGGCGCGGCGCTCGTCCACACCGGCCGGGGGCCGCAGCTCGACCATGAAGCGCTCGTCGCCGCGCTCGACAGCGGCCATCTGTCGGCGGCTATGATCGACGTCACCGATCCCGAACCACTGCCCTTTGGCCATCCGTTCTGGTTGCATCCGAAGATCACCCTGACCCCGCATATCGCCAGCGTCACCCAGCCCGCGACCGCCGCGCGCGCCGTCATCGACAACATCAAGCGCCACCGCGCCGGTCTCGATCCCATCGGGCTCGTCGACCGGACGCGCGGCTATTGAACTCCAACCGGAAAGGCCATCCATGTCCCTGCTCAAAACCGTCGACACCAACCCGGCCTTCCAGCCGCGCGAATCCAAGGCGCTGCCCGAGCGGCTGATTGCCGGCGACCCCGCCTTCAAGACCTGGGCGCAGGACGTCGCCAAGAACGGCCTCGTCCACACCGGCGTCTGGGAGGCGACGCCGGGCGAGACGCGCTCGATCAAGGGCGACACTTTCGAGTTCTGCCACATCCTCTCCGGCGTGGTTGAAATCACGCCGGACGACGGCGAGACGGTGACCTATCGCGCCGGCGACAGCTTCGTGATGAAGCCGGACTTCACGGGGGTTTGGAAGACCATCGAAACGATGCGCAAGATCTACGTGACCGTGGGATAGCAGGATCCGGTGCTGACGGCGCGGAACATTTTGCCGTCGCCAGCGCCTGGCGCGCAACATTCGTCGGTGGCAAACCACTGAACGGTGCATGCTGCGCGCCGATAGGCGCTAGGCTCCGGCCGATGCCGCAAGGTGGTCGCCCCATGAACTTGAGCTTCGATATGAGCCTGAGCTTCGATCCGGACACGGTTCCCCTCCCCGTTGGCCATTTCATTGGCGGGGAGATGATCGCGGCCGAGGGCGCGATCGAGATGCGACGCCCGTCCGACGGCAAGGCCTATGCCGCTTGTCCCGTGGCGGGCCTGGACATGGTCGACCGCGCTGTGGAAAGCGCCAAGAGGGCGTTGAAGGCCAGCAACTGGGGCGGCGTGCGGCCGCGCGAGCGCACCAAGGCGCTTCAGGCCTGGGCCGATCTGATCGAGGCGGAAGCCGCAATGCTCGCCCGGATCGAGGCACTGTGCTCGACCCGGCCGGTCGGCCAGCTCGTCGCCGGCGACATTGCCGTCACGGCCGAACAGATCCGCTTCTTTGCCGAGTTCGCCGACAAGGAAGGCAGCGAGCTGGTGCCGACCGACGACGCCAGTCTCGGCATGATCGTGAGCGAGCCCTATGGCGTGGTCGGGGCGATCACGCCCTGGAATTTTCCCATCTCGATGGCCGGCTGGAAGCTCGGCCCGGCGCTGGCCGCGGGCAATGCGATCGTGCTGAAACCCTCGGAAATGACCCCGTTCTCGGCTGTCTATTTGGCGCAGCTCGCCGTAAAAGCAGGTCTGCCGGCCGGTCTCATCAACGTGGTTCTCGGCGATGGGCCAACCACCGGCACGGCGCTGACCGGCCATCCCGAGATCGCCAAGGTCAGCTTCACCGGCTCGACCCGCGCCGGTGCGGCCATCATGGAGAACGTCGCCCGCACGGGCGTCAAGCCGATGACGCTGGAACTCGGCGGCAAGAGTCCTCAGCTCGTCTTTGCCGATGCCGATCTCGACAAAGCCGCGACGGCGATCGCCGGCAGCGTCACCTTCAACGCCGGCCAGGCCTGCGTGGCCGGCACACGCCTGATCGTCGAAAAAAGCGTGGCCGACAGGCTGACTGCCGCCATTGTGGAGCGGATGAGGGCGGCGCGCCCCGGCCCGACCTGGGACGAGGCGACTCAGTATTCGCCGATCATCTCGGAACGGCAGCGGGCGCGTGTCGATGCTATCGTGCAGGCCGCGGTCGGGGCTGGGGGCGAATGCCTGACCGACGGCGATGCCATGGACGGTCCCGGCTATTTCTACCAGCCGACGCTGATCGCCAATGTCGACCAGGCCAATCCGGCGATCGTCGAGGAAATCTTCGGTCCGGTCCTGACCGTCCAGACCTTTGAGACCGAGGAAGAGGCGCTGGCGCTGTCCAGCCATCCGACCTATGGACTGGCTTCCGGCCTGTTCACCGCCGATTTGTCCCGCACGATCCGTCTCGCGCGCAAGCTCGAAGCGGGCACCGTCTGGGTCAACCGCTACAGCCGCTCTCGTGACCATATCCTGCCGACCGGCGGCTACAAGCGCTCCGGCATCGGCAAGGACCTCGGCCGCGAGGCCTATCTCGCCAACCGCAGGACCAAGAGCGTCCTGATCAGCCTGTGAAGAGATGCCGATGAAATCCTACTCGATCGCCCTGATCCCCGGTGACGGCATCGGCCGCGACGTGACCGACGCCACCTGGACGGTGCTGGAAACGGTGGCCAAGCAGTCCGGCTTTGTCCTGACCGGAACCGAATTTCCCTGGTCCTGCCGCTTCTTCAAGGAAACCGGCCGCATGATGCCCGAGGACGGCATCGAGACCTTGCACGGCTTCAACGCCATCCTTTTTGGCGCGGTCGGTTGGCCGGCTGAGGTGCCGGATTTCGTCTCGCTGCACGGCCTGCTGCTGCCGATCCGCAAGGCCTTCGTGCAATACGCCAATATTAGGCCGCACCGCCTGCTGCCGGGCGTGACGGGTCCGCTGCGGGCCGAAAATTTCGACATATTGTGCATCCGCGAGAACACCGAAGGCGAGTATTCGGGCGCCGGCGGGCGCGTGCATCAAGGCACGCTGGACGAAGTCGCGGTGGAGACCTCGATCTTCACCCGGGCCGGCGTCGAGCGCATCCTGCGCTTCGGCTTCGAGCAGGCGCGGACGCGGCGGGGCAAGTTGGCTTCGGTGACAAAGTCCAACGCGCAGAAATACTCGATGGTCTTCTGGGACGAGATCACGCGCAAGCTGTCGGCGGACTACCCGGACGTCGACGTGACCACCTATCACGTCGACGCGCTCGCCGCGCGCATGATCATGGCGCCGCAGAGCCTCGACGTTGTCGTCGCTTCGAATCTGTTCGGCGACATATTGACGGACATAGGCGCGGCGATCCAGGGCGGGCTCGGCTATGCCGCCTCCGCCAACATCAACCCGGACCGTTCTGCGCCGTCGATGTTCGAGCCGGTGCACGGCTCCGCGCCCGATATCGCCCATCTCGGCATCGCCAATCCGATCGCCGCCATATGGTCCGGCGCGATGATGCTCGATCATCTCGGCGAAACGGCTGCAGCCGGGCGCGTCATGAAGGCGATCGAGGCGACAACCGCGCGGGGTATTGGAACCACCGCCGGCAAGGACAGCACAGACGCCATCACAGCCGCGGTCGTCGCGGCGCTCAACTGATTGCAAGGTCGTTTTCGATGAAAGGCTTGAAAGACAAAACTCTCTTCCGCGAAACCGGACTGATCGGCGGCAGATGGCTCGAGGCCGGTTCCGGCAGGACGGTCGATGTCGTCGATCCAGCGACACAGACATCGATCGGCACCGTGCCCGACATGGCCGGGCCGGAGACCCACGCGGCCATCGAGGCTGCGGCTTCCGCCTATCGGGATTGGAGGAAGAAGACCAATGCCGAACGCGGCCGCCTGCTGGAGGCCTGGCACGACCTGATGCTTACGCATCTGGACGATCTCGCGCTGATCCTGACGACGGAACAGGGCAAGCCGCTGGACGAGGCCAAGGGCGAGATCCGCTACGGCGCCTCCTTCGTCAAATGGTTCGCCGAGGAGGCGCGCCGCATCAACGGCCACACCATCCCCTCGCCTACATCCGACCGCCGCATCATCGTCCTGAAGGAACCGGTCGGCGTTTGCGGCATCATCACGCCGTGGAATTTTCCCAACGCGATGATCACCCGCAAGGTCGCGCCGGCGCTGGCTGCCGGCTGCACTGTGGTCATCAAGCCGTCCGAGTTCACGCCGTATTCGGCGCTGGCGCTCGGCGTGCTTGCCGAGCGCGCGGGCATCCCCGCCGGCGTCATCAACATCGTCACCGGCATGCCGGTCGAGATCGGCAACGAGATCATGGCAAATGAGACCGTGCGCAAGATCTCCTTCACCGGTTCGACGCGCGTCGGTTCGCTGCTGATGCGCGGAGCAGCCGATAGCGTGAAGCGGCTCAGCCTCGAGCTCGGCGGCAACGCGCCCTTCATCGTCTTCGACGACGCCGATCTCGATCTGGCCGTCGAGGGCGCGCTGGCCTCGAAATTCCGCAACGGCGGCCAGACCTGCGTCTGCGCCAATCGCATTCTCGTCCAGGCCGGCGTCTATGACGCCTTCGCCGCGAAGCTCAGCGCCCGCGTCAACGCCATGACGGTGGGGCCCGGCACGCAGCCGGGCGTCGCCATCGGGCCGATGATCAACATGGCCGCGGTCGAGAAGATCAACCGCCATGTCGAGGATGCGCTCGCCAAGGGCGCTGCGATCGTCACGCAAAGGCCGGCGATGCCTGAGGGTGCGCAATATGTCGCGCCGCTGGTGCTCACCGGCGCAACGAAGGATATGCAGCTCGCCGGCGAGGAAACCTTCGGCCCGGTCGCGCCGCTTTTCCGTTTCGAGACGGAAGAGGAGGCGATCGCTCTGGCCAACGGCACGCCCTACGGACTTGCCTCCTACTTCTACACCGAGAACCTGAAACGCGCCTGGCGCGTCGGCGAGGCGCTGGAGTTCGGCATGGTGGGACTGAACACCGGCTCGGTGTCGATGGAGGTGGCCCCCTTCGGCGGCGTCAAGCAGTCCGGCCTCGGGCGTGAGGGCGCGCAGGCCGGCATCGAGGAATATCTCGAGATGAAAACGTTCCACATGGGAATAGGGCAGTAGGCAATAGGAAGACACTGCCTACTGTCTACCTCACCCGGTCGAGCGCCTTGTAGTAGAGGCCGACCATCGGCAGGAACCAGGGCTTGCCGGAATAGCCGGGAATGGCAGGCCACGCGACGCCTTTCATCGGATTGCGATCCTCGCGGCCGAGCATGGCATCGGCCAGGATCATCCCGAGATGAGTGGAAAGCTGCGCGCCGTGGCCGGAATAGCCCATCGCGTACCAGACTCCGTCATGGTATCCGGCGCGCGGGAAGCGGTCCTTGGTCATGTCGACCAGCCCGCCCCAGCAATAGTCGATCTCGACCTTGGCGAGCTGCGGGAAGATCGCGGCCAGGCCTGCCCGCAATATCTGTCCGCTCTTGGCATCGGAGCGCTGGTCGGACGTCGCCGAAAAGCGTGCGCGACCCCCGAAGATCAGGCGGTTGTCCGGCGAAAGCCGGAAGTAGTTGCCGATGTTCATGGAAGTCACGCATGTCCGGTTGCCCGGCATGGTCGCGGCGATCTCGGCGTCGCTCAACGGCCGCGTGGCGATGATGAAGCTGCCGACGGAGATAATTCTGCGGCGGAAATAGCCGAAATTCGGCGTGGTGTAGGCGCCGGTCGCCACCAGCACATTATCGGCGCTGATCCGGCCGCGGGAGGTTGTCAGCTCATGCCTGGTGCCGGCCGGCTTTCGGCCCGTCACCTCGGTATTCTCGTAGATAGCAGCGCCATGGCGGACCGCAGCCGAAGCCAGGCCGGCAACATAGCGGCCCATATGCATCATGGCGCTCTTCTTCGACAGCATCGCGCCATGGAAGGGCGAGCCGATCTCGGATTTGAGATCGTCCGCCGACATGAGCGCCGTGTCCGGGTCCACCTCGGCGTGGATGGCTTCGAAGTTGCGGGCGATTGCTTCGAGATGCTGCGGCTTGGAGGCGAGCTTCAGCTTGCCGGCGCGGCGGAAATTGCAGTCGATGCCTTCCTCGGCGACCAGCGCCTCGATGGTGTCGACGGAGTCGTCCAGCGCCCGGTAGAGCGCGATCGCGCGTTCCTTGCCGAGCTCCGCCTTGGCTGAGAGGTAGCTGTGGGCAAGGCCGTTGTTGAGATGCCCGCCATTGCGCCCGGACGCGCCCCAGCCCACCCGCTCCGCCTCCAGCACCACCACCTTGGCGCCGGCCTTCACCAATTGGCGCGCGGCGGCGAGACCGGTGAAGCCGCCGCCGATGATGGCGGCGTCGTAGTGCCCTTCGACCGGGCCTTGCGCCCCGCCGGAGAAGACAGGGGCCGTGTCGTGCCAATAGGAAACGAATTTCATCGGCAACTCGCCTGTCTCAAAGCCCGACCACGCCCGGAAGACCGGAAATGTCGGCGATCTCGACATAGCCGTAATAGGGGTTGGCCGGTTCGTGGCCGCGGTTGACCCAGACCTTGTTCTTGATGCCGAGATCATGCGCCGACATCAGGTCGTAGCGGAACGAAGACGAGCAGTGAAGAATGTCTTCCGGCCCGCAGCCCAACATGTCCAGCATGTACTCGAACGCCCTGAAGCGGGGCTTGTAGGCCTGGGCCTGTTCCGCCGTGTAGACGGCATGGAACGGCGCGCCGAGCTTCTCGACATTGGACATGATCTGCGCGTTCATGGCGTTGGAGAGGATGACCAGCGGAATTTCCTTGGCGATCTTCGAAAGCCCCGCCGGAACGTCGGCGTGCGGCCCCCAGGTCGGAACACGCTCATAGACCATCCTGGCATCGTCGGGGCTGAAGGCGACGGCGTTGCGCTTGCAGGCGCGCTCGAGCGCGTTGTGGATGACGTCGGCATAGGGCTTCCAGTCGCCCAGGATCTCGTCGAGCCGATACGCCGCGAAGTTCTTGATGAACTCCTGCATGCGCGGCTCGTCGAGCCGGCTGCCATAGAGGTCGCGTGCCGCTTCCGCCATCTGGAAATTGGTCAACGTGCCATAGCAGTCGAAGGTGATGTATTTGGGTCTGAAAGAAGCCATGTCCGTCGATCTCCGGTGGAAGCACATCCGCGCTGGGATGTCTTTCATCATAGGCCGGCAGGCAGCGAGCCACCTGACCGAAATCGGCTCCCCGAAAGCAGAAAGTTCCGTATCCGCCGTCCGGTTTGGCACGCTGTAGCATCTTGCCTGTCGAGAAGCGCGCCACAGCGCGATGGTGAAGCGCATCCACCAAGGATGCCGCCAGCAGAAGATGCGGCGCACACCCCGCGCAAAGGCGAAAGATATCGCCGGGACCGAAACCTTCAGACGATCTGCGATGCGTCGATGGTCGAGACTTCGAGGCAGACGGAAGGATGCCTCATGCAGCAGGGCGAGATCGAACTCCAGACCTTCGGACCGGACCATATCGAGGGCGCCGTGGCCCTGTCTCGTCAGGAGAATTGGCCGCATCGCCCGCAGGACTGGCAGATGGCGCTGCAGCTCTCGAGCGGCGCGGTCGCTCTCGATGACCGGGGCCGGGTCACCGGGACCATCCTGGTAACGCCCTACGGCAGGGATTGCGCCATGATCAACATGGTGATCGTCGACAGGAACGCGCGAGGCAAGGGGCTCGGACGCCGGCTCATGGAGCAGGCTTTCGCCCTTGCCGAGAACCGTCCGCTGCGACTGGTCGCGACGGCGGACGGCATGCCTCTTTATCAGAAACTGGGCTTTGTACCCTCCGGCACGATCCTGCAGCATCAGGGCAGCGTCGCTGTGCTGGATGCGCCCGATGTCGTGGAAGCAGCAAGCGCCGATGACCTGCCGGAGATCAAGGCGCTGGACCGCGACGCCTATGGCGTCGACCGAGAAGCTTTGATCGACGCGCTTGCCGAGCGGGGCCAATTCGCCGTCATCCGTCGCGCCGGCGCTATCGAGGCCTATGCCGCGATTCGCCCGTTCGGACGCGGTGAGGTGATTGGTCCGGTCATCGCTGGGACTGCCGTGGACGCCAGGGCGCTGATCAGCTTCTTCGCCGCATCGCGCTCCGGCGCCTTCCTGCGCGTGGATACCGACAGCCGGACAGGCATAGCGGGCTGGCTCGTGGAAATTGGCCTCGCCCATGTCGGCGGCGGCGTGGCCATGGACCGTCCCGCCAAGAACGGCCTCGAACAGGTCAGGCCAAAAGTTTACGCCCTCGCCAACCAGGCGCTCGGCTAGTTCGGAGAAAAACAATGCTCGCCAATTCGCTGATCGAACTCGACCGCGCCCATCTCATCCATCCGGTCGCCTCTTATCGCGGGCATGAAGCGCTCGGCGTGCGCGTGCTGAAATCGGCAAAGGGCGCGACCGTGACCGATGCGTCCGGCCGGCAACTCGTCGACGGTTTCGCAGGATTGTGGTGCGTCAACGCCGGCTATGGGCACGACAGCATCGTCGAGGCCGCGGCTCGGCAGATGCGCGAGCTTCCTTACGCCACCGCCTATTTCGATCTCGGCTCGGAACCCGCCATCCGGCTCGCCTCGGAATTGGCCGAGCGCGCGCCAGGCGACCTCAACCACGTCTATTTCACGCTCGGCGGGTCGGACGCGGTCGACAGCACGATCCGCTTCGTCCGCTACTACTGGAATGCCAGAGGCGAGCCTAAGCGCGACCAGTTCATTTCGATCGAGCAGGGCTATCACGGGTCGTCGGTGGTCGGCGCGGGGCTGACCGCGCTGCCAGCCTTTCACGCCGGCTTCGGCATCCCCTTCGAATGGCAGCACAAGATCCCCTCCCCCCACCCCTATCGCAACCCTGTAGGCGAGGACGGCAACGCAATCACCGCCGCGTCGCTCGCCACGCTGAAGGGCAAGATCGAGGAGATCGGGCCGGAGCGGGTCGCCGCCTTCTATGCCGAACCGATCCAGGGCTCGGGCGGCGTCATCGTCCCGCCGAAAGGCTGGATCAAAGCGATGCGTGAGCTCTGCCGGGAATACGGCATCCTGTTCATCGCCGACGAGGTGATCACCGGCTTCGGTCGCACGGGGCCGCTGTTTGCCTGCACGGAGGAGGATATCGTTCCCGATTTCATGACGACCGCGAAAGGCCTGACCTCGGGCTATGTCCCGATGGGCGCCGTGTTCATGGCCGATCATGTCTACAACGTCATCGCCGATGGCGCGGGCAGCGCGGCGGTTGGCCACGGCTATACCTATTCGGCCCATCCCGTCAGCGCCGCCGTCGCGCTTGAGGTGTTGAAGCTCTATGAGGACGGAATTCTGGAGAACGGCATCAAGGCCGGCGCCCGCCTGATGGCCGGCCTGTCTGCGTTGAGCGACCATCCGCTGGTCGGCGATGTGCGCGGCCGCGGCCTGCTTGCCGCGGTCGAACTGGTGGTCGACAAAAAGAAGAAGACGCCGCTTCCCGCCTCGGCCATGCCGGCGCGGCGTATCTTCGACAGGGCGTGGGACAATGGCCTCATCATCCGTGCTTTTGCGCACGGGGTTCTCGGCTACGCACCGCCGCTCTGCTGCACCGACAGCGACATCGATGCGATCATCGAGCGCACGCGCCGAACGCTGGACCAGACGCTGGATGATGCCGATGTCCGCCAGGCGCTGGCATGAAGAGCCGCGGATTTTTCGCACCTCGAAATATCGCCGGGGCGGACGATTTCGCAATTTTGTGCCGCAGCCCCGCGCCTTTTCGGCGAATCCAGCGCAGGGGAAGTGCCAGACTGCTTTTAAAGACAAGGCCAGAAAGCCCGAATTTCCGGACTTTTGAAGAAGGCCAACGCCCCGGACAGCACCAAATTTTGTTCTGTTCAACATGATGCAATTCGGCCGCGCGCAGAGGAGAGCCAGTTTTGGCTAGGGGCTTTAGCGAATTCAAATACATGACCTTCGATGTGGTCGGCACGCTGATCGACTTCGAGGGCGGCATAACGACCTGCCTGGCCGGAATTGCCGCCGAGGCAGGTGTTTCCATCGACGGCGAGGAGGCGTTGGCCCTTTACCGGCAGGCTCGCTACATGCCCGACGCGGGCCTGTTCCCCGATGATCTCGCACGCGTCTACATGGTCATCGCGCCGCGTGTCGGCCTGCCCGCCGAGGAGAAATACGGTGTGCGCCTGCGGGATTCCGCCAGCACCTGGCAAGGTTTCCCCGACAGCGCGGCGGCCTTGGCCGACCTTGCGAAGTCGCACAGGCTGATTGCCATGACCAATGCCCGGCGCTGGGCGCTCGACCATTTCGAGAAGCAACTCGGATCGCCTTTCTTCGCCACCTTCACGGCAGATGATACCGGCACGGAGAAACCAGACCCGGCCTTCTTCCAGCAGGTCTTCGATTTCGTGGCCTCCCGCGGCGACGGCAAGGACGACATCCTGCATGTCGCGCAAAGCCAGTATCACGACATCGGCATCTCCCGGGCGCTCGGCATGACCAACTGCTGGATCGAGCGCCGGCACGCCCAGAAAGGCTACGGCGGCACGATCGAGCCCGAGCGCTTCACCGAGCCGGACTACCACTTCACCTCAATGGCCGGCTTGGCATCGGCCGTGCGGGAAAGTCTGAAGGAACGAAGCTGAGCCCAACCCCGGAAAGCGCGCGATAAGACGAGCATCCGGTGAAACCAACAGAAAGGGGAATGACATGACCGACAAGATCACGAACTGGACCAGAGCAGACGATGCCATGGTCGAAAACGCCATTCGACGGGGCGCCAGCCGCCGCGAACTCCTCAAGATGCTGTTGGCCGGCGGCGCCGCGGTTGCCGCGGGCGGTGTGGTGCTCGGCCGTGCGACGCAGGCCGTCGCGGCCACGCCGGTTTCCGGCGGAAATTTCAAGGCGGCCGGCTGGTCGTCCTCGACGGCCGACACGCTCGATCCGGCAAAGGCGTCGCTCTCCACCGACTATGTCCGCTGCTGCTCGCTCTACAACCGCCTGACTTTCCTCGACAAGGATGGCGTGACGCAGATGGAACTGGCCGAAAGCTTCGACAGCAAGGACGCCAAGACCTGGACCGTGAAGCTGCGCAAGGGCGTCACCTTCCATGACGGCAAGGACCTCACCGCCGACGACGTCGTCTTCTCGCTGAAGCGCCATCTCGACAAAGCGGTCGGCTCCAAGGTCGCCAAGATCGCCGCGCAGATGACCGGCTTCAAGGCGGTCGACAAGTCGACGGTCGAAATCACGCTCGCCGACCCGAACGCCGACCTTCCGACCATCCTGGCGCTGCATCACTTCATGATCGTGGCGGACGGCACCACGGATTTCTCCAAGGGCAACGGCACCGGCGCCTTCGTGCTGCAGACGTTCGAACCCGGCGTGCGTTCGGTGGTCACCAAGAACAAGAACTACTGGAAGTCGGGCAAGCCTTACCTCGACTCCTTCGAATTCATCGCCATCACCGACGACAGCGCCCGCGTCAACGCCCTGATTTCCGGCGACATCAATTTTGCGGCTTCGATCAATCCGCGCTCGATGAAGCTGCTGGAGAGCCAGCAGGGCTTCGAGCTGTCGAAGACGACCTCGGGCAACTATACGGACCTCAACATCCGGCTCGATATGGATCCGGGCAGCAAGGCCGATTTCGTCGCCGGCATGAAGTATCTCGTCAACCGCGAGCAGATCGTCAAATCGGCGTTGCGCGGCCTCGGCGAAATCGGCAACGACCAGCCGGTCTCGCCAGCCAATATCTTCCACAACGCCGACCTCAAGCCGAAGGCCTTCGACCCGGACAAGGCGAAGTTCCACTTCCAGAAGGCGGGCCTGCTCGGCCAGTCCATCCCCGTGGTCGCCTCCGATGCCGCGACCTCGTCGATCGACATGGCGGTGATCATCCAGGCCGCCGGCGCGGATATCGGCATGAAGCTCGATGTCCAGCGCGTCCCGTCCGACGGCTATTGGGACAACTACTGGCTCAAGGCGCCGGTCCATTTCGGCAATATCAATCCGCGCCCGACGCCGGACATCCTGTTCTCGCTCCTCTATGCCTCCAACGCGCCCTGGAACGAGAGCCAGTACAAGTCCGAGAAGTTCGACAAGTTGCTCGTCGAGGCGCGCGGTCTGCTCGACCAGGCCAAGCGCAAGGAAATCTACGGCGTGATGCAGGGCATGGTGTCCGAGGAAGCCGGCACCATCATCCCGGCCTACATTTCCAACGTCGATGCCCTCTCCAGCAAGGTGAAGGGTTTGGAAGCCAACCCGCTCGGTGGCATGATGGGCTACGCAATGGCGGAATACCTCTGGCTCGAAGCCTGAGAGGCGCCTGCCGGGGACCGGTCAGCCGATCCCCGGCACTGCATTGCGCAAGATTGTTTGGCCGAACGCAACCGCAGGGAGCGCTTCCATGAAGTCTGGGGTTCTCAACCTCGTGGTGAAGCGGCTGGCTGTCGCGGTCGTCACCCTTCTGATCGTCCTGTTCGCCGTGTTTTTCGCCACCAGCATGCTGCCTGGCGACACCGCGTCGATCCTGCTTGGCCAGGCGGCGACCCCCGAGGCCGTCGCCGGCCTGCGCGAGGCCATGCACCTCAACGATCCGGCGATCCTGCGCTTCCTGCGCTGGCTTGTCGGCCTGCTCCATGGCGATCTCGGCACCTCCTATGCCAACGACATGCCGGTCGCGGCGCTGATCGGCGGCCGCTTCGTCAACACCATGAAGCTCGCCGGCATCACCACGCTGATCTCGGTGCCGCTGGCGCTGACGCTCGGCATCACCGCCGCGATGCTGCGCGGCTCCGTGTACGACCGCACCGTCACCATTCTTTCGATCGGCGTCATCTCCGTGCCGGAGTTCATGGTCGCCACGCTGGCGGTCCTGCTTTTCGCCGTCTATCTCCGGTGGCTGCCGGCACTGTCCTCGGTCAACGAGGCGCATTCGCTGACCGACCTCGTGCGCATCTACGCGATGCCCGTGATCACGCTCACCTTCGTCATCTCCGCCCAAATGATCCGCATGACCCGCGCCGCGGTGATCGAAACGCTTTCCACGCCCTATGTCGAGATGGCGCTCCTCAAGGGCGCCTCGCGCAGCCGCATGGTGCTCAGGCACGCTCTCCCCAACGCGCTCGGGCCGATCGTCAACGCGGTCGCGCTCTCGCTGTCCTATCTGGTCGGCGGCGTCATCATCGTGGAGACGATCTTCAACTATCCAGGCATCGCCAAGCTGATGGTCGATGCGGTCGCGACCCGCGACCTGCCGCTGATCCAGAGCTGCGCGATGATCTTCTGCCTCGGCTACCTGCTGCTCATCACGGCCGCCGATATCATCGCCATCATGTCCAACCCGAGGCTCAGATGACGATGGCACGCGCGGCAGCCTCCCGACGGTCCTTCCTGGGCCACAGCTACAACCTCGTGGGCGTCCTGGCCTCGCTGGTCATCCTGGCGTGGACGCTCGTCGCCGTCTTCGCGCCCTACATCATCCCCCACCCGATCGGCGACATCGTCGACGACGACTATTTCGGTCCGATGCGTCAGGGGCTGTGGCTCGGCTCGGACTATCTGGGCCGTGACATGCTCTCCAGGGTTCTGATGGGTGCGCGCTACACCGTCGGCATATCGCTCGCCGCCGTCTCCATCGCCTGCTTTTCGGGCGTCGTGCTCGGCATGATCGCGGCCGTCACCGGCGGCTGGCTCGACACCTGCCTCAGCCGCTTTCTCGACGCCATGAACTCCATCCCCAGCAAGCTGTTCGGCCTGGTCGTCGTCGCCGCGGTCGGCTCGTCCATCCCGGTGCTGATCCTGACGCTCGCCGTCATCTATATCCCCGGCGCCTACCGCTTCGCGCGGGCCCTCGCGGTCAACATCAACACCATGGATTTCATGACCGTCGCCCGAGTCCGTGGCGAAAGCACGGCCTATCTCATCGGGTCCGAGATCCTGCCCAACATCATCCGTCCCGTGCTGGCCGATTTCGGCCTGCGCTTCGTCTTCATCGTGCTTTTGCTTTCCGGCCTGTCCTTCCTCGGGCTCGGTCTGCAGCCACCGCTCGCCGACTGGGGCGCGCTGGTGCGCGAGAACATCGGCGGCCTGCCCTTCGCGGCTCCCGCCGTCATCGTGCCCTCGCTGGCCATCGCCAGCCTCACCATCAGCGTCAACCTGCTGATCGACAACCTGCCGCAGAAGATCAGGGACCGTGACGCATGACCAATCTCGTCGAGATCAGGAACCTGAGGATCGAGGCCACGACCGACGCCGGACGTCTGGTCGAAATCATCAAGGGCGTCAGCCTGGACATCGCCGACGGCGAGATCGTCGCCCTGATCGGCGAGAGCGGCTCCGGCAAGACGACGGTGGCGCTATCGCTCATGGGCCACGCACGGCCCGGCTGCCGGATCACCGGCGGCGAGATCAACGTCAACGGCAAGAATATGGCGGCACTCTCCGAGAAGGAACGGGCGAAGTTGCGCGGCACCAACATCGCCTATGTTCCGCAAAGCGCGGCCGCCTCCTTCAACCCATCATCCACGATCATGGAGCAGGTGATCGAGGTCACGCGCATCCACAGGCTGATGCCCCCGGAACAGGCACGCCGGCGTGCGGTCGAGCTGTTCAAGGCCTTGTCGCTACCGGACCCGGAAGGGATCGGCGCCCGTTATCCGCACCAGGTTTCGGGTGGGCAATTGCAGCGGCTGTCGGCGGCCATGGCGCTCATCGGCGATCCCAAGCTGGTCATCTTCGACGAGCCGACGACGGCGCTCGATGTGACGACGCAGATCGACGTGCTCAAAGCATTCAAGTCGGTCATGAAGGCCGGCGGGATAGCGGGTGTCTATGTTTCCCACGACCTCGCGGTGGTCGCCCAGATCGCCGACCGCATCGTGGTGCTGAAGGGCGGCGAAGTGCAGGAGACCGGCAAGACAGCCGAAATCCTTTCGGCCGCCAAGCATCCCTATACGAGGGAACTGCTGGCTGCCTTCGAACCGAAGGCGCGGCAAACGCGGACGGACGCGGAAGCCGGACCGAAGCCGCTGCTGCGTATCGACAACCTGACAGCCGGCTACGGGGCGGTCCGCGCCGACGGTCTGCCGCTCATCCGCGCCGTCCAGTCCGTCAGCCTGGTCGTGGAGAAGGGGCGCAACCTCGGCATCATCGGCGAATCCGGCTGCGGGAAATCGACGCTGGCGCGAGTGATCGCCGGCATCCATCCGGCGGCGGCCGGCGACATCGTCTTCGACGGCAAGGAACTGGAGCGCACCGCCAGGAAACGCAGCCAGGACCAACTGCGCGAGATGCAGATCGTGTTCCAATATGCCGACACCGCGCTCAATCCGGCCAAGCCTATCGAGGACATCATCTCCCGCCCGCTGGCCTTCTATCACCGGCTCGACAGGCAGGCCCGCTCGAAGCGCGTCGACGAACTGCTCGACATGGTGCGCCTGCCGAAGGCGCTGCGCTATCGTCATCCGGCGGAGTTGTCGGGCGGCCAGAAGCAGCGCGTGAACTTCGCGCGCGCGCTCGCGGCCAACCCGAAGCTCATCATCTGCGACGAAATCACGTCGGCGCTCGACACGGTGGTGGCGTCAGCCGTGATCGAGCTGCTCAAGGAACTGCAGCGCGAGTTGGGGCTCTCCTACATCTTCATCAGTCACGACCTCTCCGTCGTCGAGGCCATCTGCGACGAGATCATGGTCATGTACAATGGCGAGCGGGTGGAGCAGATCACGCCCGACAAGGTGAAGGCGCCGACCCACCCCTATTCCAAGCTTCTGTTCTCCTCCGTGCCGAAGCTCGATCCGACCTGGCTCGACGGCCTCGTCCGCGACCCCGAACTGGTCAGCCAGTACGGCCACAGGTAGAGGAATTCGAGCCGGCCACGCTTCACATCGGGAACAGGCTGGGCAACGGCATGTGCGCTTTGACGATGGGGGACTTCAGCACCACGAAGCTGAAATACTTGTCGATGCCGATATCCATGTCGGTCAGGCGCTCCATGATCGTCTGGTACTCGCCGATGCCGGCGGTCACGAATTTCATCAGGTAGTCGTAGCCGCCCGACACGAGGTGGCATTCGATGACCTGATCGATCTTCTCCACGACGGCGAGAAAGCGGGCGAAGTCCACCTGGCGGTGGTTCTTCAAGGTGATCTCGGTGAACACGGTCAGCGTCTGGCCGAGCTTGCCGAGATTGACCTGCGCGGAATAGCCTTCGATATAGCCTTCCGACTGAAGCTTCTTGACCCGCATCAGGCACGGGCTCGGTGACAGATGCACCAGCTCGGCCAGTTCCACATTGGTGATGCGGCCGTTCTTCTGCAGTTCGTGAAGAATCTTGATATCGATCCGATCCAGTTTCACGGTCATCTCCGAACAACGCAAGCCGCAGCACAAAATGCTGCTCTATCTATAACGATTGACACTACCACAGCCCGCCGGCCTGTCCATCCAAGCGGGTGCCGCTTTGAAACGCAGGGACTCTCGATTTCAGCGAGCCTGCCGGAATAAAATTCTGCCTCAGCCTCAATTGCAGCACCGGCTGCCTGCGCAAGGCGGTAGATTGAAGCGTCAAGACAGAGAGGATCATGCGCGCGCCGCTGCAGCAAATCGAAACATCCGGCGAACTGCCGCAATCCGCGGACGCGGTGGTCATCGGCGGCGGCATCGTGGGCGTCTTCGCGGCTTACTACCTGGCGCGGCGCGGCATGAAGGTCGCGCTTGTCGAAAAGGGCCGCATCGGCGCCGAGCAGTCCTCCCGGAACTGGGGATGGTGCCGCCAGCAGAACCGCGACGCGCGCGAGCTGCCGATGGCGACCCACAGCCTCGACCTGTGGGCTCGCCTTGCGAAAGAGACCGGTGAGGACAACGGCTTCCGCCGCTGCGGCCTGCTCTATCTCAGCAATGACGAGGCGGAACTGGCCGGCTGGGCGCGCTGGCGTGACTTTGCCAAAACGGCCGGCGTCACCACCCACATGCTCGACAGCGCCGAAGCGAGCGCGCGCGGTCGCGCCACAGGCCGTATCTGGAAGGGCGGTGTCTTCTCGCCGACCGACGGCACCGCCGATCCGTCGCAGGCCGCGCCCGCGGTCGCCCGCGCCATCCTCAAGCTCGGCGGCAGCGTGCACCAGAATTGCGCTGCGCGCGGCATCGAGACCGAGGCCGGGCGCCTCAGCGCCGTGGTCACGGAAAGCGGAACCATCCGGACGAAGGTGGCGGTGCTTGCCGGCGGCGCCTGGGCGTCCTCCTTTTGCCATCAGTTCGGCTTCCGCTTCCCGCAGGCATCGGTCCGCTCCTCCATCCTGTCCGTTTCGCCCGGCGCCGAGGGTCTGCCGGATGCGCTGCACACGGCAAGGATCTCGGTCACGCGCCGCGGCGACGGCGGCTACACGCTTGCGATCAGCGGACGCGGGCGCGTCGACGTGACGCCGCAGCAACTGCGCTTCTCCTCGCAGTTCGTCCCGATGTTCCTGAAGCGCTGGCGAAGCCTCGCGCCTGGCGGCCTGCAGGGCATGCGCTCGGGTCACGAAACGCTGCAGCGCTGGCGGCTCGACCGGCCGACGCCGATGGAGCGCATGCGCATCCTCGATCCGGTCCCGGATCGGGCGACCATCCGCCTGACTCACGCCCGCGCGCTCGAGCTGCTGCCGGCTCTGCGCCAGACCAGGATAAGTGCTGCCTGGGCCGGCTATATCGACAGCACGCCGGACGGCGTGCCCGCCATCGGCGAGATAGATACCGTTCCGGGCTTCTTCCTGGCTGCCGGATTCTCGGGACACGGCTTCGGCATCGGGCCGGGCGCCGGGCATCTCGTCGCCGATCTGGTGACCGGGTCGGAACCGATCGTCGTTGCGACACCCTACGATCCGCGGCGTTTCGATGCTTCGGCCTGGGGCAAGGTTGCCGATTTCTAAGACGTGACGGACGCCAGTCTCCGGCTTTCGCAATTGCATCAGCCTTCCCCGAGAAAAGCGCCGATCGGCGCCGGCCGCACAGGAGCCTGCCCGCGAAACCGGCCGACCGTGTTGGGAGCACAACCGGCTTGGGCCGCGACGAGTTCAACGGCGGCCAACTGGCAATAGCGCCCCTGGCAGCGCCCCATGCCGGCGCGCGACAGCGACTTCACCCTGTTGGCGTCACCGCCGCCGAGATCCGCGCCCTCGCGTACGGCTCCGGCGCTCACATTCTCGCAGCGGCACACGATCGCATCGTCGGGCAGCGCTCGCACCATCTCGGACGGCCAGGGAAAGGCGCGAGCCAGCCCCCGGGCAAAGCGCTGGAGCCGCGCCAGCTTGCGAAGATCGGCATCGACGGAAGGCGCCGGACGCCCGAGATCGGAAAGGCACGCCGTTGCGGCAAGACGCCCCGCTATTTCCGCGCCATCCGCCCCGAGGAGACGGACCCCGTCGCCGACAAGATAGACTCCGTTGCCGGCCCTGCCCATATCGTCGGTCTTCGGCAGCCATTGTTGCCACTGCTCGTCATAAATGAAGGCGCATCCCGCCAGGTCGGCCAGATGCGTCTCCGCCCGCAGGTGCCAGCCCATGCCGACCATGTCGCATGGGGTGAGGTGCTGCCCTCCACTGGCGTCGCGCCAGCGCATCGCCGTGACACCCGACGCATCGGCCTCGATGCGCTCCAGCGTCACGCCCGCTTGATAGCGGTCGCCGAGCCGCGCCCGCAGGGCGAGGCCGCGCAGCGCGACAATCGGCCGGGCGGCAAGCTCCCGGAACCCACGCATCTGCCGGCGCCAAGGGGAGGTGTCGAGCACTGCCACCACATCCGCCCCGGCCCTGAGGAGTTGCGCGCCGACCAGCGTCAGCAAAGGCCCCGATCCGATGAGCACGATCCGCCTCCCGAGGGCCACTCCCTGCGCCTTGAGCGCGATCTGCGCCGCGCCAAGACTATAGACGCCGGCGTTCTGCCAGCCGGGGACCGGAGCGACGCGGTCGGATGCGCCGGTGGCAAGGATCAGCCGGTCATAGCCGATCACCTGCACGCCGCCCTCCCCCAGCACGTGCAGCCGCCCCTCATGCGCTGCGATGACGGAGCTGCGCGCGCAATGGGTGAGCCGCCCCTCTTCGGCCAGCCGGTCGAAAAGCGCATGCAACGCGCGCGCCTTGGCCGCCTCCGACCCATAGAGATGTTCCGGTGTGCGGACGAACCCGGCAGGCGGGCGGCGATAGATCTGCCCGCCCGCGCGATGCCCTTCGTCGATCACCACCGGATGGAGCCCGGCCTCAACCAGTGTGGCTGCGGCGCGTATGCCGGCCGGACCGGCGCCAATAATGACAATCTTCGGCGATGAGGTGTCGCTCACGGCCAGCTCTCCGGCGGCGTCGTGCGCAACCGCATGCCTTCGGCAACGGGTGTCGAGCATGCCCGCAGACGCGGCCCTTCCTCCTGCCACACCCAGCAATCCTGACAGGCTCCCATCAGACAGAAACCGGCGCGCGGCTCGGGTCCGAACTCGGAGTTTCGCAAGGCGTGTCCCGACGCCAGCATGGCGGTCAGCACTGTATCGCCCGCCAGCGCGCCGCGCATTTCCCTGTCGAGGAAGAAGCGCACCTTTGCCCGGTCGAACTCGGCCAGCCGGACGATGCGGCCAGCCGTGATCATTCCGCGGCCTCTCGCACCGGGCTTGGACGAGGCAGTTCGGGGAAGCGTCCGCAGACCGCATCGAAGGCCGCCTGGACGCCCTCCGGCCCGGAGCGGCCTTTCATGCGGCGGAAGATCTCCGTCTTGGCGAAGAAGCGCCAGTGGATCGGCAAGGCGTCCAGCAGAGCATGGAGCCGGTCATAGGCAGCCTGTGTCCACTGCGCTTCATAGCCTTCGCGCTCCGGGCCGAAATGGAAATGGCCGGCGGATGGCTTTTGTCCGGCGCGCAGCCGCTCCGTCGCCTGCCGGTCGACCTCGCCGTCGCGAATGACGACGCCATACTCGCTTTCGGCTGCTGCCGCCGAGACGTAGCCACGCCGCACATCCTGCGCGACCCGCCAGGGCTCGCGCTGATGCGGATCGCCGCGCCCGCCACCGCCGGCGGAGCGGATCTCGAGCACGTCGCCGGGCTGCAGGACCGCGGTGTCGATGTTGCCCAGCCGCCGCTCGTGCCCGGTTCCCGGATTGATGACCATGTCCGACAGGCCGGCCGCCTTGCCGCCCAGCACGCCCCACGGGCGGAAGAAGCTGCGGTCGCGGTTGCGCGCCGTGATCCTGGAGTCGGGGGCGAAGACGCGGAAGGCCATCTCGGTCGCCAGCCCGCCGCGCCAGTGGCCCGCGCCGCCGCTGTCCTTGGCGAGTCCGTATTTAACGAACTCGACCGGAGTCTCGGTCTCGGTGATCTCGATCGGTGTGTTCTTGAGATAGGCGGCATCGGCGCCCGATCCGTTGGTGCCATCGCGATGAGGCATCGCGCCGCCGCCGCCTACCACCGGGTTCACCGCCGCGATGACGCTCCGGCTGGTACGCTCGTCCGTGGTCATGACGTTGACGATGCAGTTGTTGCCCGCCGGCGCCGCCGGCAGGCGCTCCGGCACTGCCTGCGAAAAGGCGCCGAAGATGACCGAGCGCAGCCGCGCGCAGGTGAGCGAGCGCATGCCGACGGCGGCGGGGTGGACCGGGTTCAGCACCGAGCCTCGAGGCGTGATGCAGGTGAACGGCCTGGTTAGGCCCGTATTGAGCAGGATCTTCGGGTTGAGCGTGTAGAGCACGTAGTAGACGCCGACCAGCAGCATGGTGTGGCGTGGATCGCCGCCCGAAGGCACGTTGAGCGAGGAGCCGAGCTGCGGATCGGAGCCGGTAAAGTCGAGCACTGCTTCGTCGCCTTTGATCGTCAGCCTCAGCTTCAGCCGGCACGGATTGGCCTCGACCGAATCCTCGTCGGCATAGTCGGCGAATTCCCAAGTGCCGTCGGGCATGGAACACAGCACGTCGCGCGCCTGCGCCTCCGCATGGTCGAGAAGAGCGGCGACGCCTTCCACGAAGCCGGCTTTGCCGAACTTCCGCACCATCGCCTGGATCTTGCGCTCGCCGGTATTGAGCGCGCCGACCAGCGCCTTGATGTCGCCGATGTTAAGGTCGGGCTTGCGCACATTGGTGCTCATGATCCGCAGGATCGTCTCGTCGAAGACGCCTTCCCTCACCAGCTTCATGGGAGGAAAGCGGATGCCTTCCTGGTGGATTTCGGTCAGCGCGCGGCTGAGCGAAGCCGGCACCGCGCCGCCCATATCGGTGTTGTGGATGTGGCCTCCGGTCCAGGCGACGATCTCGCCGTCGACGAAGACCGGCTTCCACAGATGCGTGTCGGGCGCATGAGTGGCGACGTGGCCGGAATAGGGATCGTTGGTGAAGGCGACATCTCCCGGCCGGTAGTCGTCGACCATCGCGATCGCGCGGTGATACGAAAGCCCCGGATACCAGGTGGCGCCGAGTTCCATCGGGACGGCGAAGGTCGCCCCCGAACGGTCCATCAGCATCACGGTGAAGTCCTGCGTCTCCTTGACGAAGGCGGAGTGCGCGGTGCGATGCAGCGTATGCGCCATGTTCTCGGCCGCCGCACGGGCATGATTTGCCAGAACCTGAAGGTTTGTCCGGTCGAACAAGGCGTCACTCCGCGAAGGTCAGGAGAAGATTGAGGTGGCGGTCGACCCGTGCCTGCGTTCCCGCGGGAATTGCAAAGGTCGTGTCTTCCTGCACCACCACAGCGGGTCCTCGGAACGTGCTGCCAGGCACCAGAGTCTGCCGGTCGTGGAGGTCGACGGTCTCGACGCGCAGGCCGGTATAAACAGGAATCCGGCGCGCCGGATTGACCGGCGCGTCGATCTCGTCGGACTCCGGAAAGGAGAGTTTCGGCCCCGCGCCTATAGCGGACAGCCGGACGTTCACAAGCTCGATCGCCCCCTCAGGATCGTGAAAGTCGTAGAGTTGCTCATGGGCTCGGTGAAAGGCTTGCTCGATGGCGGTCATGTCACCTTTGGCAAGCCATTCCGGCGAAAGGACAACCTCGATCTCATAGCTTTGCCCGATGTACCGCATGTCGCAGGAGAGATTGAGCTCAGCGGCTGCATCGTGCCCCTGCGCCGCCAGCCAGTTGCGGCCCTCTTGCGCAAGGGACTCGAAGGCCTCGCGGATTGTGGGGAGCGATGTGGCCGACAACGGGCCGAAGATCGTGCGGATGAAGTCGCCGCGCAGATCAGCCACCAGCCCGCCCAGCGCCGACACCACGCCGGGGCGGCGCGGCGCCAGGACTCGCTTCATGCCGAGCTCGCTGGCCAGGAAGGCGCCTAGCATCGGGCCGCCGCCGCCGAAGGGCATCAGCGTGAAATCGCGCAAGTCCACACCGGCGCGCGAGGAGAGCTTCTCGACCTCGACGAACATCTCCGACACCGCGATGTCGAGGATCGCCTGCGCGGTCTGCTCGACCGGGCGATCGAGGCGAGCTGCCAATTCGCCGACCGCGCGATGCGCCAGTCCGGTATCGATCCTGAGCTGGCCATAGGCCATCTCGCTGTGGCCGAGCCATCCGCAGGCCACCATGGCGTCCGTCACCGTCGCCCGCTCGCCACCGCGGCCATAGCATGCAGGTCCCGGCGTCGAGCCGGCCGATTCCGGTCCGACGCGCAACACGCCCTGCGCGTCGACACTGGCGATCGAGCCGCCGCCGACGCCGATCGAGCTCACCGACACGGACGGGATATGGAGCGGGAATTCGCCGATCAGTTCGCCGGTCCCGAACTGCGCCTCGCCGCCAATGATAAGCGCGAAGTCAGCCGATGTGCCGCCGATATCGAGGGTAAGGACTTTGTCATCGCCTGCCTGACGCGCCAACCACGAGGCGCCGATGACGCCTGAGGCCGTTCCCGACAGCAGCATGTTCACGCAGGCGCGCTTGCCTTCGGCAGCATTCATCAGTCCGCCGTTCGACTTCGTCAGCATGGGGCGGGCGGGCACGCCGCGGCCCTTCAGCCGCTCTTCCAGCGCCGTCAGATAGCCGGATACGCGCGGATGGACATAGCCATTGAGGATGGCGGTCGAGCTGCGCTCGTATTCGCGGATGACCGGCCACACCTCGGCCGAGGAAAAGACGAAGAGGTCCGGTGCCAGGCGCGAGATCGCCGCCTTGACCGAGGCTTCCTGCGCGGCGTTGCGCCAGGAATGCAGGAAGGACACGATGATCCCTTGCGCCCCGTTCGCTTTCGCCCCTGCGACCGCTCTCTCCACCGCCGCCATGTCCGGCACTTGGGACTCGCTCCCATCGGCACGCATGCGGGCCGGAATGCCAAAGACCATGTCGCGCGAGATCAGCGGCTCCGGCCGCGAGCAGAACAGCGAATACATGTCCGGCATGCGAAGCCGCGCGAGTTCGATCACGTCCTCGAAGCCGGCATTGGTGAACAGCGCCAGCGGCGCGCCTTTGCGCTGGATGATCGTGTTGATGCCGACGGTCGTGCCGTGCACGAAGCGCGTCATATGGGTGGGATCGAAGCCCTCGCGCTCGGCCAGAAGGTTGAGACCCGTCATCAGCTCGGCGCCAGGATCGTCCGGCGTCGTCAGCACTTTCAGCGAGGCGACGCGTCCGGAATTGGCTTCGAGCGCGCAGAAATCGATGAATGTCCCGCCGATATCGACGCCGACCTTCCAGTCGGCCTTGCTCCGCGCCCCGTCCGCCGCAATGGCACCATCCATGATGCGTCCCTTCCTGTCTGCCGAGCGAAAGCTGGCACGAGCGGATGGTCAGGGTCCAAGATGGATGACGGGCAAGGATATAAGTCTTGCTTATGCTTTTGCGCGATTTTCACTCAAGACGGCGGCACACGCCGCACGGATTTCGTCGCGCATCATCTCGTCGGCTCTGGAAAGCGCTCTTGCACGAGAGGTAAGCAGCGCGATCGGAAATTCCGGCCCGGCCGCCAGCGGCCTGACGGCAAGTCCGGCAAATTGCTGCCACGGCAGCAGCGCGTCGACCAGGCCGACACCCAGACCGGCCTGGACGAAGCCGACCGCGGAGATGGATGCGTCGATCTCGAGCGACGGCGAAAGCGCCACACCCTGCGCGCGAGCGGCGTGAGCCAGCTCGTCGGCGGGACGGGTGTTTCCGCGATAGGATATCAACTCTTCCCCGGCGAGGTCGGCAAGCCTCAGCTCGGGTTTCCTGGCCAACGCATGCCCGGCGGGCAGCAGGCACGCGAAACCTATACTCCCGATCACCTCGGCCTCGATATCGGGAGGCAGGCGGTCGTCCATGGCGACGCCGAGGCTGGCATCGCCGGCGCGCAGCATGTCGACGATCGCGGCGATCGGCGCGCTATGGGAACGCAGCAATATGTTGGGATGCTGCGCCCGGAACCTGGTGAAGGCGCGCGGCAATATCGCCATGGCCGGCGGCGGGGAGGCAGCGACCCGCACCAGCCCTGCCCGACCCAGGCGCAGGTCGGTGGTCTTGCGGCGCAAGCCGTCGAGCCCCGCCGACAGCCTCTCGGCATCGGGAAAGATCTCGAGCGCCTCCGGGGTCGGTCGCAGCCGGCCCTTCACCCGCTCGAACAGAGTGAAGCCGAGCTCGTCCTCGGTGTGAAGCAGCACCTGGCTCAGCGCGGGCTGGGAGATGTTCAGCATCCGCGCCGCGGCGGTCACGGTGCCGGCGCGCATGACGGCGATGAACACTTCGAGCTGCCGGGCCCGCATTGCCACTCCATAGGTAAAGCTTATGGGTCTTGCCCAAACCCATCTTTGACGCAATGCCGCACCGCCGACAAGATGGATGCATCCAAGGATCAGCCGCTCTGCGCTAGGGAACGAGTATGGATGTGATCGTGCTGGGCGGCGGCCTGATGGGGACGGCTTCCGCCTATTTCCTCGGCCGGCGCGGCGCGCGCGTGACGCTGGTCGAACGCAACCGGATCGGCACCGGGGCGACCGTCGCCTCCTTCGGCAACATCCGGCGCACCGGGCGCCATCTGTCCCAGTTGCCGCTGGCCCATCGCTCGCTCAGGCTCTGGGGCGAGGCGGAAAAAATGCTTGGCCGCGATGTGGAATTCCGCGCCTCCGGCCATATCCGCCTGATCTTCGATGAGGGAAGCCTTGCCGACATGCGGGTCTATGCTCAGGCCGCGCGGCCCTGGGGACTCGAATTGGAGGAACTCGGCCAACGCGAGATCCGTGCCCGGTTTCCCGGTCTCGGCCCCGAAGCGATCGCCGCGTCATTCTCTCCTCAGGACGGCAGCGGCAATCCGCGGCTGATCGCGCCGGCCTTTGCCGAAGCCGCCCGCAAGCTGGGCGCGGAAATCGTCGAGGAGGCTGAAGTCGAGACGATCAGGCATACGGGCTCCGGTTTCCTTGTCACCACTTCGAAAGGTTCCTTCGCTGCCGAGTGCCTGCTCAACGCCGCCGGCGCCTGGGGCGCGCGCATCGCCGCTGAGTTCGGCGAAGAGGTGCCGCTCGACGCCCGCGGCCCGCAGATGGGCGTGACCGAGCCGCTGCCGCATCGGGTGCTGCCGGTGGTCGGCATCTGGACGCGCGACAAGGACCACGGAGCCTATCTGCGTCAGGTCGAGCGCGGCAACATCGTCTTCGGCGGCGCGGCCGAAAGGGTGCTGGTGGACTTGGATCCGGGCCATGCGAAGGCCGATCCTGCACGCCTGCCGGCGCAGTTGCGCGCCGTCGCGCGACTGCTGCCGGCAATCGCGCAGGTCGCGGTCATCCGCACCTGGTCCGGCTGCGAGGGCTATGTGCGGGACATGCTGCCGGTGATGGGAGGCTCGACGACGACGCCAGGCCTGTTCCACGCCTTCGGTTTCTGCGGGCACGGTTTCCAGCTCGGTCCCGGCGTCGGCGATGCTGTGGCCGAACTCATCACAACGGGCCGTTGTGAAACGCCGCTCGATGATTTCAGGGTTGATCGCTTCAGCCGCGCCGCTTGAAGATGCGGCAATCGCGCCTCAGGCTCGAGATGGCCCGGGGCAGGCGGCGATTTCTGCGAGAAGAGGCTGTGAACCACTGGATTTGAGGCCGCCCATCTCGGGTTTTTTTGGCGCTTCGCCACAGCCGGCAGTTGTACGTCTCGACGGATGCCGCCACCGTACCTCAACCGGCATGCCGGGTGCTGTCGACGACAGCCTCCCGCTTGAGAGACCGCGAAGCGACAATCAGTCAATGCTTCAAAATCTGGCTGAGGAACAACTTCGTTCGATCATGCCGCGGGCAGCTGAAGAACTCGTCCGGCGTGCCCTCTTTGATGATCTGTCCAGCATCCATGAAGATGACGCGGTCGGCCACCGCGCGGGCAAAACCCATCTCATGCGTCACCAAACCATGGTCATGCCGTCGCGGGCCAGTTTCGTCATGGTGTCCAGGACCTCCGACACCATTTCCGGATCGAGAGCAGATGTTGGCTCGTCGAACGATCTGACAGCCGGTTTCGTGCACAGGCGGGTGATCGCTACGCGTTGCTGTTGGCTGCCGGAAGCTGGATAGGAAATTTGCTCGCCTGCTCGGGAATGCGAACCCGCTCGAGGAATTTCAGCGCAGTCTTTTTCGTGCCTCCCGCTCCGGCACACCTTTCACCTCGCCGGGACCGGGAAGTGATCGGCTCCGCCGGGATTCGGCCTCATTTTAAGCAATGCTAATGGAAAGCAGGCCTAGTTGGGGTACACTCGCGGCTTGAAGCGCGTCGCGTTCGGACCGCCTTTTGCAAGGCGCTCCGCTGTCTTGTTTTTAAGCATGCGGCAAACGCGGGGCATTCTTGGGCGACATGTTCTGGAAACGGTTGCGCCAATGCTGCTCGAGCGAGAGGGACCTCTCAAAACTTTGCTGGCAACCGCGGCCAGTGCCGCCGAGGGTCGGGGCGGCATCGTGCTGCTCGAAGGCGAGGCCGGGATAGGCAAGACTTCGCTGCTGCAGGCATTCACCGAGCGCGCGGGAGAAGGCTGCCGGGTGCTGTGGGGCTGGTGCGAGGCGCTGTTCACGCCGCGTCCGCTCGGTCCCCTGCAGGACATGGCGCGGGCGCTCGATCCCGAGGTCGCAGCGCTGCTCGACCAGGGGGCAGCGCCCGAGCGGCTCTTTCCCGCGCTCCTCGATGCGCTTCAGCACCGACCGGGAACCACGGTACTCGTTTTCGAAGACGTGCATTGGGCCGACAATGCAACGCTCGATCTCATCCGATATCTTGGCCGACGCATTTCCGTGCTGCGCGCAATGCTGGTGCTCAGTGCGCGCAGCGACGAACTGGTCGCCGACCATCCGCTCACGCATATAAGAGGCGACTTGCCGGCAGCATCGCTGACCCGCATCGCGCTGAAGCCGCTTTCGCCCGAGGCGGTCACGGCACTGGCCCAACAGTCGGGCCGCGCCGCCGCCGATCTCTACCAGATCACCGGGGGCAATCCGTTTTTCGTCTCCGAGTTGCTGGCGAGCAGCGAGGCGGAGCCGGGGCACGTTCCCGATTCCATCCGCGACGCGGTGTGGTCACGGTTGTCGCGCCTGACGGCCGGCGAGCGCGAGGTGCTGGAGATGATGAGCATCGAGCCGGGCAGCGTGGAGCCGTGGCTGATCCGCGCCCTTCTCGGTGCCGAGGCGGACGCCGTCGTGGACCGCTGCGTGGCCCGCGGATTGCTGCGGCGCGACGCTCAAGGCGCCCTCACCTTCCGCCACGAGCTTGCCAGGCAGGCGACGCTGGAGCAGCTGTCGCTCAGTCTTCAGCGGTCGCTTCATGCCAAGGTGGAGGCAGCGATAGCAGGGCTTCCGGCGGCGCAGGCAAGCGGCCAGCTTGCACGCCGGGTGCACCACGCCGCCGCCGCCGACAACGGAGCGCGCGTTCTCGAACTCGCGCCGCTGGCCGCGGCGCAGGCTGCGCGCCTGGGCGCACATCGCGAAGCCGCATCGCATCTGGCGACCGCGCTTAAATACATCTCGCAGGCGTCGCAGGCCAAGGCCGCCCAGCTCTACGAATCATGGGCCTACGAAGCTGGACTAGCGCTGCAGGTCTATGACACGATCATCGAAGCGCGGCATCGCGCCATTCAGCTCTGGCGCGAGCTTGGGCGCCCCGACAAGGTCAGCCTCAATCTGCGCAACCTTTCCAGGCTGCATTGGCGCCGCGGCGAGGGCGAGCAGGCGGAGAAGTTTGCCAACGAGGCGGTACGCGAGGTGGAAAACCTGCCGCCCGGACCGGAACTGGCGATGGCCTACAGCACCTGCTCGCAGCTGCATATGCTGCACTACCGCTTCGATGAGGCGATTGAGTGGGGCCTGCGCGCAATCACCCTGGCCGACCGGCTGGGCGAGGTCGAAACGCGCGTCCATGCCTTGAACAATGTCGGCACCTCGCTTTTGTTCGACGACCGTCCGGGTGGTCGCGAACGGATGGAGGAAAGCCTGGCGCTCGCGCTCGAGCACGGGTTCCATGACCATGCGGCGCGGGCCTACACCAACTATGCCGAATATGCGGTGGTGTCCAAGGACTTCGCGCTCGCCGAACGGCTGCTCTCCGAAGGCATCGTGTTCGCCGCCCGGCACGATCTGGATTCGCCGGCGCAGTATCTGCTCGGCCGGCAGGCGCAGCTTCGCATGGAACAGGGCCGCTTTCGCGACGCCGAGACCATAGCGCAGGGCGTGATGAAACTGGAACACCTCCCGGTGGTCATGCACCTGCCGGCCCTGACCGTGCTCGGCAGGGTGCGCGCGCGGCTGGGCGAGCCCGGCGGCCCTGCGCTGCTGCAGCAGGCACTGGAGGAGGGATTGCCGACCGGCGAGCTGCAACGCATCGTGCCGGTCCGTATGGCGCTCACCGAGGCTGCCTGGCTTGCCGAGGACCGCGCGGCCGGCCACGAGCAGTTGACGGCGCTGGCCGCGATGGACCTCACCAACTTCCGTCCTTCCGACCTCGGCGAACTGGCGGTCTGGTGGCGGCGATGCGGGATGGAGGAGCCGATGCCGGCGCCGACGACACGGATTCCGTGGCGACGCGCGGTCGAACTTGCCGGTGATCCGTTGGCGGCGGCCAAGGAATGGGAGCGCCTGGGCCTTCCCTACGAGGCGGCGCTCGCGTTGATGCAGGTGCGGGGCGCCAATGCCGCGACGGCACTGGCAAGCGCCGTGACAGGGCTGGAGGCGATGGAGGCGCGCCCCGCCGCGACGCTGGCGCGCAAGCTGGCGCAGCGCCTGGGCGTCGCCAGCCGGCTGCCGAAAATGCGCCGGGGTCCGTACACGGCTGCCCGTCAGCATCCACTTGGGCTTACGCAGCACGAGCAGCAGGTGCTCGCCCTGATAGCGGAGGGCAAGAGCAACAAGGAGGTCGCCCGCACCTTGTCGCGCTCGCCGCGTACGGTCGAGCATCAGGTTTCATCAGTGCTCGGCAAGTTCAACGCCGCCAACCGGATGGAAGTGCTGCTCAGGCTGCGCGGCGAGCCGTGGCTGCTTTCGACCGCCGCGCCCTGATCCCTGGCTGGCGAAATTAGGAAGGCGACAGCCGAAATTTGGGTGATCGTACCGATGTGCACGAAGGCAACGGCGCGTAGGCTCAACTCAGCTGATATCCCCGACAGACCGCCTGTCCGGGAACTCGCTGAACCGAAGGGAGAGATCGCGATGACCAGACGTTTTAGCGCATTTGCATTTGCGCTGCTCGCTGCCACGGGTGGCGCGGCGGCATCGGAACTGGCGCCGGGCAGCGGCCACAGCATCCAGCTCGGCAACTTCAGCGGCGCCGTCTACTACACGGTCGAGCAGGACGGCTACCGGGTCGTCGCGACCATGGCTTCCGGGGCCGAGCAGCAGCCGGTCCGCGTCGTCTCCACGCTCGCACCGGGCCAGCGCATGATGATCTCCGTGCCGCAGGCTATCGGCCAACCGTCGATCGATTTCGAATATTGCGCGACGGGAAGGCACTGCTTGTCAGCGAGCCGAACTTCGTTCCGGCCACCGCCGCGGAGAACAACCTGACACTGGATAGCGCGGAGCCGGTCAAGACCTCTGCCACCGCGCCCTGAATCGAGCTGGTCCGCAGGTGCGGGGGCGCCCATTCCGTCGTGCTGGGGCAAGCGAAACGACGCAGCGCAGGCCCCCCGCCTGCCGCTACTGGATGACAGACAGATGGGTAGCTTGCTGCAGACGGTTGTCCTGGCTTCCGCTGTCCTGAGCTTCGCGGCCGGCGCAGGCGCGGCGGGGCCGGATGCCGCCGCTCCCGGAAAGTTCTACAGGGTTGTGGACGGCAAGGCCGATGCACGGACCTATGACGGGTTCAGGCGTTATCATGCGGGCTGCGACCGCTGCCACGGCCCTGACGGCGTGGGGTCGACCTTCGCGCCATCCCTGGTCAGCCGGCTGCCCGACATCGAGGCCTTTCGGCGCGCCGTGCTCAATGGCCGTGCCGACGGCGACTCGGTGATGAAAGGGTTCGCCGACGATCCCAACTTTGCACCCTATGTGGACGACATCTATGCCTACCTGCAGGCCCGCACCGACGGCTCGCTCGGCCGCGGGCGGCCCGGCAGACTGCAGCCGTAGAAAGCCCTGGTGCGCCCGCTTCAAGCTGATCGATGGCGACGTCTTCGCCAGCGAGAAGAACGGTCGCTTGCCGTCGCTGCGTTCTATCGCAACAGGATGCCTCATGAATTCCGACTGCCGCGCCCCCGCCGCGGCAATTCGGACTATGCCGGCAATGCGCCGGACTTCTTGGCCGTCCAGGTGGCGATATAGTCCATCAGGCCGGGGCTGAGGCAATCATAGGGTTCGAGTCCGATCGACTTGAGCTGGGCGCGGATGCCGGCCATGCGGCTCGGGTCGACGCCGGATTCGATGATCGACGAGACGAAGGCGGCGAAGCCCGGCGGCGACCAGCCGTCCTCCTCGAAGCGCTCGGGATGGATGAAGGACAGGCCCTTGAAGGCATGGTCGCGCTCGACCGGGCCGTACATGTGCACGCCGCAGCCGGTGCAGGCATGGCGCAGGATGAGGGCCGATGAGTCGACCACCTTCAGCTTGTCGCCGTTCTCGGTCACGGTCACGTCGCCGCTGGCGGCAACGGCAACCACCGAGAAGAGCGCGCCTTCCGGCTTCCAGCACTTGGTGCAGCCGCAGGCGTGGTTGTGGGCGATCTGACCCTTGACCTTCACCTTCACCGGGTTGCTGGTGCAGGCGCAGACCAGCGTGCCGCCGGCAAAGGATGCGCTCTCCTTGGGCAGCCCATTGTCGATCCTCGGATGCAGTTTTTCGGCCATTTCCTTCCTCCCATGTTGAACCACAAAGGTCGCGGGCAGGATGGCCCGCGGACCTTGGCATTGCTTCAGTAAATCACGACGCTCCTGATCGACTTGCCCTCATGCATGAGGTCGAAGCCCTTGTTGATGTCCT
>SAQE01000029.1:38922-72170 GCA_004020545.1 Mesorhizobium sp. | reverse complement strand
GACAGCTACTCCCCTACTCCCTCGCACCATGCCCTACCAATCCCCCATCTCCCCCGGCCGTTCCTGGTATGAGGACACTGTCGGGCCGCGTCCCGAATATCCGGCGCTTGACGGCGATCGGACCTGCGATGTCGTCATCATCGGCGGCGGCTTTACGGGACTTTCGGCGGCGGCGCATCTGGCCAAGGCGGGCACGAATGTGGTGCTGATCGAGGCGCACCGCTTCGGCGATGGCGCGTCGGGGCGCAATGGCGGCCAGCTCGGCACCGGCCAGCGCGCCTGGGCTGAGGAACTGGAGGCCGAATACGGCTTCTCCCGAGCCAAGACGCTGTTCGATCTCGCGGAAGAGGCCAAGACGCATCTGCTGGACTTCGCGGCAGCCAACCGGATCGAGATCGACTACATGCCGGGCCAATTGTCGGTGGCGCATAAGCGGCGCTATGTCGACGACTACAGGGCCCATGCCGAGATCATGGCCAGCCGCTTCGGCTATGCGCGTATCAGTTTCATGGACGCCGCGGAAACGGCGGAGCGGCTGGGCTCGACGCGTTATTTCGGCGGCACGCGCGACACCGGGACGGGGCATATCCACCCGCTGAAGCTGGCAATCGGCACGGCAAAGGTGGCTGCCGCGGCCGGCGCGCATCTGTTCGAGCGGACGCCCTCGACCGGCATTGCTGCCACCGGCGGCAAGGTGAGGGTGACTACCCCCAGCGGCACGATCACGGCCGAGAAGTGCCTGATCGCGGTCAATGCCTATGGCGGCAATCTCGAGCCTGTCAGCGCCGCCCACATCATGCCGATCGGCTCCTTCATCGGCGCAACCGTGCCGCTTGGCGCCGCATCCAAGGTGCTGCCAGGCGGCGAGTCCGTGGACGATTCCCGTTTCGTCGTGCGCTACTTCCGCAAATCGAAGGATGGGCGACTGCTTTTCGGCGGCCGCGAGGTCTATGCCGTCAACGATCCGAAGGACATCCATATCCACATCCGCCGGCAGATCGCCGAGCTCTATCCGGCGCTCAAGGATGTCGAGATCACCCATGGCTGGGGCGGCTATGTCGGCATCACCATGCCGAGAAAACCCTTCGTGCGCGAGGTTATGCCGAACGTGATTTCCGTAGGCGGCTATTCCGGACACGGCGTCATGTTGTCGAACTTCTTCGGCAAACTTTACGCAGAGACGGTCGCCGGCAACCGCGACAGGCTGAAACTGATCGAGGATCTGAAGATCCCCGCTTTCCCCGGGGGCCGTCGTTTTCGCGCGCCGCTGCTGTTCCTGGCGCTCAACTGGTTCGCGTTACGCGACCGGATTTGAGGGTCGAGCATCCCGGTG
Source organism: Mesorhizobium sp. (assembly GCA_004020545.1). Classification (GTDB taxonomy): domain Bacteria; phylum Pseudomonadota; class Alphaproteobacteria; order Rhizobiales; family Rhizobiaceae; genus Mesorhizobium. The sequence continues at coordinate 70,837 of SAQE01000029.1, read as the reverse complement.
GAAGTGCTTGATTCGATGGAGAGCGCTTCGCCCGCAGCATGTTGCAGAATCCTTAACAAATGCAGGAAATTTCACAAAAAGGCGCACTCATGCCACAATCGCCGGGAAGAGATGCTAATTCTGGGCGATAAAACGGGGATTTGTGCGGGCCTGCCCGCTGAAATTTCGGGACCGACGCCGATCAGCCGCGAACTGTTTGCGGCAAGATCGAAAGAACGTCGGCCCGGTTGTTGGAGGTGGTCTAAGTGTATGAGCCCTTCAGTTTCGGCGCGCCGGAACGACGGCGCTTTGCAGTACAGTTCGGCTATGACATGCGGCCGTCCTTCTGGCAGGGTCTGCAGTCGAACGCGCATCTGGTGATAGCGGCTGTCGGTACCGCGGCGCTGCTCGGCGTGGCTGCGGTGGCGCTTTGGCTGGCCCTGCCAGCCAATGAACGGCAGGCGATCGCAAGCGCGGAGCAGGCCGTGCCCGCGATTCCGGTCAAGACGACGAAGATCGCTCCGGCCGCGGCGAGCGCTGTCAGTGTCGCCGCCGCGCCGCAAGCCGCGCCCAAGGCCGACGCGGTTTCGCCTGTCGCCGCCACGCGCAAAGCCGCCATCCCGGCGCTGGCATCGAACAGCCCGCGCTGGACTGCCCCGGATGCGGCGGGCGCGTCCGATGCGGCAGAAGCTCCGCCGGCCTCATCCGCGCAAGCCGCGGAGAAGCCGGCAACGCAGGACGACAAGCCAGCCGTTGCGGCCTTCGCCGAATCCGCGTCAGAAGATGATGCTTCGACCGCCTTGTCCGAGGTCGCGGCTCCCGCTCCGGCGGCTGGCCAGTCGGCGGATGCGAAAAAGCCGGACGACAAGATGGATGGCGCCCAGACCGCGGCCATAGCAGAAGCAAAGCCGCAGGCTCCGGAGGCTCAGCCGGCGGCAACCGAGGACGCGGCTCAGGACAAGCCGAAACCTCAGCAGGTCAGCGCTGGCGCCAATGGACGCATCCTGAGGCCAGTCACCATGCGCAGCGGCCCGAAGAAGGGCGCATCCGCCATCGTCACGGTGCCGGCCAAGGCGTCGGTGCAGGTGATGGGCTGCAAGAAATGGTGCGAGATCGTCTATAACGGCAAGCACGGCTGGGTCTACAAGACCTACGTCAAGACCGGCGCCTGATCCGTTTCCTCGGCCGAGCCAGCCGCAAACGCCGTAAACGGGCCAAGCCGTTTTCGCGCCGGAGCGGCCGCTCAGATGCAGCGCCCGCCATCCACCTCCAGCGCCACGCCGGTGATGAAGGCGGCTTCATCCGAGGCCAGCCACAGCGCCGCATTGGCGATGTCGAGCGGCGTCGAGAGCCGGCCGAGCGGAATCGAGGCGCGGAATTTTTCGCGGATCTCCGGCGTGTCGGCGCCCATGAACTTCTCCAGCATGCCGGTTTCGCCGGCAACCGGGCAGAGGCAATTGACGCGGATGTTTTTCGGTGCGAGCTCGACCGCCATCGACTTGGTGGCGGTGATCGCCCAACCCTTGGAGGCGTTGTACCAGGTAAGGCCCGGCCGCGGCCTGATGCCGGCGGTCGAGGCCGTGGTCAGGATGACGCCGCCGCCCTGCCGATCCATGATCGGCACCACGGCAAGTGCCGCATGATAGATCGCCTTCATGTTGATCGCGGTGATCAGGTCGAAGGTTTCCTCGTCGACGCCCAGCATGTCGCCATTGCGATGGGTGTAACCGGCATTGTTGATCATGATATCGATGCGGCCGAAGGCGCTCTTGGCGGCATAGACCATCTCGTCGAATTCGGAGCGCAGCGAGACGTCGGTCTGGGTCCAGATCGCGTTGTCGCCGATTTCTCCCGCGACGCGCTCGGCCCCCTTGGCGTTGAGGTCGGCAACGACGACGCGCGCGCCCTCTTCAGCGAAACGCCTGGCCATGCCCTCGCCGAAGCCGGACGCCGCGCCGGTGATGATGGCAACCTTGTTTTCCAGACGCATCGTTTTCCCGCTCATCGAGATCGTCCCTAATTTGCACCGGGAGCCTGTCGATGGCGCGACAGATGTCGCACTCATGATTTTCTCCCTTAGCTTTCGTCACATTCACGTTCTATGTTGCAGTCGCGAACGCTGCCGGAAGACGTCGCTTTGCCGACAAGCCTCCCGGCAGCGCCAGTGTCAAGGGTACACGCAGACCCAATCGATCCCCCTGCGATTGGCCCTTGATGTGACACCTTGGCACTGGACGATTTAAATCGATTAGAATATATCAGCCCCGCTACCGGCGACCGGCATCACATCGGACTGACCATGACCAGCCAGATCATCCCCGTCGACCCTTTCGACTTCGTCATCTTCGGCGGCACCGGCGACCTGTCGGAGCGCAAGCTTCTGCCCTCGCTCTATCACCGCCAGCGCGGCCGGCAATTCTCCGAGCCGACGCGCATCATCGGTACATCGCGCGCGAAAATGACCGACGCCGAGTTTCAGGCCTTCGCCAGGAAGGCGATTTCCGAGCACGTGAAGCAGGCCGACGTCGACGCCAAGGAGCTTGAGACCTTTGTAGCGCGCCTTTCCTACGTCTCGGCCGATGCGACCACGGGCGCCGGCTTCGACAAGCTCAAGAAGGCGATCGGCGACAGCGACCGCATCCGCGCCTTCTATCTGGCGGTGGCGCCGGCGCTGTTCGGCGACATCTCGCACCAGCTCAAAGAGTATAAGCTGATCACGCCGAACTCGCGCATCGTGCTGGAGAAGCCGATCGGGCGGGATCTCACCTCCGCGCGGGCGCTCAACGACGCGGTGGGCGATGATTTCCACGAAAGCCAGATCTTCCGCATCGATCACTATCTCGGCAAGGAAACGGTGCAGAACCTGATGGCGCTGCGCTTTGCCAATGCGCTCTACGAGCCGTTGTGGAATTCCGCCCATATCGACCATGTGCAGATCACGGTGGCCGAGACCGTGGGTCTCGAGGACCGCGTCACCTACTACGACAAGGCCGGCGCGCTGCGCGACATGGTGCAGAACCACATCCTGCAACTGCTTTGCCTGGTCGCCATGGAAACGCCGTCGTCGATGGACGCGGACGCGGTACGCGACGAGAAGCTGAAGGTGCTGAGGGCGCTCAAGCGCATCAACGGCAACGATGCGCCGAAGCAAACCGTGCGCGGCCAGTATCGTGCCGGCGCTTCCGCCGGAGGGCCCGTCAAAGGCTATGTCGAGGAGCTCGGCAAGGACAGCAACACCGAGACTTTCGTCGCCGTGAAGGCCGAGATCGGCAACTGGCGCTGGGCTGGCGTTCCCTTCTATCTCAGGACCGGCAAGCGGCTGGCGACCCGCGTTTCGGAGATCGTCATCGAGTTCAAGCCGATCCCCTATTCCATCTTCGGCGACAGCGCCGGTCCGATCTTCCCCAACCAGCTGGTCATCCGCCTGCAGCCGGACGAAGGCGTCAAGCAGTATATCATGATCAAGGATCCGGGGCCGGGCGGCATGCGGCTGCGCCAGATCTCGCTGGACATGAGCTTCGCGCAGTCGTTCCAGGGCCGGGCGCCGGATGCCTATGAGCGGCTGATCATGGATGTGGTGCGCGGCAACCAGACGCTGTTCATGCGCCGCGACGAGGTCGAGGCGGCGTGGAAGTGGATCGACCCGATCCAAAACGCCTGGGAAAGCGCCAGGCAGGAAGCGCAGGGCTATACGGCCGGCACCTGGGGACCTTCGGCCTCCATCGCGCTCATCGAACGTGACGGACGGACATGGCACGAGAGCAACTAAGCGGCGCCGTCTACGCCTGGAACGGCTTTGCCGACCGCCAACAACTGGCGGCCGCACTTGCGGGCAACGTCGCCGCCCGCTTGACCAAAGCAATCGACGAGCGCGGCACGGCGCTGCTCGCAGTATCCGGCGGGACGACGCCGGCGAAGTTCCTCGCAGCGCTCTCCGCCATACCGATTGCCTGGGACAAGGTCACGGTGACGCTGGTCGACGAGCGCTTCGTGCCGCCCGCCTCGCCGCGATCGAATGCCGGGCTGGTGGCGGCCAACCTGCTTCAGAACAAGGCTGCCGCCGCGCGCTTCGTGCCGCTCTACCATCAGGCGGCAAGCATCGAAGATGCGGCGACACTGGACAACGGAATGCTTGACGAGTTGCCCTGGCCGCTCGACGTCGTGGTGCTCGGCATGGGCGGCGACGGCCACACGGCCTCGTTCTTTCCCGATGCCGGCAATCTCGCTGAATTGCTCGACCCCTCCTCGCGGCGTATCGTGCTGCCGGTGCACGCGCCAAGCGGCGGCGAGCCGCGGCTGACGCTGTCGATGGCGCGGATCGTTGCCGCCGGCTTCATCGCGCTCCACATCGAGGGCGAGGACAAGCGCACCGCTTTCGACGGCGCGATGGGAGCGGGCGCGAAGAAGCCCATCCGCAAAGTGCTCGAAGCATCGCCGATAGCGGTAGAGGTGTTCTGGGCACCCTGATTTCACGAAGGAACGCCCCGGAGGCTGTGGGAGGACGTTTTCCGGAGCTCGAAAGGACCAGCCATGACAGCCAGACGCGACATCGAAGCCATCACGGAACGCATCCGCCAACGCTCGAAAGCCGGCCGCGAAGCCTATCTCGGCCGCATCGCCGAAGCATCCGGCAGCACAGCCAACCGGGCGGTGCTGTCCTGCGGCAACCTCGCGCATGGCTTTGCCGTTTGCAGCCCGTCGGAGAAGGCCGCGCTCGGCGGCGACCGCGTGCCGAACCTCGGCATCATCACCTCCTACAACGACATGCTGTCGGCGCATCAGCCGTTCGAGACGTTTCCGGCGCTGATCAAGGAAGCGGCGCGCGAGGCCGGCGGCATCGCCCAGGTCGCCGGCGGCGTGCCGGCGATGTGCGACGGCGTCACGCAAGGCCAGCCAGGCATGGAACTGTCGCTGTTCTCACGCGACGTGATCGCCATGGCGGCCGCGATCGGCCTGTCGCACAACATGTTCGACGCAGCCGTCTTCCTCGGCGTCTGCGACAAGATCGTGCCGGGGTTGGTGATCGCGGCGCTCACCTTCGGGCACCTGCCGGCTGTCTTCATCCCGGCCGGACCGATGACGTCGGGCCTACCGAACGACGAGAAGGCCAAGATCCGGCAGCTCTATGCCGAGGGCAAGGCGGGCCGCGCCGAGCTGCTCGAGGCGGAGTCCAAATCCTATCACGGGCCGGGCACCTGCACCTTCTACGGCACCGCCAATTCCAACCAGATGCTGATGGAGATCATGGGCCTGCACACGCCCGGCGCCTCCTTCGTCAATCCGGGCACGCCGCTGCGCGACGCGCTGACCAGGGAAGCGGCCAAGCGCGCGCTGGCGATCACCGCGCTCGGCAATGCCTATACACCGGTCGGGCGCATGATCGACGAGCGCTCGATCGTCAACGGCGTGGTCGGCCTGCACGCCACCGGCGGCTCGACCAACCACACCATCCACCTGATCGCGATGGCGGCCGCGGCCGGCATTTCGCTGACCTGGCAGGACATTTCCGATCTGTCGGAAGCCGTGCCGCTGTTGGCGCGGGTCTATCCGAACGGGCTCGCCGACGTGAACCACTTTCACGCCGCCGGCGGGCTCGGCTTCCTCATCCGAGAGCTGCTCGACGAAGGCATCCTGCATGAGGACGTGCAGACGGTCTGGGGCGAAGGCCTGCGGCCCTATGCGGTCGAAGCCAGGCTCGGCGCCGACGGCAGCGTGCTGCGTGAAGCGGCACCGCTGGAGAGCGGTGACGAAAAGGTGCTCGCGCCTTTCAAGAAAGCGTTCCAGCCGACCGGCGGACTGAAGGTGCTTGCCGGCAATCTCGGCCATGCGGTCATCAAGACCTCGGCGGTCAAGCCCGAGCGGCGTGTCATCGAGGCGCCGGCCAAGGTGTTCGACAGCCAGCAGGGCCTGAACGACGCCTTCAAGGCCGGCCAGCTCACCGGCGACTTCGTCGCCGTCATCCGCTTCCAGGGTCCGAAGGCCAACGGCATGCCGGAGCTGCACAAGCTGACCACCGTGCTCGGCATCCTGCAGGACCGCGGCCAGCGCGTCGCGCTGGTGACCGACGGACGCATGTCGGGCGCCTCCGGCAAGGTGCCGGCGGCGATCCATGTGACGCCGGAGGCGGTGGAGGACGGACCGATCGCCAGGATCTACGACGGCGACATCATCCGCCTCGACGCCGATGCCGGCACGCTGGAGGTGCTGGTGCCGGGGACGGAGTTCGCGCTGCGCCGCACGGCCGAAGCCGATCTCATCGGCAACGAGTTCGGCTTCGGACGCGAGCTGTTTGCCGGCTTCCGGCAACTGGTCGGCCGCGCCGACCACGGCGCCGCCGCCTTCGCAAACGCCTGACCTTGCTCAGGGATTATCCAAAGAAAAAGGGCGGCACGTGGCCGCCCTTTTCGTCTGTTCAGGCTGCAATGCCCTACTGAACGGTGATCTCGGTCCGCTCGCCGGCCTTGATCGTCACCGGCATTTCCTTGTCCTGGCCCTGATCGGAGGCGTGGCGCACCACGACATAGTCGCCGGCGGGGATCGTCTGCTGCCAGCTATCGCCATAGGTCAACCCAAGCGACTTGCGCTTGCCTTCGATATCCTTCTTCGACGAGAAAACCTCGATTGAATAGGCGCCAGGCGCCGACATCGCCAGAACGCCGGCGTCGAGCGTGACCTTGATTTCCTGGTTGTCGCCGGCCTTGATGCTGAAAGGCTGCTCGACGACTGCGAGGTCGAGCGTGGTGAGCGCGACATAGTCGTCCGGCGGCAGCCAGAACTTGCTGTCCGCGCCATAGGAGTGCTCGACGCTCTCGCGCGAGCCGTCGATCTTCTTCTTCGCCTTGACGATCTCGAAGCCGATGCCGGAATTGTCGGCCTTGTCGCCGCCGGCGGTGTAGTAGGCGTTGAGCGCAGCGTGGCCGACGCCGACGACGACGTCTTTCTCGACGGTCTGTCCGGCGGCAAGCTGGACGGTCTCGGTCACCGTGCCGGCGCCGATCTGCACCGTCACCTTCTGCTCGCCGGCGGGCACGGTGGCCTTGGCGTCGCCATAGTGGGTGGTGGTGCCACCCGGATAGGCGAAGTCGACACGCGCCTCGCCGCTGATCTCCGAGCCCTGGCTCGCATGCGGGTGAATGACCAGAGTGCCGCCGTTCAGCGTGAACAGCGGCTTGTAGAGCTGACCGGCCTCGACCTTGAGCTTCTGCTCGCTCCTTGCCTCGTCGTCGCGGCCGACGACGATGTAGTCGCCCGGCTCGAGATTGGTCTTCAGCTCGCCATACTCGGTCATGACCTGATCGCCACGCGTGCCGTCGGCCGCGGCCTTATAAATCTCCCAGGCATTGCTGTCGGTGATCGGATCGCCGCCCTCGGCCATCACCACGCTCGGCATGAAATTGAATTCAGGCTTGGCGGGTTCGGGCGCAGGCGTCGGTGCGGGAGCCGGAGCGGGCTCAGGCGCGGGGGCCGGCGCCGCAACGGTCTCGACCAGCGCTTCCTGCAGCGCCTTCTCGTCGGAGGCCTGGATGTATTTGCCGCCGGTGTTGTCGGCGAGGCAGGCGATCTGCTTGCCTTCGTCGGCGGTCAGGCCGAAGCCGACCACGTCGGCGGTGAAGTCGACGCCGGTTTCCTTCAGCTCCTTGCCGAGTGCGCACGGATCGCCGCCGCAGGTCTCGAGCCCATCGGTGATGAGGACGACGGTGGCCTTGTCCTCGGTGTATTTGAGCGCTTCCGCCGCCTGCTTGACCGCGGCCGTCAGCGGCGTCTTGCCGAGGAATTTCATGCTGTCGGCGGCAGCCGAAATCGCGCTTGCCGAACCCGCCTGCGGCGGCACGATCAGCTCGATGTCATCGCAGCTGCCCTTGGTGCGATGGCCGTAAGCCATGAAGCCGATCTCGTCGTCGGCCGGCACCGACTGCAGCACCGTGCGCAGCGATTCGCGCGCGATCTCGAGCTTCGGTTTGCCGTCGATCTGGGCCCACATGGAGCCCGATGCATCGAGAACGATGATGACCTTGTTGGCGGCAAAGCCAAAGGTGGTCATCGACAAAAGGAGGATCGCCGCAGCGACGCTCCGTGCCAGTCCCGCCATGAAAATCTCCTGAGTGAGCCTCCTGTCCGCGCCGGGAAAGCTATTTGAGGCGGGCTTTGGAGACAAGCCCGACGGCCCGCAAAGTCACTCAGTACGTGGTGCGGCGCTCTTCCGACGGCGGACGGCCGAACTGCAGCCGGTAGCTTTGCGCGAAATAGGAGTGCGAGGTAAAGCCGGTGGCGATCGCCACGTCGAGGATCGGCATGTTGGTCTGGCGCAGCAGTTCGCGTGCCCGCTCGAGCCTCAGCCGCATGTAATAGCGGCCCGGCGTCACGTTGAGGTGGCGCAGGAACAGGCGCTCGACCTGGCGCACCGACAGGCCCGCCGACTTGGCAAGCTGCACCGCCGACAGCGGTTCGTCGAGATGATCGGCCATCAGTTCGACGATGCGCCTGAGCTTCTCCGACTTGCCGGTGAGATCGCGCTCGGGGCCGACGCGCTGGCGGTCGCCGGCCGAGCGGATGCGCTCGTGCTGGAACTGGTTGGCGACGCCATTGGCAAGGTTGGAGCCGAAATCGCCGCGCACGATCTCCAGCATCAGGTCGATCGAGGTGGTGCCGCCAGCGCAGGTGTAGCGCTTGCGGTCGATCTCGAAGACGTTGCCGGTGCAGTTGATGTCGGGGAAGCGCTCCATGAAGCCGGCGCGGTTCTCCCAGTGGATGGTGCAGCGATAGCCGTCGAGCTGTCCGGCCTCTGCCAGCAGATAGGAGCCGACCGACAGCGCGCCGAGCGCATTGCCGCGCCGGCCCCAACTGCGCAGCGCCGCCAGCACCTTGCTCTTGCCCGGGAATTCAGTGGTGAGCCCGACCGAGACGAACAGGATGTCGACCGGCGGCATGTCAGCGACGGAATAGTCGATCTTGAGCGGCAGGCCGTTCGAGGCCATGACTGCGTCGCCATCCGCCGAAATCGTCGTCCAGCCGTAGAAATCGCGACCAAGCAGACGGTTCGCCGAGCGGAAGCAATCGATCGCCGCGGCCAGTGAGAACATCGAGAACTTGTCGACAAGCAGGAAACCGAACTGCCGACCGCCCTGAACGGGATCGCCCAGGACCGGCCGTTCAACAGGAGCGGTAAGATTCGGCAAGGACGCTGCTTTCCGATCAGAAGGACGGCCGCTTCAACCCGGCCGCAAGGTAGGCGGAAGCTACAGTGTTGGCCATCAGCATGGCAATGGTCATCGGCCCGACACCGCCGGGGACGGGCGTGATGGCGCCGGCGACCTTGGCCGATTCGGCGTAGGCGACGTCGCCGACCAGCCGCGACTTGCCCTCCCCCTTCTCCGGGGCGGGAATGCGGTTGATGCCGACATCGATGACGGTGGCGCCGGGCTTGACCCAATCGCCCTTGACCATTTCCGGACGGCCGACGGCGGCGACCAGGATGTCGGCGGTGCGCGCCAGCGCCGGCAGGTCCTTGGTGCGGCTGTGCGCAATGGTGACCGTGCAGTTGGCGGCGAGCAGCAGGTTGGCCATCGGCTTGCCGACGATATTGGAGCGGCCGACGACGACCGCGTTGAGGCCGGAAAGGTCCTTGCCGCGCACGCGCTCGATCAGAAGCATCGAGCCGGCGGGCGTGCAGGGCACGAAAGCGGTTTCCAGTTCGCCGGTGCCGAGCTTGCCGACATTGATGAAGTGGAAGCCGTCGACATCCTTCTCCGGCGCGATCGTCTGGATGACCTTGCCCGAATCGATATGGCCAGGCAGCGGCAACTGCACGAGGATGCCGTGAACCGACGGATCGGCATTGAGATCGCCGATGATCTTCAGCAACTGCTCCTCGGTGGTCTCGGCCGGCAGCGTGTGCTGCAGCGAGAGGAAGCCGCATTCCTTGGCCGTACGCGATTTCGAGGCGACATAGACCTGGCTCGCCGGATCCTCGCCGACGATCACCACGGCAAGGCCCGGCCTGGTCGCGCCCCTGGCCGACAGCTCGGCGGTCAGCGCCTTGACCTTTTGAACCACGTCTTCGGCGACACTCTTTCCGTCGATCACTTCGGCCATCACTCACCTTCAGCACTGTTTGCGCGGCCGCGCTCGGGCGACCCCAATCCCCAAATCAACAATCGACCCGCGAGCGCCGGGCGCATGCGATCGAATGCAGCGCGGCATTTTCACGAAAATTCAGCCGAGCAATCCCGCCAAAGCGTCGTCGGATGCCGTAAACCCGAAACCGGCTGCTTTTATCGAGGGCAGCTTTTATCGAAGGCAGCTTTTTATCGAAGAAGGGGCGTTTTAGAAATAGCGGCGGCGCGAGCGGCTCTCGGTCAGATCGCGCACTGCCTCGCGGAATTCGCGCAGGCTGGCCCGCAGCTCGTCGATCTGGCCCTGCTGGTCGGGTGAGGTCGGGCGCTCTTCAGCCATCGGCGATTGCGCATACGCATCGTGACGCGCGTCGGGACGCTCGTCATCCGGTTGATACGAATGGGACCTTTCCGCGGGCGGCGGCTGGACGTCGCGCTGCCGCGGCGCTCGCGGATGAGAAAAATGCGCCTCCTGCGTCGGCGCGCGTCGGGCGCTTTCACCCGGGACGGCACCTGTATCGACCGCTTCCCCCGGCCCACGCTGCGCAAGGTAGCGCAACGACGAAGCCAGCGCCCCCAAGAACCCTGGACGGCTAACCGGCACCGGGGCCGGCGCCGGAGGCGGCGAAGCAACGGGCGATGCCGGTAAAGGCTTAACAGACGGCACTGGCGGAGCGGCCTGATGAGACTTGCCCTTGGAGATCGACACGCACCCGTCGGTCCTGCGGCGCGAGCGGGCATTGGCGGTTTCGCGCAAGCTTGCATAGGCGCCACGCAGCGCGCCAAGGCCGATGCCTGCGAAAAGGCCGGCCAGCAGGCCTGCCAGCGCCTTAACGGCACGCGATGGCCCCTTCGCTTCAAGCGGCGGATAGGCCTCCGAAATGACGTTGATGTTGGCGGTGTTGATGTCCTTCTGCTCGCCGGTTTCCTTGGCGCGCAGCAGGAACTGTTCATAGACGGAGCGCTTGGCGGCCGCCTCCCGCTCCAGCTCGCGCAGCGAAACCAGGTTGTTGTTCACGTCGCCGCTCTGCACCTTGGCCTGCGCCAGACGCGACGCAAGGTCCTGCTCGAGCTGGACGGAGCGCTTCAGATCGACCTGCAGCGAGGAGGCGATGCGCTGCAATTCGGCGCCGATGCGCTCGCGCGCGCCGGCAAGCTGGGCGTTGAGCGCCTCGATCTCCGGATGGCGCGGCCCAAGCCTCACCGCCGCGCGGTCGGCTTCCTGTTTCAGCGCCGCATATTGCGAGCGCAGCTCGCCCATCGTGTTGGAGTTGATCTCTTCCGGCAGGGTGCCGTTGAGAACCGAATTGACATTCAGCGCACGCGCCGAAGCGGCTCGCGCATTGAGCTCGAGCGTGCGGGCGCGGGCGACCGAAAGCTGCTCGTTGAGCTTCAGCATCTGATCGTCGCTGATCAGGTGACCCTGTGCGTCGACAAGATCGTGCGTCGCCCTGAAATCCTCGACCTTGCGCTCGGCCGTCTCGACGCCCTTGCGCAATTCGTCGAGCCTTGCCGTGAGTTCGTCGGTGGCGCGGCCCGCCGTGTTGGACTGGATTTTGCTGGAAATCTCCTGGAAGGCCGTGATCATGGCGTTGGCGATCTGGGCCGACTTGTCCGGATCCTGGGTGGTGGCGGTAACCGAGACGACGAAGGTCTTGCCGCCGCGCTCGACATCGAGGCTCTCGGCCAGATTGCGGACCGCCAGCGCGTTGCGGCGGGCATCGTCGGCAGGACCCTGCACATCCTGCCGCGACAGGATCGAGCGGAGCATCGACATCACCCTGAGGCCGCCCTTTCCCTGGCCGTTGAATTCAGGGTCGTTGGTGAGGTTGAGGTCCGTGACGACCTTGTTGAGGACCGTGCCCGATGTGAGGATGCGGACCTGGTTCTCGACGATGGCGAGCGTCGCGTCCGAGGCGACCACATTCTGCGTCAGGTCGCGATCGGTGAGCTTGAGGTCGCGCGGGTCGACGATGACCTCGCTGGTGGCCTCATATTTCTTCGGCGTCGACAGCGCGATGGCAATGCCAAGCGCGGCGCCCAGGATCGTTGTCGAGACGATCAGCGCCTTGGAGCGGGTGATGCCGCGAACGACCTGCATCGGGTCGATCAGCGGCTTCCACTCCTGCGCGTCGGGATCGTTGCCGGTCAGCGGCCGGCTTGCGTAGCGAGGTTCGGCATGGCGCGGTTCGAACGCGGGCTCCGAGGAATAGTCGGGAGAAGAATAGTCCGGGGGACGGCTCTCTTCGCGCGGTCCGGCTTGCGGATGAACCTCTTGCGTGGCCCATTCATTCCCGGCCCGGACCGTTTCCGAAAGCGGATCGACCTGAGGTTGACCGGGTTCGTCTATATGAGTCGTAAGTTCCGGGTTCGCGGCCTGCGGGCCTGACCGCCCTTCGCGCTCGAAGCGGGCGGCGCGATGGCGCGCCGCGGCGTCCTCGCGCCATGACGGGTCTGCCTTGTCGCCGATCGAAACCAGCGAAGCGTCGGCTGTATCCTCGCCGCGCACGGCCCGGCCGAGCGCAAGCAAGGAGCGCTCGCGCCTCCAATCGTCACGGTTATCCCTGTCGACCATGTCCTGGAACTTACTCTCTGGCGGCTTGGGAGAGGCGGTCGGCCAATCGTTAAGTCACGCTAAACAGGCATGGGAAATAAAAGGTTAATTTCGCGATCGGGACGTACAGTTTTCTCGCCTTGATTGCAGCCTTTCCCGGGTCGCCAGGGCCGCCGCCAGAACGGCACGTTAAGCTTTCCTGCCTATGCTTTGACGGACACATGACCCAGGCCAGCGACATACCGCAAAGGCGGACGCTCGCGCGGATCGGCCACTTCATGGCCGCGCGCCGGAAGCTGGTTTTCGACTATTTCTCGGCGATCAGCGGCGCCGGCGGGCGGCTCGTCTTCTCGCTCGCCTATTTCGTGGCCTTGGCCAACACGCTGTCGATCGCCGAATTCGGCATGTTCGCCACCGCTTCGGCGGCAGGCGTGATGCTGTCGCGCGTGCTTGCCTTCGGCTTCATCTCGGCGCTCTACCGCACCGCCACGATGCGCCCGAACCTGATCGGCACCTTCACCGCCGGCTTCCTGTTCCTCGGCGTGATCTCGCTGCCGGTTCTCGCCGCCGCAGCTTACGTCGTCTACCTGATCTTCTTCGCCGGCGCGGTGCCGCTGCCGGTCTTCGCCGCGGTCGTCTTCGCCGAAGCGCTGCTGTGGCGGCCGGTCGAAGTGGTGCTGATCGTCAACAACGGCCTCGGCAAATTCGGTCGCGCGGCGGTGCTGACGATCCTGGCGACGGCGCTGCGGGCAATCGGCGCGTTGCTGTTCATGCTTGCCGCACAGCGCACCATCGGCGTCTGGTCGTGGTTCTACATCGGCGCCAACGCCGCCTCGCTCATCGTCGCCTTCGCCTTCTTCTATCCGCGCCAGCGGCTGAGGCTGCGCAACGAACTCTATTTCAGGCGGCTCGCCGATTCCGTCTATGTCGCCGGGTCCGAGGTGCTGTTCTACCTGCAGATGGAGTTCGACAAGCTCCTGGTGCTGTCGATCGGCGGACCGCATCTTGCCGGCATCTATGCCATCATCATGCGGCTGGTCGATCTCACGGCAATCCCGATCCGCACCTTCTCGATGATGCTGGTGCAGCGCATGATGCGCGCGCCCGAACTGCTCTCGCGACTCGCGGTCAAGAGCGGCATCGAAGGCGGCGTCTTCCTGGTCTCGACGCTGGCGCTGCTGTCGCTCGGCATCGTGCTGCATTTCTTCCCAAATGCGCTCGGCAAGAATGTCGCCGAGGCGGCACCCCTGGTGGCACTCGCGGTCTGCGTGCCGGGCCTGCGCAATCTCGTCGAATACCAGGCCGAGTTGCTTTTCGCACGCGGCCAGACCGCGGTGCGGGCGATCAATCTCGGACTGCTCGCCGGCTTGAAGGCGGTGCTGCTCACCTACGTGCTGACGACGATCCCCGACACACCCGATCTGGTGCTGTCGCTCAACATCGTCTTCCTGCTGCTTTATCTCGCCTCGATGCTGCTGACCTATTCGGCGATGCGGCGGCCGGCGAAGGCGATCTGAGCCTTACGCGGCGAGCCCGATCAGGCGGCGGATGCGGCCGACATCGGTGCCGATGAAGGACTGCATGCCTACCGCCACCTGCTCAGGCGCCATGGCATCGACGAAGCGGCGGAATTCCTCGTCCGACAGCGCCTCGCCGTTCCAGTGGACGCGGCAGAACTCCATTGAGTCATGGAAATGGCCGGCGCCGTCCAGCAGGTCGTCGACATAGCGGCCGTAGATCATGCATTCGGAGAATTTGCGCGCCGAGCCGACGACGCTGACCCAGTCGCGCCCGTGCACTTTCTCGATCCGCTCGCACATCGCATTGACGGTCTCGCGGCGCCACGCGATCAGCGTCGAGATGTAATCGTGGTTCGAAACCTTCGCCGGGTCGATGCCGAGCGCCGAGCCGGCATTGCGCGACCAGATGCGATGCTCGTCGTGACCATCGCTGGCCAGCACGCCGTCGCGCCGGAACAGCCGCGCCTTGCCGTCGCGCCAGAAGGCGCTCATGTCGAACGGCTTGAGGAAGGCGACGTCGGAATCGCAAAAGACAAGCACATCCTCCTGGGCCTGCGCGGCAATGGCGATGCGGCGTAGCTGCTGCACGTGCCAGCCGCGCAGGGGTTGCGTCTTCAGGCTCAGCCAGACGCGGCGGCGGAACAGGCTGAGCGGATCGTCGAAGGCCCGCAGCCAGCGCGGCAGCAGATCCTGTTCGTCGACCACCGTGCGGCGGCTGCCCTCCAGTTGGCGAAACAGCGCGACATCACGGTGCTCGACGAGGATGTAGTGCCGCTCGACCCCGGTCACATGGCGGTCCATCGTCTCGCACAGCAGCCGGCAGCGCTCGAAGTCCGGCGCGTAGCTTGCCGTCACGATCGCGGCTGAGGGCGTGCGCGGCAGCGGCTCGACCCTGGCGGCGGCATCGGGCACGAAACGGCTGTTCAACGGCGCGCCTCCGCCGGCCGCGGGGCGTGCGCCAATTTCTGCTTGAAGACGCGCCACAGGAAAAGCGGGTTGCCGACCACGTAGCGGCGCCACAGGCGGCCGGGCTCGATCCACAGGCGATAGAGCCATTCGAGCCGGAGACGGCGCATCCACAGCGGGGCGCGCGGCACGGTGCCACTCAGGAAATCGAGCAGCGCGCCGACCGCGATCGGCAGCGTGCAGTGACGGGCGTCGATGTGGCGCGCGATCCACAATTCCTGGCGCGGCACGCCCATGGCGACCAGCAGGACGTCCGGCCGCAGCCTGGCGATGCGCTCGACGATCGCAGGCTCCTCGGCAGGGGAGAAGTAGCCGTCATGGACGACCACGAATTTGTGCTGCACGGCGAGCGCCGAAAGCTTGACCGATGCCGCCTCGGCATTGACCCGCGTCGCGCCGAGCAACGCCACGGTCAGCGGCCGCGTCGATGCCTGCAGGAAGGCCGGGATGAAATCGGTGCCGTTGAGATTGTCGGGGAAAGGCGCGCCATAGAGCAGCTTTGCCGCGATGTCGACGCCGACGCCATCCGGCAGCACGAGGAAGTCGTCGAGCGCTTCGGCAAACACCGGATCGCTGTAAGCGAGGTTGGCGTTGTGGGCGTTGAGAAAACTCACCTTGGCGAAGCGCCGCTCGGCGATCAGCCGGGAAAGCAGTGCTATCGCCTCATCCCACCGGATGGCAAGCACGGAGATGCCGAGGATCCTCTTCAGCGTATCGAAGCCGAAGGCGGAGCGGGCTGCGTGCATGTTCATGCCGCGACCTCCCGCCTGACGGCGCCGAGCTTCTCCAGCCCAAGCCCGATCGCGGCGTCGAGTGCCCTGACCTGCCGGCGATGGAAAGCACTGCCATCGGCATCGCGAATGTCGGCCGCCGCCGCTTCGAGCGCCGAGGCGAAGGCGACGGGATCGTCGGTTACGACACAGTTTTGCGGCCGGTATCCGATACCGCGCAACGAGCGGCTGGTGGCGACGCAAGGCAGGCCAAGCTCGAACGTCTCGATGGTCTTGAGCTGCACGCCGCTGCCGGCGGTGCTGATCAGCGGAATGACGGCGGCGCCGCGCACGAAGGCCTGGGCGTCGGGAACCCTTCCGACGAACTGGACGCCGGGATGCGTCGACGTCACGCCCGACGGCATGCTGCCGGCGATCCTGATGCGGAAATCGGGCCTGAGATGCGGGACAACCTTGGTCAAGAACCAGTCCAGCCCGATGCGGTTGGGCTGCCAGGTCCAGGTGCCGATCAGCGCCGCGTCGAAGTCGATGCGGCGCAGACCTTTGTTCGTCGGCGCCTCGGCACGGGTCACCAGCGGCAGCACCGCCGAGCGGTCGCCGGAAGCCACACCGAGCGCGGCGCGGTCCTCCTCGGCCAGCGTGAAGACGAAACGCGCGGCTCGGCAGAAACGCTCCTCCATCACCTCGAGCAGCCTGGCCTCGCGGCGAAACAGCCAGCGTTGAAAAGCGCTGCCGGCCGCAGCGGCGTTCTCCTCGGCCGAACGATGCTCGACATTGTGCGCGACGAAGATCGACGGCCGGTCGGCGAGAACCTTCTCGAACGCACCGGCGAACTGCACCGAATTCAGGACATAGCCGTCGAACGGACCGGCATTATCGATCGCGGCGCGGACGTCCGCGTCGGAAACGACGCGCAGCTTGACCGAGGAAAAGGTGAGGCCGGAGACAACCGCCTTGCCCAGCCAGATAAGTTTCTGCAGAGCCGGGGCGCCTTCGGTACGAACCTCGACGGAGTCAAGCACGACGGTGTTCTGCGCATCGGACGGCATTTTTCCCGGCCAGATGAAGCCCATCACCGTGACGCGCGCGCCGGCACGCCGCAGCGCATCGATGATCGCGGCGTTGGCAATCTCGTAGCCGGAGGCGAGAGCGCCGTCGGGCACGATCGATGTGGCGAACAGCAGATGCATCTCACCTATCCATTGGTGTAGCCGGTAGCAAAACGCTGTGAAGCCTTGATTAAATGACAGCGTCAAAGGCCAAACGCCTCGGTTTTGCGGAGCTCGCCGCGAAAGGTGATTAACGAAGCGTTATCATCGGGCTGCTATCGAGGATCGAACCCACACGGCTGGAAACGGATGATCCCTTTGCTATCGGACGCTTTGGTATCGATTGCGGGGGTATCGATTGCGGGGGTATCGATCGCTGAGGTATCGATCGCGGGGCGGTCTCCGGGGCTCGCCGCGGAGAGCGTCGACGTGGTCGTGACGCTGCCCACCTTCAAGCGTCCCCAATTGCTGCTGGAAACACTGGCATCGCTCCAGGCGCAGAAAACCGAGCGGCATTTTGCCGTCATCGTCATGGAAAACGAGGCCGAGGCGCGCGAGGGCGCCAAGGCGGCACTGCCGCTGTTCGAGCGCGGCAAGATGCCGGGCCTCGTGATCATCGCGCATGAGCGCGGCAATTGCAGTGCCTACAATGCCGGCTGGCAGATGGCGATGCTTTACTTCCCCAACTTCAAACATCTTCTCGTCATCGACGACGATGAGATCGCCGCGCCCGATTGGCTGGAACGCATGTGCAAGGCAGCCGAGACGCTTCGAGCCGATATCGTCGGCGGGCCGCAAGTGCCGGTGTTCGCCGATCCCTCCCATGCGAGGTGGGCCGATCACCCCGTCTTCGCGCCGCCATACCGGCAAACGGGCCGCGTGCCGGCGCTCTATTCGTCCGGCAACCTGCTGGTCGGACGCAATGTGCTTATCGCCATGGGGCCGCCCTTCCTCGATCTCAGGTTCAACTTCATGGGCGGCGGCGATTCCGATTTCCTGAGCCGCGCCGCCCAAAGAGGTTTCGTGCTCGGCTGGTGCGCCGAGGCAAAGGTCAGGGAAACGGTTCCGGCCCGTCGCGTGGAAGCCGACTGGATCCGCGCCCGCAGCCTGCGCAACGGCGTCATCTCCACGCTCGTCGAGAAGAAAAAGCGGGCGGGCACGCCGTTCGCCGGCGCCAAGGTTCTGCTGAAGAGCCTGGCACTGCTTGCCGCCTCGCCGCTGCGCGGCGCCGTCCGGCTGGCGCGCACGGGCTCGCCGACAACAGGCCTTTACCCGATCTATGTCGCGCTCGGCCGGGTGCTTGCCGAATTCGGATATGCCAATGAGCAGTACCGGCAGCCTGAGAAGAACTGAGCGCGCGCCGCTCAGCGCCGCCTTCACGCGCGAGGGCATTGCGACGGCAATCGCGGCGCTGCTCTTTACCGTTATCATCGTCTCGTTCCGGCCCTTCCAGCCTGCGGGCGCGGAACTCACCGGCGACGGCGGCGACATCGTCAACCAGCTCGGCTTCGGATCGCTCGGCGCCATCTCGATCTTCTCGCTGCTCGCCTTCGCCGATCCGCGCGTCGTGCGTTCGCTCATCAGCCCGTCCTGGGCGCTGATGCTGGGCTTCTTCTTCCTGTCGGTGATCCTGGCGACCGATCCACCTTCGGCGATGCGCGCCGCCTCCTTCACCATGATCGGCATCATCACCATGGCGACGATCCTGGTGTTGCCGCGCGACGCCGACTCCTTCGCCAGGGTCATCATCTTCACCGCGGTGGTGGTGATGGGCCTCTCCTATGTCGGGCTCATCGTCTTTCCGCACGAGGCACTGCACACCGCCGACTCGCAGGAGCCGGAGCATGCGGGCCTGTGGCGCGGCGTCTTCACCCACAAGAACATCGCCGGACCGGTGATGGCCTGCTTCAGCTTTGCCGGACTCTATCTCTGGCGGCGCGGGCAACGCTGGTGGGGCATCGGCATCTTCTCAGCGGCAATGATCTTCATGCTGCATACCGGCTCGAAGACGACCGCCGGACTGGTGCCGTTCTCGATCCTGATCGTGGTGCTGCCAAGCCTCATCGGCATGCGGCTCGGCACGCCGATCCTGTTTCTGTCCGCGATCGTCGCGACCGCGGTCGGCACGCTGGGCATCGTCTTCATCCCGCCGGTCAAGCATCTGGCGGCGGTCTATTTTCCGAACCTCACCTATACCGGCCGCACCACGCTGTGGGAGTTCGCCGGCGAGATGTTGGCGAAGAAGCCCTGGACCGGCTACGGCTATGAAAGCTTCTGGGGAACGCCGCTGCTGCTCAACCAGGACCAGCCCTTCGACCGGCCCTGGGACATCCGAAACATCGTGCACGGTCACGACGGTTATCTCGATATCGCGGTGCTGATGGGCATCCCCGCGCTTTGCGTCGCGGTCTACACCTTCCTCATCGCGCCCTTGCGCGACTACATGCGCATCCCGTCGCGCAAGGATAACATCTTCCTCGGCGATTTCTTCATGATGGTGGTGCTGTTCGCGGCACTGAACGCTTTCCTCGAAAGCTTCTTCTTCCGCCGCGGCGACCCCGTCTGGCTGTTCTTCGTGCTCGGCGTGCTCGGGCTGAGGCAGGTTTCGCTGCGGCCGATCCCGGTTCGCTGCCCCCACTGATCCGCGAGCGGGCAACCGATCCCTCCCGACAGGGCTTTCCCGCCGCCGCGCGACCGTTTATGGGAGGAACCTTCTTTCGGAGGCTTCCATGACCATCAGGCTCGTTCTCGCCGGTTGCGGCAATATGGGTTACGCGATGCTCTCGGGCTGGCTGAAATCCGGCAAGATCGAGCCGGCGGCGGTGTTCGTGGTCGAGCCCAACGCGGAATTGCGCAAGCGCGCCGAACATCTTGGTTGCCGCGTTGCGGCCGGCGCTTCCGGCGTTCCGGCCGATGCCGTGCCCGATCTCGTCGTCATCGCGGTGAAGCCGCAGGTCATCCGCGATGTGACGGCAAGCTACAAGCGCTTCGCCGACGGCAGGACCACATTTGTCAGCATCGCCGCAGGCACGCCGGTCGCTACTTTCGAGGAAATCCTCGGTGATCTCGCACCCATCATCCGCTGCATGCCGAACACGCCGGCGGCGATCGGCAAGGGCATGATGGTGGTGTTCTCCAACCCGCTGGTCCTGGACGACGTCAGGCGTTTCGTCGCCGAACTGCTCTCGGCGAGCGGTGTCGTGACGACGATCGATGACGAGAGCCTGATGGATGCCGTAACCGCGGTCTCCGGCTCCGGCCCGGCCTATATTTTCCATTTCATCGAAGCGCTGACGGTTGCCGCCGAGAAGGCCGGCCTGCCGGCCGAGACGGCCAAGCTGCTCGCCATGCAGACCGTCTACGGCGCCGCCTCGCTCGCCGCCGAAAGCGACGAAGAGCCGGGCGTGCTGCGCCAGCAGGTCACCAGCCCCAACGGCACGACGGCCGCGGCGCTTGCCGTGCTGATGGGCGAAGACCGGCTGACGAAGCTTTTGACCGACGCGGTGGAAGCGGCGCGGCTCAGGTCGATAGAGCTGGGGAAGTAGCGCTCGCGCCGTACAGCATCTCGTCCTGCAGCCGGCGCAAGGCATAGAGCCTGGTCGTCTTGTCGGGCGCGGCGTTGTCGCTGGTCAGCAGTTCGCCCTTCCTGACCGGCTTCAACACCTTGCCGCCCTCGAGCAGCCCGACCGGCACGGCGCGGCTGGCGCGTGCCTCGCCGACCGTCATGGTCCAGGAGCGGTAGCAGGTCTCGCCGATGGCATCGAAGGTTTCGCCGGCGGCGAGATCGCGCTTGGCGACGGCGCAGACCTCGGCCACCGGTTTCGGCAGCGGCACCATGTCGGGCCGACCGTAGAGCATGATGCGGGCCGCGGTCAGCGGCACCTCCAGCGAGGTCAGGTGGTAGGGCCTGAAGAAGCTGTAATAGGGGCCGTGGCCGACATGGAGGTCGTCCATCCGCTCGACGACGCGCGGATGCGTCGCCTCGACGATGACGAAGACGCCCGGCGCAACCCCCTTGCCGACGGTGTAGTCGACGACACCCTTCCTCGACAGGATACCGCCGTCCTCGCGCGGGATGAGCACCTTGGCGAGCTGGTCGCGGTCGGCCTTCGGGCCATGCATGCCTGGAACATCGGGCGCCAGGCCGGTGGCGTTGGCGATGGCGCACATCTCGACCATGGTCTTGGAACCGTCGACGAATTCGACCAGCATGCGCGGATTCATGTTCCGGCGCAGCGCTTCCTCGCGATAGTCGTCGGGAACGGCGTCGTGATTGAGCGGGTTGTTCTTGCCCTTGCCGGCCGAGACGATGGTGTAGCCGAGCGCCGAGGCGAACTCGATCAGCTCCAGGCAGCTCGACGGCTCGTCGCCGGCGCCGACCGAATAGACGACGCCCAGGCGATCGGCCTGCTGCTTCAGATAGCAGCCGATGGTGACGTCGGCCTCGACATTCATCATCACCAGATGCTTGCCATGTTCCATGGCCATCAGGTCGAAATCGGCGGCGACGCCGGGCTTGCCGGTGGCGTCGATGACGACGTCGATCAGCGGATTGGTTACCAGCATCTCGTTCGAAGTGATGGCGATCCTGCCGCTTTCTATCGCCTGGCTGACTTTGGAAGCAGTCTCGGCTTCGGCAGCCATCGCGTCGTCGCCATAGGCGATGCGAATCGCCTCGCGTGCCGTGTGCGGGCGGCGGGTGGAGATGGCGGCGACCGAAATGCCCGGCATCAGCATGCCCTGGGTGACCAGATCGGTGCCCATCTCGCCGGAGCCGATGACGCCGATGCGCACGGGACGGCCCTCGGCAGCACGCCGGGCGAGATCGCGGGCAAGCCCGGTCAGGGCGACATTTGTCATACAAGAACGTCCATGCTTTGGCTTTCAGCCCGCAATACAGGGATCGGTCCCCGTTTGCCAACAAAACCAGCCGCACATGGCAATTTCCGGCTCCTGCCTTGCAGAACCGGAGCAGATTTCTTGCAGCAAGATGTCGCCGGGACCGTGGCTTTCCTTGCGTCCGCAACCTCGCCGATCACCGGCGCAACATCCTCGGCCGGTCGATGGCCTAGGCTCGACGTCCCTCGAGTGCTGCCTCGGCGTCACCGGACACGCCTTGCCGACGAAGAGGGTTAACAAAGTCACCATAGAGGCCGGGCGATTCCTGGCCCAGCTTAGCTATTTGTTTAGAAAATCGCGATCGTAGCGGGACTGTCCACATCGCAACCCAGAGGCGCACCGCGTTTCTGTGCTATTTTTGCTACAACCGCTCGGACTAATGACCCGAAACCTCGCTTTTGATGGACTCGAAATCATTAAGCGCTCACATCTTCGGAAAATCTGCTAGATACTGGCCGAAAGCTCTGGTGGCAGGCTCGGGCAAATAAGCGCTAAAAAAACAATAGGGCGCGGGGATAGTCACGGGGTTAAAATGACCAGGACGGGTAAAGTGACCGTCGGCTGGCGCTTTGCGCTTGCCATGACGGTGTCGATGCTGACTTGTGGAAGCGCCAGCGCACTCACACTCAAGGAAGCCGTAGCAGTCGCCGTCGAGTCCAATCCTGAGATTGGGCAGGCGATCGAAAACCGCGAAGCCATCGAATTCGAGCTGCGCCAGGCAAAAGGCCTCTATCTTCCCAGCGTCGATCTGGAAGCGTCAACAGGCGCCCGCCGCCTGGACAATCCTTCCCGTCGCGCGATCGGCGAGGAGCATGACGCCCTCTATCCGAACGAGGCCGACCTCACCGTTACGCAGACGCTTTATGACAGCGGGGCAAGGCGGGCCGAATTGAACCGCCAGGCCTCCCGCGTCGACGGAGCGTCTTTCAGAGTGCTGGAACGGTCCGAGTTCATTGGGCTTGCCGTCGTCCAGGACTATCTCGAATACATGCTGCAGGGGTCGATCGTCGCCGAAGCGAAGAAGAACCTCGCCTTCCATCAGTCTATACTCGGCGACATCAAGCAGGGCATCGCGGGCGGCGCGCTGAACGACGCCGACCGCCAGCAGGCGGAAGAACGCCTTTATGCCGCCAAGGCGCGTGTGCAAGAGGCCGCAGAGGAGCTCGAAGCCGCCAAGATCCGGTTCTTCAAGAATGTCGGCAAGCCGCTGACCAATGCGTCGCGGCCGGCCGATGTCGCCGGCGCGCTGCCGCGCTCGCTCGATGACGCGATCGGGCTCGCCAGGCAGAGCAATCCGCGCGTCCATATGGCCAACAGCGACATCGACGCGGCGGCCTCGCTGGTCGACGCCGCGCGGGCGAAATACGGCCCCACGATCACAGCCGAGGGCGTCGCCCGGGGTGGATCTGACATCGACGGCGACGATGGCGACACCAGCGACCTGCAGGCGCGCGTCGTGCTGCGCTGGAACCTCTATCGCGGCGGCATCGACAAGGCCAACGAGCAGGAGCAGATCCGCCGCGCCAGCGAGCAGCGTCTTGCGCTGCATCAGGTGCTGCGCGAGATCGAGGAAGCCGTTCGCACCTCATGGGACCGCCGCTTCCGCCAGGCGGAACTCGCACAGACCCTGCGGCTGCAGGCCGCCACCAACGAAAAGCTGGTGGCTTCCTACCGCGAGCAGTTCAAGGTCGGACAGCGCTCGCTGCTCGACGTGCTCGACGCGCAGAACACGCGTTTCAACACCGCGACACTGGCCGACACCTCGTCCTATGCCTCGCTGTTTGCCGAATACCGGCTGTTGGCCGCGACCGGGCAGTTGCTGAAAACGCTGAACATCCAGCCGGCCAAGCAGGCAACGGCCTACGCGCGAACGGAATTCGGCGTGCCGGAAACGGCCGATACTGAAACCTATGCGCGGACGCCATCGGAGCAGAAGAACGATCTGCCATTCGACATACTCGCGCCGGTCAGGAAGAAGCAGCCGATGTAAGCATCGATCTCTGGTCCTTCGGGGCAGATCGTGAACCAGCAGCCCAACATCGTTTCGCCCAAGGAGGCTTTCAAAGCCTGCTTCTCGGCGATTGCAGCCTATCTCGGCCGGCCGAGCGCGGAGACCGTGCTGTTTGCCGGGGTGCCGATTTCGGAAACGCGCATCGAGCCGGACGACATCAGGCACCTCGCCGAACGCATCGGCCTCGAGGTCCGGGAGTTCAGCCATCGCGATTTCGTGCGCGGGCGCGTCGATCTTCCGGCTATCGTCTTCCGCACCAATCAGTTGCCGGTCGCGCTGCTCGCCGAGACCGAGACCGGGCAATATCTGACGGCTCCGCAGGAAGACGGACGAACCGCGATCAGCAAATCGGAGCTCGCCGGGAGCTACATCAGCGGCGGAGCCTCATTCTCGATCACCTATGCCAACACCGCCGAGGAGATGACGGTAGGCAAGGCGCCGAGAATCGAAAGGCGCCACTGGCTGACCGGAACGATGGGGGCGTTCTGGCGCACCTATTCGAAGGTCGTGCTGTCGACGATCTTCATCAACATGCTGGCGATCGCCTCGCCGATCTTCACCATGAACGTCTACGACCGCATCCTACCGAACAAGGCAGTGTCGACGCTCTGGGTGCTGGCGATCGGAATCTGCGCGGCGATCCTGTTCGATCTGTTGCTGAAGACGGCCCGCGCCTCGCTCATCGACTACGCCGGACGCAAGGCGGATCTCAGGATTTCCTATCTGCTGTTCGAGAAAGTGCTCAACTCGTCCTTGTCGGCGCGGCCGGGGTCGACCGGCGAATACGCGAACCGCGTCACGCAATACGAGTTCGTGCGCGAGTTCTTCACCTCGAACACCATCAGCGTCTTCATCGACACGGCTTTCGTCTTCGTCTTCCTCTTGGTCATCTACGCCATCGGCGGCTGGCTGGTGATCATACCGGCGCTGGCCTTCCTGTTTTCCATCATCGTCGGCCTGGTCACGCAGCGGCGTATCGGCAAACGAGTCGCCGCCTCGATGAACGAAGCAGCGCAGCGCCAGGCGCTCCTGGTCGAATCCATCTCCACACTGGAGACGATCAAGTCGCTGCGCGCCGAGGCCTACCTGCTGCGCAAATGGGGCGAGCATTCGAAGAACGCGGCCAACACGTCGGAAAAGATCAAGGAGCTTTCGGCCGCCGCCGGCAATGTCACCGGCGCAATCCAGCAATTCGTGACCGTCGCGCTGGTGGTTGCCGGCGCCTATGCCTTCTCGGAAGGCCAGGTCTCGACGGGTGCGATCATCGGCACGGTCATGCTGGCCGGCCGCGCGGTCGCGCCGCTCGGCCAGATCGCCATCACGCTTTCCCGCTTCCGTCAGGCCATGCTGTCGCTCAGGATCATCAACACGATCATGTCGCAGCCGGAGGACCGGCCCGACACGGTCGGCTTCGTCAACCGGCCGATCCGCAGCGGCGCGCTCGTCTTCAAGAATGTCGGCTTCGCCTATCCAGGCACCGAAAACGAGGTCCTGAGCGGGTTGAACATCGCGGTCAGGCCCGGCGAGCGGATCGGCATCATCGGCCGCATCGGCTCCGGCAAGACGACGATGGGCCGTCTGGTCGGCCGGCTCTTCCTGCCGACCTCCGGAGAGCTGCTCATCGACGGCATCGACATGCGCCAATATCACCCGTCCGAGGTGCGCGCCGCAGTGGGCATCGTCGCGCAGGCCGGCGACCTTTTTTCGGGCACGGTCAAGGAAAACCTTTTGATGGCCGCTCCGGAAGCGACCGACGAGGAGATCATCGCCGCCGCGAAGGCCGCGGGCGTCGACGACTTCGTCTCGCGCCATCCGCGCGGCTACGACATGAATGTCGGCGAGCGGGGCACCAATCTGTCGGGCGGCCAGCGGCAGGCGGTGGCGATCGCGCGGTTGCTGCTGACCAAGCCGAAGATCGTCTTCCTGGACGAGCCGTCGGGTTCGATGGATCTCGCCTCGGAACGGCAGTTGATCAAGCAGCTCAAGGTCGCATTCGACCGCAACACGACGCTGATCGTTTCGACCCATCGCTACAGCATGCTGGAGCTGGTCGACCGCCTCATCGTCATCGAGCAGGGCCGCGTGGTCGCGGACGGAGCGAAGGAACAAGTCATCCAGGCATTGCAAAAGGCGAATGCCTGACCGGGGCACGTTGGGAATGTTTGCAAGGGAAGATCGGCCGCCGCTGTTCGCATCGGCGTCCGTCTACATCATAGGGGCCCTGTTCGTGGCCTTCACCGCCTGGGCATCCTTTGCCGAGGTCGACGAGATCGCGCGCGGCGACGGCAAGGTCATTCCCGCCTCCAAGACGCAGATCATCCAGGCGAGCGAGGCCGGCGTCGTCCAGGAGATCGCCGTGAAGATCGGCCAGACCGTGAAGAAGAACGACCTGATCATCCGGCTCGACAACTCCGGGAACACCTCGAGCCTTGGCGAAGAGCAGGCCAAGGCGCGGGCGCTGCAGGCGCGCATCGCGCGGCTGAAGTATGAGCAGAGCGGCAATGTCGAGGGATCGTTTCCCTGCCCGGCGGAAATCCAGAAGGTTGCGCCGGAAATCTGCGACAATGAACAGAAGCTGCTCGTGGCGCGCCGCGACAACTTCGAGGTGAAGCTGTCGGTGCTCAAGTCGCGCCTCGATCAGCGCGAGAAGGAGCTCGACGAGGCAACCGCCAATTCCGATCGGCTGTCCAAGAGCCTGGCCGTCAGCGACCAGGAAACGGCACTGGTCGAATCCATGGTAAAGAAAGGGCTGATGGCCAAGACCGAGCAGATCCGCGTCGAGCGCGAGCAGACCGACCTGCGTGGACAGCTCAACCTCGCGGGCGAGACCATCAAGAAGACACAGGCGGCAATCACCGAGGCGCAGCTCCAGGTCAATGAACTCGGCCTGCAGCTCCAGCAGGAGGCGCTGAGCGACCTGACGCAGGCGCTGGCTGACCTTTCTGTAGTGGACGAAACCATCCGCGGCGCCACCGACAAGGTGGCAAGGACCGACATCCGCTCTCCCGTCGACGGCATCGTCAACACGCTCGACGTCAACACGCTCGGCTCCTTCGTGCAGCCCGGCGCGGTTGTGGCGGGCATTGTGCCGACCTCCGAAACCCTCCTGGTCGAGGCGCGGGTCTCGCCGCGCGACGTCGCCTTCATCCAGCCGGACCAGGACGCGCTGATCAAGGTCACGGCCTACGACTTTTCGATCTTCGGCGGCATCGAAGGCAAGGTTTCGACAATCACCGCCGACAGCCTTGTCGACCAGAAGACGGGCGAACCTTACTACCAGGTGCGCGTCGCGACCGAGAAATCCACGCTGCAAAGGAACGGCAAGACCTACTCGATCATCCCCGGCATGATCTGCTCGGTCGATATCAAGACCGGCCGCAAGACGATCCTCAACTACCTTTTGAAGCCGATCAACAAGGCGCGTCAGGAGGCGATGAGTGAACGATAGCGCCGCCCGCCCCGATGCTTCGCGCGAACGGCTGCTGCCGTCGCTGGCGGCGGAGGATTTCGGTCCGGAGTTCCGGGTCGTGGCGCGCGGCGGCGTGCGCCGCGGCATCCGGCTGGAGCGCGCCTTCTGGGTCTCGCTGAAGCAGATGGCCGAAAGCCGCAAATGCACGATCGGCATGCTGGTCGAGGAGATCGCCGAAAATCATCCCGACCAAGGCAATCTCACCTCGGCGATCCGGGTCGCATGCATGCGGGGCCTCGCCGAGGAAAGCATGGAGTTGCGCAAGCTCGCCTCGATCCGAACGATCAACGCGATCCTGGTCGCCTGCCCCTCCCCCGCCTTCGCGCTGTCGTCGTCGAAGAAGATCCTGGCCTTCAACACGGCGTTCCAGCAATTGGTCAGGCGTCAGTTGCCAAACGCACCTGGCGACGACGGCAGGCAGGACCTCAAGCTGGCGTTGGACCTGAACGTCACCGATGTCTTCGCCCGGCTCGACGCGAACGGCGACACCCCGGTCACCACCGGCTTCGTCATCGGCGCCGGCGAGCGCCGCTACCGGGGTCAGCTCAGCGCGGTGCGCGCGCCGGTGGCCGAGCCGGAGCTTTTGATGGCGTTCGTCTTCAACGGTTAGATTGCAAGCAAGCTATTTCGCGCCCACGCCGGATGACGCGGGCGTCACCGTCGCGTCAGGCGAAGAGCCTTCGCCGGGAGCCACCGTCGCGAAACCGCCGGCAACGTCGGCGATCTGAGCGCCGGACTTCGATCCGTGGATCCAGGCGCGATCGGTGCTGAAGGAATAGAGCGGGACGTAGTCGGGAAGATCGCTGTCCATCGCCACATTGTTGCCGAGGCTGTCCAGGATGAAGGTGCCGCTTCCCGTGCTCACCGACAGCACGGCGTGGAAGAATTTCCGGCGGCGGTCCTGGAGCACCACGAGCGACATGCTCTGCGCCGGGATCCCGGCGCGCAGCAGCGCCGCCATCTTCAGTATGGCGAAATCCTCGCAGTCGCCGGCGCGATGTTCGAGGATCTCCGATGGTTTCGCCCAATAGTCGAGCTTGCCGTAGAGGGCACTGTCCTTGCGATAGGCGATCAGCCGGTTGACGCTGCTGTTGACGAAGGCCAGCTTGTCGCGGAAGCCCTTCTTACCCGCAATGTTGATGATCTCTCCAAAAGCCGCGTTCTCATGGTCGCAGGCGCTGCCCGGCGTGCAGTCGACGATCGCGTTGTAGACCGGAGCCCAGCGCGCGGCGACCGGGAAGTTGTGCATGGACAAGGCGACCGACCCGAATACGCCGGGGATGATCGCCCCAGTCTGGATAGGGTCAACCTGGATCGGGTCGATGCCAGGGGCAGCCTCTTCGTTCGAGAAACCCGCTGCCGGGTAGGTTCCAAGGGGTCCGTAGGCGTCGGCGACAACGCTTATCCGGTAGGCGTCAGCAGGCTGCCAAGGCCGCAATCTGGCCAGCGAAACACCACCGAGATTGGCCGGCGCCGGCATTGTTTGAGGGGCGGGATTTCCGGCGGAAATCGCGCCGGCGGATGACGCATTCGGCAGACCGGCGAGACCGAATGCCAGCAGCAGAACCTTGACCCCCGAGACCGCCGAGACAGCTTTTTGTATTTTCATAGCGCCCACCTTTGACTGTGGACGCTATCAATCTTGTCTCAAATTATCGGAAATGAAGGTGGGTAAGTTTCCGCGAATCAATCTATTCTACTTTACTTCAAATTTTATTCAAATTTATACTTTCATTCGCCGAACCGGCGCCGTACTTCTCAGCCGGCCTGACGGCGCCTTCGATAATACATATCCGGATATATCATGCTGATTTACCGAGTGTAAAAAATGCAAAACTCTACATATTCAAATATATGAAATAAGTTGACGGTCTGTTGCAAAGTTCGAGCCGCGCATGTCTCTTTCCGGGAAATGCCGAAGGGGGCTTGAGCTATGACGACCAGTATCGAATTCGACGCCGTTTCAAATGTCTCGGACGAGCACTCGACCGTTGGAGAACATCCGGCAGCCACGGATGTTCAAGTCGCGCAGGCCGCTGGCGGCCAGGCAGCGCAGAACGGTGAGCCGGTCCCGGTCGATGTCGGCAAAGGCACGCCGGCACAGGGCGCGGACAATGCGCAGGGTGCAAACCAGCCGGCGCCGGACGCCAAGGCTCCTGCAGGAAACGCGCCGGCGGCGAATGCCGCTGCCTCGAATGTCCCGCATGAATATCATGCCGAAGCCGGCAACGTCGTGAAGCTTCCGGCCAATGTCTCGATCGACAACATCAAGGTCGACGGGCACAATCTGGTGCTGGTGCAGCCCGATGGATCCGAGATCGTCATCAAGGACGGCGCGCTGAACGTGCCGACCTTCATCATCGGCGACGTCGAGGTGCCGCGCGTTGCCCTGATCGCCGCTCTTGAATCCAGCCATGTCGATGTCGCCTTCGGCGCCGACGGTTCGATCTCGGCAGGCGGAAATGGCTCGCCAGGCAGCGCCGGCGGAAATTTCGAACAGCCTCCCGGCGGTATCGGTGACGGCTTCGGCTTGACGTCGCTGCTGCCGCCGACGGCACTGCAGTTCGGGCAGCCGGAGAACCGTGAGCTGTTTCCCTCGATAATCGACAGGCAGGTTTCAGTGGTGGCCACGTCACTGCTGACCCCGGACGAGGCGGCCAGCGAAACCGGCCTCGACGGCGGCCCGTCACAATCGCCGGGCAGTGACGCGCCGAGCGACGCGGAAACGTCCAGCATCGGAACGATCACCATCGACGCGCCGGACGGTATCGGCTCGATCGTCATCAACGGCGACACCGTGACCGGCGTCGGGCAGCAGATCCAGGGCCAGTTCGGCTACATAACGATCGTGTCCTTCGATCCGATCACCGGGGCTATCGAATACAATTACACGGTGACCGAGTCGGTCACCCATCCCGAACAAACGAACGGTTTCGACCCCAACGATACGGTTCCGGACAATTTCAGCATCACCGTTACGGATTCCGACGGCGATACGGCCAGCGCCACTTTTGCCGTCGCCATCATCGACGACGTGCCGACGGCGGTGGCCGATACCGACAGCATTGCGGCCGGCCAGTTCGGCCCGGCGACGGGCAACGTGCTGGTTGGCGGCACGGATGGAGCCGACGCTAATACGACGGACGGCGTTGCCGACACCAAGGGCGCCGACGGCGCCACAGTGGTTGGCGTCGCAGCCGGCGACACCAATGCCGACTCCTCCGGCTCGCTCGGTGTCCAGGTCCAGGGTACCTACGGCAAGCTGACGCTGGCCGCCGATGGCACCTACAGCTATGTACGCGACGCCGGCACGCCCGGCGGCGTCAATGACGTCTTCACCTATACGATCAAGGACGGCGACGGCGACACCTCGCACACCACGCTGACGATCTCGATCGGCGACTCGACGCCGACCATCTCGATCCCGGTAGCGGGCGGCGCTGATACCACGGTCTATGAAGCCGGCCTGCCGGCACGCGGCGGCGAGCCGCAAGGCTCGAACGAGCCTGCGGCCTCCGAAACGACGTCTGGTACGATCGGCTTCACTTCGCCGGACGGCCTGACGACGGTCTCACTGGGCGGCCATGCGCTGAGCGGTGTGGCACAGACCTTCACCGATGCAACCGGCTCACTGACGGCAAGCTACGTCTACAATGCGACGACCGGCGTCGGCACCATCAGCTATTCCTATACGCTCATCGACAACACCTCTGGCGACAACACCAGCGCCAGCTTCGCGGTGGTAGTGACGGATGCCGACGGCGATCCGGCACCGGCCGGCAACCTCGTCATCAACATCATCGACGACGTGCCCACCGCGCATGCCGACACCGACAGCGTGGCGGCCAACCAGTTCACCGCCGAGGCCGGCAACGTGCTGACTGCGGTCGGCACCACTTCGCCGGTGACCGGCATCGACGTGCTGGGCGCCGACGGCGCCACGGTGGCCGGCGTTGCCAAGGGCGACACCAATGCCAACCTCGACAGCGGTGCCACAGTGAACGCACCGATCCACGGCACCTATGGCACGCTGACCTTGCAGACGGACGGCAGCTACAGCTATACCCGCGACGCCGGCTCACCCGGCGGTGTCAGCGACGTCTTCACCTACACCATCAAGGATGGCGACGGCGACCTGTCGCACACCACGCTGACCATCTCGATCGGCGACTCCACGCCGACCGACACGATCCCGGCGCCCGGCGGCGCCGATACCACGGTCTATGAAGCCGGCCTGCCGGCACGCGGCGGCGAGTCCGCCGGTTCGAACGCTGCAGCCAACTCGGAGACCACCTCGGGCAGCATCGGCTTCACCTCGCCCGATGGCATCCAGACCGTCTCGCTCGGCGGCCACGTGCTGACTGGCTCCAACCAGACCTTCACCGATGCCACAGGCTCGCTGACGGCCAGCTACAGCTACAATCCGGCAACCGGCGTCGGCACCATCAGCTACTCCTATACGCTGGTCGACAACACATCGGGCGACAACACCTCCACCTCTTTCGCGGTCGTCGTCACCGACGCCGACGGCGACAGCGCACCGGCCGGCAACCTCATCATCAACATCGTCGACGACGTACCGACGGCGCATGCCGACACCAACAATGTCGCCGAAGGCGGCATCG
>SAQE01000029.1:0-38825 GCA_004020545.1 Mesorhizobium sp. | reverse complement strand
CGGCAACATCGTCACCAACACCATCACCATCGACGTAACCGACGACGTACCGACGGCGCATGCCGACACCAACAATGTCGCCGAAGGCGGCATCGTCGGCGGCAACGTGCTGACCGACGGCACGGATGACGTGTTCGGCGCCGACGGCGCGGCCGCCGGCGGCGGCGTGGTCGGCGTGCGCGCCGCGGGCGGCGATACCACCACGGCGGTTGTGACCGGCGTCAATACGGTGATCAACGGCAGCTTCGGCACGCTGACGCTGCAGGCCAACGGCTCCTACAGCTATGACGGCAATCCCAATGCGGTTCCGGCCGGCGGCGCCACCGACGTGTTCGTCTACACCATCATGGACGGCGACGGCGACCTGTCGACCACCACGCTGACCATCAATCTCACCGACAGCGGCCTGGCCGCCGCCAATGAGGACGCCACCGTCAACGAGGCGGCGCTGGCGATCGGCTCCAACCCGGCGAGCACGGCCGAGACGGTGGCCGGCACGGTCGCCGACAATGTGTCGGGGGGCACCGGTCCCTATACCTTCACACTGGTCGGCAGCCCGACCGGCTCGCACGGCACGCTGACCCTCAACGCCAACGGCACCTACAGCTACACGCTGACCTCGCCGGTCGACGGCGTCGACGCCAACAACGGCACCAACACCGTCAACAACGTCGAGACCTTCACCTACCAGGCCACCGACGCCAACGGCAACATCGTCACCAACACCATCACCATCGACGTAACCGACGACGTACCGACGGCCATCACCCCGGCCTCCGCGGTTGTGGCAAACGGGGCAGGAGCGCCTGTGTCGTTCGATCTCGATATCGACGGGATACTGACGAACAATTACGGCGCCGACGGCGGAACCGTCATCTTCCCGTCGTCGCTCGACGGCACGGCAAGCGGGCTGACCTCCAATGGTGTTTCGATCGTGTACGACGTCTCGGCAGACGGCCACACGCTCACGGGTTTTGCTGGCGCCGTTTCTGTGTTTGTCATAACACTCGACCCGGCGACCGCTTCCTATTCCGTCGACATGAACGGAGCGGTGGACAGCGTAACCCAAGTCGACTTCAGCTCGGGGGGATACAACTTCGTCGGCGGAAACGGCGCCTGGGCCGGATTCATTCCGAGCACAGAAAGCGCCGGCTCACCGATCGATAACGACAGCTCCGACCTGCTTATAACCCCCGAGGTCAATGGAGCGCGCACCAGCACGATCAATTCGAGTGCGATTTCGGGCGGTGTTGGCTCTGGCAGTTCGGTCGGTTTGGACGGTGGCCTTCCGGAAAGCATGAGAGTGGATTTCGTGACCGACCTGCGCGGCGATCCGGCAGGGTCGGGCGGCTACAGCGACGCCACCAACCGCGATCACGTGTTCGATGCCCACTACACCGTCAACGGCTCGACCGCGACATTCACGGCCACCACCGGGTCGACGATCAGGATCACGGCATCCGATGATACGGACGGCAACAACGTGGTCGGCGATGGCGCTATTGACCACATCAATTCGGTCTCCATCGGCTACAACGGCGTGTTCCAGACCGTAACAGCTACCGCTCTCCTCGAGAGCTATACCATCAACGGCCATGTTTATACGGTACAGCTGAACGCGGATGGCAGCGTCAATATCGGCGGTGTCTACGGCACCTCCGGCGCCGGCGCGATCGGCACGGAAATCGCAGTCTTCACCAACGACGGCTACAATAGCCTTGAATACACCTATGTTTCGGGCGACACCTTCAAGGTCGGAGATTTCGGCGCGGCCGTCGCGACACATACGCCTGTGAGCTTCGACATTCCGGTCAGCGTGGTCGATGGCGATGGCGATATCGCCGGCGGCACGATCGGCATCACGCTGAGCCCAACGGGAGAAAACATTCAGAATTACTCGTCCTCGCTGGCCGGAGACCCTCACTCGTACACGTCGACGCTGGCAGCCCCGCATATTATCGGGTCGGACTTCAATGACACGCTGAACGGCGACAGCGGCAACAACGTGCTCTATGGCGGCGCCGGCAATGATACGATCATTGGCAACGCCGGCAATGACTTG
The DNA here is from genome assembly GCA_004020545.1 of Mesorhizobium sp. GTDB lineage: Bacteria > Pseudomonadota > Alphaproteobacteria > Rhizobiales > Rhizobiaceae > Mesorhizobium. The sequence goes on along the minus strand of SAQE01000029.1, from coordinate 36,763 downwards.
TTGATCGGCGGTTCTGGCCAGGACACCATGACCGGCGGCACCGGCGCCGACACGTTCAAGCTCGACAGCCTCGACATCAAGGATCTCATCTCCGACTACAGCGGCGTCGGCGGCCAAGGCGACAAGATCGACCTGTCATCGTTGTTCGACGCCTCGGTGGGCGGCAATATCGCCGAGTACGTGAAATACGATTCGGCATCACACACGCTGAGCGTGGACACCAACGGCACGACTGGCGGCGCCAATTTCGTGGATGTCGCGGTGTTGCAGAACGGACCCGCTGCCGGAACTATCAACATCCTTTATGACGACACGAACCATACACAGCACACTGTCACCATTTAGCGCTTATGCTTAGTCACACTCCCATGCTATGCATTGGCGAACCATGAATTCGCAATTTAGAGAGGGGCTTACATGAAACATTCCGTAAGACTTCTGGCTTCGGCCACGGCGCTGCTCTTGGCCGGGTCGACGGGCTTTGCCGCCGACATCATCGGCGAGCCGGCGGTGAACTATTGCCGCACCGTGGGCACGTCGGACCTGGTGCTGACCGACAACATGGTCGAGCTCAAGGACCATGTGGTGAAGCTGATGGACGAATCCATCGCCGTCGCCAACAGCCCGGAATGGATCAACTCGTCGCGCCCCGCCTTCGTCTGGGCATCGGAAGCCAAGGTCGCCTGCGGCATGGCCTATGGCTATCTCAAGACGAACTATAAGGACGAAGATACGCTCAACAAATGCGAGTGCTTCCACGACCGCATGGTCGAATACATGCATTGAGCTGACAGGCGAACGCCGCGCCGATCGGTTGCGATGATGGCCATGAGAGACTGGGCAGAAGGCTGCGCGCGTGCGGCGCCGGTTACCATGCGTGCCGGCGTTGCCCGGCATTTCCGGCAGCATCCTCTGCCAGCCTTGGCGCTCGCGCTTGTCGCCGTCGCGGCCATCTCCGGCTGCCAGTCGAAGAGCGGCGCATCGGACGTGCTCGATCCGGCGGCGCTTCGCCCTCCGGCCAGCCAGGCCGGGAGCCCCGCCACGACGCCCGCGCAACTGACCGCCAGCTCCGCCGCGACCGCCGCGCCGAAGGGCAATCTCACGCTCGGCACGGGCGCGACCAAAATCACCATGCTTTTGCCCCTCTCCGCCTCGGGCAGCACGGGAGAGAACGGCAGGAAGATGTATGATGCCGCCAGGCTGGCGATGAGCGATCTCGGCGACAAGCTGGTGACACTGACGATCGAGGACACGCGCGGCGACAGCTCCTTTGCCAAGGACCTGGCGGTGAAGGCGATCACCTCCGGCGGCGCGAAGGTGGTCATCGGGCCGGCCGAGCTTACGGCGGCGCAGCACCTTGCCAAGCTCTCCGGCACGACGCGGCCGCCCGTGCTTGCGCTGGCCGACAATTTCGCCGGCGGCCCCGGCGTCTATTCGGTGCGACTCAGCGAGGCCGACAGCGCGGCCGCTGGCGCGGCCGCCGTGGCCGGCAAGGGCGCCAAGAAATTCGTGCTGATGGTGCCGGCCGGCGCCAATGCCGGCGCCATCGAGGCCAGGGTCGCCAACGCGCTCAGCATCTATGGCGCGGCGCTTGCCGTGACGCTCCCCTATTCGGCGTCGGACGGCGCCAAGGTGGTGTCCGACATGGGCTCGCTGGTCGAGGCGCCCGATGCGGTCGTCGTCGCCAGCGGCGACGGCAGCCCTATCGCCGTGCTGAGCGCGCTGAAAGCGAAAGGCATTCCTGGAAAGGCCGTGAGCCTGATCGGCACCAACCGCTGGCTCGAGCATCCGGTGGATCCGCTCTATGAAGGCGCCTATATCGCGACGCTCGACCAGAGCGAGACCGGGCCGATCGCCGACCGCTTCAAGGCGACCTACAATTATCAGCCCGACGTCAACGTCGCCTATGCCTACGACATGGTGGCGCTGACGGCCGGCATCGCGAGCTCGGTCGGCCCGAACGGCTTCTCCAAGCAGGTGCTGGAGAATGCAAGCGGCTTCCGCGGCTCGACCGGCCTGTTCCGCTTCCGCGCCGACGGCTCGAGCCAGCGATCGATGCCGTTCTTCAAGGTGGAGAAGGGCCAGCTCAAGCTGGTGGAGAAGCAGACGGCGGGGTTTTGAATTTCACTGGGGTGGCGGGTCGTTGGATTTTCTTAGAAAGCTGCTCATTTTGGCTGTTGTCGGCGCGGCGGGGGCTGGTGCCGTCGTGCTCGCCGAACGCCTGATGTTTGAAGCCCCGAAGCCAGCTGTATCCGACGAACCGCCACCTCTGCCCATCATCAAGAAAAAGCCGGAGCAGCAAGGGATGTGGCCAAGGGCAAGCTGAAGCTGGTGGAGAAAGCAGACGGTTGGGTTTTGAGAGGATTATCGTTTTCCAATCATGCTGGTGGACGGCGACTTCTCGTCCACGACCGCGGGGATAGGGACAGCACGACTGAGGAATTCGCGCAGTGGCAACTCGAAACGAATATACATCCGCCAAGCGAAAAGGACTGACGTGGCCATGCCGATCACGATGATGAGGTCTGGCGGGATCGTGAACGCGGTCCACAGTATCAGAAGCAGCGTTATCGGCAGGGTGTGGGTCAGATAAAGCATATAGGAGGCGTCACCGAGAACCGTCCATGCACTCGGCTTAGCATCGATTTGCATCGTGCCGAAAACGATCAACGCGGCTGGGAGACCGTATACCAGCACACGCTGAAAGCCATATTCGCCTGTAAGGAACTCCATAGTGCCACCTTGCGGCGCTATTCCGATGAACCCAGCAGCCACCATGATCACGGCGCCTATTGGTAGGCACCACGCTGCCGGTTTCCACTTAGGGGCATAGGCGAGAAGGACACCAAAGCCGAATTCGACGATCAACGGATTGCCGAGAAACTGCAACACTGGACCGGCCGAGCGAAAGATCATCGCAAGACCGAAGATAGCGAGGAGTCCCGGCAACAGTCTCCGATCGACAAGGACGATAGTTGCTGCCGCGTAGAACAGCATCTCGAAGCAAAGCGTCCAGGCCGCGGGCAAGGCTGGCGCAGTCATTTGGTCGGTAGCCGGCCAAAGCAGCAGCGTCGCCAGAGCGTCCCGCCAACCGAAGCCGGTTTTGTAGGCGACGATTGCATAAGGGATGCTGACCAGCAGGTAGAGCGGAACGATGCGCCGAAACCTTCGCCAAGCGAAAGATTTCCATGTCAGACCAGGCGCCGTCCTAGCGATAATCACCCCTGATATGACGAAGAAGATATCTACGCCTGCGCGGCCGACAACCTGAAAGTCACGGGGCAGCAGGCCATTGGACCCGGTTGCTTCAGCGGCAGTCTGAGCAGCATGGACATATACGACCATGAGAGCAGCGACAAAGCGAAGTATTTGCAAAGACCAGATCACGCCAAAGCCTGCATCGCTTGAACCACCGGCGTTTGATCGGGATGGTGCGTCAATGTAAAGTTACGGGCCAGTCGCCGATATTTTCAGGACTACCCGCTCGCCTGCGCTCGTATGCACCAATCATCCTCCCGACAAAGATAGAGGCCAATCCAACCGTCGCGCCCGCAAGCACATCGATCAGGTGGTGGCCGCCCTCAGGAAGTGTGGCGACTATCATTACCGCATTAAGGCAACCTACGGACCAAAACAGCCAGCGATAGTCGCGAAGCGCGTAGACGACCATGATGCCGAGCGCTGTGTGATAGGACGGGAAGGTGACCAGCCCGCTACTGTTGGTCATGATCAGATCGAACGGTGCACCCGATCTCAGCGCCATGAGCGTCTCGTAATGCCACATGCCTGCGTGAGCGGTGAAATGGCTGAACTGGTCTGCAGTCGGCTTGAAGTAGGCATAGGCGCCCTCTGCCGGTACAAACGCCATTATCCCGCCCGCCAGAATGGATGACATGGCCATAAGCGTGATGAACTCCAACAACCTGTCGTTTCTGTGTCTGGCGATGTTCAACAAGAACACAAACGGCACTTGTGGTCCTAGCGAGTGGTAAGCGAAGCTGAGCACCGGCGCAATCAATTGATGATTGGTGACGGACAGGAACCAAGGCCAATGAAAGCCGAGCCGCTCGTCTATATAGGCAAGTGTCGGATCGGCAAACGGACGATCAGTGGCGCTGGCAACATGCATTAAAACAGTCGAGCCGACCAGCAGTGGAACAAAGGCGCCTCCGGCAAGCGCCAAGCTCCCCAGGAAATCGGAAGCTTTGCGAACAACTAGGCCCATTTGGGACTTGTCGCCTCGAACCCGCCACGAAACCAGCCAGTAAATCAATCCAGCGATGCAAATGCACAGGGCGACCCCTGCAATGTCCCGCCAATTTACTGGTGAAAATCGGACTTGGGAGCGAGAAAGCCAAGTCAGATCAACAAGTCCCAGTAGGGCTGATGTGCACAGCGTTGCGTAAAGAAAGTTTCTTGTCCCCATTAGCTTGTCCTAACGTGGTTCGGACGCAGGCAACCCAATGCTCGAAGGACGTGGCAAGAGCATCGGGACGCGCCGCGCGTATTCCTGATACTCCGGAAAAGCCGCCCGCAAGACCCTTTCCTCATTGACTGCCCGTCGATATTGGAACGCAAGGACAATCGCACCCACTGCCATCGTGGGCCATGTCGGATTGCGAAGAATGATGCCTAGCAGGACAATCCCCTCGCAAGCATAAAGCGGGTGACGCACGATCTGGTACGGCCCCGCCGTAACAAGCCGCCTTGCCTGGGCAAGAATGCTGAACGATCGACCGAGCCACCAGAGGCACCAAATACACAGGGCGAAGCCAAAAATCGTGATGAGATCCGCCGTCAACTCAAGCTGCGGGGCTACTTTCACGCGAGGGACGGCGATCAATGTCACAGTCGCAAAGCATCCTATCAGCGCAGAAATGCGCGGCTCGAGGCCTTGCGCCGTCTTCACAGGGGGGAGTCGCACCACGGTTGTCACCACCACAAGCGCCATGAAGCCAAGCGCAGCAATGCCCGCCCCTATGTCGATCGACCATGATATCGTCCATTCCGCGTTGCTTTTGTCCGCGACGGTTGTTGCTGCTTTCAAGGTTGCGCAAACCGTGAAGTAAAGCGTCATGGTCGCGCGACCGATGAAATCACGCGTCGTTGGCGGAGGGAGTTTCATTGACCCTGCCTCTTGGAACTAGTGGATAAGCGAGTTGCTCGATGTAGTTCGACGGAATGGCGTCATCGACGCCATATCGCGCAGGCACCGTCTTGCCAGGGAGGTACATCGTCCCGAAGGCAACATCGATGAGGGAAAGCTGCCCGGCAAAATTCTTGTCATACGCTACCCGTTCATTTGCGTGATGCCAGTGATGGAACTGAGGAGAAGCAATCAGCCACCGAAGCGGACCGATATTTAGTCTAACATTGGCATGCAGCAGCAGGGCATGGGCGTGGAAGATAAATGCGAATAGGACAATTGATTCGCCGCTAAAGCCTAACAAGTAGATCGGCACGAACGAAGCACTTTTGGTCAAAACCTGGTCAACAGGATGAACCCTGTGCCCGGCAAGCCAGTCAAGTTCCTCAATACTATGGTGGATGGCGTGAAAGTGCCACAGAAACGGGATGGCGTGGAAAGCCCGGTGAGCAAAGTAAAAGCCGATGTCGGCTATGACGATGATCTCGATGACCTGAAGCCAGACCGGTTGCGATGATATCGCTGCTCCGACAAAGCCCGGCACGAGCCATCCCAACATGCCGGTTGCCAGCGTAGTTGTTGCGATCAGTCCAAGAGTTATTGGGGCGCCGTTAAACAACGCATAGATCAAATCGTTTAGGAAAGCTTTCCTGATAATTTTCTGACGTGGCCGCAGAGCGAAAAGATGCTCGATCGGCACAAAGATCAGCGCCGTAATCAAAAGAGCTTTGAGATTTAAGACATCCATACGGCGCCCCCGCCGACACGTCCCGATACAACCACTTCGACAGCGTTAGCGCAAGCTAATGGTTTCCAGAAGGTTAACCTGGGCTCTTGCGGGCTGGAGTTCGCGCTAACGCGATAGGATTAGGGCGTTGAGGCTGTACGCAATCTCGAACGCTACCGTGCAGATCGCCGCAGCCGATATCGGCACTCCAAATGGCACAACGCCCTTGCGATCCAGATGCTGGACGTAAATGCGGAATGCGCCTGCCGGCAGCAGGAACGGGCTCTTGACGAGCAGCGCCGTGACAAGGGCGAACACCAGCAACAACAGGGAAAACACGACTAGGCCGCTACCGCCGACCAACAATGGCGTGACCGCCATCAGCTTTACGTCGCCAGCACCGACCTTCCGCAAGGTCCAGAATGGAAACAGTCCGACAAACAGCACGAGGCCAGCCAGCGCGCTCAAGCCCATGTCCCACCACGATCCGACCGCTACCGAGGAGAGCTGAAGCGATCCCAGCCCGAGGCATAGGAGCAGCAGAACATCGCGGTTGGATATTCTCTGCACGGTGAAGTCCAGCCAGGCGACTCGGACAAGCAATGGAATGGCCAACGCCTTGAGCAGCAGCGATGCGGCAAGCAAAAGGCTCATGACCGCTCTATGTTGCGCACGCTGGATGATAGCAACTTCAAATTGTTAGCCACGGTCGGATCGTTGGGCGCGAGTTCATACGCCTTGAGGAAATTGGTCCGCGCGTCCTGCAACTTGCCGCGCAACAGATAGGAGTACCCGACGTTGTTGTAATATTCCGGTGTCGCGCCGAGCAGCCGATAAGCCCGGCCATAGGCCATGTCAGACAAATCGAAACGCCGAATGCGATCGCAGGAGGCGGCAAGGCCAAGCCAGGCGACCCCATCGTTGGGCGCCAGCCGCGTGGCCTTATAGAACAAGGCGCCGGCATTGCCGTAGTTCTCGGAGCGGAACTGGGTTTTGGCCTCGGCAACCGCCTGGTCCGAGGCATAGTAGTCGACATCGCTAATCGTCTTCAGACCATCGAAAGCGTCTCCAAAGGCAGTGTAGTCGCCTTTGGCGGGCTCATTGGTGCGAACGACACCGTCCGTGGCGTCGTTCCCGTTCGTCTGACAGCCGGCAAGCGCTATCATCAACAGGCTGGCTGCGGCAATCAGCTTCTTCATGTCGTTTCCCCGAGAGTCCCCCGACCCACATTCGGACCAAAGCATATGTTCAGCTAGAAGAAAACGCCTTTCATGCGGATGACCACAGGCAGCATGACGACCATCATCACGACCGGAAAGATGCAAATCCCCAAAGGAATCATCATTTTTACCGGGAGCGCGTTGGCGCGCTCCTCGGCACGGAGGATCCGCTGTGTGCGCATCTCGTCGCTGTAGACGCGCAAGGCTTCTGTCAGGCTGGTGCCGAGTTCTTCCGATTGCCGGAACAGCACGGCCAGGGCGCGCGCTTCCTCGAGGCCGACGCGATCAGCAAGTTCGCGCAGCGCCTCGCGCAGCGGTTTGCCGGCCCGCAACTGCAAATTCATGATCGATAGTTGGATACCGAGCCATTTATGGGTTCCGGCCAGTTCGGCGCCGACGCGTTCAACGGCCGCCTCGAGGCTCATGCCCGCATCGGCGCAAGTGATCATCATGTCCATGAAGTCAGGAAAGCCGCGTCGATAGATCTGCTTCTGGCCGTTCTCGAATCGGTCGAGCGCAATGCTCGGAATGACGATACAGCCAAGACCTATCAGAGCCGAACCGGCAAAGACCACAATGCTTGGCATTTGAGGCGGCAACACACGCGAAAGAAGTGCGTAGGTTACCAGGAACCCGACACATACGGCGGCAAGACGAGACAATGTGTAAATGATCGGCGCGCTGGATTGATGGAATCCGGCCCGGAACAACTTGGCTTCAAGCGCATTCGGCTCGCCGCGCTCCTTCTCCAAGGCGCGGAAATAGGCATCGACAGGCCGCTGCGCGGAAATCCTGTTGAGCTCCTGCCGCGCGCCAAGCGAGCGTCGATTGCTGATGCCCTCGGACAAAAGGCTTTGCGCGACCATTCTTCTGGTTTGGAGAACCGGCATAATAACCAGCGCGGCCACAGTAAAAAGTGCAGCCGCCGCCAGGAAGACCGCAAGCGAGAGCAAAAGGCTCGAATTTCCGATATCGGTCAGCAAGTCGGCTCTCTCAGAAATCGAAATTGACCATACGGTACATGATGAAGTCCCCCAGCAACGCCCAAGACCCAAAGATCAAAAACACCGGTAGAATCAGCGGGCTTTCCCATATATCGCCGTAATAGCTTGGGGCGATGAGCATCAGAATACCAAACATGAAAACCGGAAACAGGGAAATGATCCAGGCCGACATGCGCCCTTCGGCGGAAAGCGCTTTAATTTTCAGCCGGAGCGTTCGCCGTTCGCGCAACACGGAAGCGAGATTAGACAAAATTTCCGTCAGGTTGCCGCCGGTCTTGGCCTGAATCGAGAGCGACACTGACAAAAGGTGAAGCCCCTCGAAGCCGACCCTTTCCGAAAGCTTCCGCACCGCCTGTTCAAGGCTCAGGCCGAAGGTGATTTCGTCCGACACGATGCCGAATTCGGTCCCAAGCGGATCGGGCATCTCGCGCGCAACAAGACCGATGGCCACGGTGGTTGGATGGCCGGCGCGCAGCGATCGCACGATCATATCGAGCGCGTCCGGGAGTTGGGCAGCAAATTTTTGGATTCGCCTATCCCTCGCGCGTCGCAGAACGAGAATCGGCAGAACAAATCCGACAACAAAAAAGGCGATGACCGCGACGACGACAGAGAAGCCTAGGAGCAACGGCAGGAAGAGCGCAATCACGAGGCCTGCGAGCAGAAACATCGCCGCGAATGCCAGCGGGTTCCCGGTGATGCCGGATTGCGTGTAAAGCCGATTCAGCGTTACGGCGCCGAAAATGTAGTCGCCCGACGCCGTCAGCCCGCGCTCCTGCAGAAGCCCCTGCAAACTCCTTTCAGCCGGCGCATCTTCTCCAAGTCGCTGCAGGCGCCGGTTTATCACCCCTGCTCGCGCTCGTCGGCCTGCAAACGACAGGTAGAATGACTCGGCCGCAAGGATCACGGAGGCCGCCGCGAGCACATAAATGAAATAGAGCAGCGTCTGACCGGTCAGCATCAGAGTGGGACCTGCGGATTGAAGGCGTCCTTGGCGAAATTGTGCCCCAGCGTCGCCGCCTCCTGGGCAAATCGCGGCCGAACACCCGTCGCGCGAAATTCGCCGATGATCTTTCCATCGGCAGCCACATCACGGCGCACGAAGTGGTAGATTTCCTGCAACTGGACGACATTGCCTTCCATGCCGGTCAATTCCGATATGGAAACAACCCGCCTGCCACCGTCGGAAAGCCTCTGCGTTTGCACGATGATGTCGATGGCCGACGAAATCTGCGCGCGGATCGATTCATTGGTCATGGGCATACCTGCCATGCCAACCATCTGTTCCAGCCGCGATATGGCATCGCGCGGGGTGTTGGCGTGGATGGTTGTCATCGAACCTTCGTGGCCGGTGTTCATCGCCTGCAGCATATCGAAGGCTTCCTCGCCGCGCACCTCGCCGACGATGATGCGATCCGGCCGCATGCGCAATGCGTTCTTGACCAGCTCGCGCTGGCGAACCTCGCCCTTGCCCTCGACATTGGGCGGGCGCGTTTCCAGCCGGCCGACATGCGGCTGCTGCAACTGAAGCTCCGCGGCGTCCTCGATGGTGATCAGGCGCTCCCTGGCGGGGATGTAGCTAGAGAGCGCGTTGAGCAGGGTCGTCTTGCCGCTGCCGGTGCCGCCTGAGACCAGGATCGACTTGCGCGCCTGCACGGCGATTCGCAGCAGGTCGATCATCGGCTGGCGGATCGAGTTGAATGCCATCAGGCGTTCAAGGGAATAGGGGTTTTTGGAAAATTTGCGGATCGACACCAGCGGACCGTCCACCGAGATCGGCCGTACGGCGATGTTGACGCGCGAGCCATCTTCAAGGCGCGCATCGACCATTGGAGCGGATTCATCAACTCGACGGCCAATAGCAGAGACGATCTTGTTGATGACGCGCAGCAGATGCGCCTCGTCGCGAAAGCGGATCGCCGTCTCCTCGATCACACCACGCCGCTCGATGAAAACGCGCTTGTGCGTGTTGATCAGGATGTCGGCAATCGAATCGTCCTTGAGCAGCGGTTCGATCGGGCCAAGCCCCAGCATCTCGTCTGCGGTGTCGCTGGTCAGTTGGTCGAGCTCGCGCGCATTCAACGGCACGTTGCGGCCGCGCACGAATTCGCGCACGATCGGCCGGATCTCATTGAGGATTTCATCCTTGGAGGCGCTTTCGAGAGCGGTCAGGTTGAAGCGATCGATGAGATGGCGATGGAGCTCGACCTTCAATGACAGAAAGTCGTCGCCCTGCGATTCGGCTTCTACAACAGGAGCGCTTGGCGCCCCATTCAACGCCGGAAGGGGCGCCGGCTGCGGCGGTTTCTGTTCGTTCGGCCCTTTGATGAAGCGACCTAACATGCCGCTCAACCCCCTTCTGGTTTTCCCCACGTCGAAACTAAGCGTTAACCACGAGGGGCACAAGCGGCCTGAAGGACACACTGGACATATTACTTGCGGCATAGTTAAGAAATGAATTTCGGGAAATCGTTTTATTTTTGCCTTACTCTAGGCTTGCAGACTAAAGTCCTAGGACCTTTGTCGCCGCATGGGCAGTCGCTTCCCTAAGAACTCAGATATAATGAGTTATGCATAGTTCCTAATATGATGCCAGTGGTGGCATGGCGGCGGCGGAATTGTGAATGAATGGTTAAGATCGCTTGAAAAGCGAGCTGAATCAAGCTCTTGTCAACACTGAAAAGGGCTATTCATCAAGTATTGAAAGGTTAAGGGACTGTTAATCCGTTTGACTCTGCTTTTTTGCGGGACCTAGGATTGAACGTGACGGGGGATGCTTGGGTATGGGGTTCATCCTTAGCTCTGTCTCGTCGGGTTCAAACCTCCAAAGGGAGAAATTGGCATGAAAAAGCTCATGACGATGGCCCGGCAGTTCCGCGACGACGAAAACGGCGCTGCTATGGTCGAATATACGATCCTGCTCGGCATCATCACCGTGGCCGTGATCGCTTCGGTCATTTTCGTCGGCGGTTGGGTCGGCACCCAGTGGACGACGCTGTCGACGACGCTGCCGTGATATCCTGACAGTCACCGACGCCGGGACATCCCCGGCGTCGATGATAGAACTAGCGGCGTACGCAATCGGGCGGGGCAAAATCGATGCGCGCAAATACTGTAATTATGATTGTTCTCGCCGGCGTGTTTGGCGTATTGGCGGTGGTTCTGGCGAATATTTGGCTGGCCAATCAGCGCAGCGCCATGGCGCGCACGGAAGACGTTCAACGCGACACGGTCGTGGTGGCCGCGGTCCCGCTGAAGTTCGGCGACACGCTGTCGGCGGACAAGCTGCGTGAAGTCGCCTGGCCCTCCGGCGCGGTTCCAGCCGGAGCTTTCAAGACAACAAAGGACCTGCTGGCGGGCGAAGGCACCAAGCAGGCGCTTCAGGCGATCGGCACCAATGAGCCGGTTCTCGCCACCAAGATTACCGGCCCCGGCCAGCGCGCCACGCTTTCGGCGGTGCTTGCCGAAGGCATGAAGGCTGTCTCCATCCGCGTGAACGATGTGCTCGGCGTAGCCGGCTTTGTCTTTCCCGGCGACCGTGTCGACGTGCTGTTGACGCGCACCGTGCGCAGCGATGAAGGCGACAAGAGTTTCGTCGACGTGTTGCTGCAAAGCGTCAAAGTGCTCGCCGTCGACCAGGTGGCTGACGAAAGCAAGGACAGCCCGACGGTGGTCAAGGCAGTCACCGTGGAAGTCAGCACCAAGGACGCCCAGAAACTTACGCTCGCCGCAGGTGCCGGCCAATTGTCGCTGGCGCTTCGCCAGGCGGCGGCCAACAAGGGTGAGATGACCGAACGCGTCACGCTTTCGGATCTGACCGGCGACACGCCGGAAGACGTTGCCAAGAGGCAAGCTGAACTGGCCAGGCAGGCAGCGGTGGACGCCGCAGCCGCCGCCGATCGCAAACGCGCCGACGACAAGCTCGCCGGGCTGGCCCAGGCCGTCGAACGGGTAGGCAACAAACTCGACGACTTGAGCAAGGTCAAACCGGCCCCGGCTGTGGCATCTGCGCCGCAAGCGAAGGAAATCGTCAAGGAAGAGGTCAAATATGTAAAGCCGGAGCCACCGGCGCAAGCGACAGTTCGTGTATTTCGAGGTATAAAGTTCGAAACATACGAGGTGCCGCGACAAAAGTGACGTTGGCACATTAGGATAGGTGGAGTCCGAATCAGCCAACGAGGGGGTAGTGTAGATGCGTGCGTTCTGGGGACCACTTACGGCGGCCGCTGTGGTATTGTCCTGTGCGTTGCCGTTGAGTTTCGCGGCTCGTGCCGCTGACCGCTTCATCGATGTGTCGAGCCCGTCGCTGCACCGCGTGTTCGTGCCCGTTTCTCAATCCGCCACGATCCAGGTGAACGCCACACTGGGCGATATCGTCGTCGGCGACGAAAAGATCGCCGATGCACAGCCGATGACAGACAAGACGCTCTATATTATCGGCAAGAGCCTCGGTACCACCACCGTCAACCTGTTTTCCGAGGACAAACGCTCGCTGGGCGCCATCCAGATCGAGGTCGGCCAGGATGTCAGCGACATGGCGGCCGCGATCCGTCAGGTGGCACCGAGGGCGCGCATCGAAATCGGTTCGATCAACGGCAAGGTTCGACTGAGCGGCCATGTCAAGGATGCCGCGACACTGGCGCAGATCGTCGAGGTGACGCAGCAATATGGCCCCGACGCCATCATCAATGCTGTCACCATCGATGACAGCGAGCAGGTCAATCTTTCGGTGCGCATCCTTGAGGCCAAGCGCAATAGCGGCCGCGACCTCGGCGTGTCTTTCCGGAGCAAGAACGGGAGCGGAACGTCCAGGGTTGGCACCGGGATCGCGACCACGACGAAGGATGACGACGGCAATCCCGTGGTCCTTGGCGATGGAGATCTGCTCAGCGGATTACTGTCGACCGCCAGCCCCTTCGGAGCTTTAATTACCCGCATCATCGACAGCAACGTCAAGGTCGATCTGATCATCGAAGCGCTCGAGTCGAAGGGTCTCGTACGTCTCCTGGCCGAGCCAAACCTCACCACGGTTTCCGGCGAAACGGCCAGCTTCAACGCCGGCGGCGAAGTGCCGATCCGCAGCGTCAACAGCCAGGGCGAAATCGAGATTGTGTTCAAGCAATTCGGCGTCAATCTGAACTTCACGCCGGTGGTGCTGGATGACGGCAAGATCCATATCAAGCTGGCGCCGGAAGTCAGCGACCTGACCGGCTTCACGCCGGCCGGCGACCCGATCTTCACCAACCGCAAGCTGGCGACCGTGGTCGACCTGCGCGACGGCCAGAGCTTCGCGGTCGGGGGCCTGCTGTCCAGCAAGAACACGAGGCTTCAGGATCAGGTGCCGTGGCTTGGCCAGGTGCCGATCATCGGTGCGCTGTTCAAGAATTCGAGCACGCAGAAGGAAGAAACGGAGCTGGTTGTCATCGTGACACCGCACCTCGTGCGGCCGGTGAAGCCCGGCGAGCAACTGGCGACGCCATTCGACAAGACGAGGCCGGCCAACGACCCGGAACTCATGCTGCTCGGACAGCTCGAAGTTAGCAAGGACATGATCCGCAAGTATGAGCATGGCGACGGCGTCACCGGCCCCTATGGCCACATGCTGGATGTGAAATCGAAGGACAAGCTGGTCTATGTCAAGAAATAAGCTCTTGCTCGTCCTTCTCGGCTCCAGCCTGCTTGCAGGCTGCGCCGCGGACTATCTCAACAACTACGACACGATGACCTTGGCGTCGGGCGACTCGCAGAGAGCCAACCAGCTGCTGCAGACCGTCGATCCGTACAATCCTGCTTCGAACAACACCAGGATCGAAGGCGATGGCGCACGGTCCGTCGGCGTCGTGCAGAAATACAAGCTTCCGCCGGCGCCGGCGCCCACAACAAACATGACGGTCAATGTCGGTCCGACGGGTACGACCGCGCAGTGAAATGAACGAAAGGAAGCGGTTGTATCAGGTATGCGAGGAGCCTGACACCAAGGGGTAAAGGGTAGGGTCATGTTGGGGACCATTCGCAGATTCTGGCGCGATCAGCGAGGCATAGCGCTATTGCTCGTCAGCATCATGCTGCCGGCAATCATCGGCTTTTCGCTGCTGGCGATCGACATGAGCCGGGTCAACAACATGCACAATGACCTGCAAAAGGCGGCTGATGCTTTTGCGCTTGCCGGCGCTGCGGAATTGGACGGCAGCAGCGGCTCTTGGGCGCGGGCCGAGCGCGCCATGGCGACGCTGGTCAGCAACGAGAGCTATTTCTCGACGGTTGGGACGAATGGCAGGCTTACCCTGACCTCTGGCCAACCTGGCGGCACCCTGAACTGCAACAATGCCGGGAATATTTCATGGTGTTTTTTGAAGGCGATTCCCGCCGCGGACAGCACCCAGATAACGGCAGCGAACCTTGCGACCTATCTGGCTGATGCCAATCGCGCCGTCGGGGAAGCGCAAACGCGTTTCATTCAAGTGACGGTCGCGCCGATCGGTTTCGCAGCAATCTTCCCGGCTTCGTTCCTTACCGGCAACGCCGCCAACAACGGTTTTAACGTCGGCGCGGTCGCCGTGGCAGGCTTTACCTCTGGTGTCTGCGATTTCACGCCTGTGTTCATCTGCAACCCCTATGAGATGGATGCGAATGGCACGAATGATGCCGGCGGTTATACGCTGCAACAGGCTGTCTCCAATCCGGCCGTTCGTCGCCGGCTGATCGAACTGAGAAAGGTCGGAAACGGCGCTGCTGCCGGTCCTGGCAATTTCGGCTTCCTCGAACCGCCGCCGGGCGTAGGCAACGGTGCACAAGCCCTCGCTGAGACGATCGCGACATCCACCCCGATCGGCTGCTACGAATCCGGTAGTGTTTCGACCAAGACCGGCCAGAATGCCGGCCCGGTGCAAGACGCCTTCAATGTCCGGTTTGGGATTGGAGCCAACGGCCACTTCAATACCCCGCAATACGGCCCCGCCGCGAATGTCCGAAAAGGGGCGGTACAGACCAAAGGCAGCGCGAATCAATGCCCTGCTATGAACCAGCTTTCATTCACCGAGCCTGGAACAATGGGCCTTCCGCGCGATGCGACAACACCTTACATGGGTGGCAGGATGGGCGATGGCAACTGGAACCTTCCAGGTTATTGGAGCACAAACTTCAGTTCCACCAGTCATCCATCTTCGTGGGATACGACCAAGCCGACCCGCTACGAGGTCTACAAATATGAGATCGCAAACGGTCTGGTTGGGACAGCCTCGCCCGGGGGCGAAGTCGGAACACCTTCGAACTCCTGTCAGCCGCCTGTCACATCGGTCGATCGTCGTCTTCTCTATGGCGCAATCCTGAATTGCAACGCGCTCGAAGCGGCAGGCAACGACTTATCCGGCCACAGCACCAATCTGCCGGTCGAAGCCTTTGGCAGTTTCTTCCTAACGGAACCCGTCGCGTCTGCTTCTGATGATGCATCTGTCATGGTTGAACTGGTCGACGTTACTGGCGGCGCCGGTCAGGGAACGCTCGACAATTTCCTGCGTGACGAAGCACAGCTCTACCGGTGACGACGATGATCAGAACATTGCTCCGGCACCTGAACAAATTTCGACGCGACAGTCGAGGCGCGGTGTTGGTCGAAATGACCCTTATCACGCCTTTGATGTTGATCTTGTCAGCCGGTGTGTTCGAGTTCGGCAACCTTATCCATGACAAGCTGCTGATGGAAGCCGGGTTGACCGACGCTGCTCGCTTCGGGGCGCGTTGCAATAGTCAGCTTTATACCCAGTACGCGGGTTTCACGGCCATCAGTTGCGCCGACGTAGCCGCCAACATAGCCGTGTTCGGCAACGCGGCCGGATCTGGGAATGCGCGCATCAGCGGATGGCAGAAATCGGGGGGGGCATCGAATAACGCGACGGTGACCATTGCCGCCGCCGCATCCTGCCACGACGCTGTGCAAGCCGGCGTCACGCTGTATCGCTCCACCACGGCACAAGTTTGCATCGTCCGAGCGGTCGGCAACTACCCGTATAACGGCATCGGCATGCTGTCGATTATCGGCATCGGCCCGATCACCTTGAGCGGCGCCCACGAGGAGCGGTTGATCCGGTTCTGATCATGATCAGGCGTTTCGCAGCATCGGAGGATGGCGCGGCAATGGTCGAAATGACCATCGTGTCGACGCTGCTGTTTGCCCTCGTGCTGGGCTTCGTCGATTTCGGCAATGCCTTTTATCAATGGAACGCGGCGACGAAGGCAGTGCAGATCGGCGCCCGGCTGGCCTCGATCTCGGATCCAATCGCGCCTCAGATTGCCACAGCTGGAATTACGACCACGCCAGGCGCTCCCATACCGGCGGGCAATTTCGATTATACATGCAACGGTGCCACGAGCGTGTGCAGTTGTGCCGGCTCAGGGTGCGTGCCTGGAACTTTTACTCCTGCGAATTTCAATCGAATTTTTCGCGGAGACGCGACTGGAACAGGCACTTGTCCGCCGCTTGCCGCGGGGCAACGGCCGGGGATGTGTCATTTCTTTCCAAGGCTACAGCCGGACAACGTAGTTGTACGATATACGGCCACCGGACTCGGCTACCAGACGCGAGCAGGCGGCCCGGTGCCGACCATCACCGTCAGCCTTCAGAGCGTGACCTTCCAGTTCTTCTTTCTCCAGGGACTGATGGGGTTCACTAACATCACCATGCCTTCCATGCTGAGTACTGTAACGGGTGAAGATTTAAAGAGTACGTCGCCATGAACGCCATCGACACCAGAGTGCTGCCCACGAAACGCAAACAGGTCGCCCTGTTTTCGTCCGATGCGAACTTCACGCGCGACGTGACGACGCGGCTCGACGCGCTGGCGATCTACGACGTCAAGGTCTCGGAGGCGGTCGAGTTCCTGAAGGGGCCGCCGGTCGATGCGCGGCCGGGCATCATCATCCTCGATCTTGGCAGTGGCGAGCTGCTCGGCAACAATGCGCTCGTCGAGGCGCGTTCGGCCTGGGCCTCGGTGCCGCTGATCGCTGTCTCGGGCGAATTGACGTCGGAGCAGACGCGCGTTTTGGTGCGCATGAACGCATCGGACTGGCTGCACAAGCCGCTTGACGCCAAGGAGCTGCTCAACGCCGTCACCTTCCACGACACCGGCAGCCAGGGCACGAAGAGCCGGATCATCACCTTCATTGCCGCCAGCGGCGGCGCGGGTGCCACGACGCTGGCGATCGCGGCGGCGGAGCATCTCGCCTCGAAGTCGGCCGAGCGGGCGGCCTCGACCTGCCTCGTCGACCTCGACTTCCAGAGCGCCAATTGCGGCGCCTATCTCAACCAGTTCAACCAGTTCGATCTAGCTGGCATCATCGGCCAGCCGGACCGGCTCGATGTCGAGCTGATGGACGTCATCAAGCTTTCGCGCCCCTCCGGGCTCACGCTCTACTCCTTCGAGCGGCCGCAATTGCCGTTCGAGCCGCATGGCGCCGATTTCGTCTTCCGGCTGCTCGACCTCGTCGCCTACCGCTTCGACGACATCGTCATCGACCTGCCCAACATCGAGACGCCATGGCACGACTCGGTGCTGCGGACGAGCGACGAGATCTTCATCGTCTTCGAGCTCAACGTCGCGTCCTTGCGGCAAGGCAAGCGGCTCTACAAGAAGATCCGCGAAATGCGCGGCAACGGCGTCTCGATCACGCTGGTCGCCAACAAGCACAAGCGCAAATGGTTCGGCAACCACTTCTCGCGCAGCGAGCTGGAGAAGATCTTCAAGGCGCCGCACATCAAGTCGCTGACGCTGGACAACGCGCTTCTCACCGACGCGCTGAACCGCGCCATCCTGCCTTCCGAGGTGGACGCACGCGCCCGCTTCAACAAGGACCTGAAGCGCATGTTCAAGGAGCGGCTGGACAATGCCCAGCGCTAAGCGCCGCATTGCTGCGAGCGTGGCGGGCGCGTGCCTGGCCGGCATGGCGCTGGTGTCGGCCTGCGGTTTCGCCGCAGCCGGATCGGGCCTGCCGCCGCTTCCCGCCATGGGTCCCAGCCTGCGCAAGGCGGTCGCCTTCCAGACCGGCGAGCAACCAGGCACGATCATCATCCGCAAGACCGAAAAGGCGCTTTATCTGGTGACGGGCCCGGGCCAGGCGCTGCGCTACCAGATCAGCGTCGGCCGCGACGGGTTCGGCTGGACGGGGACGGTCAAGGTCGCATCCAAGACCGAGTGGCCACAATGGCGTCCGCCCAAGGAGATGCGCACCCGCCAGCCGGAGCTGCCGGCGATGGTGCCGGCCGGCCCTTACAATCCGCTCGGCGCCAGGGCGCTGTATCTGTCGCGCGACGGACGCGACACACTCTATCGCATCCATGGCACCAACGATCCCAAGGGTGTCGGCTTTGACGGCACGTCCGGATGCTTTAGACTGACGAATACCGATGTGATCGATCTCTTCAAGCGCGTGGCGGTGGGCGCAAAGGTGGTGGTTGAATGACGATGATCAGCGTACCGGACGTTCCGGCAATCGAACTCGGCGAGCAGGAAAAGGCGCCCGGCAAGCCGAACAGGGCGAGAACCATCGGCGTTGTCGCGGTGGGTGCTGCGCTCGTCACCGCCGTCAACGTGACGGCCGCCGTCTATCTCTATCGCGGCGTCAACGACCTGCGGGCGATGGAGGCGCGGCTGGAGCAGCTCGGCCAGTTCGAGCAGCGGATCGGCACCCGTATCGACACGGTCAACAATGGCTTCCAGAGCCGGTTCGAAACGCTGGACCGGCAGTTGCAGGCGAGTTTTGGGCAGATCAACGGCAGCCTGGCCAAGCTGGAGCAGGGCCAGCCAGTCGCAACCGAGGCGGAGACGCCTCGCGCGCCCGAACCCGGTTTCGCCGGCACGACCGTGGCGGAGGCGTCCGCAGTCGAGAACCCCGCCGAGCCGGACAACGCCTCGCCGATGTTCAAGCGGAAGGTCGCGCCGCCTGGACCCAACCCGCCCTACCAGCGCATCCAGCAGGCGGACGGCAAGGTCTATTACAAGAAGATCAACTGACGCCGGCTGGCGATGCCAGGCTAGAGCAGTTCACCGTTTCACGGAAACGGCGACCCGCTCTATCTCTTTGTTTTGACGCAATTCCGGACGGAAAACCGCTCACACTTTTCCTGGAATTGCTCTAGAAGTCGCGCTGCAGCGCCAGGATGCGGACGGCGCGGGCTTCCGTGCGAAGTTTCGCTTCGCGCAGGAAAGCGACATGGCAATAGGCGCAGGCCGCGAGGCCAAGGCACAGCACCAGGCTGTTCTTCCAGCTGAAGTCGATCGCCAGCGAGAACTGCAAGCCGCGCGGCGCGGTGAAGGTGGCAATCGTGCTGGCCGTTTCCGAATGGCTGCCGACCGCGATCATCAGTCCGGCGAACAGCAGAGCGGCATGGTTGGCGAGGAAAAAGCCGGCGGATCTCTTCGCCCGGCAGGCCATCCAGCAGGCGGCCGACGCGGCGAGGATGATGGCTGCGTCGAGAGCCATCGAGCCGCCGAGATAGAAGTCCACCTGCTGCCAGAACATCGTCGAGAAGGGCCGCAGCTCGAGCCAGACACGCCACATGGCGGGGCTCGCCGAATAGGTTCCGAGAAGGAATGTCGCCGTCCGCTCCGCCGCCAGCAGGAACAGCATGAGGGCCGGGAAGGCAAGGAGCAGTGTCGGCTTGCGCGTCATGTCATCCCCTCGACAACCGATGCTTGAATGTAGGCCGCATTGGTTGCGCGAGACTTAACGCAACGCCTTGCTTTTCAAGCAATGTCGCCAGTGCCTAATGTATGATCCGGTGAAACGATGGGGCGCGCTTGTGGGCGAGGTGAAATCGACCGGCCGGCTTGCCATGACGCTGGGCGGCCTCGGGCTGGTCGCCGGCGCGCTGATGATTGCCGGGTCCAGGCACTGGTTGCCGACCACCCTCCCCTCCTTTCCGCCGCCGCCCGAGGCAGGCGAAGCGCAACCTGCCCCTCACGGCCCCGTTCATGACGCACGGCCCGGCCAGCCGGCGCGCCGGATCGCCGAGGATCTCATCGCGCCGCCGCCGCTCGACGTGGCAGGCATCGAGCGCATCGAGGCCCGCCCGCCGCTCGGCGAGCTTGGGCTCGCCTCGCCGCCGAAGACGCCGATGCCGAAGGACTGGCGTGAGACGCTGCTTTATCGTCCGGTCGCCATTTCGTCAGCGGTCTTCGAAGCCATGGGGCGCAGGGTCATCGTCAGCGGCGCGGTCGATATCGGCCCCGCCAGGACCTGCTCGTTCGACGACGCCATCTGGCCCTGCGGCCAGCGCGCCCGCGCCGCCTTCAACGCCTGGCTGCGCGGCCGGGCGCTCAAATGCGTCCTGCCGCCCGATGGCGACCGCTTCGTCATCGCCGCGTCCTGCACGCTCGGCAAGCAGGATGTCGGCGCCTGGCTCGTTGCCAATGGCTGGGCGATGGCGGCGCCCGGCGGAACCTACGGCAAGGCCGAATCGGTGGCCCGGGGCGCCCAGATGGGCATCTTCGGCCCGCCGCAATAAGCCCCCCCCGGGAAAGGCGCGTGACGGCTTTCCGTTCGGAATTGCGTAATAACGGAATGGTTAAATGCGTTAAGCGATCCTACCAAATGCCGAGCTGCGACCGAATCGGATCGTCGAAGCGAGCCTAGGCCGCGGCCGCTAAAGAATGCCCATCCAACGCCGCCCACGGAGAAAGATGCTGAATTCCTTCAAATTGTAGACCTCGCTGAAACGGAAATCGTAACACCCCGTCTTTAAGCCAATGCGTCCAACAGGAGATTGGCCAGTGAGCACAAAAACCGAGACCACACCGGCAGGGGCCTGGAAGCATGTCCTTTGGCTGTCCCTGCTCGGCACCGCCGCCTGCGTGGGCCTGTCGCTCGGCCTCAACTATCTGCTCCTGCTCAGCGACGTCTTGACGCCGTTCGGCCGCAGCGTCGTCACGGCGGCGCTTCTGCCCATCATCATCGGTCTGCCGCTTTTTGCCCTGCTCGGCTGGAGAGAGGTCGAGCTCCGCCGTTACCGGCAGGAACTTACCAGGTCCGGCACCTATGACCGTCTGACGGGCTGCCTTAACGGGGCGGTGTTCACCTCAATGGTCGACAGACGGGCGGCGCGGCCATCCGGCCCGCGCTCCGGCGCCTTTCTCGTCATTCACCCGGAGCATCTTTCATCGATCAATCTGCGCTTCGGTCTGGGATGGGGTGACGAGGCCTTGCGGCTCATCGCCTCGGCCATCAAGTCCTCGGTGCGCAAGGACGACCTGATCGGGCGCATCGGAAACTCGATGTTCGGCGTTTTCCTCCCCGGCGCTACGAGCCAGGACGCCAAGGAGATCGGCGAACGTGTTCGAGACGCGGTCGGACAGATTTATTTTGCGCCGAAAGGCGACAAGGACGTGCTTACCATCCGCGTCGGCGGCGTTGTCTTCGAGCATGAACTGGCGTTCGAGGACATGTTCCGGTCAGCGGAGGAACTCCTGTTGGAGGCCCAGGACGAGACCGACCTGGCGTTGTCGCATATCAGCAACTGACCTGCGAGCAGAACCCCAACGGCCTCCGCGGGCGACAATTCCGCGGCACATCGTTCTTCAAAAAGCGGCCTGGTCGTTTTACCTCAGATGCCGCCCATGCAGAGATACTTCATCTCGAGGTAATCCTCGAGGCCGTGGCGGGAACCCTCCCGCCCGATGCCTGACTGTTTCACGCCGCCGAACGGCGCGGCTTCCGAGGACATGCGTCCGGTGTTGATACCGACCATGCCATATTCCAGGGCCTCCGCCACACGCCAGACCCGCTTCAGGTTGGAGGCATAAAAATAGGCGGCGAGGCCGTAGATCGTGTCGTTGGCTTCACGCACGACCTGATCCGCATCCTCGAAGCGGATGACCGGGGCCAATGGTCCAAATGTCTCCTCTTGCGCCACCGTCATTGCGCCGGAAATATCAGTAAGGACGGTCGGCTGGAAAAAAGTGCCGTCTCTGCCAATCCTACCGCCGCCGCACCGGATCGCACCGCCTTTTCCAACGGCATCGGCGATATGGGATTCGATCTTGGCGAGCGCCGGCCTGTCGATCAGCGGGCCGATGGCGACATCGGGATCGAAACCGTCACCGACCTGAAGCTGGCGAACCCGTTCGACGAATTTATCGACGAACTCGTCATGGACGCCCGACTGCACGTAAAGGCGATTCGCCGAAACGCAGGTCTGGCCGGCATTGCGGAACTTCGCCTGGATCGCCCCGTCCACGGCGGCATCTATGTCGGCATCGTCGAAGACGATGAAAGGCGCATTGCCGCCCAACTCGAGGCTGACCTTCTTGATCTGGTCCGAGCACTGGCGCATGAGCAGTCGGCCAACCTCGGTCGATCCGGTGAAGCTGATCTTGCGCACTTTGGGGTTGTGGCAGAGCTCACGTCCCACCGCGGCGCCCTCGGAGGCATAGATAAGGTTCACGACGCCGTCGGGAAACCCGGCCGCGGCGGCGAGCGCGAACATGGCGCCCGCGACAAGCGGCGTCTGCTCGGCGGGCTTCAACACGATGGCGCAGCCCGCCGCCAGCGCCGGCGAGATCTTGCGCGCCACCATCGAGGCGGGAAAATTCCATGGCGTGATCGTGCCGACAACACCGATAGGCTGCTTGATCACCAGCATGCGGCGGTCCGTCGATGGCGCCGAGATCGTCTCGCCGTATATACGATTGGCCTCCTCGGCATACCATTGCAGGTAGGCGGCTGCATGCGAGACTTCCGATTTGGCTTCGGCAAGCGGCTTGCCCATCTCGGCGGTGAGGATAGCCGCGAGATCGTCGGTGTGGGTGACGATCGACTGATGCCAGCGCCACAAGATTTCGCTGCGCTCGCGGGCGGTCAGCGCTGCCCACTCGGCCTGAGCGACATAGGCCTTGTCGATCGCCGCGCGCGTCTCCTCGACGCCCATGTCGGGAAGTTCCGCCAGCAGTTCGCCGGTCGATGGATTGAAGACCTCGAACGTACGCCCGCCAGCCGGCGTGCCAAGCGCCGGCACACGGTCGATCGCTGCAAACAGGTCGGGGGATTTCAGGTGGCGGATCATCGGCGGGCACAGGGGCATACCGGTCTCCTCCTCGAGCAGCTTGATGGTTGTCAATGGCGCCAACGTGTATGCCGCGCATCCACGCCTCTCATAGGGCCTGGGAAGGACGGCGGTAGACCCACCCGTTGCAGCCGGCGTCACAATTGTTTCGCGGAGCCAAGTTTAGGCGAATCGTCCCTCGACCTTGCTTGGATTTCCGGTTGCGTTAGCATAGCAACGAATTAGCCATGCCTGAAAAGCCGGATTTCGCTGAGGGGGCGAAATTTCATGGAGATGCAGCAGGTCCGATATTTTCTGGCCCTGTCCAGCACGTTGAACTTCACCAGAGCGGCCGAGGAGTGCAACGTCACTCAGCCCGCGCTGACGCGAGCCATCAAGACGCTGGAGGAGGAGCTAGGCGGAGAGCTTCTTCGTCGTGAACGCCAACATTCCCACTTGACCGAACTTGGCCGGCGCATGCTGCCCTTGCTGCAGCAGTGCTACGACGCGGCGACCTCTGCCAAGTCACTGGCCAAGGCAGTGCAAAGCAGCGACGTCGCCCCTCTCAACGTCACGATTTCGAACAGCGTCAACATTGCGCTGCTGGTTTCGCCGTTCACCGAGCTTTTTCGAGCCTATCCCGGCGCGCATCTCAAAATCCATCGCGGCTCGCCGGCGGCTGTAGTAGAGGCGCTTAAAAGCGGTGAAGTCGAACTAGCCGTTGCCGGCCCGCTGGGCCAGGTTTGGGATCGCCTCGACACATGGCCACTTTTCCAGGAGGGGATCGAGCTAGCCGTGAATTCCGATCATCCGCTGGCTCGGCGCAATGAGGCCGACGTCGCGTTGGCTCAGCTTGCCGCGGAACCCGTGCTTAGCCGGATCGATTGGGAGACGAGCGAGGAACTGTCGCGTTGCCTTTCAGCAAAAGGCTATTCGCCGCGGACTGCGCATGAAGTCGAGACCGACCAGGACCTTCTTGCGCTGCTTGAGGCCAATGCCGGGGTCGGCTTTGTCTCGCTTACGGCACCGCGATCCACGAACACCCGCCGGCTCAAGCTTCGTGATCTGGACGTTTCGCGGATCGTTTCCGTCTATGCGGTTGCCGGCAGGCAGCGCTCGCCTGTCGCGGCAACGTTGCTCAATCTGTTGAGATCGGCCGACTGGTCGTCTTTCGGCGTCAGCGAGCCCGCCTGAGCGCCGCGATCAGCTCGTCGATGTCCATCCGACGGCGGTAGTCCGGATCGACGAAGCGATCTGTGATGATCCCGTTCGTTGCGACGATGAAGGTTGCGGGTATCGGCAGAAACCAGCTGCTGTTGCCCTGGTAGCTCGGCAGATCATAACCAACACCCATCAGCCGCTCCATCTCGGCTCCGACCCAGATCGCAAGGTTGAGGGACAGGGCATAGCCGTTATCCATGTCGATCAGGAATGGAAACTGCGCGCCGACCGCAGCCTTCATGGCTTTGGCGAATTTGCGCCGCTCCGGCATGATCACGACGACCTGGCCTCCCAGTTCCGCAATCTGGCGCTGCACCTCGACAATGCCGATGGCGTTCAAGCGGCAATAGGGACACCAATGCCCGCGCTGGAAGGTGACGACGGCTGGGCCCTTTGCAAGGATCTCTGCCAGGCTGACAAGCTTGCCCTCGTCATCGGGCAGCAGAAAACCGGGCATGACCTCCCCGGCGACCGGAGCCATGGCGCCGGCTCCCTGTTTCTCCAGGCGATCCACCAGCCTTTCCACCGCGTCCGCGAATTCGGAATTCAGGCGCCGGACCGCCGCTGCAACTACCGCCAGCCGTTCATTGAGAGGCGCATCAAGTTCGATGGCTGCCTGGACGGACTGCTCGAATGTCATTGCCTCGGCTGCCATTTCTGCACTTTCACATGTCGCCCGCAGCCTATCACCGAAGCCCCTCGGCATTTACCATGCTTTTCCTGCATGGTTTCGATGCCCCACGTGCATCAATGCATGGCCAGGTTCATGTTCTATTCGTGGCCCCGGATCGGCGCGTTACATCATATTCTTGATATCCGCCGAAAAAGTTGGGAACCCGTAGACCATCTCGGACAGCCCGCGTGCGGGAATGCCGTGCTTCATGGCAAGCGCGAAGATGTGGATCAGCTCCTCGCCGGCATGGCCTACCAGATGGGCTCCGACAATCCGACCCGTTGGCTCCTCGACGATGATCTTCGACCATGCGACCGCCTCGGCATAGGTCCTGGCGGAGAGCCAGCCCTGCATGTCGTTCACATGGATCTTGACATGAAGGCCCCGTTCCCTCGCCTTGGCTTCGGTCAGTCCGACGCTTGCCACGGCCGGGATGCTGTAGAGCGAGGCTGGGATATGACTGTAATCGGGTCGATGCTTCGGTCCGTCGACGATGTTGCGGCCCACGATCCCGCCTTCATAGGTCGCTATCGGCGAAAGCTGCGGGGAGTTCCACACCGCGTCGCCGCAGACATAGACATCGGGATTGGAGCGCGAGCGCAGGTGATCATCGATTTCGATACGGCCTTCTCGGTGCACGATGACACCGGCGCCAAGATCGAGGCCCTCGACATTGGCCACGCGCCCGGCGCAGTTGACGACCCGATCCGCGTCCACCAGGCATTCGACGCCGTCCTTCACGAAACTCACCCGTAGTCGCCCATCGGCCTCGTCGATCCTCTCCACCCAAGCCATGGTATGGATGCTGATGCCCAGCCGCTCGCTCTCGGCGCGGAGCAGAGCGACGGCGTCCGCGTCGAAGCCTCCGAGGAGCTGCGGCAGTGCCTCTAGGATCGTGACCTCGACGCCGGCACGCGCATAGACATGCCCCAGTTCGAAAGCAATGACGCCGCCCCCGACGAAAACCACGGCGTGTGGTAACTCCGGATCGCTCAGAACATCGTCGGATGTCGTCAAATGCTCGGCGCCCGGGATCGGCAGCGAACGCGGCTTCGAGCCGGTGGCGATGACGATATTCCTGGCTTCGAGTTCCCGGCCATCGACGCGGATAGCATTGCTGCCGATGAATGCGGCTTCGCCGGAGATGACATCGACACCACGCCTGGCCATCAATGTAGCCAGCCGGGATGGAATGTCTCTGATGATTTCCTTTTCCCGCTCAATCAGACCTCGCCAGTCGAGCCTTGGCCTATCGACCTTGATCTCATGTCTATCGGCCTTGTCGATCTCGTCGAGCGCATGAGCCGCCGCGACCAGCACCTTCTTCGGCGTGCAGCCCCGATTGGGACAGACGCCGCCGAGGTCGTGCGCCTCGACCATCGCGACAGAGAGGCCGGCGGCGCGCGTCGCGAGCGTGACACCCATTCCGGCGTTACCGCCGCCGAGGATGACAACATCATACGTTTCCATCGCAGCACCTCTGCGCCAGGCGCGTCGAAACGGATTCGATCGACGCGCTTCAAGTCTCTCTTTTGATGCATGTCGTTCTCCCAAAACCGCTGCACACTTTTGGGCGACATGCGTCCTTTCTTTCGATGCATGTCATTCTCCCAAAACCGCTGCACACTTTTGGGCGACATGCATCAGTGAAGCTTGATCCGCGGCCTGACACGCCTGGCTACCATCTCGCCGATCGAAGTCAGTGCCGTCTTCGCGAGGCCGTGCACCGTCTTGAGATGCATCTTGTGCAGCGAGCGATAGACAAGCCTCGCAACGAGACCTTCGATCTTCAGTCCTCCGATCAGGCTGCCGAACGCACCGTAGTCGGCGAGCGATACGAGGGAACCATAGTCGCGGTAGCGATACGCCGGCACAGCCTGCCCCGCGAGGCGTGCTGCAACCACCTTCACTAGGTGGTCGGCCTGCTGGTGGGCTGTCTGAGCACGCGGCGGCAAGGCGCTGTCTTCGCCCGGCAGCACGCAGTTCGCACAGTCCCCAATCGCGAACACATTCTCATCGCCGACCGTCCGCAAGGTTTCGTCGACGATCAGGCGGTTGATGCGATCGGTTTCGAGACCATCGAGGCCTTTCAGAAAATCCGGCGCCTTGATCCCAGCCGCCCAGACCACGAGCTCGGCCGGCAGGAACAGTTTTTCGCCAAGCCGGATGCCGTCTTCCGTGACTTCGGTGACCTTGATGCCGCAGCGGATCTGCACACCCAGCTTGATGAGCAGGCGCGCCGAAGCGTGGGCCATATGCTCCGGAAGAGCAGGAAGGATGCGTGGCCCTGCCTCAACCAGAGTAATGCGGATCAGCCTCTCGAAATCGATATTGTCGAGATTGTGCGAGGCAATTTCCCGCATCGATTTGTGCAATTCCGCGGCCAACTCGACGCCGGTGGCTCCGGCGCCGACGATGACGCAGTGAAGCTGTCCAGGCGAAAGCTGCTCGTATTGAGCATTGGCGCGCAGGCATGCGTCTATCATGCGCTTGTTGAAACGGGCGGCCTGCTCCGCCGTATCGAGCGAGATGGCGTGGCGAGCAGCACCTGGCGTGCCGAAATCGTTGCTGACGCTGCCGACGGCCATGACCAGTGTGTCATAGCCAAGAACACGCGGCGGTATGATCTGCCTGCCGTCGTCATCAAAGCTGGGCGCGACGAAGATCTGGCGCTTTGCACGGTCGACGCCGACGACCTCGCCGATACGGTATCGATAGTGGTTGCGACTGGCGTGGGCGATGTATTCGACCGCGTCATGCGAAGCGTTCAAGGCACCCGATGCCACCTCATGCAAGAGCGGCTTCCAGATATGGGTGCGACTGCGGTCGACCAGCGTGACCGAAAGCCGCCCTTGGCCGAACTTGCGACCAAGGCGGGTCGCCAGTTCCAGCCCTCCGGCGCCGCCGCCGACGATGACCACGCGATGCAGCGATTTGTCCCGGTGCGAAGGTGTCTCGGGGATCGTGCGGAAAAGCGCTGCGTTATTGGCAAGCACCGCTTCCGGAATGAGCCGCATGCCCGGAGTCATGATCTGCATCGGAATTCTCCGTTCCTTCTCCGAAACCGTTCACTCTTGGGATTCGTGGATGACGATGCCTTGCAGCATGTCGACTTCGCACTCCCAAGGCTTTTCCGAGAGAACGCGTTGCCCATGCTCGTATCCCGCCTGCCAGCGAGTGCGGATGCCCGAGCGGGTGAAGTCGATGTCCTTGGTATGGTCCTCGCCGTCTAGGCGCGGCGAAAGCAGCCGAACGAGGTGCATGACCGAAGGGCAGCCATAGGACGCGAGTTCCTTGAACATCGGATCGTCGCGCCGTTCCTCCGGGACCAGCTTCCCCAACTCGCGCACGACGTGGCGCAATCGGTGCAGTTGCTCCTGACGAGCGACGTGGCTCTTGCCCCGGCTGGCATATTGAAGATCCTTCTGCCGCCCCATGACCTGCCAGATCGATTTCGGTTCGGTGCCGCGAGGCTGCCACATATTGACCGCGAAGATCAAAGCATCGCGCCGCGGCCGCGCGTCGAGCACCACCTCGATCGGAGTGTTGGAATAGACCCCGCCGTCCCAGTAGGGCTCGCCATCGATGCACACGGCCGGGAAGGCCGGCGGCAAGGCGCCCGACGCCATGATGTGGGCCGCCGACAGCGGCATCCGACTGCTGTCGAAGTATCTGAGTTCGCTGGTGTTGACGTTGACCGCGCCGACCGTCAATCGCGTATGGCGCCGGTTGAGATAGTCGAAGTCGACCAGGTTGCCGAGTGTCCTCTTCAGAGGATCCGTGGAGTAATAGGAGGCGTTCTCAACGCCCACTTCCCGGTTGATCCCGAACAGGGCGTTCGGGTTGGGTTCGAAGAAACCCGGTATCCCTCGCGTCAGCGTGGTCGCATTGGCGAACATGTTGCTCGGGACCATCATCCGAAAGAACTCGTCGATCGGACTGCTCCGGCTGACGCCGTCCCAGAACTCCCGCAGCCTGGAGAGTCGATCTTGCGGTTCGTTCCCGGCAATCAGCGCGGCATTGATGGCGCCGATCGACGTGCCTATCACCCAATCCGGTTCAATGCTGCCCTCGACGAGCGCCTGGTAGACGCCGGCCTGATAGGCACCAAGCGCGCCACCGCCTTGAAGGACAAGAACGGTCTGGCGCTGGGAGGAGATGTTGACCGCTGGCCCGGCATCCGTCACAGGCGCCGACTTCGAGGGATTTCGAATAACATTGTTCATGGCGCTGTCGCTCCTCGTCGTTGGCTTCTAGTGAGCGGTCCAGCCACCCTCGATCGGCATGATGGCGCCGGTGATCGAGGCGGCTTCGTCCGAAGCCAGGAACAGGCAGAGCGCTGCAACCTGCTCCACCGTCACGAATTGCTTGGTCGGCTGGGCAGCCAGCAGCACATCCTTGATCACCTGCTGCTCGCTGATCCCGCGGGCCCTGGCCGTATCCGGAATCTGTTTCTCGACCAGCGGGGTGAGCACATAGCCGGGACAAACGGCGTTGACCGTTATGCCCTGTTCGGCGACCTCGAGCGCGACCGTCTTGGTCAGGCCGGCCACGCCATGCTTGGCGGCGACATAGGCGGATTTATATGGCGAGGCGACGAGGGCGTGGGCGGACGCGACATTGATGATGCGGCCCCATTTGCGCGCCTTCATCGCCTGCAAGGCACGCCGGATCGTGTAGAAGGACGACATGAGATCGATCGCCACGACCGCTTCCCACTTCTCGATCGGAAAATCGTCGATCGGCGCCACGTGCTGAATGCCGGCGTTGTTGACGAGGATGTCGATTGCCCCGAATTCGGCGATGGCTTTGTCCATCATCGCGGTGATCGCCGCGCCCTTGGCCATGTCGGCATTGTCATAGCGGACGGTCACCCCGTGTTCGGCGGTGAGCCTCGATCGGAGCAGCTCGATCTCAGCGACATCACCAAAGCCATTCAGGACGACATTGCAGCCCTTGGCGGCGAAAGCTTCCGCGATGCCTTGCCCGATGCCGCTGGTCGAGCCTGTTATCAGCGCCGTCTTTCCTCTGAGCATCGTCATTTCCTTCTGTTGAAGTCGCGGCCGAATTGACGAGCAAACGGCTGCGAGCAACGGGCTTGCGTGCGCCCAAATCTGAAATTCTGATCAAGTATGGCGAGCAGCGCGAAGAGGCGGAAATGCCGTTGAGACATGGAATCGATAGCCGACAGTCTGACCGGCTCGCCGGCGACATAGATCTGCAGGCTGGGTTGTTTGACGTTGGGGCAGCCTGTAAGATCGCCCGGCAACGCGGGTCGCGCGTCCATGCACGGCCCAGGGGAAGCGTGCAGTGGAGATCAGCCAGGTCAGATATTTCTTGGCCGTTGCCAAGGAGCTGAATTTCACCAGGGCGGCCGAGCAGTGCAACGTCACTCAGCCGGCGCTTTCGCGTGCCATCAAGCTGCTGGAGGACGAATTCGGCGGCGCGCTTTTCCACCGTGAGCGCCGGTTCACTCACCTCACCGAGCTCGGCCGCATGGTCGAGACCTATCTCGAGGGTGTCTTCGAGAATTCTCGCCAGGCAAAGCAGATCGCCGAGCAGTATATGAATTTGAAAAGGATGCCGCTCAGGCTTGGCATCATGAGCACGATCGCTCCGGACGAGATCATCGAGCTGATCGCGGCCGTCCGTGGGCATCACCCCGGCGTGGAGCTTCACCTTTGCGATTCAGACGCCGTGAATCTTCGAAAGAGATTGCTCGAAGGCGATCTCGAGGCCGCCATCTATGCATTGCCGTCGGACGTTCCCGACGAGGAAGTGCACGCCCTGCCGCTGTTTCGCGAGCAGATGGTGATGGCGGTCCACCTGGCTCACCGGCTGGCGAACCAGCGGGTCGTGCGGGTAAAGGACATGAGCAATGAAAGTTACATTCACCGCAACAACTGCGAATTTGCCGGCTACGCGGATGCCATCCTTGCCCAGCAGGGCGTTACCGTCAGCCCCGTCTACTGGAGCGACCGCGACGACTGGACACTTGCCATGATCGCTGCCGGGCTCGGTTTTGGTTTCATGCCAGAGCACACCGCCAAGCACCCAGGTGTTGTGGCCCTGCCGATCACCGAGCCTGAATTCTGGCGCGACGTCAATCTCGTCACCGTGCGCGGCCGCAAGCATTCGCCGGCGGTCGGCGCCCTGGTCCGCGAAGCGACCCAGAAGAAATGGTTCGGCGAGCGGGCAAAGGCGTTGTCCGCCGCCGAGTGACCTGGCTGTGCAAGGCTGACAGACTCGAAGCGCCGAAGCATTTGGACGCCTCGCGCCGGTCAGTTCTTCCTGATGGACGACGTGACGGACTGGATCACCTCGGTCGCCATCTTGAACTGCGCCTGCCGGTCAGTAATGCCATGCCGCTTCGCAATCCAGTCGAAGTCGCTATAGGCGGCGTAAACCTGCCCATCGGGCGTCTGGTAGACCAGCACGCGCACCGGCCAGTCCAGGCCCGCCTCGGGATTTGAGGTGATGAACGTCGTGCCGAGCGCCGGATTGCCGAACATGACGAGCCGCGAAGGCCTGACATCGTTGCCGGCCTTGTTGCCGAGCTTTGCCTGGTCGATCACGCCGAAGAACATGATGCCCTTCTTGAGGACGTCCTTCTTGATGCGGGCCACGGTCTCGGCGACGGAATAGCCGCTCTTGATAGTGACGACGCCGTCGGAAGCGGCTGCCGGCAAGACAACCGTCATCAGCACGGCGGCACCGGCAATCATGGTTTTCAGGTAGGCTCTCATCGCATTCTCCTTGGTTGCTGAGTTGGCTATGGATTGAGTTTCTCGGGTGACCTCCGGCGCAGCTCCGGTGGTCACGGGGCTGGCGTTCTCAGCGTTCGGGCCACCGCGATCGCAGCCGCGAGAACCGCAACCAGCGCGGCCACGCAGGCCGTCCAGCCGATCCGGTCGTAGATCTGTCCTATGACGAAGCTGCCGGCGAGGCCGCCCGCATAGTAGGAGGCCAGATAGATCCCGCTTGCCGCGGCTCGGTCGCGCGATGCCGTTCTGCTCACATGTCCCGTTGCTATCGCCTGCGCCAGGAAGGTGCCGCTGGCAGCCAGCGCCATCCCGGCGAGGACCATGGGAAGACTGGGTGTGAGCAGCAGAAGCAAGCCGACGATCGCCAGCCCGAGTGTTGCGCCCACCCCCACCCTCGGGCCGAGGCCCGAGGCCACACGCCCGGCGAGCGGAGTGGTCAGCATTGACGGCAGGAAGACGAAATAAACCGCGCCCAGCGCCATCGGGGTCAATGACAGGGGCGCCGCAACGAGTTGAAAATTCACGTAGGTGAACGTGCCGATAAAGACGAAGAGGATGAGGAAGCCGATCGCAAAACAGGCCCGCAGCTCGACGTTCTGCAACGGGGCTTTCCAGGCCGCGCGGGCGAGCCCGCCCGTCGCATCTGCGCGCATCATTGCCGAGGTCTTCTGCAGCGTGAACCAGACAAGAGCTGCGCCG
Organism: Mesorhizobium sp.; assembly: GCA_004020545.1. Taxonomy (GTDB): domain Bacteria; phylum Pseudomonadota; class Alphaproteobacteria; order Rhizobiales; family Rhizobiaceae; genus Mesorhizobium. The sequence goes on along the minus strand of SAQE01000029.1, from coordinate 4,278 downwards.
AACAGATTAAGGGCGGCGAAGATCAGAAAGTTGGTAGAGATGCCGAACGTGTCGGCGACGGCCGCCGACATCAGCCGGCCGAAGAAGTTGCTGGCAACATTTCCGGTCACATACGCCGCGAGCGCGCTCGTGGTCTGCCGAGCGGAAAAGTGCTCCGCCAGGTAGGCCATGGTGAGCGTGAAAGCAGTCGACATGCACAAACCTTGCGCTACGCGCAGCAGGGCGAAGACCGCAATATTCTCTGTCTGCGAAAGCAGCGTCGTCGGGATCGCCAGGATGGCCAGGCTGATCCAGATGCCGTTGCGGCGATCGATGCCGCGCCCGAAGAGCGCAACGGCGATACCGGCCACCGCCATGCCGAAGGTGCTGGCGTTGACGGCGAAGCCCATGGTCGCGCGGCTGACGCCAAATCTTGTCACCAGCGAAGGCAGGATGGCCTGGGTTGCGAACAGATCGACGAGCGTCAGGAACGCAATCAGGGCGATCAGGCCGAAGCGCCAGCTATCTGCGGCCACCATGCGGAGCCGCGTCGGTTCGGTATGTTCAGTGGTCGTCATGACGGGCTCCGTGGCCACGCGTCCCCAGGCGATCGCCCGAGGACGCGCTTTTGGTTGCTGCTGCTGGGATCTGCTGGCCGCAACGAGCGGCTCACATCATGTGGTCTTCGTGCATTGCAGGCGGCAGGATGTCGGCCGAATAGAGAACCGCCGGAACCTTGCCGTTGTTCTTCCACCAGTGGGCGAGCTGACCGAACTCGGCGGTCATGTCGCCGGCCGGATGCTCGATGCCGACCTTGCAGGTGCTGGCATATTCTGTGATCGAGCCTTCGACGACGATGATGTTGGCAGGACGAACCGTGTGCTCATGCCACGGCACCACGCCGCCCGGCTGAACGACGAGCTTGCGCAGGCGCAGCATGTTGCCTTTCCAGGCATCGCCCTTGCTGCTGAGGTCGATCGCCGAGAGAACCGTGTCAGTAACCCCGACCGGCTTGCTGGGATGTTCCTGAATGTCGGTCGTAGCGGCCTGGCCGGCAGGGCAGTCGCCAGCGAACGCCGGGGCTGCGGAAAACGCAGCGGTTGCGGTAAGAAGCCCGAGTGTCAGCGCCGCCTCCAGCGGCAGACGCAATGCAATAGTCTTGGAAGCCATGTCTAATTTCTCCTTTGTCGGTGCCCAATCGCGGTGGCGGGGCATGAAAAGAGAGTGACGGCAGCCTCGACGAAAGAGAAATGCTGACTGGCTCTTGAATCGATACCTGAAAACTATCGTGGATGACCGCACCAAACGCAGCCATCCCACCACGACATTTATCGCGGCGTTTGGCTTTCACTTCCATTTGCTAAGCAGCGGTCTTCCTGACCGACAGATCGATGCCGCTTTCCGGCCAGCTGTGCGCCTTGACGCTGTTCACGAAGGTCGACGTCGCCGGCGAGAACCGGCGCCCGGCCACGACGACCAGCGAGACCTCCCGCCAAACTTCAGGATCGATGACAGGCCTGATTTGCAGACCCGGGATAACGGCACTGAATTCCGGGATGAAACAAATCCCGAGCCCGCCGGAAACCATGTTCTGAATCCAGTCTTCGCGCTCGCTGGCGTAGGAGATTCTGAGCTTAACGCCGCGATCGTTGCAAAGGCCGGCGAGGTGGTCGCGATACTCGCAATTCAGCCGCCTGAGATAGTTCTCGCCGTCGAGCTCGGAGATGGCGACATTGTCGTTGCGGGCCAGGCGATGGCCGTTGGGGAAGGCAAGAACGAACCGCTCACGATAGAGCGGCGTGACGTCGAACCGCTCCGGGAAACTATCGCTGGATGCCATGATGGCAACATCGATCTCACCCGCTTCCAGCAGTTGCGAAAGCGAAGCGGGCACACCTTCCACCAGTTGCAACTGGATGCCCTGCTGGCGCCTGTTGAAGTCCGCCAAGAGACCGGTGAACCGACGCGGGCCGATGGTGCACATGACCCCGACCTTCAGATTTGCGTTTTCCAGGCACAGGAACCTCGACGCCTCCTGCCGAACGCCGGTCACCTCATCGAGGATCTGCTGAAACCGTGGCCGAAGAAGCGCACCCAGATCCGTCAGATGCGTCAGGTTTCTTTCGCGGCGAAACAGCAAGCCGCCGACTTCATCCTCTAGCTGTTGGATTGCCCGGGACAGCGCCGGCTGGGTGACGTTGCACCTCTCGCCGGCGCGCGTGAAATTGCGTGTCTCGCAGACGGCCAGGAAATAGCGGATGTGATGAATGTCCATACGGGTCGTCCCTCCACTGCAGAGATGCAAGTTCAGGCTCGAACCCTGCCGCAAAGCATTCCATCACGCCAATGCAGTGGGGCTATAAAGTCGATAGCGTTTCGTCATGACAGATGGCGGGCCAAGAGACCCGCCATCGAAGCGTCCGGTAGTCGGTCGCCATCTGGGAGTATCAGCTGTGGTGGCCGAGGGCGAAAAGCTGGGCGCAGAACTGAGCGTGCGGCTTGCTCATGGCGGCGTCGTTGCATTCCTTCATCATCGCGTCCTGCATGGTCTTCGGCGTGGCTTTCCACGCGACCGCGAAATCGGCACTCGACTTCATCGTCTGCATGCTGGCGTCGGTGAAGAAGGGCTGCATGTTGGACGGCTCGTCGAGCGCGCCGGCGAACGCGACGCCGCCGAGCATGGAAAGTGCAAATGCGCCGATGCAGATAGCTTTGATATTCACGGTAAGATCCTTCTCTGGAGTTGTGCAATCGCCCCTTTGACGACTGCACTGATGACCGACAGAATTTTGGAACTCTATTGTTCCTTCTTGCCGAGGTGGACTTTGCTTCATCCGGCGCTCAACTGGCCAATGCCATGTGCGAATGGAGTTTATGCCGGTATGCATTCCGAGGGTGCTTGGCGAGCACCGCTAATTGGCTCCGCCCAAAGCGAGCACGTTGGCGCAGAATTGAACGTGGGGCCTACTCATTGCCGGGTCGTTGCACGCTTTCGTCATCTTGACCCGATCATGCTTTGACAGGGCGAACCAAGCCTTCTTGAACCCAGCCATAGGTTTCATCGTCTTCATAGCGGCGTCCGTGTAGAACGTCGGCAATGCAGCAAGATCGCTGAAGGGGTCGGCGGACGCCGGATTTGCGCCAAGACTTATGGCAAGCACCGCCATACAGGTGAGTTTTGCTCTCATCATTATCCTCCTGCTTCCAGGCCGCGGCTCTAGCAACGGTGCCAAGCGAGCAACCTGGCCTGATCGGATGAAGAGTGTGGCGCGCGAAGACCGACAGCCAATGCAATCTGCCTATGGACTTCATGCCACCTTGGCATTTCGGCTGAACAAGAAGATGCGGCAGTCTCTCTCCAGTCGCCTTGTTGACGATCTTGGGATGGAGACCAAACCATGCTTACCCAGCCCGCAATGAGAACAGACCAAGCCATCACATCAGTGGCTGATCTTAATGTAGAAGACCGGACGATCGACATCGTGCTGGCAAACGATGCACATGGCGCTTTCGTGTGGGGCGTGCTCGATCGCCTGCTGGACGAGCCGAGCTGCAGCTTCAGCAGCGTCACCGCGTCGGGCTTTGCAGCGATGGAGGCGGCCGTCTTTGCCTATGGCTTGAGCGTCGGCGGCAGGCGCGGCGCGCGGACGGCACTCGCCAATTTCTGGCGGCGCGTCAGCCACGCCTCGATTTTCGCCGATGGCAGAGCCAGCCTGCTTCGATCCGTCCTGGAACAGTCAATCGACCTCGAGCAAATCCGTGACGAAGACTGCCCGGTGAAACTTGGCGTCCTGGCCGTCAACGCGCGCACAGATGCGGTGAAGGTATTCACAAGCGACCGGTTGTCCATCAACGCGATCGTGGCAGCAGCCACGATCCCCTTCCTCTCGCTGCCTGTCGAGATCGACGGCGACATCTATTGGGGCGACGGCGACGTCTTGCAGTCGCCGCCTGTCCTATCGTCTGAAGCTCGCCATCGCCTGATTGTCACCGGCAGACCTTCCGTATTCACCACGCCGTGTCCGGATCGCGGCCTCCCAGCCAGCCATTGCTTGACCAAATGCGTGCCGGTTCACACCATATTCGACAGTCGATACCGTGCCGGAGCTTCGCTGCTCCTGCGGCCCTGGATCGACTGGGGCGAACTGACCGACATGCGCGACACGGGGCGGCAGCGCGCGGCAGACTGGCTTGCCGCTGATCCTCTCAGCACTGATGGAAGTCCGGCCACAGCCTGCAAAAGTCGATACATCTAGGCGCCTCGCTCCCCGCCTAGCCGCGCCTGCTTCGCATACTCCC
>SAQE01000028.1 GCA_004020545.1 Mesorhizobium sp. | reverse complement strand
GCGCTCGTGCCGGCGATGTAGCCGCCCAGCGTCCCGAAGGCCTTGGCCAAGGTGCCCTCGATGATGTCGATGCGGTCGGCCAGGCCCTCGCGCTCGGTGATGCCGCCGCCGCGCGGCCCGTACATGCCCACCGCATGCACCTCGTCGATATAGGTCATGGCGTTGTAGCGCTCGGCCAGCTCGACGATCTGCTTGATCGGCGCGATGTCGCCGTCCATCGAATAGACGCTTTCGAACACGATCAGCTTGGCGCGCTCGCGGCCCGCCGCCTGCAGCAGGCTTTCCAGATGCGCGACGTCGTTGTGGCGGAAGATCTTCTTCTCGGCGCCCGAGCGCCGCACGCCCTCGATCATCGAGGCGTGGTTCAACTCGTCCGAGATGATCAGGCAGTTGGGCAGGAGCTTGGCAATGGTCGAGATCGAGGCCTCGTTGGAGACGAAGCCGGAGGTGAAGACGAGTGCGGCTTCCTTGTCGTGCAGGTCGGCCAGCTCATGCTCGAGCTCGACCAGCGGGTTGGACGTGCCGGAGATGTTGCGGGTGCCGCCGGCGCCCGAGCCCATCTTGCCCGCCACTCCCTGGAAGGCGGTAATCACATCCGGGTTCTGGCCCATGCCGAGATAGTCGTTGGAGCACCAGACGGTGATTTCCTGGGCGCGACCGTTGGAACGCCAGATGGCGCGCGGGAACTTGCCCACGATGCGCTCGAGGTCGGCGAAGACGCGGTAGCGCCGCTCGGCATGGAGCTGGTCGATCGCATCTTCGAAGAACCGCTGGTAATTCATGTCGGCTTCCCAATTTTGCGCCGGATCATAGTCATTGGCCTATGTTGCGTCCACCGCGCGCCACCGGTCAAAATGCCACGCCCCGAGCCTGTTCCTAACGATGCCGGATCGTGGCCTATTCCCGGCTGTTTGAAGCAGATTTGTTTCAGTACGATGCCTCGGACGGGAGGAACTGTTACGGACTTAACATTCAGGGAGGCCGATGCATATCGCCCAAAAGTGCACAGCGGTTTTGGGACATGCATCAAACAAAACTTGGAGCGCGTCGTTTTGATCCATTTCGACGCGACGCGCTTTTAATGGGCTTGCGGCGGGGTTTCCAGCACGGCGGCTGTTGAGACAGTTTCCGATAAATCTTGATCAGCGAGGTAGATGATGACGGTTTTGGTGACGGGCGGTGCCGGCTATATCGGCAGCCACATGGTCTGGGAGCTTTTGGACGCCGGCGAAAGCGTCGTCGTGCTCGACCGGCTTTCCACCGGCTTCGACTGGGCGGTGGCGCCCGAGGCGAAGCTCGTCGTCGGCGACGTCGCCGATCGCGAGCTGGTCGGCCGGATCATCCGCGAAAACAAGGTCGACGCCATCATTCACTTCGCCGGCTCGATCGTGGTGCCGGAATCGGTAGCCGACCCGCTCGGCTACTACGAGAACAACACCTGCAAGACCCGCACCCTGATCGAAACGGCGGTGCGCGAGGGCGTGCCGCATTTCATTTTCTCCTCCACCGCCGCGGTCTACGGCGGCGCCGGGCTGGAGCCGGTGCGCGAGGATGCGCGGCTGGCACCGGAATCACCTTACGGGCTTTCCAAGCTGATGAGCGAGTGGATGCTGCGCGATGCCGCCATCGCGCACGACATCCGCTACACGGCGCTGCGCTATTTCAACGTCGCTGGCGCCGACCCCAGGGGCCGCACCGGACAGTCGACGCCCGGCGCCACGCATCTGATCAAGGTCGCCTGCGAGACCGCGCTCGGCAAGCGGCCCTTCATGCAGGTCTTCGGCAAGGACTATCCGACGCCGGACGGCACCTGCATCCGTGACTACATCCATGTCAGCGACCTGGCGGCGGCGCACCGGCTGGCGTTGCAGCGGCTGCGCGAGGGTGGCGCCAGCCTCGTCGCCAATTGCGGCTACAGCCATGGCTATTCGGTGCTCGAAGTGATCGACAGCGTGCGTCGCGCCTTTGGCCATGATTTCGACGTCCGCATGGGCGACCGTCGGGCGGGCGACGCCGCCGCGGTGGTCGCCAACTCCGACCTCGCCCGCAAGGAGTTCGGCTGGACGCCGCAGCGCGACGACCTCGACCAGATTGTCAAGGATGCGCTGGCCTGGGAACGCATCCTGACCAGCAAGAACTCGGCGCGGAGCTAGCCACAGCAAGCTGTTGGGCCAAGGGCTCGTCCGGTGTTAAGGGACGCGCTATTCAGGGGTTCTGAAAACGGTGCGTGGAAGCGCGCCGCTCTATTCGATCCTTGAGGGGACGGCATGAAGGTTTTGGTGCTCGGGGCCGGCGTCGTTGGCACGGCGGCCGCTTACTATCTGGCCAGCGACGGCCATGAAGTGACGGTCATCGAGCGCCATGAAGCGGCGGCGCGCGGCACCAGCCAGTCGAATGCCGGCCTGGTCTCGCCGGGCGACGCCACGGCCTGGGCCTCGCCGGCGGCGCTGAAGACCTTTCTGCGCGGGCTGTGGAACCATGATCTCGGCATCAAGGTCAGGCTGCGTCTAGACCCCTACTTTTATGCCTGGAGCCTGCGCTTCCTGCGCGAATGCACGGTGACGCGCCTGCGCGCCAACACCGACGTCAAGCTCAGGCTCGCGCTCTATTCGCGCGATTGCATCAACGCGCTGTCGGACGCGACCGGCATCCAATACGACGAGCGCAAGAAAGGCATTCTCTACTTCTTCCGCTCGCAGAAAAGCCTGGACACAGGCGCCGACAATTACCGCTATCTCGGCGAGCATGGCCTGCCGATCGAGATCGTCGGCCGCGACCGGCTGGTTGAGCTGGAGCCCGGGCTCGCCGGCGTGAAGGATAAAATCGCCGGCGGCGTCTATTCCCCCATCGATCAGACCGGCGATTCCAAGCAATTCGTCGACAAACTTGCCGCTTATGCGGCCGAGAAGCTCGGCGTCAAATTCCTGTTCGGCACGACGGTTGAGGGCCTCGATATCGAAGGCGATCACGTGCGCGCTGTCATGACCTCCGCCGGTCCGGTCGCGGGCGACGCCGTCGTCATCTCCATGGGACCGGAAAGCGGCCTCATCGGCCGCCGCTACGGCATCGACCTGCCAGTCTATCCGGTGAAAGGCTATACCGTGACCATCCCGCTGGAGGACGAGAGAAAGGGCCCGACCATGGGCGGCGCCGACGAGGACCGACTGATCGGCTATTCCAGGCTGGGCAACCGGCTGCGGATGTCCTCGACGGCGGAGTTCACCGGCTTCGACCGCACGTTCAAGCCCCGCGATTTCAGAACCATTCTGGAGACCGGCAAGGATCTTTTCCCCGGTGCCTTCGACGAGAAGAAAGCTGTATTATGGGCAGGCCTGAGGCCGATGATGCCGAATTCCGTGCCCATCTTCGGCCAAGCGAAATACCGCAACCTCTATCTCGATACCGGCCACGGCCATCTCGGCTGGACCATGGCCTGCGGCTCCGGGAAATTCCTCGCCGATATCGTTGCCGGCCGCAAACCGGAGATCGATCCGCAGGGATTGCTTTACGGGACAGCAGGCTGAACCAGTTAGGTGGCCCGGGTTAGAGGTTTACGGCCTGCTGCCATGCCCGCGCATAATCGCTCCAAGCGCGCTCAGCTGGCGGTTCAGTCCGCTCGCCCTTGCTCATCACGGTAGCGCCGTCTGATGCCAACAGCGCCGCGCCGATGCTGGTCCCGGTAGACGTCTCCGACGCTACCACCGGTCTGTCTGTCGCTGCCGCCAGCATGCGAATGAACAGTCGGTTCTGCGCGAAGGGCCCTTCGACGGTCGTCGGCCCGTCGCCGCCTATCAGCTCGAGACAGGTCGCGGTCATCAGCGCCAGATAGAACGAGATGGCGACGAAGCGCTGGCTGGTGTTTAGGGCGTCCGCATTGCGCCAGTGCGCAGCGCGATACGGGAACGGGCCGGAGCCTTGCTGAGTGGAAGGCAACAGCAAGGCTTTTCGCGCCAGCACAGCGGCGACATCGCCCTCGCTCCAGTCCTGAGGCTGGCCCCCGGTCAACAACGAGAATTCGCGCCCGCCCATGAAGCGGGCCGAAGGCACGGTGTCGCCGAGCGCGTTGACATTGACCAGCGTGTCGCGCGCCGGGTCGAGATCGACCTTCCTGCCGCCAACGGCCATCGACACCACCCAGGTACCGGTCGAAACGACGGAAAGGGGCGGCCGATTGGACAACAGATGCGGCAGCAGCGAGGCGTTGGAATCATGCAGGCCGCAGAAGACGGGGGTCGCGGTGTCGAGCCCGGTCCGTTGCGCGATCGCCGACAGGATCGGCCCCAGTCGGTCTCTTGCCGGCCGCACCGGCGCCATCAGCCGGCGCCAGTCCATCTTGTCGACGAGCGAGGAATAGTCGGCCCGCCAGGGGTTCCAAAGATCGGTGTGGCAGCCGAGAGAGGTCACCTCGTTGGCGGCGACGCCAGTCAGTCGCAACGCCCAATATTGCGGATACATCAGGATCGCGGCCGTCTTGGTGAATTCGGCGGGAAAGCGCTGCTGCTGGAAGAAGAGTTGCGCGCCGACATTGAGCCCTGCCGGCAGGCGCGGCGTACCCGTCTCGGCAAAGGCCGGGCGGACGGCATCATAGTCCGGCGCCAACTCGTCGATCCCGGCAAATTCATAGTCGATCACCGGCAGCGCGAGCCCGCCTTCGGCATCGACCAGCACCGCGGTTGCGCCATGGGTCGTGATCGATATGGCATCGATGCGCTGGTCGCGGTGAAGTGCGGCGAGGCTTTCGAGGATGAAGGCCCAAAGGCGCTCGACATCGTGATGCGGGTAGGGGCCGTCCGTGGCGACCGCGTTGGCCGTGCGGCGGAGCGCCATTTCTTGCATGGTGGCGAGGTCGACCAGCGCCACCTTGGCGTTGGTCTTGCCGATATCGACGACGGCGACAATCATGCCATATGGAACATTGTTTCCAGCGGCACCGCCACCGGCTCGTTGTCGGGTTTGGTCTCCATGACGTCGGCCATATGCGCCCACCAGCGCTGCATCACCGGATGCTTGGGCAGATCGGCCATACCATGGTCATCGCGCCGCCACAGCACGCCGAACAGGATGTTGGTTTCTTCGTCGAGATGGATCGAATAGTCGGAGACGCCGGCCTGCTTCAAAAGCGCGACCAGCGACGGCCAAATCTCGTCATGGCGCCGCTTGTATTCGGCCTTCATGCCGGAGTTGAGCTTCATCTTGAAGGCGTATTTTTCCATCAGGCGAAGCGTCCTTCGCGCAGGCGACGCCAGACGATCGGCAGCGCGATCACGATGATCAGCAACAGGCCGATGAAGATCGACATTTCGATGCCCGGCACGTTGAGCAGGCCGAGGCCGAAGGTCACCAGCCCCATGATGAAGGCGGCGAGCACGACGCCCAAAATGCTGCCGGCGCCGCCGAGGATCGAGATACCGCCCAGCACCACCATGGTAATGGCTTCCAGCTCATAGCCCTGCGCGATCGAAGGCCTTGTCGAGCCGAGCCGCGAGGTGATCAGCACCGAGGCGATGCCCGACATCAGCCCGGTCAGGCAGAACAGGATGAACTTGATGCGACCGACGCGCACGCCGGAGAACTGGCAGGCGACCGGATTGTTGCCGATGGCGAAGACACGGCGGCCGAAACTCGTGCCGTGCAGCACGAACCAGTAGATGAGCGCCGCGACGAGGAACAGCGCCAGCTCGAACGAGAAAACCCACCAGACATAGCCCTGGCCAAAGAAGGCAAAGCTCTCCGGATAGCCCTTGTAGGCCTGGTCGCCGAGAATGATGAAAGCGATACCGCGGAACAGGCTCATCGTGCCGATGGTGACGACGATCGACGGCAGGCCGAGCCGGGTGACCAGCAGCCCGTTGAAGGCGCCGCAGGCGAGCCCGACAACGATGCCGATCGCCACAAGCACCGGTGTGCCGGCGCCGACCTGCACCGCCATGCCCATCATCGTCGAGGCGAGCGCCACGATCGCAGCGACCGAAAGGTCGATCTCGCCCGAGATGATCAGCAGCGCCATGGCAAGCGCGATCAGCCCCTTTTCGGTGAAGTTGAACGTCAGGTCCGACAGCGACCACGGGTCGAGGAAGTAGGGCGACGCGAAGCTGTTCACTGCGAAGATGAGAACCGCAATGATGACGAGCAGCGCCTCCCAGGAGAAGACCGCCGAGGAGAGCGGCTTGTCGAGCCGGTCGGGGATATGGCGCGGGTGAGGGGCGTCGGTCATGCCGCTTCCGCCTTTCTGAGGATGATGCGGCCCTGCCGGCGCTCGCCGCGCGCGTTGAGCACGACGGCCAGGATGATGGCGCTGCCCGAGATCGCCATCTGCCAGAAGGGCGAGATGTTGATGACCGGCAGCGCGTTGGAGATGATGCCGAGAAACAGCGCCCCTAGCACCGCGCCGCCGACCGAGCCGATGCCGCCGGCGATCGAGATGCCGCCGATGACGCAGGCGGCGATGATGTTGAGCTCATAGCCGTTCGCAACCTCGACCGAGGCGATCACATAGCGCGAGATCCACAAGTATCCGGCGAGCCCGCCGATCATGCCGGAAATGCAGAAGACGATGAACTTGGTGCGGCCGACATCGATGCCGGCATAGACCGAGGCGGTCGGGTTGACGCCGATGGCATGGATCGAGCGGCCGATCTGCGTGCGCGTCATCGCCAGGAAGAACAGCGCGATAACCAGAAGCGCGATCCACGACAGCACCGGCAGGCCGAGGAATGCGGCGCGCTGGAAATTGATGAAGTCGGGGCTCATCTGGTCGGCATTGACCCAGGCGCCGCCGGACACGACGAAGGTCGCGCCGCGATAGATGGTGAGCGTACCGAGCGTCACCACGATCGAGGGGATGTTCAGCCGCCACACCAGGAAGCCATTGATCGCGCCGAGCACCAGCCCGACCAGCAGCGCGATCACGATCAGAAGCGGGATCGGGATCGCCGGATGGGCGGCGTTGAGCATCGCCACCACCATGCCGGTGAAGCAGAGATTGGAGGCCATCGACAGATCGATCGAGCGCGTCAGGATCACCACCATCTGTCCCAGCGCCAGGATCATCAGGATCGAGGTGTCGTTGAACACCTGGCGCAGATTGGCCGGATCGGCAAAGCCAGGGAAGCGCGTGGAAATCAGGCCGATCAGCACGGCGATGCCGGCAAGCAGCCAGGTCTCGCGGTATTTGAGGAAATTCTTCATGCCGCGATCCCCGCTGCTGTTCGAACCAGCGTCTCGGCGTCGAGCCCCTTGTTATCATAGGTGGCGGCGATCCGGCCCTCGCGCATGACCACGACCCGGTCCGACATGCCAAGGATCTCGGGCAACTCCGACGAGACCATGATCACCGAAAGCCCTTGCGCGACGAGTTCCGCCATGAAGCCGTGCACGGCGGCCTTAGAGCCGATGTCGATGCCTTTGGTAGGCTCGTCGAGGATGATCACCTTGGGCGTCGTGGCCAGCCATTTGGCGATGACCACCTTCTGTTGGTTGCCGCCGGAAAGCGTGCCGACGTCCTGGCTGAGCGATGAGGCGCGCAGGTCGAGCCGCTCGGTGTAGGACCGGGCGAGCGAGAACTCCTCCGCAAGCCTCAGCACACCGGATTTCGAGGTGCGCGCGAGCGAAGGCAGCGACACATTCTGGAAGATCGGCAGGCCGATCACCACGCCCTGCTTGCCGCGCTCTTCCGGCACATAGACGATGCCGGCCTCGATCGCATCAGCCGCCGATTTCGGCGCAATCGTCTGGCCGTCCAGCGAGATGGTGCCTCGGCTGGTGCGCGTGATGCCGGCGATCGCCTGCATCACCTCGCTGCGCCCGGCGCCGACCAGGCCGTAGAAGCCGAGGATCTCGCCCTTGCGCAATTCGAAACCGATGTCGTCGAACTCCGTCGGATGCGACAGGCCGGAGACCGATAGCACCGGCGCGCCGATCTTCGGCTCGCGCTGCGGAAAAATGTGGTCGACGTTGCGGCCGACCATCATGCGCACGATCTCGTTCTGTCCGGTGTCTTTCAGCAGGCCTTCGCCGACCATCTCGCCGTCGCGGAAGACGGTATAGCGGTCGGCGATGCGGTAGATCTCGTCGAACTTGTGGCTGATGAAGAGCACCGCCTTGCCTTCGCTCTTCAGGAATTCGATCAAGAGGAAAAGCTCCTCGATCTCCTTCATCGAAAGCGCGGCGGTCGGCTCGTCCATGATGACGATGCGCGAATCGATCGACATGGCGCGCGCCACCGCTACCAGGTGCTTGTTGGCGATGCCGAGATCCTTCAGCCGCGCGTCGGCGTCGATATGGCCGGCGCGCATCGTCTCCAGCACCTCGCGCGCGTTCTTGCGCATGGTGCGCCAGTCGATGGTGCCGAAGCGGGTGCGCGGCGCATGGCCGAGAAAAATGTTTTCGGCGACCGACAGGTCGTCGAACAGCACGGTTTCCTGGTGGATGGCGGTGATGCCGTGGCCGAAGGCGGCATGCGCGCTGGGCAGCGAGGTGGCCTGGCCATCGATGCTGATTTCGCCGGCGTCGGGCTGGTAGATGCCGGTCATGATCTTGACCAGCGTCGACTTGCCGGCGCCATTCTCGCCGATCAGCGCCGTGACCTGTCCCGGATAGAGCGACAGGCTGACATTGTACAGCGCGCGCACGCCCGGGAAACTCTTGGAAATGCCTGACAGCGTCAGGCGCGGAGCCTTACCCTCCCCCTTGTGGGGAGGGTCGTGAACGACGTGAGCGGGGTGGGGGTTGTCTAGCATATCAAGTTAAGGTCCTGGTGCATGGAGATGTCGCCACCCCCACCCCGTCTCGCCGGTTTTGCTTCGCAAGACCGTCTCGCCGATTGCTTCGCAAGACCGTCTCGCCGACCCTCCCCACAAGGGGAGGGTACTGGCGTCCGAGATCAATAGATCTTGGAGAACTTCTCGATGTTGGTCTTGTCGAACTGGAAGGGCGGAGCCATCGCAGCCGAGTTGGTGTCGTCGAGCGTCACCTTGCCGACGCGGCCGATCGACAGCGTGGCGCCGGGCTTTGCCTCTTCCTTCTTCACCGCCAGGTCATGGGCCAGATAGATCGCCGAGTAGCCGAGGTCGATCGGGTTCCACAGCGCCACCGCTTGGGATGCGCCGTTGTCGATGAACTTCTTGAACTCCGAAGGCAGCGCCAGCCCGGTGACGTTGACCTTGCCGATCAGGTTCTCATCGGTCACCACCTGCGCCGCGGCGACGACGCCCACGGTGGTCGGCGCGATGATCGCCTTGAGGTTCGGATAGGACTTGAGCAGACCCTTGGCTTCGTCGGTGCTCTTGGCCGAATCGTCATCGCCATAGACGGTGGCGACCAGCTTGATCTTCGGGAACTTCTCCGGCAGCACTTTCTTCGCCGCCTCGATCCAGGCGTTCTGGTTGGTCGCGGTCGATGAGGCCGAGAGGATCGCGACGTCGCCGCCCTCCGGCAGGTAGTCGGCGGCGAGCTTGATGATGGTCTCGCCGATCAGGTTGGTGTCGGACGGGTTGAGATGGAGCTGGCGGCCTTCCTTGGCGACGCCGGAGTCCCACGAGATCACGGTGATGCCGCGATCCATCGCCTTCTTCAGCACCGGCACCAGCGCGTCGGCGTCATTGGCCGAAACCGCGATCGCGTTGACCTTCTGCGCGATCAGCGAGTTGATCACCTCGATCTGCGCTTCCGCCGTCGCTTTGGTCGGGCCGGTATAAATGACGTCGACATCGCCCAGTTCCTTGGCCGCTTCCTCGGCGCCCTTGTTGGCGGCGTCGAAGAAGCCGTTGCCGAGCGACTTGACCACCAGCGCGATCTTGACGTTCTCGGCATAGGCGGCATTCACGAACATGGCGGCGGAAAAGGCCGCCGTAACCAGCAGTTTCTTCAAAAAGCTCATCGAATATCCTCCCTTGAGCGTTGCATTCCATCGCCGCTGCGGGCGTGAGTTCATCTCAGGCCTGCAGTGAAGATTCTTCCTTGTCGCTTGACTGTTTGCGGGCGACGACCAGCGCCACGCCCGCTGTCTCGAGCATCTTGGCCTCGCGGTCCTCGATGCCGTCGTCGGTGATCACGGTGGCGATGCGCGACAGCCCGCACAGGATCAGGCTGGAGCGCATGCGGAATTTCGAAGAATCGACCAGCACCACAAGCTCGTCGGCCTGGTCGATCAGCTTCTGCTCGGCCTGGATCAGGAGCGGGTCGCCTTCCATCAGCCCGAGTGGTCCGAGCCCCTGCGCACCCATGAACATGCGCCGCGCATAGAAATTGCGCGTCACGTCATTGTCGAAGGGCGACAGGATGATGTTCTGCTCGCGGTAGATCGTGCCGCCCGACAGCATCACCGTGTTCTTGGAATGCTTGAGCAGATGCTCCGCGATCGGGAAGGAATTGGTGAAGATCGGCATGCGGCGGCCGGTCAGGAAATGCACCATCTGGAAGGTCGTGGTGCCGCCATTGATGATGATCGGCTCGCCGTCCTTGCAAAGGTTCACCGCCTCGCGGGCGATCGCCCGCTTCTGCGCCGCGTTCAGCGTTTCGTTGACCGAGAAGGGCCGGCCGGCCAGGCCGATGAACTGCGGCGGCGAGATCGCCTCGGCGCCGCCGCGCACCCGGCGCAGGCGCTTCTGCATATGCAGCGCCGCGATATCGCGCCGGATCGTCGCCTCGGAGGAGTCCGTCAGCTCGACCATTTCCTGCACCGTCACCACAGGCTTTTCCTGGACGGCGGACAGAATGATCCTGTGGCGTTCTTTTTCGTGCATGGTTCCTCCCTGCCTGGCCATCAGGCACTAGAAAACGCGCAGTGTCAATCATTTCCGATCATATAATTTCATTGTGCAGTGCAATATGATCAATATTGATCGTTTCTGATTGACAAGGGCGCCGCTTGCGTAGACATTCCCCGCGAGAAAGAGGAGCGCACGGTCCGCGCTTCAAGGGAGGATACCTATGCTCGACAAGCGCTCCGGCTCGCGCCTCGCCAATCTGTGGGACGATGCAAAAGCCGAAGGGATGAGCGGCCCCGAGCTCCTGGTCTATCGCTCGAACACGCTCGGCTCCGACAAGCGCGTCACCAATTATGGCGGCGGCAACACCTCGTCCAAGGTCTGGCAGAAGGACCCGCTGACCGGCGAGGATGTCGAGGTTCTGTGGGTCAAGGGTTCAGGCGGCGACAGCGCCTCGATCAAGCTTGACGGTTTCGCCACCCTCTACATGGACAAGCTGCGCTCCATTAAGGGGCTCTATCGCGGCCTCGCGCATGAGGACGAGATGGTGGGCTATCTGCCGCACTGCACCTTCAACCTCAATCCGCGCGCCGCCTCGATCGACACGCCGCTGCACGCCTTCGTGCCGAAACCTTGCGTCGACCACATGCATCCCGACGCCATCATCGCCATTGCCGCGGCCAAGGATTCCAAGGCGATCACGAAAGAGGTCTTCGGCGATGCCATCGGCTGGCTGCCCTGGAAGCGGCCGGGCTTCGAGCTCGGCCTGTGGCTGGAAAAATTCTGCCTCGAAAATCCCGACGCCAAGGGCGTCGTGCTCGAAAGCCACGGCCTGTTCACCTGGGGTGACACACCGAAGGAATGCTACGAAACCACGATCTCGGTGATCAATCAGGCGATCGACTGGTTCGAACGCAAGTCGCAAGGCAAGGCGATCTTCGGCGGCGAGATCGTGAAGTCGCTCGACGCGCCGGCGCGCCGCGCCATCGCCGCCAAATTGATGCCGAGGATCCGCGGGCTCATCTCCGAAAAGAGCCACAAGCTCGGCCATTTCGACGACCAGCCGGCCGTTCTCGAATTCGTCAACTCAAGGGATCTGCGGCCGCTGGCGGCGCTCGGCACCTCCTGCCCCGATCATTTCCTGCGCACCAAGATCAGGCCGCTGGTGATCGAGTTCGATCCGAAGAACCCGGACGTCGACGCGGTTATCGCCCGCCTTGCCGACGACATCGCCGCCTATCGCGTCGGCTACCAGGCCTACTACGACAGCTGCAAACACGCGGACTCGCCCGCCATTCGCGATCCGAATGCCGTCGTGTATCTGATGCCCGGCGTCGGCATGTTCACCTTCGCCGGTGACAAGGCGACGGCGCGCATCTCCGGCGAATTCTATGTCAACGCCATCAATGTGATGCGCGGCGCCTCGACGGTCTCGTCCTATGTCGGCCTGCCGGCACAGGAAGCCTTCGACATCGAATACTGGCAGCTCGAAGAAGCCAAGCTGCAGCGCCTGCCGAAGCCGAAGGCGTTGGCGGGACAGATCGCGCTGGTCACCGGCGGCGCCGGCGGGATCGGCCGCGCGACGGCCAACCGGCTGCTGCGCGAAGGCGCCTGCGTGGTGCTTGCCGATATCGACGAGGCGGCGCTCGCCGCTGCCAATGATGAGCTGTCGAAAGCCTACGGAAAAGACTTCGTTCGTCCGGTGCGGATCGATGTGACCTCCGAGGAGCAGGTGACTGCGGGATTCGCCGAAACTTCGGTCGAGTTCGGCGGCGTCGACATCCTGGTTTCCAATGCCGGCCTGGCCTCTTCGGCGCCGATCGAGGAGACGACGCTGGCGCTCTGGAACAAGAATATGGACATCCTGTCGACCGGCTATTTCCTCGTCTCGCGCGAGGCTTTCCGGCTGTTCCGCGCCCAGAAGATCGGCGGCAATGTCGTCTTCGTCGCCTCCAAGAACGGCCTTGCCGCTTCGCCCAATGCCGCTGCCTACTGCACGGCCAAGGCGGCCGAGATCCATCTCGCGCGCTGCCTCGCGCTGGAGGGCGCGGAGGCGCAGATCAGGGTCAACGTCGTCAATCCGGACGCCGTGTTGCGCGGGTCCAAGATATGGAGCGGCGAGTGGAAGGAGCAGCGCGCCGCCGCCTACAAGATGTCGACCGACGATCTCGAGGAGCATTACCGCTCGCGCTCGATGCTGAAGCGTTCGGTCTTCCCGGAGGATATTGCGGAGGCAATCTACTTCTTCGCCTCCGACATGTCGGCCAAATCGACTGGCAACATCGTCAATGTCGACGCCGGCAACGCGCAGAGTTTTACGCGCTAGATGTGCTTCCCTTCTCCCCGTTCACGGGGAGAAGGTGCCCGAAGGGCGGATGAGGGGCAGCACCAGCCGACGAGTACTGGGAGGAAACTACAATGTCCGATTTGATCATCTCGGCCGACGTCGTCGAAAAGAACAACGCCGCGCGCAAGGCCGACCTCGAGCGCGATTACGCTTCGCTCGGCGAGCGCCTGGACCGCCGCGGCATCGCCATCGACGCCATCCGCGACAAGGTGGAGAAATTCGGCGTGGCGATCCCGTCCTGGGGCGTCGGCACCGGTGGCACGCGCTTTGCGCGCTTTCCCGGCGCCGGCGAGCCGCGCGGCATCTTCGACAAGATCGAGGACTGCGCCGTCATCAGCCAGCTGACGCAGGCGACGCCCACCGTGTCGCTGCACATCCCTTGGGACAAGGCCGATCCGAACCGACTGAAACAGGCGGCGTCGCGCTTCGGCCTCGGCTTCGATGCCATGAACTCCAACACCTTCTCGGATGCCAACGACCAGAAGCTCTCCTACAAATTCGGCTCGCTCTCGCATGCCGATGCCGGCACGCGTCGGCAGGCTGTCGAGCACAATCTCGAATGCATCGAGATCGGCAAGACGTTGGGCTCGAAGGCGCTGACGGTGTGGATCGGCGACGGCTCGAACTTCCCCGGCCAGGTCAATTTCGCAAAGGCCTTCGAGCGCTATCTCGATGCGATGCGCGAGATCTATGCCGGCCTGCCGGCCGACTGGCGGCTGTTCACCGAGCACAAGATGTATGAGCCGGCCTTTTATTCGACGGTCGTGCAGGACTGGGGCACGAACTACATCATCGCCAAGGAACTCGGCGACAAGGCCTTCTGCCTGGTCGACCTCGGCCATCACGCGCCCAACGTCAACATCGAGATGATCGTGTCGCGGCTGATCCAGTTCGGCAAGCTGGGCGGTTTCCACTTCAACGATTCCAAATATGGCGATGACGACCTCGACGCCGGCTCGATCGATCCCTACCGGCTGTTCCTCGTCTTCAACGAGTTGGTCGATGCGGAGCTTTCGGGCGCCAAGGGCTTCGACCCGGCGCATATGCTCGACCAGAGCCACAACGTCACCGATCCGATCGAAAGCCTGATGCTGTCGGCCGTCGAGGTGCAGCGCGCCTATGCGCAGGCGCTGCTGGTCGACCGCAAGGCGCTGGAAGGGTTTCAGGAAGAGAACGACGCGCTGATGGCGACGCAGACGCTGAAGGCCGCCTATCGTACCGATGTCGAGCCGATCCTTGCCATGGCGCGGCTCAGGACCGGCGGCGCCATCGATCCTGTCGCCGCCTATCGCGAGGCCGGCTACCGGGCGAAAGTGGCGGCGGAACGGCCGGCGGTCGCCAGTGGCGGCGGCGGGATTGTTTAAGGCCGAGCCAAGCCCCCTCATCCGGCCGCTTCGCAGCCACCTTCTCCCCGAGGGGAGAAGAGGTTGGCGTCGGCGCTGACGAATTCCTCTCCCCCTCCTCGGGGAGAGGTCGGATTGGCCCGAATTTGCTCTTCGCAATTCGGTTGGCCTTCGGGTGAGGGGGGCAGCCCAACGCTTCTTCAATTATTGTTGGACTAACGCGCCCCAACGGTCTTTCCTAGGCGTCCCCCACGCCCCTGGAGCCCGCCATGCATCTCACCCGCCGAACGCTGATCGCCGTCAGCCTTTCGCTCACTCTTGCCTTCTTGCCATCGGCGGCCGTCTTCGCCGCTTCGCCCGCTCCGGCCAAGGGCGAGCATGGCATGGTGGTGACCGCCCAGCATCTCGCCACCGAAGTCGGTGTCGAGGTGTTGAAGAAGGGTGGCAACGCGGTCGATGCCGCTGTCGCGGTCGGCTATGCGCTGGCCGTCGTTTATCCGAATGCGGGCAATATCGGCGGCGGCGGTTTCATGACCATTCGCCTGAAGGACGGCCGCTCGACCTTCATCGATTTTCGCGAGCGCGCCCCGCTCGCCGCCACCAAGACCATGTATCTCGACAAGGACGGCAAGCCGATCAAGGGCGCCAGCCTCGACGGTTATCTCGCGGTCGGCGTGCCGGGCTCCGTGGCCGGCTTCGAGCTGGCGCGCCAAAAATACGGCACGCTCCCCCGGCAGGACCTGATGGCGCCGGCAATTGCCTATGCCAAGGACGGCTTCGTCCTCAACCAGGGCGACGCCGCTTCCTTCGCGAGCAACGCCGACCGGCTGGCCAAGGATCCGGCCGCGGCAGCAATCTTCCTCAAGCCCGACGGCAAGCCTTACGCCGCCGGCGAGCGGCTCCCGCAGCCGGACCTCGCCGCGTCGCTTTCGGCGATTTCCGAGAAGGGACCTGACGCCTTCTACAAAGGCGCCATTGCCGACGCCATCGTCAAGGCGAGCGGCGCCAAGGGCGGCATCCTTGCCAACGCCGATTTCGAGCAATATGCCGTGCGCGAGCTGAAGCCCGTGACCTGTTCCTATCGCGGCTACGAGATCATCTCCTCGCCGCCGCCGAGTTCTGGCGGCGTCATCATCTGCGAAATCCTCAACGTGCTCGAAGGTTATCCGCTGTCCTATCTCGGCGCCGGCTCGGCCGAGACGGTCCATGTCATGGTCGAGGCCATGCGCCGCGCCTATGTCGACCGCAATTCCGCGCTGGGCGATCCGGATTTCGTCGACAATCCGGTCTCGAAGCTGCTCGACAAGGGCTACGCCAAGGACATCCGCGACAAGATCGATCCGTTCCGCGCCGGCGTCTCGAAGGACCTGATGCCCAAAGGGTTCGGCGAGTCGAAGGAGACCACCCACTACTCGATCATCGACAAGGACGGCAATGCGGTGGCGGTAACCTATACGCTGAACGGCTCCTTCGGTGCCGGCGTGGTCGCCGACGGCACCGGCATCCTGCTCAACAACGAGATGGACGATTTCACCCAGAAGCCCGGCGTGCCCAACCTCTACGGGCTCGTCCAGGGCGAAGCCAACGCCATCCAGCCGAAGAAGACGCCGCTGTCCTCGATGAGCCCGACCGTGGTCACCAAGGACGGCAAGCCGTTCATGGTCATCGGCAGCCCGGGCGGCTCGCGCATCATCACCATCACGCTGGAGGCGATCGTCAACGTCATCGACCACGGCATGAACATCCAGGAGGCGATCGACGCGCCGCGCATCCACCATCAATGGCTGCCCGACACCGTCTATGTCGAGCCGTTCGGGCTCTCGCCCGATACCGAAAGGATGCTTGCCGGCATGGGCTACCATCTCGATCTTGCCGACCAGACCTGGGGCCAGGCGGCCGGCATCCTGGTCGGCGGCAAGAGCCTGGCCGACATCGAGAAGGGCGGCGGCGCGCGCTACAATGGCGCCATCGACAGCCGCGCCGCTGCCGGCGAGGCGTTGGGTTATTGATTGATCAGGCGACCAACGTGATGGTCGAGGCGATCAGCAGCACGGCGGCGATGGCGACGAACAGCGCATAGATGCGCGGCCGGTCGAGCAGCAGCGCATTGCCCGAAATCCAGGCGGAGGTGGCGCCGCCGAGTGCGAACAGGAAGCCGTTGCGGTGGCCGAAAGCCATCGAAGCAGCCATCAGGCCGCCGATGATCAGTGCCCCGAACACGATGATGACGGCAACCGCGTATTTCTCGAAATCATTGCCCACGCCCATCGCCGGCCCCATCGCATTGAGATTGGGCAGGTCGTCCGGATCGTACGGGTTGGCCGAGCCGTATTCGTCTTGACCGAGGGATTCGCGCATCATTCGTTCTCCGCAGGGCGGCAACAAACCATCAACGCTTGCCGAGCGCAACCGGCAACGCCATCGCGGCAATGCGTTCGACCCCGGGCTGGTGCCGACGTGCCACGGTTTCCGGCGAGCCTCAACGGCCGAGGCTGCGCGGCGGTTCCACGCGCTTGATCTATCTGGAAAAATCGCTGCGCACGATGCCGTGCCGCTGCAGCTTGTCGTAGAAGGTCTTGCGCGGGATGCCGAGCGCCTCGATCGTACGCCGGACGTCGCCGTCGTTGCGACCAAGTGTCTCGCGGATGATCTCGGCCTCATAGCGCTCCAGACGCTCCGGCAACGGCATGGAGGCGTCCGAATCGCCTGGCTGAGGGGGAGTGCTCCCATCGGTCTCCTCCAGTCCAAGCACGAACCGCTCGGCGAAATGCGCGAGCTCGCGCACATTGCCCGGCCAGTCGTGTTCCCTCAAATGGCGTTGGACGGCGGCCGGCGCCGCGGGCATGGGGCGGTGGAAGCGGGTGGCGGCGCGCTCGGCGAAATAGCCGAACAACAATGGCACGTCGTCCCGGCGTTCGCGCAGCGGCGGGATCGAGAGCGTCACCACATTGAGCCGGTAGTAGAGGTCCTCGCGGAAATTGCCGCGCTGGCCTGGATCGCCGAGATCGACCTTGGCGGCGGCAACGACGCGCAGGTCGACCGGCCGGACCTCGTTGGTGCCGAGCGGCGTCACTTCGCGCATTTCGAGCACGCGCAGCATCTGCACCTGCGTCGAAGGCGGCATGCTCTCGATCTCATCGAGGAACAGCGTGCCGCCACTCGAATGCTCGATGCGGCCGACGCGTTTCTTATGCGCGCCGGTGAAGGCGCCGGCCTCATGGCCGAACAATTCGCTCTCGATCACCGTTTCCGGCAGCGTGCCGCAATTGAGCGCTACGAAATTGCCCTTGGCACGGCGGCTCCAGCGGTGCAGCAGGCCAGCCACCACCTCCTTGCCGGAGCCGGTTTCGCCGGTCACCAGCACATCGACATCAGTGTCGGCGATCTGCCGCAGCGTCCGGCGCAGCCGCTCCATCGCCGGTGTCTGGCCGATCAGCGGCAGGCCTTCCTGCGCCTGCTCGGCCGCTTCGCGCAAGGCGCGGTTCTCCATCACAAGGCGGCGTTTTTCCGCCGCGCGCCACACACTTTGCGCCAGCCGGTCGGCTGCGAAGGGCTTGGTGATGAAATCATAGGCGCCGTCCTTGATCGCCTTCACCGCCATAGCGATGTCGCCATGCCCGGTGACCAGGATGACGGGGATATCCGGGTCGAGGTCGACCACGCGGTCGAACAGCTGCAGGCCATCCATTTCGGGCATGCGGATGTCTGACACCACGACACCGGCAAAGCCGGCATCGAGGCCGGCAAGTGCCTCGCTTGCCGAGGAAAAGGCAGACACGGCAAAACCGGCGAGCTCCAGCGTCTGTTTTGTCGCCTTGAGCAGGTCGCTGTCGTCATCGATCACGATGACCGGATTGCCGTTCGTCATATCGGGTCAGCCTTGGAGAGATGGATGGTGAAGCGGGTGCCCTGATCGCTGCTCGCCACCTCGATGCGCCCGCCATAGTCGGCGACGATGTCCTTCGAGATGACGAGGCCGAGCCCGAGCCCCCTTTCCTTCGACGTGTTGAACGGTGTGAACAGCGATTTCAGGATCGCGGGCGGAATGCCCGGCCCGTTATCCGACACCAGGAGCGCCACGTCGCCGAACGTTTCTGAAGCGGACACCTCGACCCGTGCGTCGTCGCGGCCTTCCAGCGCTTCCAGCGCGTTCTGGAAGAGGTTGATCAGCACCTGCTCCAGCCGCAGCCGGTTGCCCATCACCTTGAGCGTTGGCGGCGGCAACGCGATCGCCAGCGCCTCCAGCCGGCCGGCAAAGCGGCTCCTGAGCAGCACGACCGCTCCCTCGATGACGCTGCGCAGCTCGACTGGTTCGGCCGCCGTGCGCCCCTTGCGGGCGAAGGCCTTCAGCTCGTCGGTGATCGAACCGATGCGCTCCGTCAGCGCGGCGATGGCGCCAAGGTTCTCCTCGGCCGACGCGGTCTGCTTGCGATCGAGGAAGACGCGCGCATTGTCGGCATAGGCGCGGATTGTGGCGACCGGCTGGTTGATCTCATGCGCCACGCCGGCGGCAACCTGGCCGAGGGTCGCGAGACGGTTGGCCTGCACCAGATCCTGCTGCATGACCTGGAGTCTCGCTTCGGTGCTGCGGTGATCGGCGATTTCCGCCTGCAGCCGGTCGCGCGCCAGGCTGAGGTCCTGGGTGCGCTCGACGACGCGGCGTTCGAGTTCGGCGCGCGCCGCCTGCTCGGCGGCAATCCGCATCTGCGCGGATTGCCGGCGCCAAAGGAGAAAGCCGGCGAGAGCAATGAGCGGA
Organism: Mesorhizobium sp.; assembly: GCA_004020545.1. Taxonomy (GTDB): domain Bacteria; phylum Pseudomonadota; class Alphaproteobacteria; order Rhizobiales; family Rhizobiaceae; genus Mesorhizobium. The sequence goes on along the minus strand of SAQE01000028.1, from coordinate 57,015 downwards.
ACGAGGACGCCAAGTGCCAGGAGCCGCATTTCGCGCTGCGCGCCAGCAATCGGCGCCTCGGCCGGGACGAGATAGTCGAGCCGCCACGGCGTCGAAGGCACGGCCGTGGACAGCCGCAGATACTCCGCGTCGCTGCCGCCAGGGGTGATGGCATGGACCAGCGCGACATCGGCGTTGAGCGCCTGTGGCTTGCTGATTGGCAAAGGCACCAGTGGCGCTTCGCCGAATTGCTGGCTGGCGCGGATGCCGGCCAGCACCGGGGTGGCCAGCGGCGCCGTCGTCATGAAGCGCCAGGAAGGCACGCTGGTGATCAGCACCACGCCGTGTTCGTCGCTGACATAGGCCGGGCGGTTCGCCTCGCGCCAGTCGGCCTCGAGCTGGTCGAACTCCATCTTGACCACGACAACGCCGAGCGGTGCCGAGGCACTTCCGACGCGGCGCGAAATATAGAGCCCGGGACGCTTGCTGGTATTGCCGAGCGCGAAATACTCGGCCGTGCCGGACTGCATCGCGCCCGAGAAATATGCCCGAAAACCATAGTCGTTGCCGACGAAGCTCACCGGCTCGCGCCAATTGCTGGAAGCGATCGCCAGCCCGTCCGTGCCGGTGACGTAGAGCACCGAGGCCTTGGTGCCGGAAACCAGTCCTTCGAGCTTGCGGTTGAGCACGTCGATCGAGGCGGGGCTGCGCTCGGTCAGCGCGTCATGAACCTGCTGGTCCGCGGACAGAAGCAGCGGCAGCGCGCGCGGATTCTCCAGCACCGCGCGCAGCAGCGCGACTTTGAGGTTAGCGTCGGTGCGGCCTTGCGAGGCCAGCGCCTCGATCTCAGTCGAGCGTCCGTAGAGTCCGGCCGCATAAAGCGCCGCAAGCACGATAAGAAGCGCAACCGCCGCGAACAGCAGCCAGGCGCGCCGCGCCCGCCCGGCGAGCAGTTCGGGCGTCGAGGAGAGGGCAGCGGCCGGGCGTTGCAGCATGCGGCATTGTGCATGATTTCGCACAAAGCACAATTCGACCTATGCGGATCGCCGCACTGCGTTCTTGGGTGTCGAGGATCGTCGGTTCGAAAAAACCAACAGAATCAATGAGAGTCGCGTCGACGCGGGAACTGGCACGCTCATTGCACACGCATCTGCAGCAGCCGCGAGGCTGTGGAGGTCAACTGCCCAGGGAGGTCGAATTGCTCGATCGGGGCTGAACGGAGGATACGATGCAGACCGCAGTCGCTGCCGCGGAACCGCGCGGCAAGGTTCCCTTTTACCGGCATCTCTATGTGCAGGTCCTGGTGGCGATCGCCGCCGGCATCCTGCTCGGCCATTTCTATCCCGATATCGGCGCGTCGCTGAAACCGCTTGGCGACGCCTTCATCAAGCTGGTCAAGATGGTCATCGCGCCGGTGATCTTCCTCACGGTCGCGACCGGCATCGCCGGCGTCTCCGACCTGCACAAGGTCGGCCGCGTCGCCGGCAAGGCGATGATCTATTTCCTCGTCTTCTCGACGCTGGCGCTTATCATCGGCCTGCTCGTGTCGAACGTCATCCAGCCCGGCGCCGGCATGCACATCAATCCAGCGACGCTCGACGCCTCGAAGGTTTCGACCTTCACCGAAAAGGCGCATGACACGACCATCGTCGGCTTCCTGATGAACATCATACCCGACACCATCACCGGCGCCTTCGCGCAGGGTGATATCCTGCAGGTGTTGTTCTTCTCGGTGCTGTTCGGCGTGGCGCTGGCGCTCGTCGGCGAGCGCGGCCGTCCGGTCGTCGATTTCCTGCAGGCGCTGACCGCACCGATCTTCCGCCTCGTCGCCATCCTGATGAAGGCAGCCCCCATCGGCGCTTTCGGCGCCATGGCCTTCACCGTCGGCAAATACGGCATCGGCGCCATCGCCAACCTGGCCTTCCTGATCGGCACCTTCTATCTCACGTCGCTGCTCTTCGTGCTGGTCGTGCTGGGCGCCGTCGCATGGTGGAACGGCTTCTCCATCCTGGCGCTGATCCGCTACATCAAGGAAGAGCTGCTGCTCGTGCTCGGCACCTCGTCGTCGGAAGCAGCGCTTCCCGGCCTGATGGCCAAGATGGAGCGCGCCGGCTGCAACCGCTCGGTGGTCGGCCTGGTCATCCCGACCGGCTATTCCTTCAACCTTGACGGCACCAACATCTACATGACGCTGGCCGCGCTGTTCATCGCCCAGGCGACCGACACGCCGCTCACCTTCGGCGACCAGATCCTGCTGTTGCTCGTCGCCATGCTGAGCTCGAAGGGCGCCGCCGGCATCACCGGCGCCGGCTTCATCACTTTAGCCGCAACGCTGTCGGTCGTGCCTTCGGTGCCGGTCGCCGGCATGGCGCTGATCCTCGGCGTCGACCGCTTCATGTCGGAATGCCGCGCGCTCACCAACTTCGTCGGCAATGCGGTTGCGACCATCGTCGTGGCGCGCTGGGAAGGCGAACTCGACCAGAAGCAGTTCGCCGCCGCCATGGCCGGCCAGTTGCCGGAAGAGGCCGACCTGGCGCTGTCGGGCGGCCTGCAGCCGGCCTAAAGCAATTCCAGGAAAGGCGCGCGGCGGTTTTCCGTCCGGAAGTGCGTCAAAACAAAGATCGCTCAGGCCTCCTCCGAGGCCGAACAGGCCGTGGCTCCGCCGCGGCCTGTTCTTTTTGCCGGACGCCCCATAGGGTGGCGCCGGCCGGCATCCTTGTCGGCGGCGAATTCAAGCGTGAGGGTCGGCGAATGAGCAGCGCGTTTCCCGAGATCTACCTGGTCCGCCACGGGCAAACGGAATGGAGCGCCTCGGGCAAGCACACCGGCCGCACCGACATTCCGCTGACCGCGAGGGGCGAAGAGGCGGCGCACGGCATTGCCGATCGTCTCCAGGGTCTGACTTTTCAGGCGGTCTGGTCGAGCCCGTCACAGCGCGCCTTCGATACCTGCCGGCTTGCCGGTTTCGGCGAGCGCGCGGTGAAGAAGGCCAACCTGCAGGAATGGGATTATGGTGCCTATGAAGGCATGACGACCAATGACATCCTTGCCGGGTGCCCCGGCTGGCGGTTGTTTCGCGACGGTTGTCCGAATGGCGAGACGGCCGCCGATGTCGGCGCCAGGGCCGATACCATCATCGCCGGACTGCGCGCCGTTGCCGACAATGTGCTGATATTCTCGAGCGCGCATTTCCTGCGCGTATTTGCAGCGCGCTGGGTCGGCCTGCCGCCGGAAGGCGGAGCGGATTTCGTGCTCGACACCGCCAGCCTCAGCATCGTCGGCTACGAGCACGACCTGACCGAGCCGGTCATTCGCCGCTGGAACCGGAGATAGCCGCGGCTTGATAGCAGCCCAGGTGCCTCTGGAGATTGGGCGAAACCCCTCAGCCTCGTCATTTTAGGGCGGAGCAAGGAGCGAAGCGACGCGGCGCAGACCCTAGAATCCATTCCGTTACCTATGAGCGTTGCAGCGGTGCAGAGCGACCCCTGTCTTGCACCGCCTTTACCCCTTGCGCCGGTCACGGAATGGATCCTCGGGTCTACGCGTCCGCTTCGCTCCCGCTCCGCCCGTGGATGACGAAGCTGAGGCGTTTCGGCTAGACCCTGACCATCGCCAGTTCTTCGGCCGTCAGGTGTCGCGCCTTGCCTTTCGCGAGATCGCCGAGCTGCAGGGCGCCGATCGCCACCCGCACCAGCCTGAGCACCTCGATGTCGGAAGCGCCGAGCAGGCGGCGGATCTGGCGGTTGCGGCCTTCATCGAGGACGATCTCCAGCCAGGCGGTGCGCCCGCCGCTGCGCAGCAATTCGATCGAGCTCGCCGTCAGCAGTTCGCCGTCCACGACGGCACCTTCGCGAAACCGCCTGAGCATCGCCTCGTCAGGGGCGGAAGCGATCTGGACATGATAGGTCTTGGCGACATGCGAGGCCGGATCGAGCAGCCCGTTCGCCCAGCGTGTGTCGTTGGTCATCAGCAGCAGGCCTTCGCTCGCCTTGTCGAGGCGGCCGACCGGCGAGACGAAAGGCAGCTCCAGATCGGCAAGGCAGTCATAGACCGTGCCGCGGCCTTCGGGATCGTCGCGCGTGGTGACCAGCCCGCGCGGCTTGTTGAGCATCAGATAGACCTTGCGCTCGGCGGCGACGCGCTCGCCATCGACGGCGATGCGGTCGCGATCAGGATCGATACGTAACGACGGATCGCGCGCCACCTTGCCTGCGACCTGCACGCGCCCCTCGGTGATCAGCAGCTCAGCCTGCTTGCGCGAGCAAAACCCAAGCTTCGACAGCGCCCGGTCGAGGCTGACTTTCCCGGCAGCGGCTCGCCGGGGCATCTCGGGTGGTTGTCGCATAGGCTTGCGTGTCATCGGCCGACAGATGCCACGCAGGGCAATGGGACCGCAACCCGCCCGCGGTTCCATCCATCGTCAAGACATGGGTGCGGCGTGGCGAATTCCTGGCTGGTTTGATCATCATAAATATTGACTGCTGATGTCATGTTTCATAGTCAGCATGGCAAAGGCGGCGAAGGCCAGCTTCGGGACCAGACGCAGGGAGAGACCAGGATGGTGCCAGAGAACGACAGGCGATCGGCCATCCCGGACAGCGCGTGCTGATGCCAGTCACGAGGTCAGGAACGACCGAGCGCGGCCGCATCACCCGGCGCGCCGCCCTCGGACTTTTCGCGCTGCCTTTCTCGAGCATCCAGCCGGCCGCGGCAACGTCGAGGCCACCGCGCATCGTCTGCCTTGATGACGGCTTGGCCGAGACCTTGCTGATGCTGGGTGTCAGGCCGGCCGCCATTGCCGACCGCAAGGTCTGGCAGGAGTGGGTGGTCGAGCCGGCGCTGCCGCCGGAGGTCGCCGATGTCGGCACGCTGCTCGAGCCCAATCTCGAATTTCTTCAGCAGCTCAAGCCCGACATCATCCTCGGCACCCCCTATCTCGACGGCATCAAGCCGCTGCTCGAGCGCGTCGCGCCGGTGACGACGATCGGCATCTACACGGACAACGGGCACCCCTATCGCAATGCCGTCGAAGCCACTCGGAAGCTCGCCGGCCTGGTCGGCAGGCAGGCTGAAGGCGAGGCGCTGATCGAAGCGACCGAGACAAGCCTGGCGAAGGTCGGGCAGGAACTGGCCCCGTTTGCCGCCAGGCCGCTCTACGTCGTCTCCTTCATGGATTCGCGCAATGTACGCGTCTATGGCCGGATGAGCCTGTTCCAGGACGTCTTCGACCGCATCGGCATCCGCAACGCCTGGACGGCCGGGACCAATTATTGGGGGTTTTCGACCGTCGGCATCGACGGCCTGGCCACCGCGGACGATGCGCGTCTCGCCTATCTCGAACCCTTGCCCGCCGGCGCCGGCGGCACGCTGACCGAAAGCTCGGTCTGGAATGCCATGCCTTTCGTGCGCAATCGCTCGATCATGCGCCTGCCTCCCGTGCTGATGTTCGGCGCGCTTCCCGCCGCCGCCCGCTTCGCGCGCGTGCTTGCCGAAGCGATGACCGCCCATGGCTGAGGACGCTGCCGGCATGGCGCAGAGCCGGAGTTTTCTCGGCGCGGCATTCTCGCGCGCTGGCGGCCGGCCGCTTGGCGCTCTTCTGCTCTGCGCGGCGCTTACCACCTTTGGCCTCGCGGCGTCGCTTGCCAATCTCGCAGCGCAACTGCCGCCGTCGCTCTGGCTCAACGCACTGGCGACGCCCAACATCGATGACATGCGGCAGGTGCTGGTCCACTATGCTTTCCTGCCGAGGTCCGTCGTCAGCCTGCTCTGCGGCGCGGCATTGGGCCTGGCCGGCGCCGTGCTGCAGCAGGTGCTGCGCAACCCGCTGGCCTCGCCCGAAACCGTCGGCGTTTCCGCCGGCGCTTATCTGGCGCTGGCGCTGGCGACGCTGACCGTACCATCGCTGCTTGCCTTTGGCCGCGAATGGGTGGCGCTTGCCGGCGCCTTCGCCGCCTTGGCGGCTGTGCTTGCGCTCTCCTGGCACAAGGGTCTGTCGCCGCTTTCCGTCGTGCTCGCCGGCCTCGTCGTCAGCCTTTACGCCGGAGCGATCGGCGCGACGCTCGTCGTGCTGAAGCACGAATGGCTGGCGGGGCTGTTCATCTGGGGCGCAGGTTCGCTCGGCCAGCAGGATTGGGTGACGACGCTGTGGCTGCTTCCCCGCCTGGGCGCTGCCGCGCTGGCAATCGGCCTGATGACGCGGCCGCTGACTTTGCTCGGCCTCGAGGATGAAGGCGCGCGCAGCCTCGGCGTGCCGCTCGGCATCTACCGCTCCGCGGGGCTCGGCATGGCCGTCGCGCTCATCGCCTTCGTAGTCGCGGCCGTCGGCGTCATCGGCTTCGTCGGCCTCGCGGCGGCGGCACTCGCCCGCATCGGCGGGGCGCGCCGGCTTGGTCAGCGGCTGGTCATGGCGCCGCTTCTGGGCAGCGCCATGCTATGGGCCGCCGATCAGGCCGCGCAACTCGCGACAGGGCCGCAGGGCGACCTTTTACCGACAGGCGCCATCACCGCGCTGCTCGGCGCGCCGCTTCTGCTGTGGCTGCTGCCTCGCCTCAGCCTCGGCACCGAACTCCCGCTGCTCGCAGCCGAGCGCCTGCCCAGAATACGGCGCCCGGGCATCCTGCTGGCGGCGATCGGCCTTGCCTTGCTCTTGCTTCTGGTCTTCGCCCTGTTTTGCGGACCCGGGCCGGACGGCTGGAGCTTCGCCGTCGGCGATCAATTGCAGCCGTTGCTGTCATGGCGTTGGCCGCGCGTGCTCGCGGCGCTTTCCGCCGGCGCCATGCTTGCGCTCGCCGGACTGATGATGCAGCGGCTGACCGGCAATCCGATGGCAAGCCCGGAGGTGCTGGGCATCAGCGCCGGTGCCGCGCTCGGCATGGTGGTGGCGATGTTTTCCACCGTCGATCCGAGCCGTCCGGCGCAGACCGCGGCCGCAGCCATCGGCGCTTTCGCCACCTTGCTTGCCGTGCTTGCCATCGGCCGCCGCGCCGCCTATGCGCCGGAACGGCTGCTGCTTGCCGGCGTTTCGCTGACGGCCCTCTTCGACGCGCTGATCCTGTTGCTGACCGCCACCGGCGACCCGCGCGCCATGCTTCTCATCAACTGGCTGACCGGTTCGACCTATGGCGTCGATCAAGGCTCGGCCGTCCTGACGGCGTCGATCGCGCTTTGCCTGTTGCTGACGGCGCCGCTGTTCGTCCGCTGGCTCGATATGCTGCCGCTGGGCACGCCGGCGTTGCGCTCGCTCGGCGTCGATGTGGCCAGCGCCAGGCTTCTCGTGCTGCTGATGGTTGCCGTGCTGACCGCTGCCTCCACCCTGATCGTCGGTCCGCTGACCTTCATCGGCCTGATGGCGCCGCATTTGGCCCGCTGTCTCGGCCTTGTCCGCGCCTTGCAGCAGGCCATCGGCGCCTTGCTCGCCGGCGCGCTGATCATGGTCTTGGCCGACTGGATTGGCCGCACCTTGATCTTCCCGCGCCAGATACCGGCCGGCCTCGTCGCCACGCTCATCGGCGGTCCAGTGCTGATGGCGCTGTTGCGCCGCCGATGACGCTCGTCCCGGCGGAAGAGCAACAGCGGCCAGGGCGGCCGGAGCATTGCAAAATCATGGTTCCGGCGGCGCGCTCAACCGCCGGTAAGGGACACCATCGAAGGTGGCCGTCACGAAGCTCTTGACCGACATTTTGCGCTTGCGCCCGTCGCTGCAGGCATAGATCGGCCAGCCGGCCTCGCTGCATTCGTTCGCCGCGCACATGCGGGCAAGGCAGTTGCCGATGGTCAGCCGGAAGCCGCCCTTGCCGGCGAAGCCTTGCAGCAGGCTGCCGTCCGCCGAACGCCATGTCCGCTGGCGGAATTCCGGCCGCAGGGCCGAAGGCTCGAGAGGGGTGGCGAGGTTGGCCGTGCCCGTGCGCGCCATGAGCTGAAGACGGTAGCGCGCCATTCCGGTCGCATAGGCGGTCACAAGGTCGGACTCACCCAAATAGGCGGCCGCCAGATCGGAGTTGTCGAGCAGATGGGGCAATCGCTCGCCTGCTTCTGTCGACCTCACTAAGGCAACAAGGGCGGCAAAGGCTAAGCAAGCGCGCAACATCTCGATTTCCAGCAGCCACATTTCCGGCGTGCCAGCGCCCCCGGCTGCCTTCCATACCATCTCGCCAATTGGTGCGCCGTGCAAGCCGCTGCAGGAGATGACCGGAACGTCTCAGCCGTTGGGAGAGGGCGGCAGCTCGAACAGGATGGCGCCGTTCTCCCGCCCTCGCTCGACATAGCCGATGATCCGGAACCATCTTGCGACGTCGGGTCCATGGAGCCAGCTGCGCGAGTGTACGGGAAGATTGCCGGCAAGTGCCTGGATATGGCGAATGTGGCGCTTGCAGAAGCGAACCGTTGCCGCGCTGAAGAAGTCCTCCTGTGCGGCAAACAGCGTGTCGGCTGCATCGCCGTGCTCGTGCCAGGCGATGATGGCCACGGTCTTGTCGCCCTGGACCAGCGCATGAGCCCGGCCTTCCTTCAGGTTCATCATCAGATTGTCGTAGGCGGTCTTGCTGTCCTTGCCGGCCGCCAGATACTCGTCCGACATCCGCTTGGACAGATCACGGAAAACACTCTCGAGGTCTCCGACCGTCGCCGCTCGTGCTCTCATTCTTCCTCCTGAAAGCCCTACGGGTAGTTTGCCCTAAGGATAGGCATTCACCAAGCAAAGCAAATCCGCGATCGGCCGGATACGAGCAAATGCATTTCACCAGGCCGAGATCGCCGGTGCCGCCGCACCCGAGGCGCCGGCCTTGACGGTCGAAGGCGTCTCCAACTGATCCGCTACGGCTTGCCAGCGATCGGCGAAATGGCCGCGGCCGGGGCATCGAGCCCAATATCAAGGATCGGGGCACTATGCGTGATCCAGCCGACCGAAATCAGGTCGACGCCGGTCGCGGCGATCGCAGGCGCCGTCTGCGCCGTCACCCGGCCGGATGCCTCGGTGATCGCGCGGCCGCCGACCATCGCCACCGCCTGGGTCAACTGCTCCACGGACATGTTGTCCAGCAGCACCGCATCGACGCCGGCCGCGAGCGCTATGTCGAGTTGCTCGAGCGTATCGACTTCCACCTCGATCCGTACCATGTGGCCGACGCCGGCACGCGCCCGCTCGATGGCCGTGCCGATATCGCCGGCAATCGCGATGTGATTGTCCTTGATGAGCACGGCGTCGTCGAGGCCGAAGCGGTGATTGCCGCCGCCGCCGGCGCGCACCGCGTATTTTTCCAGGGCACGCAGGCCGGGCGTCGTCTTTCGCGTGCACACGATTTTGGCCTTGTGACCGCGCACCGCTTCGACGATCGCCGCGGTTTGCGTGGCGATGCCGCTAAGATGGCAAAGGAAGTTGAGCGCCGTCCGCTCGGCCGTGAGCAGCGCGCGCGCAGGTCCGCACACCGATGCGATGATGTCGCCGGCGGAGATAGCCGAGCCGTCCGGATGGATCACGGTGACCTCAGTCCTGGGATCGATCAGTTCGAAGGCGAGGGCGGCGGCATCGAGGCCGGCGATCACGCCCGGCTGTCTTGCCGCGAGCACCATCGTGGCGGTCGCATCCGCCGGAACGATCGCGTCGGTGGTGAGATCGCCGGCGCGGCCCAGATCCTCGAGCAGTGCGGCGCGCACCAGCGGCTCGACCATCACACGCGGCAGCGGTGTCAGATTCATGGTGAAGTCCTCCTGTCGAGCAGCGCTACGGGATCGGACACCGTGTCGGAAACGATTGCTGCCGCCTCGAACGTCTCGTCCATGGTCAACCGCAGCGACCGTGACCGGGCATCGCGCTGGGAAAAATCGGTCCGGAAATGCGAGCCCCGGCTTTCCTCGCGGTGCAGGGAAGCGATTGTGATCATCAGCGCGACCAGCGCGGGATCGGACGCGCCATCATGGCCGAACGCAATCGGCTCCAGGGCCCTTGCCGCTTCGGCCAGCGTCTCACCGTCCCGCTCGATGCCGAGCGCGCGCGAGGCGGTCGGGCGGATGCGCGAAGTATCCGGCCGCGGCGGCACGATTGCCGGCTTCAGCCGTCTGTGTGCGCCTGGCGACGCGGCGGCAATGCTTGCCGCGACGCAGGCAGCAGACGTGACGGCTTCGATGAGCGAGTTGCTGGCGAGACGGTTGGCGCCGTGCAGCCCGGTCCGGGCGACCTCTCCGCAGGCCCACAGGCCGCGAAGCGAGCTGCGGCCCTCGGCATCCACGGCCACGCCGCCCATGTGGTAATGGGCCGCGGGACGCACGGGGATGGGCTCTGCGGCGGGATCGATGCCGGCCTCGCGGCAGAGCGATGCGATCGCCGGGAAGCGCTCGGCGAATCTCGGCCCCAGACACCGCCGCGCGTCGAGGAACACGCGGTGCCCGGCGACGAGTTGGCGCCACACCGCCCGCGCGACGACATCCCGCGGCGCCAGCTCGGCTCCCGGCGTGTCGGCGAGGAAGCGCCGGCCGCGTTCGTCGACGAGGATCGCGCCTTCACCGCGCACCGCTTCGCTGACCAACGGCATCGGGCGCCGCGGGCCGTCGAGCGCTGTCGGGTGGAACTGCACGAATTCGAGATCGGCAAGCTCTGCGCCGGCGCGCGCGGCAAGCGCCAGTCCCTGGCCGAATGAGCCGAGCGGGTTCGTCGTATGATCGAATAGGCCGCCGATACCGCCGGTCGCGAGCACCACGCGGCTTGTCGAGAGCGTCGTCGCGTTGCCGTCTCCGACGGCAAGCACGCCGGCGATTTCGCCGTCCTCGACAATCAGGCGCCGGACCTCGACGCCTTCGAGGATGGCGATTGAAGGCGTCCGTCGCACGGCGGCTGCCAGCGCGCGGATCAGTTCGCGGCCGGTGGCATCGCCGCCGGCATGGACGATCCGCCGGCGCGAATGCGCGGCTTCGAGCCCGAGCAGAAACGTGCCGTCGGGAGTGCGGTCGAAAGCAGCGCCCAACCGCGCGAGATGCTCGATCGCTTGCGGCGCCGCCTCGACGACACGTCTTGCGGCCATCTCATCGCAAAGCCCGTCGCCGGCCGCGAGCGTGTCGGCAAGATGCAGGTCCGGGCTGTCATCGCTGCCGAGGCTCGCCGCGATTCCACCCTGGGCGAGCATGCTGGAGGCTTCGCCTCCCAGCGCGGTTTTGGAGACGAGGACGACCGGTTCCGGAGCGAGATGAAGCGCCGTCATCAGCCCCGCGATGCCGCCGCCGATGATGACCGGCCGGCCGTGGAGGTTTTGCATGGTCATACGGCGAGCATCCGTTCCACCGCCCGGCGCGCGCGGTCAGCGACATCCGGATCGATGGTGACGACGTGGCGGTTCTGCTGAAGGGCAGCGCGGATGTTGGCGAGCGTGATGCGCTTCATGTGCGGGCAGAGGTTGCAGGGGCGCACGAAGTCGACATCAGGATGCTCGACGGCCACGTTGTCGCTCATCGAGCATTCGGTCATCAGCACGACGCGCGCGGGCTTGTGCCGTCCGACATAGTCGGACATCGCGGCGGTCGAGCCCGCGAAGTCCGCCTCGGCGACGACCTCCGGCGGGCACTCGGGATGGGCGAGCACCGTGACGCCGGGATGCGCCTCGCGCAGCTCGCGTATGTCGGCGGGGGTGAAGCGCTCGTGCACCTCGCAATGTCCCTTCCAGGCGATGATCTCGATCTTTGTCTGGGCAGCGATGTTCCTTGCCAGATATTCGTCGGGCAGCATGATCGCCCGCGGCGTGCCGAGCGATTCCACCACGGCCAGAGCATTGCCCGAGGTGCAGCAGATGTCGGACTCGGCCTTCACCGCGGCGGAGGTGTTGACATAGGTCACGACCGGCACGCCGGGATAGCGTTGCCGCATCAGACGCACATCCGAAGCCGTGATCGAGTCGGCCAGCGAACAGCCGGCGCCGAGATCCGGAATGAGCACCGTCTTGCCGGGATTGAGCAGCTTTGCCGTCTCGGCCATGAAATGCACGCCGGCGAGCACGATGATGTCCGCATCGACGGTCATCGCCTTGCGGGCGAGCGCCAGGCTGTCGCCGACGATGTCGGCCACGCAATGGAAGATCTCGGGCGTCTGGTAGTTGTGCGCCAGGATGACGGCGTTGCGCTCGCGCTTCAGCGCCAGGATGGCGTCGATATCATCGCTGAAGGCCGGCCATTCGATGGGCGGGATCACCCGCCGCACGCGATCATAGAGGGATGCTGTGGTCGAAATCGAGACGGGCATCGGCGCTCCAATTATTCTCTAGATGAGTATAATTTGGATATATACTTACTTTGAGAATAAGGGATGTCAAGCGCGCGATTGTGGCTATTTCGTCCCTGCGACAACCCGCTCGTCGAGAACGGCGTGTCGAAAGCGGAAGAGCTTCGCCGGCCGCCCGACGGTGTCGGCAGCCGTCTCTCCCGTCTCCTCGACCAGATCCTGCTGCTCGATGAGGCGCCGGAAGTTCGGCTTGTGGACCAGCCTTCCGGAGAGCGCTTCCACGGTGCGTTGCAATTGCAGGAAGGTGAATGCGGGCGGCATCAGCTCGAACACCACCGGGCGGTATTTGATCTTCGAACGCAACCGCGCGATGCCGGTCGCCAGGATGCGGCGATGGTCGGCTATCATCGAGGCCCCAGGTACCAATGGGGATGTGCTTCGCGCCGACCCGCGTGTTGCCTCCTCGATCAGGCCTGCCTCGTAGAGGAGCTCGTAACGCTGAAGGACGAGCTCTTCGTTCCAGTCGCGATCGTCAAAGCCAAAGGCAATCGCTGCCCGCTGTCGGCGCTCACGCCGCAATGAATCGTGATCCGCCTCGTCTACCCAGGCCAGCAGGCGCGACTGCAGTATGTCCGAGACCATCGGCGGGGCGCCGGAACGGTGGTCTTCCCAGGGGAAATAGTCGTACCAGCTCCGCCAGGCACGCTTGCCCGATCCGGCGGCGTGTTCGGCGCGTGTCAGGGCAAGATAGCTGATCGAGATCACGCGCTGCTGGCGCTGCTCGCCGATCCGGTCCCGGTCGGCGAACGTATAAAGCTGCTCGATATAGCCGAGCTGGTGACTGGTCTGCTGTTCCACCCATGCTCTAAGGCCAGACTGCAAGGAGCGATGGCCGAGCTCGAACGGCCCCGAGGGCAGGGCATTAGCCTGGCCGACGGTGAGAACGCTTGGCTCTTGGTCGGTCATCGCCACAACCACCGCGATCAGATCCACGCTGGCCTCATGGGGCCTGCCTGGCGGCGTTTCCTTTCTGCTTGCTGCTGCCTGGCCTTTCATTGTCCCCTGAGCTGTTCGGCCGGTTCGGTCTAGGGGGCTGAATCAGATCACGCAAAGGTGGACTGCACTCTTTCGTCCGTCAATGTTTTCAGAACCATGGTTAGGTTCCCGGGATCAACGTACCAAGATTGCCGGAAGCGGGCTCGGCGCGTGTTGGCCGAACTGATGCGGGGTGGCGTCGAACATCTGGGCGCGAAAGCACATGGCTCTCAGCCCGACCTTGCAGCCAGGCGTCTCCTCTGATTCTCTGATGTAGGTGGGGATCGCCTGATTCGTGTGTACGTTGCTCCGGTTCCGCATGGTTACGCGGCGGGGGCAGCGGGTGCCTTCCGTAGAGAGACCGCAATGACTGCCAAGCCGGAAATCCTGGAGATGAGGCCTAAGATCACCGTTGTCGGGGTCGGCGGCGCTGGCGGAAACGCCGTCAACAACATGATCGCCGAAGGATTGCAAGGCGTCGAGTTCGTCGTCGCCAATACTGACGCCCAGGCGCTCACAATGTCGAAGTCGTCGCGACTGATCCAGTTGGGTGCGCATGTGACCGAGGGCCTGGGCGCCGGATCCTTGCCACAGGTCGGCAGCGCGGCCGCGGAGGAATCCATCGACGAGATCATGGATCATCTGGCGGGAACGCACATGTGTTTCATCACCGCTGGCATGGGGGGCGGCACGGGGACTGGCGCCGCGCCCATTATTGCGCGTGCCGCGCGCGATGCCGGCATTCTGACGGTGGCCGTGGTGACCAAGCCTTTCGCGTTCGAAGGCAAGCGCAGGACCCAGGCCGCCGAGGAAGGCATAGAACGCCTTCGCGAGAGCGCCGATACAGTGATCGTCATCCCGAACCAGAACCTATTCAGGGTGGCCGACGCCAGGACAACGTTTGCCGACGCATTTGCCATGGCGGACCGTGTTCTCTACGCCGGTGTCGGCTGCATCACGGATCTGATCGTGAAAGAAGGTCTGATCAATCTCGACTTCGCCGACGTCAAGTCGGTGATGCGGGACATGGGTCGAGCGATGATGGGAACCGGCGAGGCCTCCGGGGAAGGCCGTGCAAGGACGGCCGCGGAGGCTGCAATTGCCAACCCGCTCCTCGACGAAGCCTCCATGACAGGCGCCAGAGGCCTGCTTGTTTCGATCTGCGGCGGCATGGACATGACACTCTTCGAGGTCGATGAAGCAGCGACACGGATACGGGAAGAGGTCGACGCCGACGCCGATATTATCGTCGGCGCCATCTTCGATCAGGCGTTGGCTGGGAAATTCCGGGTGTCGGTTGTCGCAACGGGCCTGCGGAAGGGCGTGGACATGGCGCAGCTTGAGCAAAGGACCGCTTGATACCACGGCGGTCTCTTCGCCGTGGTTGCCCCCGATGGCACTATGCCGGTGGCGACGGCCAATTGAAATGATCCTTCCGGCATTTGGCGACTAGCCGCACTGCAAGAAGGGTCAGTGACGCTCGTGACCGTACTTTTCATCTTGAACGGTTGAAGATAAAAGAGTATCCCTGCCACAGGCGATACGCGGAAAGCCGCGTTGTGACCGGCCGGTGTCCCAGCTTTCCTACTCCGTTGTGCCAGCTTTTTTTCTGCGCCGATTGGTGTGCGACTGCGCGACCGCGATTTTTAACTCGGGTGTGATCTCCAACGGCGCCTTCTCTGCCCCATGCGGGTTCTGTAGCCCTTCGACGTGGACAGTCGGGAATGGGAGTTCGATGCCCTGCTCCTTAAAGACTTGGCGGAGGCGTACATAGAATTTGCGTTTCATACCGAAGGCGCCTCCCGGTCTGGTTGTGACCTTGACCCTCAATACGATGCCGTACTCGCCGAACTCCTGTACGCCCTGCATCTTGATCGGTGAGAGCACCCAGTTTTTGAATTCAGGGTCTTCCGCCAGTTCGAGGCCGATTCGCTTGATCAGCTTGCGAGCGAAGTCGATATCGGTGTCATATCCGACGGTGATGTTGAATTTGTCGGTAACCCAGTCACGGCTCTGGTTCTGGACCGCCCCGAGTTCACCGAAAGGTATTGTGAACAGCGAGCCACGGTGGTGGCGCAGCTTCACCGAGCGCAGCGAAAAGCTCTCCACCGTTCCTACATAACGGCCCGATGAAATGTATTCGCCAACACGAAACGCATCATCGAGCAGAAAAAACACGCCCGAAATGACGTCCTTGACTATGGTTTGCGCCCCAAATCCCACAGCGACACCAACGACGCCAGCGCCGGCGATCAGCGGGCCGATCTCGATACCCATCGAGGCGAGCATCATCAGCACCGCCATCACGACGATCACCGCGAGCAGAATGTTTTGGATGATCGGCAAGAGCGTGCGCAGCCGAGCCTGCTGCGGATCGAGGATCGGGGCCTCCTCGTCGTCGATCACCGCGTGCGGCGTTTCGATGCCCAGCTTTCGCTCGATCAAGGCTTTGATGATCGACCAGCCGAAATCGGCGGCAAGCGCAATGACCACGACATTGATCAGGCCGCGCAATATGAGGTTGGTCGTCGTATCGCTGTCCCGCATGGACTGCATGTCCAGACCCCAGACACGCGCGAGAACGTAAGCCGCCGCCAGGATGAAAATCATCCGGATCCCGCGATCGATGACAGCGATCGTCACCGCCGGGATCGTAGGCCGGCCGGCATCTTCCGAACCCGGCCGCAGGACGAAATTGACACCGCGCTGCGTCAGCACGATTGCCAAAGGCAGGAAGAATGCGGCGAAGGTAAACCAGAACAATATAGGAAGGCCGGCGATGCGCTGCAGGAACAGAACGACGAAATAAGCTGTCAAGAACCATGTCGTTGCCGTGTGACCGCTTTGGTGCGCACCGTCTCGCTGTGTTCTTGGCCGGCGCCAAACCGCAATCAGAAAGAGCAGCAGCAGCACGAAATCGGCGCCCACTGACAGAACCAACATTCCGTCCTGATCGATGCCGAGACCCGGCAAGAGGATAAACGCGGCGGCGAAGAAGGCGAAGACGCCGACGATCCGGGGTACCCAATAGAACCAATGGTCGGCCGTTTCGTTGGTGATCGGCAAAGCGCGAACCTCGACGGCGTTCTCGACGTGCATGAAGGAAGGGACGAGCAGGGCTGCGAGGTACATGCGCACACCCGCTGTGGCGACTGCAGCCATCAGAAATGTCAGCACGATCTCGCGGATAAGCATTGGCCAGTCGAACAACATGAACGCGCCGGCGCTGCCCAATGCGAACGAGACGATCAGCAGGCTGGAATAAAGCGCGCGCCCGCCAATCTTCTTGGCCCGGCCAACGGGCGTATCCTTCGGTTGCGCGATAATCCAAAGACGAAATGGACGAGTGAACTTGTACGTTGCCCAAGTGAGCGCCAGACCGGCAGCGATGAACATCGCAATCAGCAGAAATACGCCGGCAGGCCCCTTGCTGGACATATCCTCCATGGTCTCTGCCCGAACGCGCGCGAACTGGCCTGGCAGCAAGGGCAAAGTTCGCACGATTCTTTCGATATGATGCTTGATCCGATCGAGCGTCGAGGATGCCATCGTATTCATCCGGCCTGGCGCGGCCACGGCGTCGGACGATGCGCCGGACGGCGAAGCTCCTGCCGCGGCAGGCGCTCCCGTTGACCCGGCATCCTGCTTTCGTTGTTCGGCCACCCAGGCCTTCACCGACGGATCGTCGAGAAGATCGAATAGCTGTTTGACCTTTTCAGGCGGGACGGTCGCCGGCGCCTGTGCCTGTGCAGGGCCAGCCAACAAGAGGGCGATCCCAAAGACGAGCGGCCCGGCAATCAGGGCCAACATCGCGATCAGATTTCCCGGACGTCGTGCCGGGTGGACCAAATTCCTGAGTCCGGACCGTCGAACCATGAGTGGCATCGTGCTGTAACCTTCGGTCAAATCGACGAGCAACGACATTTTATGTCCGTCGTTGCTCCTACCTTGAAGAAGCCCATGATGTGGTGCAAGACGTCATCGTTCCGAGTTTGCGCGGGCTGCTTGCCGGCGTCTATTTAGCCGTTGGGGGCATTTCGATCTCGGCCAAGGCCTCCAGCGATAGGCATTTATCTTGTACCGAATGACTGCTTTGCGCCTCATCGCGGTCGTTGTTCATCGACAGACGCGCGTCGTGAAGGCGCGCAAAACTCAAATGATGCCCTTCGCCCTCGACTGTCGAGTGCGCGGAGCCGATTGAGTTTCTTCGTAGCTACGGAAATCGCCAGCGGTGGAACTGCGCTACTCCGTTGGGCGTAAGGTTGGTGATTGCACATTCGCCGGGAACAATGCAGCCTAGCCTTGAGGCTCGAAACCTACTTCCCGGGGCGGGACCATGCAGGAAGGACACGCGGCGCAGCAACCGGTGCAGAAGTCATGACACGCGCCCAGTTGGCCGGCGTTATCCTGGGTTTGTCACTGGTAGCGGCGCTTACCTTTGTCCGGGCGAGCGACCCGCAGCCGTTGAGACTGGCCCGCGAAGCGACGTTCGACCAATATCAGAGGCTGGCACCTCGCCACTTCGAGTCGATGCCCGTCCGCGTGGTCGACATCGACGAGGCCTCATTGCAGCAGTTCGGGCAGTGGCCGTGGCCCAGGGATCGCATGGCGGCTCTGGTCGAGAAACTGACGGAGCTTGGTGCGGCAGCCATCGCATTCGACATTCTTTTCGCCGAGCCTGATCGTCTGTCGCCTCGCACTGTTGTCCGCGACGTGCCAGGCATCGATCCTGCCCTGCTCGACCGCCTGCCCGACAACGACGAGATCTTCGCCCGGTCGATCGCCGGCAAGCCAGTTATCCTGGGTTACGGCATCTCCAACGAAGGGAACTATCGTCCGCAAATGAAGGCTGGCATCGCCTTTACGGGCGAGAGCCCGGTCGATGCTCCTCCTCATATCAAGGCAGCCACACCGCTGCGGCCGCAGCTTGAGGCCAATGCCGCCGGCATCGGACACATCAGCCTCAATCCGGGCAGGTCGACCGCTGTGGTGAGGGCAACTCCACTCTTTCTGACTGATGGCGAGCAGCTTTATCCGGATCTTGCCCTCGAAGCCATGAGGGTAGCGCAAGGCGCCTCCACCTATCTCATTGCCGGCACGCCGGATCAGCAAGGCATAATGACCTCCGTCAAGATCGGCGACTTCGTTATCCCGGTGACCTCGGCCGGCGAACTCTGGCTCTATGTCAGTCCCGACAGGGCGGAACGGTATGTTTCGGCGAAGGACGTGCTCGCAACCGGCGGCGTCTCGTCCCAAACAAGGGCCGCGATCGAGGGCAGCATCGTGTTTGTCGGCACTTCCGCCGCCGGGCTCCAGGATATTCGTGTCACGGCACTCGGTGAGAACGTGCCGGGCGTCTCGCTCCACGCGCAGATGGTTGAACAGGTACTGTCCGGCCACTATCTGTCGCGGCCCGACTGGGCAAACGGGCTGGAAATCGCGTCGATCGCGATGCTGGGCATCCTTTTGGTGATTCTCACGATTTTCGTAAGCCCCGCGATTGCACTCGCCTGCGGTCTGGCGATCACGGGCCTGGCGCTCGTCGCATCATGGCTCGCCTTTTCGCTTGCGGGACTGCTGTTCGACCCGTTTGCGCCGATCGTCATGGGCACGATCACGCATTTCGCGACAACCTCTTTCCGCTTCCTGGTAACTGACCGGGAGCGGCGCGCGATCCGGCGGGCCTTCGGCCAATATTTGTCGCCATCGCTTCTCTACCGCATCGAGCACACGCGCAACGCACTTCGTCTTGGCGGAGACGACCGAGAGCTGACCGTGATGTTTGTGGATGTGCGCAACTTCACCGAGATCAGCGAAAGACTGCCGCCCACCGCTGTCGTACGGTTTCTGAACACGCTTCTCGACGCGCTCAGCCGTCATGTCACCGCCAATGAAGGCACACTCGACAAGTTCATTGGCGATTCGATCATGGCCTTTTGGAATGCCCCGGTCGATGTCACCGATCATCCTGCCAAGGCCGTTCGCGCGGCATTGGCCATGCGCGAGACGATTGCTCGCCTCAACGAAAGCGATGCATTCGGATTCGGGGCCGGGCAGACAGTTCGCATCGGTATCGGAATCCATACCGGCATCGCCTGCGTCGGAAACATGGGTGCGGAGTCGCGCTTCAACTATTCAGCCGTTGGCGACGCGGTGAACATCGCAGCGCGTATCGAGACAACATGCAAGGCGGTGAGTTTCGACATCCTCGCGTCCGACGACACAGTAAGATCGCTGCCAGGCTGGGCCTTGCTCGACGCGGGATCGCTGGAGCTCAAGGGAAAGAGCTCCAGGACCAGAATCAGTGCCGTCGTCGGCGATGAAAATGTTGCGTCGTTGCCGGATTTTGCGGAATTGCGGCTTCTCCACGGCAAGCTCGTCGAGGCGTTGCAATCGCGCTCGCCAGGCAGCCGAAAGATCATCGCGGCGGCCAAAGCCAAGGCCGCAAGCCTGCCGGCAGGCTTGCAGGACTTCTATGGCCGGATATCGCGCAGAGCGGATGATTTTGTTGCCAAACGGGCGGGAGCGGCGGTGGAAGTGAATGCCGGCTATGCGGAGCAACAATTCGGCTCCGGTTCCTGACCTGCGTTCATACAGGGCGGTCGACCGCCCGACTCGCTGCTGTTCAAGGGCAATGATTTCGTCCACCCCGACGTAGAAGCGAGTTGGCCCCGACCGGCCGGCGAAGCCGAATACCGGACGCGCCAGGAAAAAGAGCGGCTATCTGCTGCTCTTGCCGTTGCCACCGCCCTTGCCCTATCCCTTCTTGCCAGGACCGTAGGATTTTCCGGGATTGCTGGGATCGTGCTTACCCGGATCATTTCCATGCCCGTTGTTGCCGTCATCCACCTCGCCCTTCGGCGGCGGCTCCGGCGGGCTCGGCGGATTGGGCGTGCCCGGACTGGGTGGCGCCGGTGAGTTGCGCTGCTGCGGCCGCGGCGTATGTTCCTGCTGAATGGCAGCCGTAAGCCCGCAATTTCCGCCGATTGCGGCAAAGCCTCCCGAAAGCTGCTGATTGCCGGTCAGAAACGGCAATGCCCGCGAAGTGCCGAGTGTGGTGAGCACGGATCGATTGACCTTGATAACGTCGGTCATTGCGCCCGATGGCGTCGCGACCACACAATCGCAGCGCCGCTTCAGTTCCCTGCATCCGCCGCCGCTGCAGAATCGGGCCGTCCCCTTCAGGAGGACGACGGCGGTTTTGCCGTTGGGCGCGATGTGGACATCGAATGCTGTTCCCCGCACGCCTATCGTGCCTGCAGGCGTCACGATCTGGTAGGCGGACGAAGGCGAGCTTCCGCTTATCCAGCGAAACGTTCCCTTGGCAGCGCGGATGGTAAGCTTCTTCACCGAATTATCATCGTTGAAGACGTACTTGTCGATGACGACTGAAGAACCCCATCCCACCGCCAGCTTGGTGCCATCCAGGAACACGAATTGGCCAAGCCCGGAATTGGATGTACTGATCCGTTCGTCCCGATGAACGGGTGATTTGACTTCCAGCGGTCCGCTTGCGCCGGTCACGGCAGTCTTGATCACGACTGCCTGGCCCACTGCTTCGGCGGCTATGGTCGGTGTCGCATTGTTGAGCGTCGCGGCCAGAGCGACAATAGCAGCCCACCTCAAGGACGGCATAGCATCCTCCTGCAAATGCCTTTATTAGCACATGCTTGAAGAGGAGGCATACATCAATTGAAGTAGGACATAGCTCTTTCGCTCAGGCGACGCTCGAAAGCACAATCGTCGACGCCAGGCTCTGTGCCGCGCACAGCGCAACAAGACCGGCGAGGCTGATGCGCTGGGGATTGCATCTGATGCGCATGGCAGGTGAGCAGACGCTTCCGCATATGGACTCTCTTGAGTAATACAATTGAAAAAGTTACCCCCTCATGTTTCAAAACAGGTCGGTAGACCCGCGAGGATGGTTCGCATCCCGCGGGTCGCCCACGGCTCCTAAGGCGAGAATTCTGAAAGACGTTCAACAATGACCCATCACGTACAAGACGCTCGAATTCTCATGTACAGCCACGACACGTTCGGGCTCGGCCACTTGCAGCGCTGCCGGACGATCGCGCATTCGCTGGTCGGGGATTTCCACGGACTTCAGGTGCTTATCATTTCGGGTGCGACTATCGCCGGCGCCTTCGACTACCGCGCCCGTGTCGACTTCGTGAAGATCCCCAGCGTCATCAAGTTGCGCAACGGCGAATACACCTCGCTGGAAAAGGATATCGATCTGCATGAGACGCTAAGGATGCGCCAGTCGATCATCCGCCACACAGCCGAGACCTTTCGGCCGGATATCTTCATCGTCGATAAGGAACCGCTCGGCCTGCGCGGCGAGATCGAGGACACGCTGTCCTACCTCAAAACGCGAGGCACCACGCTCGTGCTTGGCCTGCGCGAGGTGATGGACGCGCCGCATCTGCTCGAAGCAGAGTGGGAGCGCAGGGATGTGATGCGCAAGATTGGCCTGTTCTACGACAAGATCTGGGTCTATGGTCCGCCGGATTTCTACGATCCGTTGACCGGCCTGGATGTCCCGCCGGCGGTCGGGGCAAAGATGAAGTTCGTCGGTTTCCTGCAACGGAGCCTGCCGCAGAACGAGTTGCCCGGCCACCGGCCCGAGGGCGCCTATATCCTCGTTACCACAGGTGGCGGCGGTGATGGCGCCGAACTGATCCACAACGTCATCGACGCCTATCAGCAGGACCCGCAATTGCAGCATAGGGCGCTGATCGTGCTTGGGCCCTACATGCCGGCGCGCAAGCGCAACAAGCTGCGCAAGAAGGGGGCCAAGATCCCCTACATCAAGATCATCGACTTCGACAACCGCATGGAGGAGCTGATTGCCGGCGCCAGGGCGGTGGTGGCGATGGGCGGTTACAACACCTATTGCGAGATCCTGTCTTTCGACAAGCCGGCGCTGATCGTGCCGCGCGTCGAGCCCCGCGAGGAACAACTGATCCGTGCGCGGCGCGCAGCCGAACTCGGCCTCATCGAGATGCTTTTGCCGGAAGAAGCCGAGGATTCCCAGCAGTTTGCCGATGCGCTCGAGGTGCTGCCGGACCGGCCCCGCCCATCGCAGAGCAATCCGCATCTGACGCTGGAAGGGCTGCCTCACATTTCCGAAATCGTCGCGGAATTGCTCGACCGGCGGGCCGGCCATCACCTTTCGGTCATTGAAGGCGTGAACTGAGTTGCAACGTCGCAAGATCGTCGTGGTTCTGAAGGGCTATCCGCGGCTGTCGGAAACCTTCATTGCGCAGGAACTGCTCGGTCTGGAGCGTGCGGGGTTCGACCTGATACTCGTCGCGCTCAGGCGGCCGACCGATGCAAAACGCCACCCCGTGCATGACGAGATCAAAGCGCCCGTCCACTATCTGCCGGAATATCTGCATGAAGAGCCGCTGCGCGTGGTTCGCTCGCTGTTGACTTATCTGCTGCGGCCGAGCTTCTGGCGCGCGCTCGGATCGCTGGCTACCGACATCTCCCGCGACTTTACGCGCAATCGCGTGCGCCGCTTCGGGCAAGCGCTCGTGCTGGCGGCCGAATGGCCGGAAGGCGCAGGCTGGCTGCATGCACATTTCGCGCACACACCGGCATCGGTAACGCGCTATGCCAGCCAGCTTCGTGGCCTGCCCTGGAGTTGCTCGGCCCACGCCAAGGACATCTGGACTTCGGCGGACTGGGATCTGGCTGGCAAGCTTTCCTCGGCGCGCTGGACGGTCACCTGCACGAAAACCGGCTTCGACCGTCTGAAAGAACTGGCCAACGGCAAGTCGCCTGTGCATCTGAGCTACCATGGGCTGGACCTCGATCGCTTCGGCAGTTTCGGCGAGGCGCGGAAGCAGCATGACGGCTCGGCGCCGGATGAACCGGTTATCGTTCTGAGTGTCGGGCGCGCTGTTGAAAAGAAAGGTTACGATACCTTGCTGGAGGCCCTTGCCCTCTTGCCTGGTGATTTGGCGTGGCGTTTCGAGCATATCGGCGGGGGCGAGCAGCTGGAACGGTTCAAGGCGCTGGCGCAAAAGCTCGGACTGGATGGTCGCGTCTCTTGGAAAGGCGCGCTTGCGCAGGAGGAGGTGCTTGAGCACTACCGCCGCGCCGACATCTTCGCCCTGGCCTGCAGGATCACCGCGAATGGCGACCGGGACGGTCTGCCGAATGTTCTGGTGGAGGCGGCTAGCCAGCGGCTTGCCTGCGTGTCGACCGATATTTCCGGCGTGCCGGAGCTTTTATCGCCGGATGAAACCGGGCTGCTGGTTCCGACGGAAAACCCAGTTGCCTTGGCACAGGCGCTGGAGCGCCTGATCCGTGATCCCGTGCTGCGCGCCCGCCTCGGCGACGCCGCAGAGCGGCGCGTGCGCAGCAATTTCGATCATATGGCAAGCATTGGACAGCTCAAGGAACTGTTCGAGCGGGAGTGGCGGGCCGCCGAATGAAGCAACTGCGCGCTTTCTTCTATGTGCAGCACCTGCTCGGTATCGGCCATCTCGCGCGCGCCAGCCGCATTGCGGCGGCTCTGGTCGATGACGGGTTTGACGTGACCGTCGTGACCGGCGGAGCGCCGATCGCGGGGTTTCCGGGACTGGGGATAAAATGTGTAACCCTGCCACCTGTCACCTCCGGCGATGAAGGATTTTCCGGACTTGTCGACCTGCAGGGCAAACCCATCGACGACGATTTCAAGAAGCAGCGTACAGAGATGCTGCTGCAGGCATTCCGGGATTGCAGGCCCGATATCGTGATCGTCGAGGCGTTTCCATTTGGACGCCGGCAGATGCGTTTCGAACTCTTGCCGCTGATCGAGGCCATCGATGCGACGTCGCCCAGACCGCTGCTGGCGACCTCCGTCCGTGATATCCTTCAGGAACGCGTCAAGCCGGGCCGAAACGAGGAAACGGTCGATCTCATCAACAGGCATTTCGACCTTGTCATGGTCCACGGCGATCCGGCTTTCGCAACCATCGACAAGACATTTCCACTGGCTGGGGCGATCAGGGCCGAGGTCGCCTACACAGGCCTCGTTGCTGCGCCGCCACCGCCCGCGGCCTCCGAGCGCTTCGATGTGCTGGTGTCGGTTGGCGGCGGAGCTGCCGGAAAGAGCCTTGTCATCTCCACCGTCGCAGCGGCGCGGAATGCCAACAACGCCTGGAAATGGTGTTTGATCACCGGCCCAAACCTGCCGAAAGACGAGTTTGACGCGATCGCACGCGATGCCTCGCCGGGCCTATCCATCTTCCGGTTCCGCGAGGATTTCGCCAGCTTGCTGACCGGCGCCCGCCTGTCAGTCTCGCAGGCGGGTTACAACACGGTCTGCGATGTGCTGCGCGCGGGTTGTCGCTCTCTGCTCGTTCCGTTTGCAGCCGGCGGGGAAACCGAACAGACGTTACGCGCCCTGATGCTCGAAGAACTCGGTCTTGCAACGGTGCTGATGGAAAAGGATCTAACGCCCGAAGGTTTGACGCAAGCGATCGAAAGGGCGCTTGTGGGCGCGGCGCCATCCGAGCATCGTCTCGATCTGGAGGGCGCGGGTCGGTCGGCGCAAATCCTGCGCGAGCGATATCGAACGTGGTCCCTAAAAAGGGAACTAGAGCGTTTCACGGAAACGCCGGAATTGCTCTAGCTAACGCGCGTCGCGCCGGCGAGATTCGCGCGACGTCGTATCCGACAACCGCCACGCTTCTTTCGAGCGAAATGCGTTAGACAGTTCCAATCAGCATGAAACGCGTATATCTCTTTGTCGGCAGTTCGCCGGAGAACCGCACCTCCCTGAGCGCCGCCATTGCTTCGAAGGCTGCGAGTGAAGCCACGCAGTTGATGTGCGTCGGCTCGCTGAAATAATCGTTCGATTGCAGCAAGACATTCGTGCCCCGCGGAAGCAGGGCAAGCCAGGCGCGCAGATCGGCTATGTGTTCGCAGCTCGTATTGACGATCAAGTCGGATTGCCCGGCCGCATAGTCGAGCGCGTACATATCTGCCGTCAGCGCCCGGAACCGGGCGCCGGCTTCCCGGTTGAGGGTTTGGGCGACCGGAGCGACTTCGGGATCGATGTCGATGCTATCGACCGCCGCGATATCGAAGCGGGCGTCGTTGAAAAGCATTGCCGGCAATACGCCGTACCATCCACCCAGAACCCATACGCGCTCGAACCGGCCGCCGCAGCTTTCGAACAGCCTGTCGAGCGCCCACATCTTGCAGGCGACCTGCTTGTGGTTGAAGGCGTTGGCGATATCGGCCTTCGGATGCTTGGCGACGACGCGCGCCAGCCCTGCCACGAGAGGGTGGTTGACATAGGCGGCAATTCCCCGCGTGAGGTCCAAGGCCTGTTCGTGCCCGTCCATGCCGGCATTGCGCGGTTGCATGACATCCATCATATTCGTCTTGTATGTTGGGATCTCGGGCGACACAACGCAATCTTGCTTCCCTCAGAGCCGCCTCGCACGCGCCGCCGGCGCTGATTGCCGATGCGCCGTTCTCCAGCAGATGCTTTTACTTTGGTCTTTAAACTGAAGGATCCACGGTCGCATATGGAACCCAGCCTAGCCCGCTATATCTGGCTGCACACCAAAAAGCAGCAGGCATGGATATTGATGATCGTCCTGCTTTCGATGATCCCGTATTTCATTTCCTTCGACCTGCCGAAGCTGATCGTCAACGGCCCGATCCAAGGTAAGGGTTTCGGGCAGCCCGGCGCGACCCAGCCATTCATGAGGCTACACTATGACCTGCCGTTCATTGGAGAGGTCCAGTTCTTCTCCGGTTTTCAGCTCGACCGCACGGCGACGCTGTTTGCCCTGAGCACTGTGTTCCTCTTGCTGGTCGTCATCAACGGCCTGTTCAAACTCTACATCAACACCTACAAGGGCCGTCTCGGCGAACGCATGCTGCGGCGTATCCGCTACGATCTGGTCGATCGCGTACTGCGGTTTCCGCCGACCTACTTCAAACGGGTGAAATCCGCCGAAGTGGCGACCATGGTGAAGGACGAGGTGGAGCCGCTGGGCGGCTTCATCGGCGATGCCTTCGTGCAGCCGGTGCTGCTTGGCGGCCAGGCGCTGACGGCCATGCTGTTCATCGTGGTCCAGAATTTCTGGCTCGGAATGATCGCGGCCGTGATCGTGGTGATCCAGATCGTGCTCATCCCGAGAATGCGGCGCCGGCTGATCGTGCTCGGGCGCGAGCGGCAGTTGACAGCGCGCGCGCTTTCGGGCCGGGTCGGCGAAATCGTCGACGGCATCGGCGCGGTTCACGTCCACGATACATCAAATTACGAGCGCGCCGACATAGCTGCCCGGCTCGGGCTCATCTTTAAGATCCGCTTCGATCTTTACCAATGGAAATTCATGGTAAAGTTCCTCAACAATTTTCTCGCGCAGGTCACGCCCTTTCTGTTCTACATGATCGGCGGGTACCTGGCCCTCCAGGGGCGGCTGGACGTCGGCCAGCTCGTGGCTGTGATCAGCGCCTACAAGGACCTGCCCGGACCGATGAAGGAACTGATCGACTGGGATCAGGCGCGGCAGGATGTCCAGGTCAAATATCAGCAGGTCGTTGAACAATTCACCGTCGAGGATCTCATTGAGCCGAGAATCGGAGCATTGACGATCGACAATCCCGCTCCAATGACCGAGCCGCTGTCAGCGATCAATCTGTCCATGGCGGACGACGGCGGCGCAATGCTCCTCGACCGCATCTCCCTCCAGGTGAAGCCGGGTGAGACGGTGGCGCTGGTCAGTACCGCAACAGGTGGAGCGGAGGCGCTTGCAGAAGCCTTCGCGCGGCTGAACTGGCCGGACAGCGGAAGGATCGCTTCGGGCGCCAACGACCTGCTTGGACTCCCCGAAGCGGTAACCGGCCGGCGCATGTCCTATGCCTCGTCGGATGTTTTCCTGTTCCAAGCAAGCCTCCGCGATAACCTGCTCTACGGGTTGAAGCATGCGCCGCTGAGATCGGTGTCTTATGACGGTGCTGCGGCAGAGCAGCACCGCTGGAACGTCCACGAGGCGCGCCGGTCGGGCAATCCGGATATCGATATCCGCAGCGACTGGATCGACTATGCTTCCGCCGGCGCCACTGGCCCGCACGACCTCTTTGAGGCGGTGCGCCGGGTGCTCGACGCGGTTCTTCTGTCGCGCGACATTCTGGATCTTGGGCTGCGCTCTTCGGCTGACCTCACGCGTCACACGGAGCTCGCCAGGCGGATCGTCGAACTGCGGGGGGCGCTGCGAACCCGGATGGAACACGAAGGGCTAAGCGGACTGGTGGTTCCTTTCGAACCAGGCGCCTACAACAAGGAAGCAACGATTGGCCAAAACCTGCTCTTCGGCGCTGCCGCCGGCTCCGAACTGGCCGACAAGGCTCTAGCGGCCAACCCCTATTTTGCTTCTGTGCTGAGGCAAGCCGGCCTAGACCGCACGCTCTACGAAATGGGCATGGAGATCGCCGACCAGACAATCGAGCTGTTTGCCGACCTGCCGCCCGATCATCAATTCTTCCAACAGCTCGCCTTCATGAGCGCCGAGGAGATACCCGCCTACGAAACCTTGTTGCAACGGCTCAAGAACCGTCCCTACGAGGCGGTTTCGGAGAACGATCGCGCCATGATCGTCACCTTGAGCTTTGCCTATATCGAGCCCCGGCACCGCTTCGGCCTGCTGAGCGACGAGCTCATGAGCAAGATCGTCGCTGCACGCAACCGGTTCTATGAAAACCTGCCGCCCGAGCTGCAAAATGCGATCGAACGGTATGATCCTGCCAAATACATTGCCGCGGCCACCGTCATGGATAATGTCCTATTCGGGCGCGTGGGCAACAACCATCCCGACGCGCCGGACCGCATACGCTCCATCGTCTATGACATTCTTGAAGAACTGGGGCTTTATGGCGAACTTCTGGATGTCGGCCTGGACTTCAACGTCGGCGCTGGCGGAAGGCGGCTGACCGCTGGACAGCGACAGAAGCTCGATGTTGCTCGGGCCTTGCTCAAGCGCCCTGATTTTCTCATTCTTAACCGGCCGCTGTCGGCGCTCGACCAGCGCGTGCAGGATAAGGTGCTGCGAAACGTGCTCGAGGAAGCCAGGTGCGACGGCCATTCGCCGGCAATTGTGTGGGTCGTGACGAATCCGGTAATGGGGATGATGTTCGATCGCGTTATCGTCTTCGACTCGGGTCAATTGGTGGAGGACGGAACACACGAGACACTTTTGGCAGGGAAGGGTATCTTCAAGGAACTGCTGTCATAGAGCAACGGGCATTCAGATGGGATCGTTCTGCCGGTAGGAATTTGCTGCAAGGCCACGGGATACGGCGTCTGGCAAACGCGAATTTTGAGAAGGTTTGCGACAATGCTGCTCAAGGATGAGGTTGGAACGCTGCAACGCGTTCCCTTGTTCTCTGGCATAGAGCCGACAAAGCTCAAGCTGCTCGCGTTCACATCCGATCGCGTGAGCTACAGCTCCGGCCAGATCCTTTTCCGGCAGGGCGACGAAGGAGACGCCGCCTATGTCATCCTCTCAGGCACGGCGGACATTCTGGTCGATTCCGACAGCGGACCGATAAAAGTTGCCGAACTGGTGCCGAATTCGATCGTTGGCGAGATCGCCATATTGTGCAACAGCAATCGCACTGCCACCGTCAGAGCCGCGAGTCCGCTGGAAGCCCTGAGAATCCGCAAGGATCATTTCCTGAGGCTTATGAATGAGTTCCCGGAAATGACCATCGAGATATTGCGGGTGCTTGCCGATCGACTAAGCCATACGACCGCGGATCTGATCGATGCGCGAAGCGCCAAGTAAGGAGTGACATGCGCCCAATCCTCGCCATCGTGACGGCGCCGGCTACCATGGGCGTCTGGATTGCGAAGGGGTAGCATGGACGACGACGTTTTCCTGGTCAGGTTTTGGGGCGTGCGCGGCAGCATTTCGGTATCGGGGCCGGAATTCTCTCGCTATGGCGGCAACACGATCAGCATCGAGATGCGATGCGGCAGGCATACGCTCCTGTTCGACGCCGGCTCCGGCCTACGGCCTGCTGGCAGGGCGCTTCAGGCCTCGGGCGTGACCGATTTCGACCTGTTTTTCACCCATTGCCATTACGATCACATCATTGGGCTGCCGGCTTTCAAGCCGATCTATGACCGGAGCGTCAAGGTTAGCCTATGGTCCGGCCATCTAGCAGGACGCATGACGACCCGGCAGATGGTCGATGAATTCATGCGGCCGCCGTGGTTTCCGGTGAGGCTCGATATCTGCAAGGCAAGCATCGACTGCCGCGATTTTGTATCCGGAGACGTGCTTCGGCCGCGCGAAGGGGTGGTGGTCCGAACGGGCAGTCTCAACCATCCGGGCGGCTGCATAGGCTACCGGGTCGAATGGGGCGGTCGCGTCGTGGCGGTGATCACAGACACTGAGCACGAGCCGGACAAACTCGATCAAGCGGTGCTCGGCCTGATCGAAGATGCCGACCTCGTCATTTACGATTGCACCTACACCGAGGAGGAAATGGAACACCGCCGTGGTAACGGGCACTCGACATGGCAACAGGGCGTCAAGCTATGCGAGGCGGCCGGCGCGCGGGAGCTTGCGCTGTTTCACCACGATCCGGCACGCACCGACGAGGAACTGGACGAGATCGAGAAACTGGCCAAGGTGAGGTTTGCCGGCGCTTTTGCCGCGCGGGATGGCCAGATGCTCAAATTTCCAGTCTTATTGCACAAAAAGCGCTGAGCTATTTCCCTCTACCGGTGCTGCGCCCGATCAATGTCCTGATCGGAAGCCATGCGCAGGCTTCAGTCTGTGCGGTGACTGAGAACAGCCGTCCGAGGAAAAGCCAGGCCGATTCATCATGGACGAGATGGTGGGTGAGCAGGCCGACCGGTTCGCCGCCATCGAATGCACGCCGCAATTGCGCGACGATAGCCTGAACCAACAGGCCATGATCGCGGCAGCCTCGCGTGCCATGCCAATCCATGATGTCGACATTGCTGTTGATGACCGCCAGTGAAGCCGGCTTCGGCGGCCCGAAGACGGACAATGCCGCAAATCCTATCGACCCAAGGTCAGATACCAAGCCGGCGTCGATCCTGTTCCAGGGTGGCACCAGCATCGGAACGGCACGTGCGCCGTGCAGGCCCGTTACGTGCGATAGCCCGCGAGCCAGATCATCGAGCACCGCCTGGCGTGGCCGATGCGGGCCGAGTTCCTGCTTTTTCTGGTCCTCTGGCGCATGATTTCGGTGCGCCCAGCCATGGATTGCGACCGTGGCATGCGACGCTTCGTCAAGCCGGACGACAAGCTTCTCGTCGGTCAGGGCCGGAATGACGGCCAGAGTGACCGGAACCGCGAATTGACCGGTGAGGTCGAGCAGCCGATCAAGCGCAGGCGTCGGATCCACGGCGTCATCGTCGCGCAGCCAGAACTCTGCCTTGCGGTCCGCTCGTTGCCAGCGCGTCAGTTCTTCCACCAGGGGCTGCCAGACCGGATCGGACGTCATGACACCGGGATCTTCGCCAGGAGTTCGGCCAGACGCGCCGCCGCAGCATCGAGGGAACGTTCTTCGAGGACGAAGCGTCTGGCTTCCGCAGCCATGATGGTTCTTTCGGCGTCACGGACCAGAAGCCTTTCAATGGCGGAGGTGAACGCCCCCACATTGCCCGGCGGGGTGAGAACCCCAGTCTGGCCATCCCGCACGACCTCCGGAACGCCGGCGATGTCTTGAGCCACCACCGGAAGGCCGGCCGCCTGTGCTTCAAGATAGGCAACGCCATAGGCCTCGCCGCAACCCGGCCAGACGTAAATCCCGCCACCGTAGAGGACATCCGGCACGGCGGCAGGCTCAATCGCGCCGAGCCATTGGATACGATCGGCGGGCAAGCCGGCGAATTGCGCTTTGACCTCGTCACGGGCAGGCCCGTCCCCCACAACCGACATGGTCCAGGGCAGGTGGACGATCGGACCGAGCGCTTGCGCCAGCATGCGATAGCTTTCGACTTTGTCGCCCGGGCGCATCATGGCGACGGTAACGAGGCGGGTCGGACAACCCCGTGCCGGCATTTCCCGGTATGCCGCCGTGTCAATGAATGGCGAAAGCATACCGAAAGCGGCGCCGGGAATCGCGTCTGCAAGTCCCTGACGATCTCTCTGTGTGAAGCAGATGTTTAGCGCTGCCTGTCGGACGGCTCGCGCCACCAACGCTTGCGTATCGGCCCATAAACCGGCGTTGCGCCGCCTCGAATAGGAGGCTTCCGCTGTTGCGTAGGGGACAGCAAAGGCCGACGCCAGCTCGGGTCCGATCAGGTCGGGCGCCTTGTAATAGGGATGGTAGCAGAACCAGAGATCGGGCTTGCCGTCACGATCCCAAAGCCTTGTCAGCCGCGCGGTTTCCTCTCGGGCCGCGATCTTGAGTGCATCGAAACTTCTCGGCTCCGGTTCGCGTAGATAAAAGCGCAATTCGGATGCAAGTTCGACGCTATGCCCGCCATGCTCCAACGCCTTGACCAGCGTCCGTGCCATCTGGCGGTCGCCGGAGGCAACGGGATCATTGGGTGACTTCAGCGGCGCGTAAAAGG
The DNA here is from genome assembly GCA_004020545.1 of Mesorhizobium sp. GTDB lineage: Bacteria > Pseudomonadota > Alphaproteobacteria > Rhizobiales > Rhizobiaceae > Mesorhizobium. Next base: position 25,231 of record SAQE01000028.1, on the reverse strand, counting down.
CAATTCGCATCGCCGGACCCTATCATCGGAAAGCCGGCGCAAGTCAATTTCGAAGCATGATCGACTTCACTCTTCAAGCGGTGGAATGTGCTATCTGATGTCCATGGAAACAGCTGTCGCGTCCGACCCGTTCGTTGCTTCTCTACCGGTCTTGGCAAAGTTCGAAAGCGTTGCCGACATCGACAACTATCGGCCTCTCCCCGATGGCTGGGCGCTGGCGACCGCAGACATTGTCGGCTCGACCAAGGCTATCGAGGCCGGGCGCTATAAAACCGTCAATATGGCCGGCGCCAGCGTCATTTCGGCTGTGCTCAATGCGCTGGGTCGGCAAGATCTTCCTTTTGTCTTCGGCGGCGACGGCGCGCTCGTGGCTTTTCCCGGCTCCGCGCTGGAGATAGCCCGCAACGCGCTTGCCGCTGTCCAGAGATGGGTGGCGGAAGAACTGGACCTGATCTTGCGCGCCGCAATCGTGCCGATAGAGGACATAAGAGCGCAAGGCCTCGATGTTCGCGTGGTGAGGTTCCAGGCCTCCGAGGCAGTTCTCTATGCCATGTTCGCCGGCGGCGGCGGCAGTTGGGCGGAAGCCGAGATGAAGGCGGGGCGCTACCGCATCGATCCGGCGCCGGCCGGCGCACGTCCGGATCTGACCGGCCTCTCCTGCCGCTGGAACCCGATCGAAGCCCGGCACGGCGAAATCGTCTCGATCATAGCCATACCTGGCGCATCGCGCGACTTGCGCGGTTTTCAGTTTCTGGCTTCCGACATCATCGCCCTTGCCGGCAGGCAGGAACGCGACGGCCACCCGGTGCCGGCGGACGGGCCGAACTATAGTCTACTGCCCGCCGGCCTCGATATCGAGGCACGGGCCACGGCGCCGGCAGGGCGGCGGTGGCTGGCGAAGCTGTGGGTTGTGTTCCTCATGACGCTTACGGCTGTCACCGATAGATATGGTTGGACGATCGGCAGTTTCGATCCGAAGATCTACAAACGCGATGTGGCCAGCAATTCGGATTTCCGGAAGTTCGACGACGGCTTGAAGATGACCATCGACGTTGACGCGGATGTCTTGCAACGGATCGAGAACCGGCTGAAACAGGCGGAAGAGGCCGGCATCTGCAACTATGGCCTGCACCGCCAGAAATCGGCCTTGATGACCTGCCTGGTCGCCTCGCCGCTGCAGCGCGATCACCTTCATTTCATCGATGGCGCGGCCGGCGGCTATGCAATGGCTGCCGCAAGCCTGAAGGCGAAGGTGCCGGTCTGACGACGGCTTGCGGAAATCGCTTTTCCACAATATGCCTCGGCGTACTTAGGACGGGGTGGCCTCGTCATGGAAGCGGACGGCCTGTCCGAATTGGCGGAAAGCAGATTTTTGGACGCCTCGCGATCGACATATGACAGTCTACTGAGCCGGATTTCGACGCGCGCTGCGCAAGTCGGCGTGATCGGACTGGGCTATGTCGGGTTGCCGCTGGCGGTTGCGATCGCACGCGCCGGTTTCCCGGTTTCCGGCTTCGACATCGAAGCCCAGAAGGTCGAGAGCCTGAACAACGGCCACTCCTACATCGAGGCGGTGACGTCGGCGGCCCTTGCTGGCCAGGTGGCGAGCGGACGGTTCCGCGCCACCGCGGACTTTGCCGAACTGGCCGATTGCGATGTCATCATCATCTGCGTTCCGACACCGCTGACGAAAAACCGCGAGCCGGATCTGTCCTTTGTCAAGAACACGGCAGGCACCATCGCGAAGCATCTGCGTCTCGGCCAATTGGTCGTGCTGGAATCGACCACCTATCCCGGCACCACCGACGACGAGATCAAGCCCATACTGGAACAAACCGGCCTGCAGTCGAATATAGACTTCTTCCTCGGCTTCTCGCCCGAACGCGAGGATCCCGGCAACCGCAGCTTTGAGGTCGCGACGATCCCCAAGGTCGTGGCAGGCGACGGCATCGAAGCGGCGGCGCTCGTGCAGGCTTTCTACCAGGGCGTGGTCAAGACGGTCGTCCCGGTTTCCACCACGGCGACCGCCGAGGCGGTCAAGCTGACGGAAAACATTTTCCGCTCGGTCAACATTGCCCTGGTCAACGAGTTGAAGGTCGTGCTTGGTGCGATGGGCATAGACATCTGGGAGGTGATCGAGGCGGCAAAGAGCAAGCCCTTCGGGTACATGCCTTTCTATCCTGGCCCCGGACTTGGCGGGCACTGCGTTCCGATCGATCCTTTCTACCTGACGTGGAAGGCGCGCGAATACGAACTGCCGACCCGCTTCATCGAGCTGGCGGCGGAGATCAACACGGCCATGCCGCGTCATGTGGTCGATGAACTGGCGAAGGCGCTGGACCGGCGCTGCGGCAAGGCGCTCAGCCGCTCGCGCATTCTCATCATCGGGCTCGCCTACAAGAAGAATGTGCCCGACATCCGCGAAAGCCCTTCATTGCGGCTCATTGAACTCATCGAGGAATGGGGCGGCAAGGCGGAATTCCACGATCCGCACGTTAGAGAAATTCCGACCACACGGGAGCATATGGCGATCAAGGGGCGTCGCTCGGTCGAATTGAGCGAGGCGGCCTTGAAGGATTTCGATGCTGTCGTCGTTGCAACCGACCACGACGCGATCGACTATCAGAAGATCGCCGATCACGCTCTTCTGATCGTCGACACACGCAATGTTTTTGGCCGCCTCGGGCTGGTCCGAGAGACGGTGGTGAAGGCCTGACGGCGTCTGAGCCGGCGAATTTTTACCCTATGTCAGGATCGTGGTTGCACTCCGCCGGCTGCCTCGCCACATAACGCCACAGAACACAGATGCATTTACGCCTTCTCCTTGGCTGCAAGGATAGTCATCCGGGAAATTCTTCGCCGCTTTTGCCGCCGAAGCCGGCCTCGTTGACTTCGGGTATCTTATCGCTGGGTCGTTGGCGGACTGTGTTATGGCAGATCAGAGGATAATGGCTCCGTCTTCGACGGGTTTCGAGATAGCATGAGCACATCGCAAGCAGAAATTTCCACCATTCTCATGGATAAGGTTGCCGATTGGCTGACCCACTCGGCACTGGCGGGCAACGACCTGGAAACATTGGTAAATGGCTTTTGCGAACGGCTGGCTGCTGCCGGCCTGCCGCTGAAGCGGGTGCATTTGAGCTTCTCGATGCTTCATCCGCTTTATGACGCGCTTGGCTTCACCTGGGTTCGCGGCCAGGGCATGGAAGTGGAAGGCTTCCGCAAGCAGGCCGGCGCGCCGTCTGACAGGTTCCTGACCAGCCCATACTACCATCTGCTCAGCAACAAGCTCGACCATCTGCGACGCCGGCTCGACCCGTCGGTGCTGTCGGAGTTTCCTGTTTTCGATGACCTCCGGCTTATGGGCGTCACCGATTACATGGCTTTCGTCCATCCCTTCAGCGGCAACACCAGTCAGGGCATGATGGGGTCTTGGTCCACCGACAGCGCCGCAGGCTTCAGCGAAAGCATGATTTCGGCGCTGCTGCGCATCCAGAGCCATCTCGCCATCGCCACCAAGATGGCGGTGCTCACCAAGCTCGCCGACAACATGATGACCACTTATCTCGGCGGCGACGCCGGCAGGCGCGTGCTGGACGGCCAGATCAAGCGCGGCGAGGGAGATACAATCCGGGCCGCATTGGTCATGGCCGATATGCGTGGGTCGTCAAAGCTTGCCGAAACCTCAGGCCGCGAAATCTATATCGACACACTGAACCAGTTTTTCGACGCCGTTGCTGCACCTTTCAATCGCAACGGCGGGCAGATCATGAGTTTCATCGGGGATGGCTTCATTGCCGTCTACCCTTGCGAAAGGCACCGCTCACAGTCCGAGATCGCCTGCCAGGCTGCCCTCGCGGCAGCCCATAAGGCCACCGCGCGGATGATGGATCTCAATCTGCGCAGAAAGGAGCAGGGGTTGGGCGACATACGCTTTGGTATCGGCCTGCATGTCGGCAATGTGATGTTCGGCAATGTCGGGCTTACCGACCGGCTCACATTCTCTGTCTTCGGCTCGGCTGTAAACGAGGTCCAGCGCCTCCAGACCCTCACCAAGAAATACCCGCACAGCGTTCTCGCCAGCGAACACTTCGCCGGCTACAGCGGCGCCAAAAACAACTGGTTGACGCTCGGCAAGGAGGAACTGCCGGGCATCAAGCAGAAGCTGACGGTGCTTGCACCCGATCTGTCGGGTGCTGCACTCGATGAAGACGGGGCGCTGGAGCCGGTTCACGGCCGAATATCGGACGCCGAGCAGGTCATGCTGCTTCATCGCGATGCCGCGCGGCTGTCGGCGGGCGACCCGAGGAAGCTCCAGTAGTCGCCACGATCCGATCCGGACGCCTTTGGTATGCATCCGGTCACCCGTTCCGCCAGGGGACCGGCGATCGTTTCGAATCCAAGTTGCTCTAGGCTGGCAATGCGCTAGTCTCGCTTTCTGGACCTGCCGGCGCCCGGCAGGCCACCAGAGTGGGGCTGGTGTGAGAATGAAATCGGGTTTTGATCTGCTGCGGATCGAAGACGTAGGCATCTCTTTTGCCATTGTCGGGGGACCGTTGCATGCCGTCAGGCGCGCAAATCTTCGCGTGCTGCCCGGCAAGGTTACCGCGCTCGTGGGAGAGTCAGGTTCCGGAAAATCGGTTCTCAGCCAGGCCGTGATGGGCATTTTGCCGAACACAGCCCATGTTCGCGGCCGTATCCTGTTTTCCGATCCCGAAAAACCCGGCACGACGCAGGATATCCTGAAGATGCCGCGCGACGGACCCGAAATCCGGGCATTGAGAGGCAGCCGCATCGGCGAGATATTCCAGGAGCCGATGACATCGCTGTCGCCGCTGCACACGATCGGCAACCAGGTCAGCGAATCCCTGCGGATTCATGCGCTCATGACACGGGCGGAGCGCAAGGAGCGGACCGAGGAAATGCTCGGCCTTGTCGGCTTTCCCAATCCCAAGCGCGCCTATGACATGTATCCTTTTGAACTTTCGGGAGGATTGCGTCAGCGCGCCATGATCGCCATGGCCCTTATCTGCCGGCCCGCCCTGTTGATCGCCGATGAGCCGACAACGGCGTTGGACGTCACCATCCAGGCGCAAATCCTGCATTTGCTGCGCGGGCTTCAGACCAAGCTGAACATGGCGATGCTGCTGATCACGCACGACCTCGGCGTGGTCGCCAATGTCGCCGACGAGGTGGTGGTCATGTACCATGGCGAGATCATGGAAGCGGGACCTGTCGAGGCGATATTCCGCCGGCCAGGCCACCCTTACCTGAAGGGCCTGATGGCAGCCGTCCCGCATTTCGACCTGAAGCCCGGCGAAAGGCTAAAGGCACTCCGCGAGGTGCCGGTGAATGTCGAGAACCTGCTCGGCAAGCAAACGGCGCCGCCATCGAAAGGATCGGACGACATCCTGCTGTCGGTCAGGGATCTGAAAAAGACCTTCACAATCCGCAAGTCCGGATTGTTCGGCGGAGATCATCAAACCCCTGTTCGCGCCGTGGACGGAGTGAGCTTCGATATCAGGCGGGGTGAGTGCCTGGGTCTGGTCGGCGAAAGCGGCTCCGGCAAAACGACCGTCAGCAAGATCCTCATGCGGGCTGTCACACCCAGCGGCGGCTCTGTGATCTTCAACGGTCGCGATGGACCGATCGACGTTTTGGCAGGCGAGGGAGAGGCCCTGCGCACACTGCGTGCGAAAATCCAGATGGTCTTCCAGGATCCGGTTTCATCGCTTTCACCTCGTATGACGGTGGAGAACATCTTGAGCGAGCCGTTGGAAATCCATCAACGTGGCAATGCCGCGTCCCGGCTCGCCATAGTCAAGAGCCTGATGCAGGCGATCGGGCTCGACCCACGCTTCATCAAGCGTTATCCGCACAGTTTCTCCGGCGGACAGCGTCAGCGTATCGGCATCGCGCGCGCGTTGGCGCTGGGGCCTGAACTGCTGATCTGCGACGAGCCGGTTTCGGCGCTCGATGTCTCTGTCCAGGCGCAGATCCTGAACCTTCTGAAGGACCTGCAGAAGGAACTGGGTCTGACCTACCTCTTTATATCCCACAACCTGGCGGTGGTGGACTACATGGCAGACCGCATCGCGGTGATGTGCGGCGGCCGTATCGTCGAGCTCGCGCCGCGCGAAATTCTGCTTAGGAAACCGATCCACCCCTACACGCGCTCACTGGTCGCCGCAGTACCTTTCCCCGATCTCGACAGGCCGATGGATTTCAAGACGCTGAAGCTCAGCGGCGCTTCCGACACCAGCGCCTGGGGACCGCAATTCCGCGACGAGGGAGAAGAGGATATGCTGTCGCCGCTCGATCTTGGCGGCGGCCACCTCGTGCTGGCCCGACGTTCGGCCGATGTCAGCGAGCTCCGCCATTGATCAGCCGGCGCACCGTCCTTGGACTCATGGCTTCGGCATTTGTGCCGAGCACGTCGCGCGCCGGCGATCTGGAGCCGGAATTTCTTCAGCCGCTGCTGAAGGCCTTGGCGCTGCCGACGCTCTCGGAACGCTTGCCCAAGAGCCCGCGCGTGTTGAATCTCGCTGCGATGGGCCGGCAGCCCGGCCAGTATGGCGGCACGCTGCGCACGATCATCGGCAGCCAGAAAGATATCCGGATGATGACGATCTACGGATATGCTCGCCTGGTCGGCTATGACGAAAAGCTCAACTTGCAAGCCGACATCCTCGAGAGTTTCGACGTAGCGGAAGACCGCGTCTTCACTTTCAGGATACGGGAAGGACATAAATGGTCTGACGGCAGCCTGCTGACGCCGGAGGATTTTCGCTATTGCTGGGAAGATGTCTGGCTGAACGATGAGCTTTCGCAAGGCGGGCTTGCCCCGGCTCTGCTGGCGGACGGCAAGCCGCCACGCTTCGAGATCGTCGATCCGTTGACGGTCCGCTATAGTTGGGACGCGCCCAATCCCGACTTCCTGCCCAAGCTCGCTGCTGCTTCGCCGCTATCGCTTGTTCTGCCGGCCGCCTATCTCAAGCAGTTCCACAAGAAATACCAGGATCCATTCCGACTCGCCGGCCTAATGGAGGAGAACAGGGCCAAGAAATGGACGCTCCTGCATATCCGCATGTCGCGGCAATATCGCCCGGAAAACCCCGAACTCCCGACGCTCGATCCCTGGCGGAACCGCACCAAGCCGCCGGCTGAGCAGTTCGTCTTCGAGCGGAACCCGTTCTTTCATCGAATAGACGAGAATGGGCGGCAACTGCCTTACATTGACCGGGTCGTCTTGAATGTCAGCTCGTCGGCGATCATTTCCGCCAAGACCGGCGCGGGCGAGAGCGACCTGCAAGGCATGGGGATTGACTTCTCCGACTACGCCTTCCTGAAAGATGCGGAGAAGCGCTACCCGGTGAGGATGCATCTGTGGAAACGCACGCAGGGGTCGCGGCTGGCGCTGCTGCCCAATCTGAATTGTGCCGACCAGGTGTGGCGTGGCCTTCTTCGTGACGTTCGTGTGCGCCGCGCGCTTTCGCTCGCTGTGGACAGGCGCGAGATCAATATGGCCGTGTTCTACGGATTGGCGCAGGAAAGTGCCGATACGGTGCTGCCGGAGAGCCCGCTCTACCGGACCGAATTCGCGAAAGCCTGGGTCGCCCATGATCCCGACCAGGCCAATGCCCTGCTCAACGAGGTCGGGCTTCAGAAGCGGGACGATGACGGCCTGCGGATACTTCCCGACGGCCGTCCGGCGCAGATCATAGTGGAAACGGCCGGCGAGAGCACGCTGGAGACCGACGCGCTCGAACTCATCACCGATCACTGGCGCCAGATCGGCATCGCCCTGTTCATCCGGACTTCGCAGCGCGACATATTCCGCAGCCGCGCGCTTGGCGGCGAAATCATGATGTCGATGTGGTCGGGCATCGACAATGGCGTTGCGACCGCCGACATGAACCCGTACCAGCTGGCCCCGACCATGGACGACCAGCTGCAATGGCCGCTCTGGGGTGCTCACTACCTGTCTCATGGCACGCTCGGTGAGGCGCCCGATCTTCCGCCTGTGGTCGAGTTGATGGCTTTGCTCAAGCGCTGGAACGCATCGGCCGAAGCCAAGGAGCGCGCCGAAATCTGGAATTCGATGCTGTCGATCTACACCGATCAGGTGTTTTCGATCGGCACGGTGAACGGAACGCATCAGCCGGTTCTGGCGTCCTCGCGGCTGCGCAATCTGCCCGACAAGGCGCTCTACGGCTACGACCCGACCGCCTATTTCGGTGTCTATATGCCGGACACATTCTGGCTTGGAGGGTCCTGAGCGTGCTTCGATATATTGTCTGGCGCATCGCTGTGATGGTTCCAACGCTGCTGATCATATCGGCGCTGGTTTTCACGATCATCGAACTTCCCCCGGGCGACTATTTCGACAGCTATGTTGCCGAGCTTCGAGCTCAGGGCGAAGCGGTGGATTCCGATCGCATCGAGATGATGCGGAAGGAGTATGGTTTCGACAAGCCGCCGATCATTCGCTACTTCTACTGGGTCGGCGGGATGCTGCACGGCGATTTCGGCTATTCCTTCGAATATGAACTGCCGGTTCGCCAGGTCGTCGGGGACCGAATGTGGCTGACCGTGCTGGTTTCCTTCGTCACGATCCTCTTCACCTGGCTCATCGCCTTTCCGATCGGCATGTACTCCGCCACGCATCAATACAGCTGGGGCGACTACGGCCTGACTTTCTTCGGCCTTCTCGGCCTTGCCATTCCGAACTTCATGCTGGCGCTGATCCTGATGTATTTCGCCAACATCTGGTTCGGCACGTCCATCGGCCATCTGATGGACCAGCAGTATCTCGGCGAGCCGATGAGCTGGGCCAAGGCGAAGTCGATCCTCGCCCATCTCTGGATCCCGGTCCTGATCATCGGCACCGGGGGCACGGCAAGCATGATCCGGCGACTGCGCGCCAATCTGCTTGATGAGCTGCACAAGCAATATGTCGTGACTGCGCGCGCCAAAGGCCTTCATCCCTTCAAGACGCTGGTCAAATATCCGCTGCGCATGGCGCTCAATTTCTTCATTTCAGACATCGGCTCTATCCTGCCGGCCATCATCTCCGGCGCCGAAATCACGGCGATCGTGCTGTCTTTGGAAACGACCGGACCGATGCTGATCAAGGCGCTGCAAAGCCAGGACATGTATCTGGCGGGGTCGTTCCTGATGTTCCTTGCCTTCCTGACGGTCATCGGCGTCCTGATTTCCGACCTGGCGCTGGCGCTGCTTGATCCGCGAATTCGTTTGCAGGGCGGCAGCACCAAATGAACACGCAATCGCCGCTGCCCGCTCCGGGTGCCCCTTTGCAGCACTACGTTTCCATCGCGCCCTTTGACTTGCAGTCGGTCGAGGCGATGACGCCGGAGCAGTCGAAGGTCTATCAGGCGTCGCAGTTGCGGCTGATGTGGTGGAAATTCCGGCGGCACAGGCTTGCCCTTGTATCCGGCATATTCCTGGCAGTGCTATATTCCGGGATACTGATCTGCGAGTTCCTGGCGCCCTACAATCTGCACACGCGCAACATGGACTACATCTATGCGCCGCCGCAGCGGGTGCACCTGTTCCACAACGGCCAGTTCATCGGGCCGTTCGTCTATGGCCGCCGGATGACGCTGGATATGGACACGCTCAAACGGAACTACATCGACAAACAGGATGATGTTCAGCGGATCCGTTTCTTCTGCAAGGGCGACAGCTACCGGTTCTGGGGCCTGATCGAAGGTGACAGGCATTTTGTCTGCCCTGCCGAAAACGGCCAGCTCTTTCTGGCCGGCACCGACAGGCTGGGGCGCGATGTGCTCTCGCGCATCATCTATGGGGCACGCATTTCACTGACGATCGGCCTCGTCGGCATCAGTTTCAGCTTCCTTCTCGGCATAGTCATCGGAGGACTGGCCGGCTATCACGGCGGTATCTTCGACCTGATCGTTCAACGGGTAATCGAAGTTCTGCAATCGATCCCCAGCATTCCGCTATGGCTGGCTTTGGCGGCGATCATGCCGATAACCTGGAGTCCGATCCTGATCTATTTCGGCATCACCGTCATCCTCGGGCTGCTCGACTGGACCGGACTGGCGCGAGCCGTGCGTTCAAAGCTTCTGGCCCTGCGCGAGGAGGATTACGTTCTGGCCGCGCAATTGATGGGCGCCAACAGCAGCCGCATCATCCGGCGGCACCTCATTCCCGGCTTCATGTCGCATCTGATCGCGTCGGCGACGATCTCAATACCCGGCATGATCCTGGGCGAGACAGCGCTGAGCTTCCTCGGGCTCGGCCTGCGGGCGCCGATAACCAGCTGGGGCATCCTGCTCACCGAGGCGCGCAGCGTCAGCGTGATCGCGTTCTATCCATGGCTGCTTTTGCCGATCCTCCCCGTCATCCTCGTCATCCTGGCGTTCAACTTCCTCGGCGACGGCTTGCGGGACGCCGCAGACCCCTACAAGTGACATCGCTATGCCGCCGCGCGCCGGGCGCCGACTCCACCCGGTATGATCCTTGTCGGGCAGCCCGTTCGGTTGTTGCAGTGTTCATCGTTGGCCTCTATATGCGGCGATGCTCGATCGGGGTGTAATAAGTCGCCCTCGGGTTTCACCCGCGAACCGTTCCGGTCGCCGGGCGTTGCTGATTTCATCGACTGGTTCAGGACATACAATCGCTTATGAGTCGCCTCGATAGTTTCATCCGCAGGATGACGGCACAGCGCGATATCCTCGATCAGGTCTGCGCCGAGGTGGCGAAGATGGAGGGGCCGGTGATCGAGCTCGGCCTCGGCAATGGCCGGACGTTCCACCATCTGCGCGAGCGCCTGCCCGGACGCCGGATCGTAGCGTTCGACCGCGCGCTTGCCGCACACGCCAGCTCAATTCCCGAAGCTGAAAACCTCGTGCTCGGCGAAATACGCGAGACGGCGAGCAGGTTCTTTGGCATCGACGCCGCTCTTGTTCACGCCGATATCGGCACCGGCTATGAAGATCTCGATGCAGTGACCTCTACCTGGCTTCCCGATCTGACCGTGCGCCTGCTTCGCGTCGGCGGCATCGCGGTCAGCGGCACGCCGCTCGATCACCCGCAGTTGCAACGCCTCCCGCCGCCGCCCTCGGTGCCCACCGATCGTTATTTTATCTGCAGGCGCGTGTGAGGGGCGAGAAGTCTTCAGGGGATCGTATAGACCGCTATCTCCCGCTCGATGCCGCGCAGCGAGACCTCGTGGGGCACCGGCGTCAGCGCGTTCCTGTGCAACAGATCGGCGGTGAGATTGTCGTCGACCACCGCACGAGTGGCGAAGATCGCCTGTGCGTTGGCTAGGTTCTGGACCCGCGAAGCAATGTTGACCGTCTGGCCGAAATAGTCCTGTCGCTCGTTCATAGACACGGCGATGCAAGGGCCGGCATGGACTCCGATCTTGAGCAGCAGATCCTCGCGCCCGCTCTTCTCATTGAGCGCACGCATGGCATCGCGCATCCTGAGGGCCGCGGCAATCGCACGATCAGGCGTCGCGAAGGTCGCCATCACAGCATCACCGATCGTCTTCACCACCGCGCCTGCCTCCGCCGCGACGATCTCGTGCAGAACCTGGAAATGCTCGCGCACGAGATCGAAGGCTGAAAGGTCGCCCACCCGCTCGTAAAGCTCGGTCGATCCGCGCAGGTCGGTGAACAGGAAGGTCAGGCTGGTGATCTTCAGGCGCTGGTTGATGTCGAGCGTATCCGTGCGATAGAGATCGCGGAACGTCTGGTTGGTGAGCAGGCGCTTGGCGGTCAGGAAGGGCCGGCGTTTGCCCAGGAGATCATGCAATTCCTTTCCGGCGATGAAGACCGTCGGCAGCACGCGGGTGTCGGTCCTGTTTTCCAGCGAAATGCGCAACGGGCCGGGTTGCATCTCCAGCGTCTGGCTCTGGATATGCTCGCGGTCGAAGACCAAGGAGAGGCTACGGCGCTCCCTTGTCGGTTCGCCCTTGACGTCGATGAACTGCACTGAATGGGTGACCGGCTCGAAGACGATGATGAATTCGGACGGAAGCTGCACGGGTAGAACAGCCCTTTCACCGGGCGCAAGCTCGATATCCTCCAGCGAGAACGCTTCCATCGTCTTGGCGAAATCCTCTTCCGGCAGATCGACGCCGGACGCCCAGTAGATCTGGCGGAAATATTCCACCAACGGCAGTTCGTGTGGATTGTGGGCGGCAATCTTGCGCACGCGAGGACTGACGGTGAATGTCACCTCGACCATCTCGTCGAGGGTCGGCGAATAACCCTCGGCGCACAGCGAGCAGGTGTATTCGTCCTTCTGCAGGGTTTTCAGCGTGGCGTTGGTGTCGAGCACGCCGCCACAGCCGGGGCATAGAACATTCCAGGAAATGTCGAAGATGCCCACCCGCGCCGCATGGAGAAAGGCGCCTATGGCGCGTTCCTCGCCGAGGCCATGCTTGCTGGCGAATGCTAGCGCATTGATGCGGCAAAGTTCGCGGTCCTTGCCTTCCGCGATGGCTCGCTTGATCGCGTCGATTGCCTGTGGATCGACATCGGTCGATTGCCGCAGAAGCGAGAACAGATCCTGAGCTTCGTTCATCGTGCAGGCTCCGGAAAATGCGCCCCGAGGCGTGTTAGCCGGACCGCTCTTTGGTCCGACTACTTCATTTTACTTCGAAACGGACCGCGCGGCCATTCGAATAGATAGGCTTGGTGACAGTCCAATTTCCACTCGGCCGATTTTCACCGGCCGCAAGCGGCATTATGATGGTCCATGGGCATTCATCTTTGGGGCTCCCTCCCATGCCGACATCCGACAACCCGCCATTTCCCGCGGCCCTGCGCCTTTTCTCTGTGGTGGTCATCATCGTCCTGATCATAGGCGCGGGCCTGTTTTTCGCGCCTGTGCTGGTCAAGCCGCGCTGGCCCTGGGCCGTCACTCCGTTCAACGCCCGCTTCCTCGGTGGCTTCTACACCGCCGAAATGGTCGTGATGGCGGCTTTGCTGTTCTGGAATCGCTGGTCGCCCGGCAGGCTCGTGCTCGTCATGGCCTTCATCTTCACCGTCATCGTGTCGGCGGCTTCGTTCATCAATCTCGGCTATTTCAACTTCGCGCGCAAAGCGCCCTGGCTCTGGTTTTTGGTCTATCTTGCCTCGGTCGCGGTATCCGGGCTCTTCCTGTGGCGGGCCGGGGATCGTCCTTCTGCAAAAGGCGTGACCTTAAAGCCCGCATGGCGCGGCTACATGCCGGTGGAATCGACGATCCTTGGGATCTATGGCCTCGGCCTGCTGCTGTTCCCCCTGACATTCAGCAGCTTCTGGCCATGGCCGGTCGATGCCTTCCACGCTCAGGTCTACAGCGCCATCTTCCTCGCCGGTGCGGGCGGGATATATCTCGTCCTGAGAAGCGCGCCGCGCGAGGAGCTGCTGGTGCTCGGCCTGGCGCAGTTTCTGGTTGGCCTGCTTGCCATCCTTGGCCTCGTCATCACCGACGCTGCGATGCACCGGATCGACTGGAGGGCGACCGGGACGTTGTGCTGGCTCGCCCTTTTCGGCTGGATCGGCCTCAGCGGCGTCTTCAAATTCTACGCCGCCTCCCGGTATTTTAGCTCGCAATCGGCATCATAGGTTGCAGAGACCGCTGGATTTTCAGGTGACGTAGGGTGCATCGTGCCGGGCTGATTGCCTTCGCCGGGAACGCCATGACCAGCACAACCTCGCCATCCTCCGAAAAAATCCAGCCGCAGCTCCGACCCGTTCGGCTAAGCGATGCGGAGGCGCTTTGCGCCATCTTCAACATGCCGGGCTTCCGCTGGGGCACGCTCAGGATGCCTTTCGAGATGGTGGAGCAGGTGGAACGGCGCATCGCCAAGTCCGGCCAGGAAACCACCTGGATCGTTGCGGAGTTGGAGGGCAAGGTCGTCGGCCACGGCAGCTTGGTCGTGCAGGGTTCGCCGCGCCGTTCGCATATCGGCGAGATCAATATCGGCCTTCACGATGCCTTTGTCGGCAAGGGCATCGGTTCTGCCATACTTGAGGCGCTGCTTGACGTGGCCGACAACTGGCGCGCTCTGAAGCGAGTCGAATTGACCGTCTATGCCGACAACGAACCGGCCATCCGTCTCTACACAAGCCACGGCTTCGAGGTCGAAGGTCGGCATGTGAAGGCCGGTTTTACCGACGGGCAGTACCATGACCTCCTGAGCATGGCCCGGCTGCGGTTCTGAGATCCGTTGTTTGGCCTAAACTGTTTGGCCAATCTGACAATTCATGCCGAGTCAGCGAACAGGTGATCACCATGGAGAACTCTGTAGGATACGGTCAATTTCACCATTTTGATCGAGCTTCACGATCTTTGTTTGCGCCATCCAGCAAGTCTGGTCTCCCTGGCGTTTGCACCGCAAGCCGCTAAACGGGACCAATGACCGCCGTAGTTGACCCAACCCCTACGCCTCCAGTGGAAATTCTGGCCGTGCTGTCGCTGCTCTGCCCGGAAGTCGTGCGCGACATCGAGCAGAACTGGAATGCACCGGTTTCTGATTACGCCCGCCATCTGTGGCGGCCGGTGGCAAGGCCTGCATCGGGCCCGGCAATCGCTGCCCGCTCGATCCTGCGAGACGTCCTGCGTCAGCGCCTCGGCGTGATTATGCAACCTGAGGAGATCGGCAAGGCCCTCGAAGAGTTCGAGCAGAGCCCGGTGATTCAGTCCGGCCTGCACTGCCTGCTTCTGATGGACCGGATCACCTTCGATGCCCTCCTGCTTGCCTGGCTCGGCGCGGTCGAAAACGGGCTGTCGGCCTTCGTCAACTTCATGGGAACGACGATGACCATGGAGACAATCGGCCGGGAGGGGCCAGGATGGCTCGATGTCGGCGACGGCAAGGTCAACCTGTTTGGCATGGGACGCCACAAACTGTGCCGCAAAAGCGCCTGCGTGGCCGGTCCTGTCTCCCTCAACAAGCGCGCGCTCGAAGCTGTGGGCGATGAAAAGGATGCCAGCCGCTGGCTTGGCACACTGCTTGCCAGCCAGGACAAGGTGTTTGGAACCGCCGCCGATGCGCTGACAGCCCTCAACGAGGATCTGGTCGCCGATTGGGATCGTTCCGGCATGGCCCTGCCGGTTTTCATCGATGATCGGCTCGCCGCAGCTGCCACGGCGCGGCATCTGGAATATGACGGCAGCCTTCTCTCCAGGCTGCTCATTGAGCCCGCAAGGCGCCAGCGTCTCGAACGTGCCTTGCAGGAGGCCGCATCGGGCCCATTTGGCAGATTCCTGCCCAATGCCACGGACTATTTCTGGGGCATCCGCGAGGAACGCGTGCGCAAGCTCGTCCTCGAGGACGGGCACCTGATCGAGCCTGACAGGCCACATGGTCTTTCCATCCCGTTCGAGCGGCCGCATCTCAGGCAGGCGCTGCTGGACGGCGTGCTGCTGCCGAACTTGTTCCTGATGTTCCTCGTCCTTGCCATATTGCCGCGCGTGCGGGTTGTGGGTGGCCTGAGACAGATTGGCTACGTAGCGCTTTTCCACTCGATCCTGCTGGCTGCGCTAGACGAAAACGCGCCGGAAGAGCGCGATCTGGCTGCGGAGCTGCAGGTTCGCGAAAATGCCTGGGGCATGCGGGTCATCGATGAAAAGATATCGGTCCGCGAGCAGCTTGCCGGCCTGCCGGAAGGGGCGCTCTTCCCGGAACTGCTCCGGCAATATCGTTTGCGGACACTTGCCGAGACGACCGACGACCTGAAACTGGTCCGCGAAGACTCCCGATGGCGCAAGATCGGCCGGGCGAGCCCGTCCAGAATCGGCAGCGTTCTGCCACCAGACCCACGCTGATCGCCCGATGCCCATTTGCGCTGCCGCTTGCTGGTCGACGGCTATAGGTTCATCTTTGTGCGAATACCCGGCCGTGAAGTGCGTAGCGGGATCACGCCGTCACGGCCCTAGTGAGGTCTTGTGCGATGGACTGCTCGGGCTGCGGTTTCGAGGTTGAGGCCGGTTTCGCTTTCTGTCCGAAGTGCGGAAGGCGCCAGCCCGTGCCATGCGCCAATTGCGGCTACCTCTGCGCACCGGATTTCGAGTTCTGTCCGAAATGCGGGACAAGCGTCGGTGCGCCCGCGAAAGCCGTCGAAAGGCCTGCTCCGGCACCAAGCCGGACCGTTGTGCCGCCTTCGCGAACTCCGTCGCTGCTCGCGAACATCGAAGGCGAAGGGCTGCCTCCCGCCTCAGACGCCGATCGCCGGACGGTAACGGTCCTGTTCGCCGACCTTTGCGGCTTCACGACACTCAGCGAGCAGCTCGACCCCGAAGTGATGCAAGCACTGCAGAACGAACTGTTCAAGGAATTGACGGCAGCCGTGCGAAACTTCGGGGGGTTCGTCGACAAATTCATCGGCGATGCACTGCTCGCTTTGTTCGGTGCGCCGGTCGCGCATGAGGACGATCCGGAACGTGCGCTTCGCGCCGCGCTCGACATGATGGCCCGGACGACGCGGCTCGGCGAAAGGGCCCCAAACTCCGGCTCGCCACTGCTACTCCACATAGGCATAAACACCGGTCCGGTCGTCACCGGCGGATTGGGCATTGGCACCGCCAAATCCTATTCGGTGACCGGCGACACCGTGAATACGGCGCAACGCCTGCAATCGCTGGCCGCACCGGGTGAGGTGCTGGTCGGCGAACTCACTCACAGGCTGACCCGGTATGCCTTCTCTTACGAGTCGCTGGGTGATGTCGTGCTTCGCGGCAAGGCCGGCAGTGTGCTCGTCCATCGACTGGAAGCACCGCTTGCGGCGCCGCGTGCAGCGCGTGGGCTCGAGGCGCTCGGTCTCAGCGCACCGATAATAGGTCGTGATGCGGAGCTCAACAGAATGCTGGCATGCCTTGATCAGGCGTGCGGCGGCTCGGCCCAACTTGTTCGCCTCGTCGGAGAAGCCGGTATCGGGAAATCGCGGCTGGTGAAGGAGTTCGTCGCCCGCGTCGGCGACGAGGATCGTTTTCGCAACGTCGCCGTGCGGCAGGCCACGTGCTCACCGCTGGGCGAACAATCATATGGCGCCTTGGGCGCAGTGGTGCGCAGCGCTGCCGGCATGATGCAAAACGACAGTGGAGACGAAATGCGGGGCAAGCTCGCAGGCTTGCTTGCCGATCTCGGCCTGCAGGGCGAGGAGGCGAAGCGGCTGATGCCTTTGCTCTACCACGTGCTTGGCCTTGGCGACCCCGACGCCACCTTGCAGCATGTCGAGCCCGAGCAGTTGCGGCGGCAAATTCTCTACGCAGTCCGCACCATCGTCGAACGGCGGCTTGCGTTGTCGCCGCTGTTGATTGTCGTCGAGGACCTGCACTGGGCCGATGCCGTGTCGCTCGAGGCACTACATTTCGTGATGGACAGGTTGGAACGCACGCGGTTGATGTTGCTGGTCACGCATCGTCCGGCGCCGCACAACGACCAGCTCGACTCAAGTCGGGTCAGTCACACAGCGCTCAGACTTTCGCCGCTCAACCGTGATGACGGACGCAGCCTGCTGGCGGCGCTTTTCGGCGAGAGCTGGGTAAACTCCGCAGGCGGGCTTGTCGACCAGATCCTCGAGCGCGCGGGCGGCAACCCTCTTTTTGTGGAAGAGATCGTTCGCGGCCTTATCGATCGCGGTGTACTGATGCGCGAGGGCCAGCGATGGCGGACTGTGGCAGGTGAGGTCGCAACCGGCATTCCCGCCACTATCCAGGCGATGTTGCTTGCCCGCGTCGACCGGCTGCCCCAAGAGGTGCGCCGGTTGGCCCAGGAAGCCGCGGTGATCGGGCCGCGCTTCGATGCCACACTTCTGAAAGCCGTGACAGCCGATCCCGGCCGCCTGGAAGCCGGCTGCGAATTGCTTTGCGATGCGGAAATCATCGAGGAGGTCGCCGGATCAGGCTCGGTCTCGTCGCAAAGCTACCGCTTTACGCAAACGTTGCTGCAGGACGTGATCTACCAGAATCTGCTCCTGCAACGCCGGACCGACATCCACGGGCGGGTCGGTGCTGCCTTGGAGCAACTGTGCGGCGACAAGCCGGAACGGCTCGAGGATTTGACCGTGCTCGGTCATCATTTCGCACAGAGCGCCGAGCGGGAGAAGGGCGCGCATTACCTGCAGGCGGCGGGCGATCGCGCTCGTATGATATATGCCAACGACGACGCCCTTCGTTTCTACGAGCGAGCACTGACTGCGTTGGGCGCGACCGGGCAAACACCGCTCAAACTGGCAATTGCAGAGCGCATTGCCGATTTGAGCGGCCCGTTAGGCCGCCGCGAGATCGCGCACCATCACTACGAGACGGTGTTGCAGGCGTACCGCGAGTCAGCCGATCGTGTCGCCTCGGCGCGAGTTTTGCGTAAGATCGGTCGGCTGCTCTGGGACGTCGGCAAGCGGGACAGCGCAGAATCCCGCTATGCTGAAGCGGCAGCGCTCCTCGATGGGGCGGATGCCCCGGTCGAGCAGGCGCATCTCTGGCAAGAACGTGGCCGACAGGCGTTCCGCAGCGGAGATAACGCTCTCGCGGCAAAATGGGCGGACGCGGCGCTGGATTGCGTACGCTCTCTGACAACGGAGCACGTCTCCGAGGTAGGGCGTGACGCCACTCTTGTGACCGCCGAGGCACTCAATACCAAGGCTGTTGCGCTGGCTCGCCTTGGGCGAAGCCATGAAGCCGTGCGTCAGGTTGAGCGCAGCATTGAATTGGCCGAAGCCGCCGGTCTGCTGGGCACGGCCTGCCGCGGCTACACCAATCTCGGCGTGCTTTACACGACCATCGATCCGGCAAAGGCGATGGAGGTCTGTCGGCGCGGCCTTGAAGTGGCGCGCCATATTGGTGATTTGGGTTTCCAGGCGCGCCTTCTCGCCAATCTGGCGGTCGCCTGTTGTACGTTCACGGATCGCTGTCCAACGGAGGGCGTGCCTGCTGCCGAGAAAGCCATCGAGATCGACCGGGCGCTCGACCAGCGCGAGCACCTGCCGGTGCCGTTGATCGTGCTTGGGCAGATCCACCAGTGCAACGGCCGTCCGGAGCTGGCGGTTGGCTTGTTCCACGAAGCGCTCGACGTAGCCCGCGAATCGGGCGAGCCCCAACTGCTGTTTCCGTGCTATGATGGCCTCGCAACGCTCAATCTCGACCGCGACAATCTGGCCGAGGCCGAACGCTACTTTTCCCTGGCGCAGGGTGTATGCGCCCAGCACGGGCTCGACCCGGAAGCGCTCGTGGTGCTGCCTTTTCTCGACTAGCCGGGGTGGGAGGTTGGAAATGTCCGCGCCTAGTGACTTGGTACCGCTTCAACCGGGCGATCGTGCGCCGAACGTGGTACTCGACGCCATAACCCAGGAAGGGAAGATCGCGCTTGACGACTTTCGCGGACAGAAACCCGTGCTGGTCGGCCTGTTTCGAGGTCTGCATTGTGCGTTTTGCCGGCGCCATATCGCCGCCCAGGCGCGGCTTGATCCGGAGCTGCGCGAAAAGGGCGTGGGGAGCCTGACGGTGGTCAACACGCCGATCGAGCGGGCGCGGCTCTATTTCCGCTACCACCCGATGCCTAATCTGCTTGCGGCCTCCGACCCTGAACGCGCTTCACATCGTGCCTTTGGACTGCCCAATCTCGAATTCACCGAAAACGAGACGAGCTGGCCGTACAAGGTCTCGATGGCAGCGGCAAAGGATATGCGGGTCGACCTACCAGGCGAGTTGCCCGGTCCTATGGATCCTTTTGCGGCCAGCGAATTCCTCGACAAGAAGGACCATTACGAAGTGACCGAAGTCGACGAGCAGATGATGGCGACGGGACACGGACAACTGATCGGTCAGTTCCTCCTGGACCGGCAGGGGATCGTCCGCTGGAGCTTCACGGAGGTTCCGGAGGGTGGGCGATACATGTTTACGGCGCCAAACCCGCAGGAGTTGATGTCAGCCGTGTCCCAGGTCGCCCAATAGATTTGCGAACGAGGTGACGGGCGGGACACTGAACGAAAAGCGGAACCAATTTGTTACAAAACTAGACATTTCACCGTTCATTCGAGCACGGCCTCGAGACGGGCGACAAAGTCATCGAGCGAGCGATCCCCGCGAATCTCGATGCGCGGAAGGTCGATGGGATCGCAATCGAGGTCCGCCGGCCCATGTCTGCCGCCGAAGCCGATCCGATAGCCGCACTCCCTGGCCAGCCGGCCAAGCCTTCGGTCGGTGACAGAGAAAGGTGCAGCGAACGTCACGGTTGGCCGACCGGTCCACCGTTCGACGAACATACGAGAGCGCAGGAGCTCGGCGGCCAGGTCGGCGCTCGATAGACCATCGATCGCGCGATGCGTCGCCAGATGGCTTCCGAAGAACGCACCTTCGCCGGAGAGGCGTCGCACCGTTCCGGCGTCCATAAGCTGCGTCGGCGGACCGCTGACGGCGTCCCATCGCGCAGTTTCACCCACCAAGTCCGTCACCAGGAACACTTCCGCGGTCAGGTCGTTGGCGCGCAAGATCGGCCAAGCGTGGTCGGCAAAATTCTGGAAGCCGTCGTCGAAGGTGATGAGCACCGGGCGGCCAGCGAAAGGTTGACGGTTGGCGATGGACCATTCCAGCTGCTCGGACATGATCGCGTGAAAGCCATTGGCGCGCAGCCATGCTATCTGGCTGGCGAATGCAGCGGGCGTGCACCGAAAACGGGCGAGCGCTGCTGGACCATCATCGGCGACGCCGTGATACATGAGGACAGGGATACGCTGCCGCCGCTCGCTGCGTGCAACGTCGCGGCGCAAGGCCCGTGCTCCGCCCCAGACGATATTTCGCGCGATCCCAATACCGATGGGCGCACGGATTGGCACATGATCAATCATCGGTTCCGTCGCCACGTCGTCTGGCGACAGGCGGCGGAAGCGGTCTATGCGATAGAGCTCGGTCTGGATCGATTGCTCGAGGACAAGGCCTCCGGTCGCTGCCAGCGTTTCCGAGATCGCCTGTGCGCCGAATGTGTTCCAGTCGAAGCCCGTCCTTTCAACATTGTCTCGGAGCACGAATGCGTGTGCGCTGATGAGACTGCCGCCAGGCGCCAACGCCTCAACAAGTTTTTTGGCGATGCGCCGCAACTCGGCGAGATCATCCAGGTAGTAGAGCACTTCCGAACAGACGATCAGATCCATCCCACCCGGAAGCGTGTCCGCAGAGAAATCCAGTACACCGAAATCAACATTCGGCTGATCGCTGCATCGCGCGCGCGCCCGCTCGACGGCTACGTTGGAGATGTCAGTTGCGATCAAATGGCCCACTCGCGGCGCCAACTGCCGCGTGAAGTGGCCCTCCGCGCAGGCCAGCTCAAGCGCCCGTCCGATAGGACCGGCAGGCAGAATTTGGAGCTGCCGCTCATATTTTTCCTGCTCATAAGGCGAACCGTAGTTCCAGGGGTCCTCGGTCGCGAAATGGCGATTCCAGAATGACGAGCGATCCTTGTCGTGCCCTTCCACGGCCCGTGTACGGCGCGGCGGTGCAAGAGGCTCTGCAGGTTCGGCGCTCGACCGAACCAGCCCCTGCGCTTCAGTGGCCAATCGCGCGAGCTTGCCGAAATGGCTGTCCCGATCAGACCGGTGTTCCGCTCTGGACAACGATGCGTCGGCTGCAAACCTGTTTGACTTGTCGGCACCGCCGCCCTGTGAGGCCAATTCAATCCAATGACGCCTTGTCACTTTCCCGAGCACGCCAAACTGTACGCGAGCCTCGATACGGCCATCGATCATCAGACAGGCATAAATTTGATCGATTCCTTCCGGCAATTCGATCGCGGTCGGATTTCGAGCGTCGACGCGAATTCCGAGCGTCAGCGCCAGTCTGCGCGGAGCAGCAAGGTCGTCGAAGTCAAGAAGCATTTGCTCAAGGTGATACTGGACGCGGCGACCCGCTGCGGGATCGTCCCAGACCTTGCCGAGTTCGATGACCAACTCGGTGAGGGGGCCGCCGAACTTGTCCCACCTGGCAGCCAATTGGGCTGGCACCGATAAGCTTCCTACCATAAGGCCATCTAAGACCACCTCGGCGATCTCACGCACCCATTTACGTCCTGCCGGGAGTGCGCGCAGGAACTGCGGGTTGATCGAGCGCAAGCCGCGGCCGCAATCCGACGCGGCGTTCCACAACGCGAACCACGCGAGCGCTTCGGCAGCGGTGCGGCCGTTCGCCTCGATCGCTCCATTGGCGTGAGCCGATGCCGGGTGTTCGACCCTCGGATCAGGAGAAAAGCCGCGGGCGATCACGATTTCCGCATCTGCCAGCATCTGCGCCGAATTGCGGGAGAGCGAGTTGGGGCTGACCTGATGGAAAGCGAGCGGTTCGTCGACCATCAGCCAACGTTTGCCGAGACGCGCGAGGCGCTGCCACAGGTCCCAGTCCTCGCAAGTGCGCAGCGACACATCGAAACCGCCCAACTCGACAATTGTCTTCCGCTCGACCAGCAGCGCGTGAGCGCGGATGGCACACCGGCGGGCGAATGTTTCGAAGGGCTGGCTCGCAACCTCCGTTGCGATGCTCGACGGGGTGAGTTCGCCATCGGGCATCATGCGCCGAGAGCCGCAATAGGCGGCCACCGCATCGGGAGCGGCTTTCAGTGCGGTCAGCATTTTCGCAAGAAAGCTGGCATCCACCCAATCGTCCGCATCCAGAAACATGAGCCATTGGCCGCGCGCTATCGAAATCCCTCTATTGCGCGCGCCGGCGGCGCTATACGCGCAAGAGCTCAACGTGCGAAATCGGGCATCGTGCTCCACATAACCCGCGATGATCGCGGGGGTGCGGTCCGTGGAGGCGTCGTCGACGATGATCGCCTCCCAATCCGGTGTGTCCTGACCGACGAGGCAATCGAGTGCGCGCGCCAGCGTTGCCTCGGCGTTGTGCGCAGGAACCACGATTGAAACCAAGGGATTATGCGCCACGCCGTCTTACCCGTGCCTGCTTCGAAGGGAGAACAAGAGTTCCAAAACATAGCCGGCGATTTCCTGCCAAAGGAAACGGTTTTCAGGGACGCTGCGTCCAAACAGTCTCCCGCGCCTGACATAGGGCGTCGAACCCGATCCGTCTCTCGAGCCGTGGTCCACTACAACCATCTCCGGTGCCAGGCAAATCTGCCGGCGGGTGCTGGCAAGCGTTGCGCCGATGGTCTGCTTGGCATTGGCCGTCGGTACCGCAACGCTTACGGGAGCATTGTCCTGGATCATCGAGCTTCGGAATGTCAAAACGCATGACGGCATCAGATGGCAGCACTGCTCTGTCAAGACTGTCGTACAACAAAGAAACTCAAATCCATTCGCGTCGCGCTGGTTTTTAGCAGGCTGTCGCGAGGCAAGGTTGGGGATCCAACGTGGAGCAGGCGCGAGCCTGGAGTCCACGCGTCATCTCGAAATTCGAGACGCTGATCAAGAGCGCCGACGACCACTCACGCTATCGTGTTAATCCGCTGGCCTTTGCTCGCGATCGCGCAATCGCCGAGCCTGAAGCAATCGACCTCTTCCTCCATGCCGCCCGCTGTGGCTTGTTCGACACGAGTTGGGGTGTGCTCTGTCCCCAGTCCGGGATGGTGCTTGATAGTTTCGGCGCTCTGCGCACGCTGAAGACCCACTACGTTTGTGGCCTGTGCGACGTATCGGGCGACACCGACCTCGGCGTGGCAGTCCTTCTCTTTGAACCAAGCCTGCTATTATCTGCGGCGTCAGGCTTGTCCATGCTCATGTGGGGTTGGTTCGTTGCTTCTAGGAATCCATCATATTGCAATCATCTGCAGCGACTACGAGCTGTCGAAGCAGTTCTACAATAAACTCGATTTCGTCATCATCGACGAGAATTGGCGCGCCGAAAAACAATCTTGGAAGTGCGACTTGCGGCATGGTCCTGTCCAGATCGAATTGTTCAGTTTTCCCATGCCACCCAGCCGGCCGACCAGGCCTGAGGCATGCGGACTACGACACGTAGCATTCTCGGTGGACTCGGTAGAGGCGACAGCCCGGTTGCTTCGGGCACGGGGCGTCGACGTTGAGCCTATCCGCATAGACCCACACACGGGACGTTCGTTTACTTTCGTGGCAGACCCCGACGGTCTCCCCATTGAGTTCTACGAGGATCGGGTTTGACAGTCGGAGGACTGCGACGAGAAGAGCGCGGAGCTGCTTGCACCCGGCTGATGGTCACAAAAGTGAAGTCGCACCAGTCGTGCGCCTCATTAGACAGTTTCTAGCCGGCTGAACCGAACCGGGATGACTTTCCGAGTCTTGAATTGCCCTGCCGCATTCTTGTCGATGACGGTCAGAAACTGTGCCTCTTCAGACGCCAAAGGCAGAACAAGGCGTCCCCCTGGCTTGAGCTGTTTCAGCAAAGCCGGCGGCGTCCGCTCAGCCGCCACGCTAACCAGGATCTTGTCGTACGGGGCGTGCTCGGGCCAGCCGCGAGACCCGTCTCCGACGCGAATAGCGACATTCGAGAAGCCAAGGCCCCGCAGCAGAGCCTCGGCATGGCTGGCGAATTCCTCGATGATTTCAACGCTCCAAACTTGTCCTGCGAGTTCCGCGAGGATCGCGGATTGATAACCCAGGCCAGTCCCGATCTCGAGCACCGTTTCGTGCGGTTGGGGAGCGAGGAGATCGGTCATCAGAGCGACAATGAAGGGCTGCGAGACCGTCTTATCGAAGCCGATCGGCAGCGGCATGTCCTGGTAGGCATAAGGCGCGACCGCAGCTGGCACGAAGAGATGTCGCGGGACCCGCCGCATCGATGCCATCACCCGCTCATCGAGTGTTGCCTTGCCGAGTTCTTCGCTTGCAAGGTCGGCATGGATCGCAATCATCTCGACCATGTGCCTGCGTAGAATCGCAAGATGCTCTTCGTTCATGGGTTTCATGACGGTGAGGCTTTCCTCGACCAGCTGCTGCCAAATAGCTTTATATCCTGTTCGTCTCGTCGCCGTAACCGACAAGGCCGATGCGCTGGGCACTGCCCATATGATGCGTGCGGGCTGGTTTCGCCAGGCCAGCATTAAATCGGAAAGCTGCTACCGCAAGGGGCTTTTGCTAACGCACCGGCGCAATCTTAACGCCGTGTTCCTCGATTTGGAGAATGAGCGACCCGAGACATAGGTGACGGAACGTACCGGACACATGGGTAACACTTTTGGCTTTGGCCGGAGGTGTTGATGCCGTGGAGAGAGTGTTCGGTGATGGAGGAACGTCTTCGTTTCGTGGCCCGTCTTCTCGAGGGAGAAGGGATG
>SAQE01000027.1 GCA_004020545.1 Mesorhizobium sp. | reverse complement strand
GGAATGAGGCGAAGAGCTATCTTTTCGACAATTGGTTTGATCCGATCGAAGCTGCCCTGCGCGAGCGGGTGCGCGGCTTCATCGAGACGATGCCCGAGAGCGAGTTTGAAGCGGTGCTTGCCCGTTCTCAGGCCGGCGATGGGCCCAGGACGAACTTCAAACCGGATTAGATCAGAGGGGCAAGCTCACAAGGGCAGTCAGTCGCTTCGACATCCGTCTCAGGTCCACCAGAGCACAAGATCCGGCCGCGCAAATCCGAAAAAGCAATTCAGCACCAAGCGACGCTTTCCGTCGCCTGATTGACCGGTAACCCCGTGAACGAAGCCGCCATCGATTAGGGCGATATCCCCGGCCTTGAGCTGGAACTCGCGGCACGGGACGGCCTCAAGATAGGCTGCCGAATAGGGATATCCAGTGGTCTCCACACCCTGCGACTTTCGGTCCGCAACTGTCGGCTTATGGCTCCAGAGCCTCAGATTGCCCCCGTGCTCGGACATGCTGGGATAGAGGTTGAGCGCTGCGACCGTATTGTGCGCCACCGCAGAAAGCTCGTAATCAGCGCCAGCACGTAAGACTTGAGCGACATCGTCGTGGGGATCCAAGGAAAACGTGCCACTGCCTGACCAACTGAGAGCGCGACAGACGTTGGCCTGACCGCGTTCCGAACGGGCTAGCCGCAATTCGATGCCCTGGTTGTGAAGCTCTCGCTTCAACGCGCCGAATATTGCTCGGACCGGGTCAACCAAATTCTTAAAAAGGGCATCGACGTACGGCCGCGCGTTTTCGGCGTCTGCGAAATATGTGGCTGCATCCTTCCTGTAGTGAGATGCGCCGACATATTGTCCGGGCACACCATCTCTACGCTCTCTGAGACCGGAGCTTCCAATAAAATTCGTGGTGATCTCCTCGGCTACTTCGGTGCTGAAAGCTTGCTTGATGTGCAGAGCGGTAAGCTCACCTTTCAGGACCGAGATGATCTCCGCCGTGTTGATCGACCCGGTCCGTTCTTTGATCGAAACCGGCGAGATGGCTGGCACTTGAGATATCTGACTAGGCATTGTCTTGCTCCTGTAGTGCGTGTTCAAGGATGGTGATGCCACGATCGAGTTCGGCATCGGTGATGGTTATCGGCGGGAGGACTTTGATAACGTCGCGATTTGGCCCCGAGGATTCGATAAGAAGGCCATTTTCGAATGCGACATCGTGCACGCGGCCGACAACTGCCGGTGAACGGCATTTCAGGCCGGCCATCAGACCGCGGCCGCGCTTCTGTTCGATGTATCTTGGAAATTTCGCAACCAGGCGATCGAGGTGCGTTTGCAGCCTGACGGCTGTCCGCTCGACACCTGCAGTAAATTTCCTATCCGACCACATCTTGCACATGGCTCCTGCCGTCACGAAGGCGAAATTGTTTCCTCTGAAGGTCCCGCTATGTTCTCCGGGCTTCCATATGTCCAAGTCGGGTCGAATCAGAACGATGGACAACGGACTACCTGAACCGCTTAGGGACTTAGAAAGACACACAATATCCGGTTCGATTTTTGCAGACTCGAATGAGAAGAAGTCGCCAGTTCGGCCCGCACCCGCCTGAATATCGTCGACGATAAAAACAATGCCGTGAGTACGGCAAATGCGCTGAATTTCCGTGAGCCAAGCCGCGGACGCGGCGTTCATGCCGCCTTCTGCCTGGATGGTCTCCAGTATAATTGCGGCAGGCTTTTCTATGCCGCTCCCCGGGTCGCTCAAAACGTGGTCGATGTAACTGGCGGAATCGAAAGCTTGGCTCGGATAGCCGTCATAGGGAACACGGATCACATCGTGGCGAGCAACGCCGCCCAGTTCCCTGGTTGAGGCCGAGCCCGACACCGCCAGAGAGCCGAGCGACATGCCATGGAACGCATTCGTAAAGGCCATGACGCTCGAGCGGCCGGTGTATTTTCGCGCCAGCGCCAGCGCCGCTTCGTTGGCGTTCGTGCCGGTCGGCCCGGGAAACTGAATCTTGTACGAAAGACCTCTGGGTTTCAGGATCCAATCGACGAACCCTTCAATGAAGTCACGCTTTGCCGCCGTATGCATATCAAGTGACAGAAGAATGTTCTCACCGACGAGATATTCAATCGCCGGCGCCATGATATCCGGATTGTTGTGCCCGTAATTGAGCGCCCCGGACCCAACTAGGAAGTCGATATATGCGTTACCGGACTCGTCCCAGATGGTGGCCCCAAGTGCCCTCGCAAAGACCGCGGGAAACGACCGGCCATAGCGACGAACGTTGGACTCATGGGCCGTGAAAGGGTCGGTGTTCATATTGAGTCCTCTGCACATAGGTCGTTCAAAGAAGAGAGCTGTTTAATGGCTAGTGGTTTGCGGTAGATGTTCGTCATCTAACATTGAGAGCAGAATGCCGGAGGAAGCTTTGGTTGGTCTGGTGATGCCGGGATCCTCATCGAATATTGTTGGGTTGCGTTGCCCTCCATTCGGATGCCTTCGGAGAATGTGCTGCAACAGGATGGTTTCTAAAGCTTCCGCGAAAGCACCGCTACTATGGCATCAGGTAGTTGACGTACCCACCCATCGCTACCCATAGCGCCTCCGGACAATGAATGGGTCCAAGGACGATTAGCAGGGTCGCGTCGCCAGAGGTTGTGTAGCTCGGCGGTAGCGAAGCCGCTCGCGAGCGCGCTCCTCAATAGCGCCGTAGCGAGCGAGCGGCTTTGCGGCGGCCATCAATATTCGCCGTTCAACCTCGGGCTGCGGACACCAACCTGATTCAAGAAACTATTTGATGACCGATGACAGAGCGAAAGCCGCGCTCTCTTGGAGAAGACTGCGGATTCCGATCTCTTGCGCGAGATGATTGGCCCGAGCCGCCGGGTCAAGAGGGCGGGCCGCCGTGGGCGCCCTTGACGGAAAGCCCGTTTGTAGGCCAGGCGGAAGCAACCGAGAGACGCGCTGGCGAAGGGCCGAATCGGTTTCGAGAACGTCCACTACCGCGACGGCAACCATCCCCGGCCGCAGCTGGGGCTGCTGCCTTCAGGCGAGTCGAAAAGGAGATAGTCTGGGAGGGTAAAGGCGTTGACGAGGTGGGCCGTGAGTAAGCAATCAAGCGCTGATCGGGATCGACAACGCTGTTTCCGTCCGACCGAGGTTGACCTGTGATCGGCGTTACCTCAAGGCAGGCAGGCCGACAAGCTCGGTTGGAAGCCGAAGACCACTTTCGATGAACTCGTCTCGGAATGGTCGAGGCCCACTGCCGCGCCTACGGGATCATGCTCGCGTAACGTGAAAACACGATCGCGTCGCCGGCAGGTGCATGTGCCGTGGGGCCATCCGGATTGCCAGGTACGCCCTCTCGGCCGGCATCCGCTCAGGTCCGGTCGTTTGGGTCGGCGAATTCACACATTCTGCAAAGCAGAAAACCATCCGCTCCATTCATGCGGTCGACGATTTCGCGAAAAACTGGCTTTTCAAACAGAGCGGAGTAACCCTCATATAGAAGGTTGCCCAATACGTGACGCCGTTCAAAATCCATGGAGCACAGGGTAACGTCGCTGTTTGGAAGAAGAACATTCCGATACTGCCGTTCGTCCACGCAGGTTAGGGCTCCGACCACTGGCTGGCGTGGTGCAACGATCTTAGGGTCGACGCTTCCACCCCTACTGCTCATGGGCCGCGCTTTTATCAGTGCTTCGGTAGGAATAATGTCGGCTATATCTGGGTGGGGCTCGCCCAAAGCCACGAACCGGATCAAGGGGATATCCGCGTCGACGAGTTGACGAACCAGATCGCGATACTTGTCTCCGACCAGGCGGCTGTTCATGTAGGTGCCATCATCGAAAACATGAACCACGAATACGCCCAAGCGCAAGGCTTGCAATCGTTGCAGGTCCTGCCCGTTCATTCCCACCAGCGTCGTAAAAATCCTGATGCCATGGCCTTTGGCGAAGGCGTGCTCCACCATTTCGGTGCAGTCCGGATTGAGCCAAGGTTCGGAGTATCCCGCAAAACCAATGTCGACGGAAGCCGGTACGCGGGCTAGACACCGCTTGAAATCTTCAAGACCCAGATGACTCGCATGAGACACTTTTCTTTGCCGGACCGCGAACTTGTCCTGGGGACAATATGAACATCCTACGACACATCCCGTGGTCGTCGTTATCTCCAAAACCCTGCCGGCTGTGTTTGCTAAGCGAAGTTCCGGCAAAATCACTGGTGACGACTCCCATCTACTTACGTCGAAGCGCCACGATGGTGTGCCTTTGGCTTTCTGGCACCGCCTGCTGATCTACTGAGGCAACGCGGCCATCTACCCTTTTGGCAGCCTAAGCCGCCCGGTTCGCCGATTTGCCGGGCCGACTCCTCACAAACTTCGAGCGCGTCGGACCAGAGACAGCATTGCATCTTTCGAGGCATCACTCGCTCCGGAGATGTAGCCTCAACCGGTGATCGCTGGCCCATCGCCGAGATGCGCGCACAGCACCCTCGAACCCGCCGGAAAGAAGCTTTCTGGATGAGGTCGATCACCCCTTTCATCGAGCGAGTTCCGTGTTCTCATGCGGGTCAACCCTCACCCTATATTGCCGCACCTCGACCAGCAAAGGCCGTGCCAGTGCGCCTGGCGCGCAGTTACTGCGTGATGGGCTTCGAAAAGCCCGACAGGCCCAAGACGCTCCGCTGTTTTGAACCCGACATGTTTTCTGACGGCTGTCAGATTTGGACACACATCACTCATGCGTCAGTCGCTTAAGACGGAATGGCGTGCTGAGTTCTGCAAATTCGCTGAGAGTGGGCGGTCATGACAGGGTGGTGTTCAACGTCACCGATTCCCTGGAAGGAACGCCGCCATGATCAAGACAGAAAGTAAGACCGCCAGCGCTGCCGTCAAAGACATTCTGCTTTGGAACCCGGATAGATTGAACGAGGTGATCCGCGCGGTCATGCAGGAGGTGCTCGAGGCCGAGATGGACGATGCGCTGGATGCTTCGAAGAGCGAGCGCACGCCGGAGCGTCTCGGCTATCACTCGCGCTACTACGGGCGGAGAACTAGCTGCGCAACCTACTGCCGTTCGATAATCCCAAGTTCCAAAGCTTTTACAACAGCTACCGTTCTGCTGGTCGCATCCAACTTCCGCATTACATTTTTTAAATGGAAATCTATCGTATTTCGTGATCTGCCTAAAATAGTTCCTATTTCCCATGACGATTTTCCTTTCGACACCCAATAAATGCACTCTATTTCTCTCGCAGAGAGCTTATAAATTTGCTCCGGTTCAGTCGGAGTGCCGAGCTTCAAAACCCTCAGATGAAACCGTAGCGCGGCCATTTGCAGGTAGGTGATCGCTCTATTTTGCAATTCGCAGTCCGAGGATTGAGCAAAACTCATAAACCTAAAGCTGTCAGCAGGGCCATGTAATGGGACGGTAACGCCTGACCTCAAGCCGAATGTTGCTGCTTCGTCCAGGACGCGGCGTCCATCTTCAGTTATGCTTTCATCGGTATACACCTCGCTCCATCGAAAGGCCCCTGCCTCCTTTCGACCTTTCTTGATGAGTGGGTCTATTTTGGCATAGCCCATTCTTGAGTAGCGCTCCTGCCATTCAGCAGGATAATTCCACATCACCACAGAATCCTGTCGGTTCGGCTTGAAAACCCTCTGTTTTGATGCGAGCGGGCCATAGGCAATCCACGGGCAATCGAACTTCAGCGCAAACGCGGACAACAGTTCGAACAACTGTTCGGATTGCGCGATATCATCAGTCATGTCGAGGAATAGACCTAACTCGATCCGCGGGAGTTCCACGATCTCTCCTTCAGTTGCGTCCTCAGGTGCGCAGCTCCAGCCCAGCATCGCAACATGCGTAGTATGGGAATCGACAGCCGGAGTTTCTTCCGCCACCTAAAGACGTACGATCAAGAGTCGTGCCACCTTGCGAGCGGAGCTTTCTTCAGGTTGTAAACCGACTGGAGCGAGGTACCCAGGAGGCGAACCGAACAGCACTGTGTCGGGGAGCGCACAATCCGACAGTCGAGCATTCGATTGACGGAATATGGGCAGGAAAGTATTCGCGGCGCGTTTTTGAAATCAGCACCTAAGCGCCGGGCACGTGAGAAAGCTGCGTTGCAACTGTACTTATTTGATCGAGGCAACGTGATGCACCAGGTGATGATCGCCAAACACGCTTAAAGCATAAAGAAGAACAATTTTACATCGATAGCATCGGCCTTTCTTTTGCAATCTCCCTCGAGTTTGGGATAGCCGTAGCAATCGTATTCGACTGGATCCCAGCTGACTTTCTCCAGGCTCGGTAACCTGCCGGTGCGGCTGGTCCCGCTCAGTTGGCACGACTTTTGAAGCCCACCGTTGCGAGGCGGCAGGAGCTGCCCGCCAAACTGATCCTGTGTGGGGGAGGTCGAAAATTCCAGCTTTGTCATTTAACTTCTTTGGGACCGAGCGTGTTGATGCGCCAGCTTGGAAACCATGAAACGCTTCCCCGTCCATGGGCGCGATGCCACTTGTCGCGACGTCTTTACTTTTACTGTCCACCTCTGGAACCGGCAGCCGGCCCGGCTCGCGATCATCATGAGCGCGATGCTCGCCTCCACGCTGGCTGACGTGCTGGTGCCGCTCTATTCAGGCCGTCTCATCGACGCTGTTTTCCGAGGCGACACTGTCCTTGCAGCCTTCTCTGTACCGTTTGCACTAGCACTCGGTGCCATTGCCATTCGCCACGTCGCCTTGATTGGCCTGAACGACTTGGTGCTGAAGATGATGTCCGATGTCGCGAACGAAGCGTTCTATCACCTCCAGCGCTTTTCGACAGACTGGCATGCGAACAGCTTCGCCGGCTCGACAGTGCGCAAGATAACACGCGGCATGGGGGCGCTTGAGCTCCTAAACAGCACTATATTAATCGCGCTGCTCCCGTCCTTTATCATTTTGGTAGGTTCGACGGCGCTGCTCGGCTGGCACTGGCCGGTCATGGGCCTGATCTTTGCGTGCGGCGCTATCATCTACCTTGCATTTGCGATTTCGCTGTCGCTCAGCTATGTCGCGCCGGCGGCGAGCCTTGCTAACGGGTGGGACACAAGGCTCGGCGGAGCGCTTGCGGATGCGGTCAGCTGCAACGCTGTGGTCAAGGGCTTCGGCGCCGAGGGCCGCGAAGACGAGCGCCTAGCAAAGATCGTTACCAAATGGCGGCACCGCACGCGCCGGGCTTGGATGCGCGGAACGACAATTAGTTCAACCCAAGGTGTCACTTTGGTGGCTCTCAGGATGGCGGTGGTCGGGTATGCCCTTTTACTGTCGTCGGATGGACGTGCAACGCCTGGCGAGATCGCATATGTTCTCACGTCCCTCGTCGTCCTCCAGGGCTATCTGCGTGATACCGGCGTGCACGTCCGCAACGTGCAGCGCTCGGTTAATGAAATAGAAGAACTGGTCGCCATCCACAATCAGCAGCTGGATGTTGCCGACCATTCAGCGGCCAAGCCGATCCGGATCACAAAGGGGCGCATTGTTTTCGAGAACGTCCATTTCCGCTACAGCAACCATCTCCTGCCGCTTTACAGCGAATGTTCGCTGTCGATTGAAGCTGGCGAGAGGGTCGGGCTGGTTGGTCCCTCCGGTTCCGGCAAGACAACACTCGTGAAGCTCATCCAGAGACTCTACGACCTGAGTGGCGGCCGGATCCTGATTGACGGCCAGGACGTCTCCGAGGTGACCCAAGAATCGCTTCGTTCGCAGATTGCAATAGTGCAGCAGGAGCCTATCCTGTTTCACAGGTCGCTAGCCGAGAACATCGCTTATGGCCGGCCTGGTGCTAGCCAGGCCGAGATCGAGCAAGCGGCACGAATGGCCAGTGCACACGAATTCATCGCGCCCCTGCCGAAGGGCTATCGGACCTTGGTCGGCGAAAGGGGTTTAAAGCTCTCAGGCGGCGAACGCCAGCGGGTGGCGATCGCGCGCGCCTTCCTGGCGAACGCGCCGATCCTCATCCTGGACGAGGCGACGTCAAGCCTCGATTCGGAATCCGAGGTGCTCATTCAAGAAGCGATGGATCGGCTGATGGTTGGTCGGACCACGCTTGTCATCGCACACCGGCTGTCGACGGTCCGCGCGCTCGATCGTCTGCTCGTCTTCGACCGCGGCCGCATTGTCGAGGACGGCGATCATGCGGCGCTGGTCGGTATCGATGGTGGCATTTACCGCCGCCTATATGAACGGCAGGCATTGGAACTAGCGAAAGGCCTTGCCTGATCGCCAACCGGGTTGCGCGATGCGCCGAGCCGTTGCCGGAGAGGCGTGTGGCAGTGAGGCCTTACCGACGAGCGGGGGGCGTTACGGCCGGCAAAACCACCACGGCCGGAACGTCCGCCGAGCGGGCGGGCGGGAATGCACCACGTCTAAGCTTCGGCGAATGCGCGCAGTTACACGCCGGCACCGAATTGTCGCGCCTCACGGCGAACGCACCAAAAGGGCGGCAATGTCGGCGGTCATTTGGGTCCGGGAAGTGTGCGGCCCTCGCCGTTACCCACATTTCGCCAAAGAAAGCGAAGTCAACGCACATTGAAGAGGGCGGTGCTTCCCGGCCGGCTGGGAGCCCTGTCGCTGGCCCAACCTGCCGCACGCCAGCACGTCAACGCATCAAACTCCCTTCGGTTCGCAAAGGCGTCCCTCGCAGACCCGGAAGCGCAGGAGCTCCGACCGCAGTCTTCGCTCAACTCTCGCCATTTGCTCCGGGGGATTGGATTCCGTTCCCTTGCTACCAGAGTGGCAGCTGAGCACGAACTCGCCGGCCTCGTGTCTTTCGATTACGGCCAACGCCCTAGGACGAGATTGGATTCGCCGGCCCTCTGCGGAGCGAATGAACAGTTCTACAGATCATCGACGTCCGCGAAATTGACCTCGGCCTTTCCGGCCCAGCGCTGAACGGTGTTATGCACGTCCGGTACGGCAGGACGGGGAATCGTAGTCTGCGGAATGTCAGCCGTTGCGAAACGTGTAGCCGTACCCGTTGATCGCCGGCGCGCCGCCTAGATGTGCGTAGAGGACCCTCGATCCCTCTGGAAAGAAGCCCCTCTGGACGAGGTCGATCATCCCTTGCATCGATTTGCCCTCGTAAACGGGATCGGTAATCATGCCCTCGAGCCGCGCGCACAGACGGATTGCCTCTTTGGTTTCCTCCGATGGAACGCCATAACCCGGGTACGCGTAGTCCTTGAGCAACACCACGTCTGCCTCGACAATTTCCGTTCCGAGGTGGACGAGCTTCGCTGTATTTTGGGCGATGCCAAGCACCTGCGCCTTGGTCTTGGCGGGCATGGCGGAGGCATCGATACCAATCACGTTGCGCTGTCGACCGTCCTTGGCGAACCCGACGAGCATGCCGCCGTGGGTTGAACCAGTCACCGTACAGACGACGATATAGTCGAAGGCAAACCCAAGCTGCTTTTCCTGGGCGCGCACCTCCTCAGCGAACCCCACATAGCCCAGGCCGCCGTATTTGTGGACAGAGGCGCCGGCCGGTATCGCATAGGGCCTGCCGCCCCTTGCCTTGACCTCATAAAGTGCCTTTTCCCAGCTGCGGCGGATGCCGATGTCAAAGCCCTCGTCAACCAGGCGCACCTCTGCCCCCATGATGCGGCTCAAGAGGATATTGCCGACCCGGTCGTAGACGGCATCATCATGCGGGACCCAGCTCTCCTGGACCAGGAGGCATTTCATGCCGATCTTGGCGGCGACCGCAGCGACCATGCGCGTATGGTTGGACTGCACGCCACCGATTGTGACGAGCGTATCGGCATCTGACGCGATCGCGTCGGGCACAATGTATTCGAGCTTGCGCAGCTTGTTTCCGCCGAACGCGAGACCGGAGTTGCAGTCCTCGCGTTTGGCGTAGATTTCCACCTTGTCGCCCAGATGCTTGCCGAGGCGGTCGAGCCTCTCGATCGGCGTGGGCCCAAAGGTGAGCGGATAACGTTCGAATTTTTCCAGCATGCTTTCTCCAGCAAAAAAGTACCTGAACCGGCTACGCACCGGTCAGCCCAAGGGTATGTGTGATCAAAGCCACCCGTCTTTCGAAGCGGGTGAAGAAGACGTTCATCGTTATTACAGCACCGAGTTTGTCATTGCGACAAGCAGACCGCATCCGGCGTGCTGCGATGACTCTTATGTGCCTAATCGACCAACCACCCGCATCTCCCGGCCTAAGGACAAACCGAATGTGGTCGCGTCTTAGCCGAACACAGATTCCCTATACGATCAGCTCAGTCATGAGAGCGTGACCAAAATTGGTGTGGGGCTGAGCACTGATCCTGTCATCCGCGCATCAAAACAGCAGCGCATGCTGGGCATTCGACCAAGCCGGGACACAGCTGAAATTTCATTCCGCAGCTGATCAGAGTCAGACGACTGGTACCAAGCTTTCCTGGAACCATCGACATGCTGGCGGCTGAGGCGAGTTCCACGAGCGCGGCTAGACTGCCAGATCAGAAAGAGCACGCTGCCGAAATAGCAGGCCTGAAGCAGCAGCGAACAGGCCAGCGTCGTGACGACTGCCAGACGGAGCGAATCCAAAGCGACGTAAACAATCAAAGCATTGCTGCACAGGACCAGCCCCAGGAGCCGACAAAAGGATGTGAAGTGCAACGCCGTTCTCCTGGTTTTTCGGCCTGATCATGCTGCGAGCTCGTCGGCCGCAACATGGGTCTGGCAGTTCTTGGGGCAGACGCGGGCGCAGGCTCCGCAGCCGATGCAGCGGCCGGCATTGGCGACAACCATGATCATGCGATTGAGCTCGCCGTCGAAATCGTCGTCCTCGTCATCGCAGGGGCCGAGGATTTCACCCGCGTCATCGACGCCGTGAAGATGCATCACATCACGCGAGCAGACCTTGAAACAACGGCCGCAGCCGATGCAGGTCTTGCTATCGATGAAGGTCAGGTACAACGGCATCCAAATGGAGCCGTCACGGGTGGTGAATGTGCGCATCATCCTAAATTCTTCATTGAAGCGAGTTCTCTCTTGGCAACATCCAACTCGGCATAAACGGCGTGGGTTTTCTCGGCGACTTCCTGTATGTCGGCCCACTTTTTCGGCAGACCCTCGACAAGGTCCTGCAATGCCATCTTGGCAATAGCTGCACGCAACTGGAGCTTTCGGACTTTCTTCCTCATCTTATCTAGGTCTGACATAGATCCTTCCTGGAACAATGGTTTTCTTGATGCGCGCCATCTCGGGCTAGGCTTCAATGGCTGCAGTCGCATCGTCGACCAGTTTCGTACCGGCCTCAGCCAGTTTGCGGAAAGTCTCGAAGCCGAACCGGTGGACGTCTCGATAGAACGACCAACCGCCGGAAGCCCCCAGGGGTTTCATTCCAATTATTGGCGACGTCGACACGCCGGAGCGCTCCTCAATCGCAAGCGCCACGGCGGTGTAAAACATGTCGAGCCTCCACAGCGCGTCCGAATCAGGATGGCCGATGAGAGGGGTCGCACATTGCTGTTCCTTGGTGATGATGAATTCGGCCAGCAGCTCGGCGTCCGAATTGCCTTCCCATAAGCCGAAGGAATCCTGAGTACGGATCAGCCGCAGAAGGCATTTGACGAACGGGCGAGCAAGGGCTTCTTCGTCCTTGTTGACAGCAGGGCCAACCGGTGCATGAGGCATTTCGTTGTTCCTCATTTCAGTCTTCGTCTTCGAGGGACGATTTCCTTTTCCTGCGATGCCCACTCCGGGCCCACTTTCGTGGCCGACGAATGGCTTGGGCGGCCCAACCCCACCCAAGAGTGCCCCGTGGCCGACCTCGACATGTCCACGAGTGCGAGACCTACGGCGCGAATTCGCGGCGCACATCGTCTGCGCCGCGATCCGACCGGTGGTCAACGCAATTGAAATCCAACCTGCCGCAAGCCGCCCCCCCTTGCTGCATCGACATACTTGCTGCGAAGCGAGCCACGATGGGCGGATTGGCCAGTGTTGAATTCCAATTGTCATCCCTTCGCGATCTTTGCTCAGGAAGTGACTGCGTTTTGAGTTTCGAAAGCCTTATTTTGCGGAGCCACACAGATATCTGCATGACAGGCGGGCTCACCCGTGTAGTTGGCCAGGGCTTGGAGCAACGGGGTGAGGTAGTGCTGTTTGGTGTGGTCCGGCATTGGCTCCTGGTGGTCCAGCGATTTGATTGCCACCTCGATCAACTCGACCGCGCGATCCTTGTGGCCGCTCTCGTAATAATACTGAGCGACCGGGATGTACCAATGGAATTTAAGGGGCCCGTCGCCTTGCGGAGGATTAAGTTCCAGGATCTGTTCTGAGAGCTCGTTGCCCATCGCAAAGCGATCATCATGCGGAAGATGGGAGTTGTCGATCGTGGGATCGAAGAGTTGGTTCAGCGCCATGACCATCCAAGACACCGCTTCGAACTTTTTGTCGATCGCGTCCTCGACCAATTCTCGCATGACCGGCATGCCGGTCTTGATGTCGCGCAGCTTGTGAAGCAGAAGATCCGCATGAATCTGCCGGAACTCACAAGAGTCTGGCATCAAGGCGAGGCCTTCTTCGATGGCCAAGAGCGCCGCCGTCCAATCCTCGGCCTGCATCGCCGGCGTAAGTTTGGCGTATATCGGCCGGGTAAGCGACATTTCGCGCGCTGCAAGTTGGTTATGCGCGATGCGCTTTGCATCGGCGGCTTTCGCTTCATAGCTGCTGCGCCAGCTGCCGTTAAGGACTTTCGGCAAAACGTCATCGAGTTCCGCCGGGTGGCCAATAAAAGCGATGTGGCCGTCGCGGTCGACCACGAACGAGGTGGGAATCCCAATCGAAGAGCTGGGATCCAGCCAGAGCTTGTTCATTTCGCCAATGTAATCGAACCCGATACGATAATTCAGATTCGGGAACTTCTCGGTCAGCCAGGCATCCACGTTGGTCCGCGCCTCGTCCGCGGTTGCAGCCTGTTCGCAAGCTGCGACTCCGATAATCTCAAATCCGCTGTCTTTATATTTCTCCTGCAGTTCAATCAAATGGGGCATGGCGTCGACACATGGTCCGCACCAAGTCGCCCAAAATTCAACGAGGTAGACCTTGCCGGGCTTAAAGTTCGTGACGGGCTCGCCACGCAGCCAGTTCTCCACTTTGATCGGAGGAGCCGGGGACCCCATACGCAGTTCCATGATGTTCTTATCCAAAGCTACCCACACCTTTCGTGGCTTTTATGCGTAGTTGGTTTCTCTGTCAGAATCGCAACACACGGATCAGGAGGCCATCGCTCGTCTTGCGCGTTTGCATGCGATTCAGCCCTCTCACAGTGTTGCCGCCCATCAAGCAGCAATGGGCGTGCCAACCCCTCTCAGCTCCGGTAAGCGGCGGGGAATGCTTTGAAAATTCTCCACGAGCCCAAACACGGCCGATTGTCGTGGACCTGACATGTCTTCTGCCGCTGTCGGGTTTCGCCCTCTTGAGCCAGCCGCTTTAGGACAGGTGAGAGCTTGGATGGCTCGCCTGTCATTAGACTGGCCGGCGTCCTCGAGCAGTGGCACTTTGGCGCCGGGTCGAAAGTGCGGGGCGGCTTGGTCCTCGTGCCGCCACCGCCGCGTGTGGATCCTTGCCTCGTGGACATAAATCACCACGCGGCTGGCAAGTCGGCGGCATTGGGCTCAATCAGCGCGGCGTTGAGCCCCGACAGCACGTAATGCTGCACCAATGTATCGGATGCCCTTCGCTGCCTCCACTTCTGCAGCCAGGCGTCGAGCGACGCTACCTGCCCACGTTCGAGCGCGACTGCAGTAATCTGCGCCGCAGGATAGCCAGCCGCCATTAGAAGGTACTTGGGTCGGATAGGCGTTCTGCCAGCAAATGAGGTCCGCTGTATTTCCTCGCGATGGATCACAGGCGTTCTCGGGTGATCGGGCACTATGCAAGGCGCGTCACGCTGACTAGCGCCTCGAACCACACCGGTAAAGACGGCGAGGTTAACACGACGGATATCGCAAGATCCCTTGAAATGTCTCGTTCCCCCGGCGGAGCGCGTCCAGCTCACCTTGCGGGCGTACCAGCGCCGAATGGGTACGCACGACGTCAACCTGCCTTTGGGCCCAGAGCCTCCTTGCCCTAGCCGCATGGCCCCGGCTGGTCGAGAATTTCTGGTCGTCGAGCAGTAGAACTCTTTCACATGATGGCGAATGCGCGGCGTCCAGTGGGAGAACACCTCGGCATAAAGAGCGTTACTTCCCGGGCCGACGGTGGTGAAGCATAGCGCCCCGGTCGGAGCTATTTGCCTGAGGGGCGGAGGTCCTCTTGCGCAAAAGACACGTCCTCCCAATCCGCAAGCGGTCCTGTTCGGCGCTATCCGATGTCCGACAACGTCGGAGGCGTAACGTAGCTGAGCAAGATCTATCGCTTTGCCTCGAACGATTCTCATTTGGCATGGCGCGTGCGCGTTGATCCGCAAACCCCGCCATGAGGCGAAATCGGAGCTGGCCGCCACTCCACTTCCTCCTACCACGAGAGCAGACGGGAAGCAGCGCCTTCAAATGAGGAACAAAATCACTTTACCTCGAATCTTGCCTCTCGACCACAACCGGACCCATGGAACCGCGTCCGCGACCATACAATGAGTGCGCCCCGAGGCAATTGCCCAGCGCAAAATGGCTACGCGCGATCACGCCATGCATCCAGGCTAACGAAGGCACCTCGGAGAGCCTCGCCGCCATCATCGAGACCTATCTAAGCCCACTTGAGCCAGCACAAAGGAATTTCAAACATGCACCAAGATACCGTCCGTGGGAGAGCTTTCGCCATGCCCCTGACCAGCCCGGCCTACCCACCCGGCCCATATCGCTTCAGCAACCGGGAGTATCTGATCATCACATATCGCACCGATCCGCAAAAACTGCGCGACCTTGTGCCGGAGCCGCTTCAGGTGTGCGAGCCTCTGGTCAAATTCGAGTTCATTCGCATGCCGGACTCGACGGGCTTCGGCGACTACACGGAAAGCGGACAGGTCATCCCTGTCTCCTTCTGCGGCCGCATGGGGAGCTACACCCACTGCATGTTTCTCGACGACCATCCGCCGACAGCGGGCGGACGCGAGTTGTGGGGCTTTCCCAAGAAGCTCGCCAGCCCAACGCTCCGAACAGAGACGGACACGCTTGTTGGCACGCTGGACTACGGCCCGGTCCGCGTCGCGACGGGTACGATGGGCTACAAGCACCGGGCCGCGGACCTTGCGAGCGTTAAGGCCTCGCTCGCCGACCCGAACTTCCTCCTCAAAATCATCCCGCATGTCGACGGCACGCCGCGCATCTGCGAACTCGTGGAATACCACCTGGAGGACATCGATCTGAGAGGCGCCTGGACCGGCCCGGCAGCCCTGAACCTCTGGTCGCATGCGCTTGCCCCCGTCGCCGAACTGCCGGTGCTGGAAGTAGTCTCGGCCGTACACCTCGTCGCCGATCTCACGCTCGCGCTCGGGAAGGTCGTCCACGACTATCTCGCGGAAGCCGAGCCTCGCCATCGGAAAGGAAGAAACCATGAACTTTCACAATGATATTTTGTTGAACCAGCGCGACGGGGAGCCGGTGGCCGGCTTATCGACAAGGTGGCGGTGATCGCCGAAGCCGCGAGCGGGGTCGGCAAGGAAAGCGCGGTTCGCCCGCGAGGGAGCAAGAGTGGTCCGCGGATCTTGATCACAGCGAAGTCCAACAACGGCGTCCGGGATCGATCGATTGACGAAAAATGGTTGCCAGGGTGAGAGGCAGGTGGAACGCGGCTGATGCAGGCAATCGAAACCTTCGGGCGCCTCGATGTCCTGTCAGCAACGCCGGCGTCCAGAACGTAGCGCCGCTTGTCGAGTTCTGCCACAAGGCGCTTCCCGCCCGTGATAGGCTCCATCTCAGGGGTGTCGGCGAACTCAATGTCACCAAAATCAGTGTAAGGCTCGGCCTGCTGTTCGGCGTCTGCCTCAGAGGCAGACGCTCGCCCCTGTCGCCGATATCGCCGTAAAGACTCGGCCGGCAGGGAGGTGGACTACGACCTACCTTGAACTTTGCTTTCTACCGTCGTCAGATGAAGCGAGCCGAAATGTTGCGCCGCGGTGCTGATGACAAAAATTCTCGGCGGCTCGAACTTTACCTCTCGCGCCTCTACGACGGGGTTGCACGAAAAGCGCGGCCTTGCCCACTCGTCATCACAAGAGCGACACGGGCCGACATGGCGGCCGAAACGCTCACCTCATGCGCAACCTGGTTAAGAAGCTGGCGCAAACGGGGCCGAGCGAGGCGGAACTCGAGGGGACGAGGATGAAACGCCCAAATCCTCAAAGAGACGGCCCGCATCGAGAAAAGCCGTGCCTGCCGAGATCGGGCAAGGGCGGGTGGCCAACGCTACCCAGCCGTAGGGAAACCCGTGATCACGCTTTAGGCACCCAATAACGATAATGGAAAAATCTGCGCGAAACGGTCGCACCGGTATTGACATTAATTGACACACCCCGCGAACACTTGCATAAGTCACATAGCGGTAGTGACTAGGTGCATGCCGCACCCAATTTTTTCCCTAGGGCGAGGTCTGATCTATGGCGGCACTGGCAAAATTCAGACCAGTTGATTCCAGCCAACACGACAAGGACGAACTCCGCGAAATCGTCCGTGAGCGCTCTTTTCGATCCGGACGCTACACGCTCTCGTCGGGCATAGAGAGCGACATCTATTTCAATATGAAGCCTACCATGATGATGGCGCGAGGCGCGCAACTTGCCGCTCTTGAGTTCCTAAAAATCGCTGAGCAAGTGAAAGCAGAGTACGTCGGCGGCCTTGAAATGGGAGCGGTCCCCGTAATCGGATCGATGGCAGCTGTCAGCTCGGCGATGAACAAACCCATAAACACGATCTTCGTTCGCAAGACTCCAAAGCCTCATGGCACAAGGGACGTGATTGAAGGTCTTGGGCCCAAAGAAGATCTCGAGGGAAAAGTCGTCCTGATCGTTGACGACGTTGCCACAAGCGGCAAGTCGATATTGAAGGCGATTGAAGAGGTTCGCCGCGCCGGGGGCATTGTAGGTGACGCTGCTTGCCTCGTGGACCGCGACGAGGGAGCTACGGCGCTGCTAGCCCAACATGGGGTCACGCTGCATTCCGTTCTGCATGCGAGCGAATTTGTGGAACGCCACTGACAATCTCATACAACGGCTTTCCGGCGACCTAGCCTTAGAGGACATTCCGCCGCTTTGCAGCGAGTGCAGGCGCCTCGCGAGTAAGAGCGACTGCCCTTGCCCATCCTCACTGCTTTTGGTGCAACATATGCTGGCTGCCGTTCACCAGCCGCTTGACGCCATTGACCACCTTTCTGAGCAAGGCGCCATCAGACTGAAGGCTTTTACCGATTATCTGGCGACGGTCGTTCGAATAGCTTCAGAGCGCGGAGACGCGGCACCCTGGATCGATCTAGCCAGCCGGTTTAGCGCCCTTTTCGGTCCCGACGAGGTTGCCCATTAATCTAGTGCTTATCGCTTTCCATGAACTAGCAGCCTCGGCGGCATCGCGTCATGGATCGCCAGCGGCATGCCGGCCCATGATGCGAGCGTAAAAGCGCCGAGCAGCCGGTGCTGAATCTCGGACGTGACGACGCCGATTGGCGCGATGCGCGTTGGCACGGGCCCTCGTGCCCAAGCATGATGCGTTCCCATTCCGCGGCATCATGCTCGCGATCCCGTCTGTGCCGTGCTCAAGCAAGCGAGCCCGAGCGAACCGCCCTCGGCAGCGGATTTAGACAATCGTTGGTGGAGTTGGCTGGCGAATTGGCGAGTTCGGCCTTTGGTTGGAAGACCGGCTTGCGGCGGGCCAACCAAACGGGATTGGCGACACTGGAGTATGCCTTCACTGGGGTCGCGTCCTTACGCTGTAACGCGGCGGTCAGCGAAGCCGCGCGAGCGCCCCCTCGATAGCGCTGAGCGGGCGAGCGGCTTCGGGGCGGGCGCAGGGGCTGGGTAGACCGGGCCGGACTCACCTAACTCACCGGGTCCAGCCACGACATGCATCGCCAAAGGCAAGGACCCTCCCCGCTGAGCGCGGGCTCAGCCATGGCCGCTGAGGCTACCGCACTCTTTCGAGTGAACGTAAGGACTTAACGAGCGTAGGGGAAACGTCCGCAGAATATACGATGTGCCTCAGGGCCCGAGTGCTTATTCGGTCAAGATGATCTGGGCTAAGGCTCCCGCGTTCGCCGCAACGAAGGCGTACATCATTCCCTGGATGCCACCGCCAATGAACAATAGTAGACCAGTTATATCCCGCTGCCCATTTCTTCGGCTACGAGGTCGGGCCGGCGCTCGATCAACGTACGGCTGATGAAGCCCAGATGCTCGGGATTGGTGCATGGCGGGCGCCCCAGAAGGCTGTCCAGGATGCGGCGCGCTCGCCAGGCCAGCAGGCCAAAGTTCGGATCAGCCAGCCCGCGCTGTCCAAGGCAGGCGTTCTGAACGAAAAGGCGTCTGTCTCGCGGTCCGTCCCAGTACACCGAAAAATCCTCGCCGGTGGCGAGCTCATTGCCGAT
Organism: Mesorhizobium sp.; assembly: GCA_004020545.1. Classification (GTDB taxonomy): domain Bacteria; phylum Pseudomonadota; class Alphaproteobacteria; order Rhizobiales; family Rhizobiaceae; genus Mesorhizobium. The sequence goes on along the minus strand of SAQE01000027.1, from coordinate 60,584 downwards.
CTGCTCGAGGCGATCTGCGATCGGTTCCAGGAAGTCCGGCAGCGCGTTCTCGTACCCCATGGCCAGGATGACGATGTCCGCGGTTACTTCTCCGATGTTATCCATGCCGCGCTGCAGCGTGAGCCTGTGCCCCGCCCCTGCGTTGATGCAGCGCGACACGTTGCAACTTGGCCGCAGTGTGATGTCGCATTGGTGTGGCTCGAGAAAGGCGTGGTGGTAGAGCGCCTGATAGACCGCGCGCAACGTGCTTTCTGAAATCCCGTCGGAGGCAAGCGCGAAACGCCGCAGGAACAGCTGGCGATGCACCTCGCTCATGGCCGCAAAACGATCCGAAAAGCAAGGCGTGAACAGCTCGTTTGTGAACGGGTGGTCGTCGAAAGGCATCTCGCGCGTCAAGACCCAAGTGATCGCCGCGGGCCGCCGTTCTTTCGGCCGGCCGACAAGGTGCAGCAGCAGCTCGGCTCCCGACTGTCCGCCGCCAACAACGCAGACATGCTTTTTTTGCACCTCAGGATTGATGTGGGCCAACTCAGATGAGTGGAACAGGTTGGGTCCAGTCCAGCCATGAAACTGAGGCGGAATTTGCGCCTGCTTGCCTATGTCGATGACGAGGTTTCTCGCATCAAGGACCGCGTTGTCCGTCCGCACGCGAAACTCGCCGTCAAAGCGGATTTCGCGAACGGCCTCGCCGCCACGGACAAGCGGATTCTTCTGGAACGCCCAGTTGAGATATTGAGCGAACTCGGCTCTGAGCACCCCGTGAAATTGCGCATTGAGGAAATGGTAAAGACGCCCGTTCTCGTGGAGGTAGTTTACGAATGTGTAGGCTGATCGCGGATTGACCAGAGTAACCAGATCCTGGAAGTGGCCGACCTGGAGCTCCGCGCAATCGAAAGCGCTGCCTGGATGTCCGCGGAAATCAACCTGCCGATCCAGGAACAGTGCCCCTTGCGCAATCTCTTCCTGTATCTGACACGCAAGGCTCAAATTAGACGGCCCAGCACCGATACCAATGCAAAAGAGGTCCACTTATCCTTGCTCCTCTAGGAGTGTTTTCCAACTCAGCGGCATGTGCGCGGCGACCGCCAGGCATTGAGCATTGCGAACCTCACAGGCATCCTTGAGCCGCGGTCCCGACTGAGAGGAAGGCAAAAGCCTGCGCGGCCTTCCAGGTCTTGAGCTCAATGGGCGACATCGACAGCGGGCACCGCATCATCCGAACCCAAGAGCGAGAAGGACCGCGTGTGATGCTGTCGCGCAGCTCTCCGGATTTTACGGCGGCTCCTAGCGGCTGCCTCCACCCCAGGATTGACTGTTTCCCGGTTACGACGGAAGCGGCTCTTTCTTCGAGGGGCGTAACCATGGATAACGGCTCGTAATGCGTTCGTAGACTCCCATGCATGCAGCGTGCCGGATAAAGAAAACGTCAAACCAACGAGTTCTCCTAATTCCAGCTCGTCTGGAACCCGACATTGTCGCGCCCGACGATCGGGCAGGGGAAGCTCCGCGGCAGCGGCCCTTGCACACCGCAGGCCTGACAGGGGCAGCCGCCGATTTGACCCGCGTCCGGGTACTGATCAGGGGCATTCCAACAGGGTTCGCGCCCGAGGCGGGGGCCCCTGGTACACCCGCCCTGTGGCTTGGCTGCGGTCTGCTGCAGCCGTTCGTCTTTACTGCCGGTTACAGACGATCTCGCACGAGTTGGATGCACGAGAGCGTCGTGAAGCAGTCGAGGCGTCCGGTTTGGCTCTGACAAGCGTCGCAAGATGTTCGCTGATCCAGCCATGTCTCCGCAATCCGACCGGTAACCGACGACGACTTCGGACTGGTTGGCGGTCCTACGACCTGATCGGTCTTCCTACGGAACTGATCAGCGAGCCAAAAACAGCGGCAATGTGGTGTTCCCAAAGCTCCAGCTCGGCGGACCGCCGAAAATCCGCTCACGCAGCCCACGGCTGCCATAAGCACCCATGACCATCATGTCAGCACAGATGTCGTTCGCGTGCTGAGTCAGCACTGTGCCCGCCGATTTGCCGGCGCTCTTAAGCAGGTCAACAGAGACCCGAGCACCGTGCCGAGTAAGATAGGCAGCGATGTCAGCTCCAGACTGCGCGCCTTTCCCGTTGTTTTGCGCCTTCGGATCGACCATAGCGACACAGACTTCCTTGGCAGCGGATAGGATACTAAGAGCTTCCCGAACCGCACGCGAGGCCTCTACGCGCGAATCCCAGCCGACCAGCACGCGTCGAGGCGACAGGGTCGCCTTAGCGCCCTTCGGCACGATGAGCACCGGCTTTCCGCTATCGAACAAGCAGCCGTTGACAACAGGAGGTCCGAGAGTCTCATCGTTGAGGAGGTCTCCTCCAACGATCGTCAGGTCAGCGCAGAGCGCCCGCTGTCGTGCCACTTCACCGAGGCTAGCCGGATCGCAATAGTCGGTGTCAACGTCACAGGAAAGCGACATAGCTTTCAGCCTTTTGAGGATATCCGCGGACCGTCTTTCCATTCTGGTCACGTCCTGTGAAAATTTCTCGATTTGCTGAAATCGATAGTTCGGTACTGCAATTGCCTGTGCACGTCCTGTATTCCATTCGGGGGGCGGAGACGACATCAAGAGCAATGGAGGCGGTATAATGAGTACCGATAGGTGCGCGCCGACCTCGGCACACAGTCCGGCAGCTGTTGTGAGGTCCTCATCAGAATGATCAGCACCCGTCACACTGAATATGCTTTTAAATTCCATTTGCCTGCTTCTCCTGGTCTTCGTTAGGAGCGTCTCAAAGCGGCAACACCGCTCTCAGGAGGAAGAGAGAGCGGCACCACATTCGACCACCGATTTCAGTCGTCCGGCTTCTCGAGCGAGTAGCCGGCCGACCTGACGGTGCGAATGACGCTGCCGGGCAAGGCCGTTTTCAGCGCCCTCCTGATTCGGCTGATATGGACATCGACGGTGCGTGCACCGACATGAATGTTGGGCAGCCAGGCCGCCCCGATAAGCTCGTCCCGGCTGAAGACCTTGCCGGGGGCCTCAATCATAAGCCGCAGCACGTTGAAATCGATCCGTCCGAGATGGATGTCGTGGCCATTACCGCGAACCCGATGGGCATCGAGCTTCATCTCCAGGCCTCCACAACAAATCCAACTGTCGTTTTCAACCCCGTTCGGACCACGCTTGGTCAGCCCGAGCCTCGCCCGCAGGCAGTCGAGCAGCTTGGCCGGAGCCACCGGCCGCACAAAGCTCTCAACGCCTGCCTTCAAGAGATCGAGGTGCTGGTGCTCGGCGCCAGGCGCGATCAGGGCGATGATGGGCAGGTCGGTGGTGCGCGGTTCCCGCTTGAGGTGGGCGCAAATTGCGGACCCGTTTATGCTGGCTGGGTCGCAATCCAGCACTACGGCCTGAAGCTCCCGTTGTTCGGCCAAGGCCAGCGCAGCCTTCGCGCCGTCTGCCGTCTCACTGCTGAAACCGTCCACCTCCAGTATGTGGCTGTAGAGCAGATAGAACTCGGCATCTTGCGAGCAGATCAGGACCAGCGGCTTCTTCATCGGCGATACCCCAACAACCTGGTCGGCCTCGAGCCCCTGGATCGAGGGGACTGGCCAACATAGTTTCTCGGGTCCGTCATGATGGCCTTTCTCGAAAATCGCGCCCATCATGCCAGCGCCACGTGGGGAAAGGTTTCGATGACTGAAATCGCATCGTCGACCAGCTTCGTACCGGCCGTGGCGAGCTTCAGGAGCGTCTCGAAGCCAAACCGGTGGACATCGCGCAGCGTTTTGGACAAAACGACCAGCCGTCCGGTCGTGAAAAGCACCCGACCAAAACCCTCATGGCTCACCTGGATCATCGGCGATGCCATAAGGCCGCAGCGCTCCTCGATCGCAAGCCCGATGGCGGCGTAGTACTTGTCGAGCCTCCACAGCACGTCGGGATCGGGATCTCCGATGATTGGGATCCCTCGGCGCTGTTCCTTGGTAATGATGAAGTCGCCCAGCAGCTCAGCGTCCGCTTTGCGTTCCCACGAGCCATAGGAATCCTGAGAACGGATCAGCCGCACGAGGCATTTGACGAACGGGGTGCAAAGAGCCGCCTCGTCTTCGGCGACAGCTGGGGGGATTGCGGGGTCAGGCATTGGCGTCCTCCTCTTTTCAGTCCTCGTCCTCGAAGGACGGTTTCTTTTCGGCAATGCCCGCTCGCGCCAGCACCTTGCGCAGCCAGGGCGGAGGACACGTCCTGAGCATCATCTGCGTGCGCAAGAGCACCTGTGGGATCGATTGGGGCTCCGCCACTTTGATCGGGTGGATTTTTGCCGCGACAAGCTTGGCTGCCGAAGGGCCGCCAATTGCCAGACAAAACAGGATCTGACAGCCCTTGAGCGCATCCACCTTGGGCGTGATGCGGTCATCGCCCTCGGCCCGATGCTCCCCGCTTTCATCCGAAACGTCATCGAAGGCCACGGCTTCGACGAGATTCCATTCCTCGCGCGTCACGTCGTAGACAGCAAAGCGCCTGGCCGACCCGAAATGGGCATTGAGGTTCTGCATGTCCTGAGTGGCGATCGCAACGCGCAATGCGCCCGCACGTCGTTCAGGCATCGGGGCGAAAACCTCATTACTGACCAGCGAGAGGCGGCGAACAGCGTTCATGTGATATTTCTCGATTACGGAGTGGATCAAGCGCCTCAGGAGTGGGCGCGTGTTGGTTGGCCTGGAAGATGTTGGCGACCTCGAAGATCAGGTCGCGGGTGCCCTGATAGAGAATTGCGAGCTTGTGCTGGCTGCCTAGTCGATCGAAGACCGGGAACCCGATGCGCATGAGCGGAATTCGGAGCCGCTCCGATGCTTGGCGCCCGTGCGAATGCGTGACAAGCAGGTCAGCACCGACGGCAAGACTTTCCAGATCGCCGAGATCGCCGATCTGAACCGAAACCGCCGGGACTTTCTCGAGAATTTTAGACCTGTCGGTCGTTGTGACGGCCGCGGCTATCTCGGAGCCGAGGCCAGCAAAGAAGGTTGCAAGTTGGAACAGCTGGTCTGGTTCGGCAGCGATGGCAATTTTCTTGCCGCCGAAATGGAAATGTCCGTCGAGCATCGCGTCCTGCAATTGCGCCCGGCGCCGGCGCACGCGGGCCGGTACCGCCGCGCCCGAAATCGAAGACAGCAGCGACACGAAGCGGTCCGTGTCCTGCAGCCCAGTCAGTGACTGGAACAACACGTAAGGCACGCCGGTCAACCCGAGCAGCGCTTTCGCCGGGCGGCGCATGTGCTCACCGATGGCGATGCATTGCATGGCCGTGCCCAACTCGCGAATGTCCTCGACGCTGGTGCCGCCGTATGTGGTCGCTACCCAGCGGTCAGGAACCGTACCGTCGAGCGAGCCTGAGATGTCGGGCAGAATAACCGGCTTGAGCCCAAAGCTTTCAACCATGTCCCGCATATGCTCGACGTCGGCGACAGTGAGGTTGCATCCGGGCAGGATTGCGATCTTCTTCGGGTGCCGCGCCCGTTCGCCCGAGCGTGTAATCCCTTCGATCATTGCGGTGACTGCCCTGGCCCAGCCCTCTTCGATCGCGCCGTCAAAATCCGGCGTGTTGGCCAGCACGACCTCCGTACCCGCAAGCTCTTGCGTGTGCTTCAGCTTGACGTTGGCAATATCACCCGCGCAATCTTCGCCACGCGTCTCCACGAGCGCGGTCGTGCACACCCCGATCAGCTTTGGCTTCGTGCGGTTCTTGAGGTTGAGGATCGCCTCTTCCAGATGGTCGGCTGCGCCGAGGATGGTCGCCACCTCATCCATCGCCGTAGTCTGCAAGGGAATCGCTTCTTTGAAGTGCCGCACGAAGAGAACGAGCGCAAAGCTTGTGCATCCCTGGCTGCCGTGGAACAGCGGCATCGCACCGTCGACGCCAAGAAAGGCAAAGGCGGCACCCAGCGGCTGCGACGACTTCAGCGGGTTGACCGCAGCCGATTTGCTCTGGAGAAGGATGCGGGCCATCGGTCGCCTCAACACTCGTGTGCCGTCGCGCAGGCGAATTCATCAAACAGGTACGCGGTCTCGTTCCTCGTGCACGGCAATTCGCCTATCAGATCAGGCTGGCAATCCCACGGGGCCGGCTGGCGCACCTGAGACCAGATCGGATTGTGAATGGCGAGGTCGATCTGGCGTACGAGTTCCACCATGCCGTCATAGCCGGCATAAGGATGCTGGCGCTCCTGGTTGATATCGAGCCAGGGCGTCTTGGCCTTGAGCGCAATGAATTGCGTGCGACCGCCCGACAGCATGATATCGGCCCTGTGTTCAGAGAGCATGGCGTACAGCTCGCGCGCAGCCATGGATTCGAACATGTGCTTGTCGTGCTTGAGAACTTGTTTGATGCGCTCCTTGTCCTGCACCGTAGATTTCTTGACCGAGGTGCCGACGATCTCGATTCCGATCTCCATCAGCGCATGGACAACCGACCAGGACTTCACACCGCCTGTGTTGAGCAGCACGCGCTTGCCTTGGAGCCTTTGCCGGTAGGATTCGAGTTTCTTCCACGCGATCGCCTCCTGCTGCGCGATTAGCGTCTCTGTGCGCTCGAGGATCTCCGGATCGGCGCCCTTCCTCACCAGCAGCCTGACAAGGTTGCGAAGAGCTTGCGATGTGTCGGAGATGCCATAGAAGGAGCCCTCGAAGAACGGGATGTCCCAGCGCTCCTCCATCTTGCGGGCAAGACTGATCAGCGCGGTCGAGCACACCATCATTGCCGCCCGGGCGCGGTGCGCGGAAGCAATGTCGCGGTAACGCGCATCGCCGGGAATGCAGGCGCGCACCCGGATCCCGAGCCGATCGAGGAGCGGCTTTACAAGCCAGAATTCGCCCGAGAGGTTGAATTCGCCAAGGATGTTGATGTCGTAGGGCCCAGAGTCGTCGGGTTCGACCGTGCCGATGACATGATCGAGCAACGCCTCGGCGGCGAGCTTGTTGCCGAGGTTCTTGGAGCCTGCCAGGCCAGGCGCATTGATCGGCACCACGGCCAAACCGAACTTTTCCGTGGCGCGTTTGCACACGGCCTCGATGTCGTCACCGATCAGCGCCGTTACGCAAGTCGAGTAGACGAAGATCGCCGGCGGCGCGTATGTGTGCTTGATCTCGCGGATCGCCTTGAAGAGTTTCCGCTCGCCCTGCCCCATCACCAGGTCGAGTTCGGTGAGGTCGGTCGTGAAGCTTGTCCGCCACAAGGTCGGCCCTGACGAAACCGCACCACGGTTGTCCCAAGAATTGCCCTCGCAGGCAAGCGGCGCATGGACCAGATGCGCAACGTCGGTGATCGGCTGCAGGACGATCTTGGCTCCGTCAAAGGCGCAGCCGCCGGCTGCCGCCCCTGGTGTCAGCGACTTCGAGCAGCCCTCCTTGCGCGCCTTGGCATCTTTGCCACGGTTCTTATCGCAGGCGGGCTCATCGAAGGCGTCCTTGATTTTGGCGCTGAGGGAGGACATTGCTCAGCCTCCCCAGTCCATTGGGCAAGGAATGGCCTCGGCGAAAAGCCGGCCACGGCTCTTAGCGCGTGAGGTCATAGGAATAATCCGTCACACCCGTCTCGCTCGTCTCGCGATCGAGTTTGTCGAAGATCTTGTCGAGGATCGTCGTAAGCACGCGCAACGCGCCCTGGTAGCCAAAGAGCGCAAAGCGGTGATGATGGTGCCGATCGAAGATCGGAAACATCAGCCGGATCAGCGGCGTTCCGGTGTCGCGCTCCAGGTACTTGCCGTAGGAATTGCCGATCAAAAGGTCCACCGGCTCGGTAAAGAGCAGTGAGCGCAGCGCCCACAGGTCCTTGCCCGCCCAAACCTGGGCAGCCTTGCCGAAAGGCGAGGATGCTAGCAGCTTCTTCAAATCGGCTTCCCATGCCGAGGTGCCATTGGTGGCGAGGCAATGGGTTGGCTCGCCGCCGGTCTCCATGACAAAGCGGGCCATCGCGTGAACGAAGTCGGGATCGCCGTAGATGGCGTATTTCTTACCATGCAACCAGGATTGGCTGTCCGCCATGGCGTCTACCAGTCGGCCGCGCTCGAGGCGAATTGCCTCGGGGATCTCCTTGCCGGAAATCGCCGCGACCTCCATCAGGAATTCGTCGGTCGCCTGAACGCCGAGCGGATAGTGGAACGAGGCCGTCGCCTGCCCGACCTCCTCGCAATAGCCCAGCGTCTTTCGGGTGTTGTGATGCTGCAGCGAAAGCGTTGCCTCGGCGTTGAGGGCCTTCTTCACCTCGTTGATCTTCGTGCCCCCGTCATACATGCGGTATTCACCGTCCGAAGGCGTATCGAACTGGTCAGAGGCATCCTGGATGAATGTGTAGGACACGCCCATTACATCGAGCAGGCGCTTGAGCTCCCGGTTGTTGCCGACGCAGAAGCCGTCGAAGCCCGGAATGATGTTGATGGCTCCTTCGACTTGCGTACGCTCCTGGCCTTTCCAGAAGTGCTCCAAAATGCCTTTGACCATGTTGTCATAGCCGTCGACATGACTGCCAACGAAGGCCGGCGTGTGGGCAAAGGGCACGTCGAAGTCGCGCGGGACTGAATCTTCGTCCTTGGCGTTCTGGATGAAGCTGTGCAGGTCGTCGCCAATGACCTCTGCCATACAGGTCGTCGACACGGCAATCATCTTCGGGTCGTAGAGCTGGTAGGTGTTGGCGAGCCCGTCGACCATGTTCTTCAGGCCGCCAAACACCGCCGCATCCTCGGTCATTGAGGAGGAGACCGCCGCGGCAGGCTCCTTGAAATGGCGCGACAGGTGCGAGCGGTAATAGGCGACGCAACCTTGGCTGCCGTGGACGAAGGACATGGTTCGTTCGAAGCCGGCGGCAGCGAATACCGCACCCAGCGGCTGGCAGGCCTTGGCCGGGTTCACGACAAGCGCTTTGCGGGCGAGGTTCTTTTCGCGGTATTCCCACGTCTGGGTGAAATCGCGCTGATCGGAAACGATCTCATCGGGGTGCGGACATTCGAAGTTTAGCTTCTTCTCAGCGAGCATCTTTCTGTATTCCGGCTCGCGGAACAGGGGAGCGTGATCGAGAATTTTTTCAGCCGACTGCGGCATGATGATTACCTCTTTTGCATCTGGCTGCGCGGTACGGCAGCTCAGGACGTCAAGACGTTCCAGGCTCCGGCGGATCAGAGGCCGCGGGAGTTCACCGTCTCAGTGGGAGACTGGGGCTAAAGCAGATGTTTATTCGGCAGCCATCGCCCGCTCATCGCCCCGGCTTCTTTTCCAAGGCGCGTGGAATAGGTCCCAGACCGGGTTGTTGATGGCGAGATCCACATCACGTGCGAAAATGGCAAAGCCATCGTACCCGTGATACGGGCCTGAATAATCCCAGGAATGCATCTGGCGGAACGGTATGCCCATCTTCTGCACCGGGTATTTTTCTTTGATTCCCGAGCCGACCAGATTTGGGCGAATCCCTTCGATGAATTTCTCCAACTCATAGCCGGTCACGTCATCATAGATCAGCGTGCCGTTCTTCACGTAGTGGCCGGTGCGCTGATAGTCGTCGCTGTGGGCGAATTCATAGCCGGTGCCCACGATGACCATGCCGAGGTCCTCGTAGGCCGTGACGACGTGGCGGGGGCGCAGGCCGCCGACATAGAGCATCACGGTATTTCCTTCCAGGCGCGACAGGTACTTGGCGATGACCGCATCAACAAGCGGCCTGTACTTGGCAATGACCTTTTCGGTCTTTTCCTCGATTTCCGGCCCAAAATGCTTGGCTATGTTGCGCAGAGAGGCTTCGATCTGGGAGGGACCGAAGAAATTGTACTCCATCCAAGCGACGCCATACTTTTCCTCCATATGCCGACAGATGTAGTTCATCGACCGGTAGCAGTGGATAAGATTGAGCTTAGCCTTCGGGGCGCGCTCGATCTCTGCGAGTGTGGCGTCACCCGACCAGTTGCCGACCACGCGCAGCCCTATCTCCTCAAGCAGTATGCGCGAGGCCCAGGCATCGCCGCCGATATTGTAGTCGCCGATGACGTTGACGTCGTAGGGGCCGGCCTCGAACTTGACATCCTTTTTGTCGAAGACCCAATCCCGGATCGCATCATTGGCGATGTGGTGGCCAAGCGACTGCGAGACGCCGCGGAAACCCTCGCAGCGTACCGGCACGATCGTCTTGTCATACTCCTTGGTCTTTTTGCGAGAAACCGCCTCGGTGTCATCGCCAATCAGGCCGATAGGGCATTCGGATTGCACGGTGATGCCGTTGTTGAGCGGAAACAAGACTTCAATCTCGTCAATGATCTGTTCCAGCTTCTTGTCGCCGCCGAAGACGATGTCCTTCTCCTGGAAATCGGAGGTGAACTGCATTGTCCCGAACGTGTCGACGCCCGTCGTACCGACGTAGTAGTTGCGGCGCTGCGACCAAGAGTATTGGCCGCAGCCGACCGGGCCGTGCGAGATATGGACCATATCCTTGACTGGCCCCCACACCACGCCTTTCGAACCCGCATATGCACAGCCGCGAATCGTCATCACCCCGGGAATGGACTTGATGTTCGATTTGACGTCGCATTCGGAAAGGACCTCGCTTTCCCCGCCAGCCTCGTTGCCGCTCTTTGCGACGTTGAGGTGCTTCTTGCGGCGCTTCGCCGCCTTGTCGGGATAATGCGACAACACCTCTTCGATAAGCTTCGCATGAAGAGCACCGTCATTCTCGTATTCCCGGCTCATGAGTCCCCTTTCAAGGTTGGGTGACGCCTCAACGAATAGGCGCCGTTCTCTGCAAGGCGCGCCGATTCATGGCAGCGCTAATGTCACTACTGGGCCGCCGCCTTCGCCGCTTCCTTGGAGTGAAGCTCGGCAAGCATCTGCTCGTCGGTCTTCATGATGCCGAAGTCGAGCAGCATCTCCTCCAGCTCCTCCATGGTGATCGGCGTCGGGATCGTACCCTGGCCCGAATTGGCGTGGATCTTCTCGGCCAGAGCGCGGTATTCCCCTGCCTGCTTGGAGTCCGGCGCGTACTGGATCACCGACATCTTCCTGAGTTCGGCATGCTGGACGATGTTGTCGCGGGGCACGAAGTGGATGAGCTTGGAATTCAATCGGCCAGCCAGTGCTTCGGCCAGATCGAGTTCACGGTCGGTTTGACGTTCATTGCAGATCAGCCCGCCCAGCCGCACACCGCCCGAATGGGCATATTTGAGGATGCCCTTGGCGATGTTATTGGCGGCATAGAGCGCCATCATCTCGCCGGACATGACGATGTAGATCTCCTGGGCCTTGCCTTCGCGGATCGGCATGGCGAAGCCGCCGCATACCACGTCGCCGAGGACGTCATAGGAGACATAATCGACATCGTCATAAGCGCCATTCTCCTCGAGGAAATTGATCGAGGTGATGACGCCGCGGCCGGCGCAACCGACACCCGGCTCGGGGCCGCCGGACTCCACGCACTTGATGCCTCTGTAGCCGACCTTGAGCACGTCCTGGAGTTCGAGGTCTTCCACCGAACCTTCCTGTGCGGCGAGATCCAGGACGGTATCCTGAGCTTTCGAATTCAGGATCAAGCGTGTGGAATCGGCTTTGGGGTCGCATCCTACGATGAGGATTCTCTGCCCGAGGTCGACAAGGGCGGCGAGCGTATTTTGGGAGGTGGTGGACTTGCCGATGCCGCCTTTGCCGTAAAAGGCGATCTGACGCAGACCTGACATAATAGCTTTCCTTCCTTCGTTCTAGTCATCGCGACTGCCCGCGACACAAGTGCCGATAGGCAGCTCGTGCCGCCTCACACCAAGCATCGCAAAAAGCGTACCAGCGTGATCGGCCGATCCGAGAAGAAACTTCGTTATTAAATTCCAGCCACTTAGACGGCGGCAAAACGCGCGAGCGGGCCTTTCAGGCGTCTGTCACGGACACGACAAAGCCGACACAGATTGTCGTGCGCCATCGAAACCGCCCTGTGTCGAGCTCGAAGCGGGATAATGGGGAGCTAGCCCAAAGCTGATGGCGAGACCATCGGAAGACGTCGGCTATTGTCTTTCCAGCCTGCGGTCGCTGGATGAGCAGGAGCCTGGGGCTTGACCGCCGCGCGGAATAGTTCAGGCAGGCTTGCGGAGCGGGAACGCCGGCGGCCGATAGACATCCGCGCTTAACCTTTCATAGCCCGTCTACGAGTTGGTTCCGCCGACGCGCTATATCGAAGGCAAATAATTCAGTACCTTAGCACGAGATCATTGATATTTTCAAAAAGATACGTATTATACGGATATAACGGATTATCGGGACAATTCTATGTCGGTCATTAGCTCGGTTGAATTTCAGCGCAACTTAGGGGTGTATCAGGACAAGGCGCTAGCGGAACCCGTGATCATCAGCAAGAATGGCCGCGAACGGCTTGTGCTGCTTTCGGTCGATGAATACCAGCGCCTAAAGGCGCATCGTGACGGCACTAGCGCGGGGCCTGAGAACGCAGCCCCCCCTGCTTTGCAGAGCACGGCGCACTTTTCACTTAAGAACCAAATACCAACCGAGCCACTAAGGGAATTGCTGTCGCACTTTCATTCGATCAAATCTGCCTTCGTGTACGGTTCAGTCGCCAAAGGCACGGACACAGAACGCAGCGATATCGATTTGATGGTGGTCGGCGATAACCTGAACCTCTCTGAACTTTATTCAGCCGCACAAAACGCGGAACTGAGACTAGGCCGAAAGGTCAGTCCGACATTTCTGTCGCCGGAGGAATGGCAACGAAAGGCGTCGCAGAAAGGGTCGTTTGTCCGAAAGGTAAGTACCCTTCCAAAGATTTTCCTCATCGGCTCGGAGAAAGATTTACAAGCGTGGGCAAGCAAGAACTAGACAACCTCGTAAAGATTGGGCTGATGAAAAGTGAGCCCCCATCGCTGTCCGAATATGACGGCATGCTGGGTGGCGCCCGCAAGAATTTAACTGACGCACAGAAAGGTCTCGACCCCGACAGCCAATTCACTCTCTTATATGGAGCTGCGCATCGGCTTGCCCTGGCAGCCCTACGCCGCGAAGGCTATCGCTCGGACAATCGCACTTCGGTGTTTCAAGCGCTCGTTCATACCGTCGGAACCGACAAGGCTGACATTCAGATTTTTCTAAAGCGCACAACGAGCGAAACCTCTCCGAGTACGAGGGGCACACAGACATTGATGCCAAATTGCTAGCTAACCTTATTGAGTGCACCACGAGGCTAGAGGTTTCGGTTGGCAAACTAGAACCGCCAGAAGATGACGAGTGAGCGGCAACCGAACGCGCGGGCAAAGGGTTGCGCCTTTTCGTTGTTGGTCAGCACGGTGCGCCACTACGGCTTCTCGAGAACGCTCACGATGTAAGTAGCCACCCGCTTGTCTGCATAGGGCTAATATGCACCTGGTCATGATAGATGGGCATACTGCCCCGCGGGGAGAAAGAGCGAGGGCAAACGGCGCTATGTAGACAATGAGTACAACCGCCGAACCCATGGCCGGCGCCATCATGCGCGTGAGACCCCGTTGTGGGCGAGGCTCGCGACTGGCTGCACGATCCTAGCCGGCCTGCTTGCCATTGAGTTTGGTCCCGCCGCGGTAGGCTGCGGCATCAAGGGCAACATCAGCTACAACTTGACCTCTGCATGATGAGAGCAGCTTTTACACCAGGTGCGCAGCACATGTCTTTAACGAACGCATCGCCTTCAAGAATATAGAGAGCAATTCGGAAAACCGAGTAGTTGGCGGCGAAGCTAAGAGAAGGTATACACCGCCCTCTTGTTACCCCAGAGTAGAACGTGCAGCTGCGGCAAGACGCGGGCTTCGAACCACCTGTCGCTGGTCACCTTTTCGGCCAGCTATTCCATGCGCATCATATTCCGTCGGACTCGACAGAGACGTCTTCATTGCCACGGCGGGGCGGCGTGTGATTGCCGGGTTGCAGACAAACCTCGCCGCGACGTCTTTGGGACGAGTGGTGCCGGCACCGAATCCCTATCCTTTAGACTAGCCAGCTTGGGGAGCGCCGTCAGACCGCCAGACCGGAAGAGGAGGCTTCGCGCCAATTTGTGCCAAGAATGTTGGACCGTGCGGAACCGCTGGGGCGGCGCTCAACTCTGGCGCAGGATGAAGCGTCGATTGGGTGAATGAAAAGGGCGCGCGTTCACGGGTAAAGTGAGGTAAATCGCTGGATGTCTGCCGGATCAACGTCAACCGGTTCCATCGCCACCATCCACTCGACGTTTTCGGCGCACGGCGGCGTCGTCAGTGAGCCCTCATAAGTCCAATAGCCAAGCGACGCTGGCAGAAGCCAGTTGGGATTCACCTCGTCGATCGTAACCTCCCCATTCGGCAGTTCGGGAAAGGCCGCAGCAAGGGCAGCAAAGCTGGCATTTGTCGCGCCGGGCGTTAAAAAGACGCCCAGCACGCCCAGAGTACCACTTTGCGTGTCCTTGTGAACGAAATGCACCTCCAGCGGGAAGCTCTTGCCCGCCACGTGATGTTCGCTTGGCGCATGGAAATGGAACTGTACCAGTTCGTAGACACGATCGCCGCGGGTCAGCGTGCTGCCTTGTGGCATATTGATTTGAATGGTGTGGCCGTTGTTCACCATATTGCCGCCGCCCTTGTGCCAGCCGATGGCGATATGCGGGATATCCGCCTTGACCGCGCTGTTGATATCGATCGGCGATTGCTGCGTGCCGGCAGAGCATACGAAATTTTTCTTATCCAGATCAGCCCAGTGCTCCGGTCCGACCGGACCGGTGTATCCCCAATGGGCACTGGTCGCTTGGGCGGCTTGAACGCAAATCCGGCATGCGCCGAGCGCAACCAACCCTTTGATCAGGTGACGACGATACATATTGCTTTTGCTCCTCTTGCGAACTGATGTTGGTGGCTGCCCTAATGGACCCGTGATGGCCAATCGGCGCGGCCACTATTGTCCTTTGCAACTGACGGATGCCCGCATGCCTTGGCGTGCTTTTATAAGTGCGGCTGCCGTTTCTCGGCCGGCCGGCTTCTGCAGCCCGCAACGGACGCAGTTTCAACCAGCTAGACGATAAAAATTCGAGCAGACCAGCGCTTGACCCCCGCCGCAAAGGCACAGGCGAAGGTGATCACTGCGCGGCTCGCCGTTCGCGCCTGAGGCCGCATCGCTACACTTTACACTCGCCGCCCAAGGAGACGCAGGCGACCCCAATACGTTTTCATCGCTACTCCTGACGCAGCCGACGACGCCACGAAGACGTTGCTATATTTCACGTTGGGCCAGTGAGGAAATCGATCTTCTTTATGGAAGGCATTTACGCAATGGATGCATTCCCATGCACATCGCCGTTCTGTTTAGCAGCTGCCGTTGACCGGCGGGCCAGCCCCGTTGGGCGTTCTGGTGTCTGACAGTCGAGCGTCAGGCCGGACAATGAGATACATCGATAAGAGCTGAACAAGGATGAGGGGATGACGTGCTTGCGACGGAGGAAACAGTCAAGCAGGTGGGGCGAGAAGGCCAGTTCTTGCGGATTTCAACTTTGCGTGACGACAGCTCATCGGAGTCAAGGTGACACACGCCGGCAGCGGGTGTCCGGGCGGTTTCCAGCCGCACAATCGCGAGACCGCTGGCGCGAACAAAGCTCGGCTGTACTCGGCACGCGAAGAGAGCCTGCCAAGCCGTCGGAGCCCGGCCTTCCGGTGCGACGCAAGCCGCAGACTAGACCGCCCTCTTGTTACCCCAAAGCAGAACGTGCAGCTGCGGCAACACGCGGGCTTCGAACCACCTGTCGCTGGTCACCCTTTCGACAAGCCATTCCATTCGCATCATTATTCCGTCCAAGTCGACAGAGGCGTCTTCACTGCCGGGGCGCGGCGGCGTGTGATTGCCGGGTTGCAGATAGATCGGAAGGTGCGGATATCGCGCCGCGACTTCTTTGGCGTAGGCATAGTCACTCTCGTCGAAAACGACGAGCTTGAGCACGATTTGCGGCTTCTCTTGCGCCGCTTCGAGGCACGCCTCAAACGCAGCCCAACGGGTCGTCATTTCGCTGGACGGCGGCTTTGGGCTAAGGGTCAGCACGTCAAGATCCGCAAACCACTCCCTCACCACGGAACCCTGCGTTTCCAGTGCAAAACGATAGCCCTCGCGATGGCCTCGTTCTATGAGGGGACCGAACGGCTGAATGGCCGGGTTGCCGCCTGACAAGGAGACCATAACCGGCCTGCCGCCGGAAAGCGCATGGACGGTTTGCCACACGGCATCGATCGGCATCGGTAGCCATTCATGGCGATACTGATTGTCCACCGCGTGAAGGCTGTCGCACCATGAACAGCGATAATCACATCCGCCGGTTCTGATGAACACCGTCGGCAAGCCGATGAGCACGCCCTCGCCCTGGATCGTCGGCCCGAATATCTCGCTCACACGGATTACGGGATGCATGTCGGTCACGGACGGTATTCCGCCCAAGTTTTCGGTGTTTCGCTAACGCGCACGGCCGCGGTCTGCGGCAGACGTGCCTTGCACCATTCATAGAAATGTCTGGCCAGGCATTCCGCCGTGACCTTCTCATGTCCCAGCACGTCGTTGAGGTGCCGATGGTCGAAGCTCTCGTCAATGTAGCGTTTGAGCGGCGCCAGATCGTGATAGTCGCGCACGAAGCCGTGGGCGTCCAGTTCCTTGGCCGACAGCTCCACTACGACGACATAGTTATGCCCGTGCAGGCGCGCACATTGATGGTTGGGAGGCAAGGAGGTGAGCTGATGCGAGGCCGAGAAGTGGAATTCCTTGCTGATGTGGAACATTACGCGCGCCTCCTGCGCAGCGCCTCGAGCCAGAAATCGGCGTCCTCGTAGTCGGTGGGATCAGCGTGCCCGGCGAGATGGAACGCTTCGCGCCGCTCGACGCAGGTCCCGCATCGTCCGCAGTGACGCACGCCGCCCTTGTAACAGGACCAGGTCTCGGCAAACGGGGTGCCGTATCTTGCGCCATCCGCAACAATGTCAGCTTTTCCGAGATTCACATACGGTGCATAGAGGCGTATCTGCGCATAGCCGTCGAGCGCGCGGTCTTGCATTGTCTGGAAAGCTTCAATGAAGGCCGGACGGCAATCGGGATAGATGAAGTGGTCCCCACCATGCATGGCCGCCGCCACCGCTTCGGCGTTGTGGGCGGCGGCGAGACCGAAGGCGATTGCCAACATGATGGCATTGCGGTTCGGCACCACCGTAATCTTCATCGTGTCTTCGGCGTAGTGGCCGTCCGGCACGTCGACACTGTCGGTCAGCGCTGAGCCGGAAAGGCCACGGCCGATTTCGCCGATGTCGATGATCTGGTGCGGGACCTTCAGTCGCTGCGCGCAAAGAGCGGCGAAGCCCAATTCCTTCCTGTGCCGTTGGCCATAGTCGAAAGATAGAAGGCCGGTGAGTTCGTGCTCCGCTGCCACCATGTGAGCAAGGGAAACGGAGTCCAATCCGCCAGAGCAGACGGCGAGAGTCTTCATCATTGGTATCCTTGTTTTGACCGGGTAAGGCTGCGACCGGAGATTTCTCTGCGCCCCCACTACTCCAGCGACTCAATTTTGTGAACCGGGAGAATTTCCGCACAGCCCGATTGGAGCGAGCATGGGTCGCAAGGAGCGATCTTGCCGGTGATCTCGAAAACCTGATCTCCTCCGGCACGCAGGCCAAGGACCCGATCCGCCTCTCGACCGAATCCGCCAAAGCTGACCGCGCGCATTTCCTCAACTTGTTGCGGGAAAACGAATACGCCCGCACCAATGCCGCAGCGGAACTCGACCGTGCCAAGCGACTGCTTTCGGCTTCTGCAGCGCCCGCGAAAACTGTTGAAGAAAAGACTTTCGCCCTCCACAACATTGAGCTCCAGGGCGAGATCCTGGCCCGGCGAAAAATCGCCGAATGAAACCAGCAACTCTTCGACATCAACCTGCGCCTCAAGGAGCTCACGGCCACTTTGCATGAGCTCGAGAACGAGCGGGATCTGACTCATATTCGAGCCCCAGTACTCTTGAGCAATTCTCAGGCCTCACTTCCGGCAGCTACGTACAGGCCGGGCAAAACGTCGGTTGGGTTTCGCCGGTACCGAACTGGTGGTGGAAATCTACGTTCCCCCCAAAGACATCGCTTTTGTGCACCCGGGCCAGTCGGTGCATATCCAAATCGATGCCTACAAACTACAATCAATGGGGTGTCACTGACGCCAAGGTGCTCAACGTGGCGCAGGACTCCATTCTCCACGGCGGGAGCCCTTCTTCAAGGTCCCCCTTGCGCTGTCTCGCAACCAACTCGTCCTTAAGAACGGGGGCATCGCTCACCTGAAGAAAGGCATTACCGTTTGGGCACGCTTTCTCGTTGCAGGCCGCACTTTGCTGCAACTCCTCTATGATAAAGTCGACGATTAGCTCAATCCGCTCTACGCGGGCGACTAATCTTCAATTTCCAGACAGTCAGCGAGCCGCCATGTCAAGCAAGGTCAGCAAGTTTAAGCAGCGCGATATCACCGATTGCGGGGCGACCAGTCTTGCTTGTGTCGCTGCCTTCTATGGCCACAAGCTGCTTTTGTCGCGCATTCGCCAGCATGCCTCGACCGACCACTCTGGCACCACTGTGCTCGGTCTCTTGGAAGCTGAAGAAGGCTTGGTTTCTTAGCCAAGGGCGTGAGGGGTGGCTTCGACCGCCTCGACAAAATCCCCAAGCCCGCTATCGCGCACGTCGTCATCAAATTTGCGTTTGGACTTGGCGTCATACAGTGCCGCTGGATAGAGCCCGCCGCCCTGATCTCCGGCGGGTCTAATCAGAGCCCCCAGCTCCGCTGATGAGCCAGGCGCGGGTGCCTCGGGGCTTCCTAGCCTGCACAGCCTTCATGGGACATGGTCAGGATACCTGTTAGATGAACTCCGATTAGTCTGGACATTCTGCGCGTTCGGATACGCGGCAACGTGAACTTTCCACCCTGCACGCATCCCGACTCGCCCCCTCAGTCACCGGTATGTTTCGTGATCCACTCGCGATAATACGACACGCGCGTATACACACCGTATGTCCTTCCGCAACCGGCCCCACTCGAGACAATTCCAACCAAGATAGGGTTTTTGCCATGGGCTTTGGTCAGAGGACCTCCACTGTCCCCTTGGCAAGGATCGGTCCCGCCGCTTTCGGTTCCGGCGCACATCATCCCAGGAAAGATCTCCTCCCCATATTTGCGGCTGCACGTTTTGTTGTCGACGTATGGGACCTTGCCCTCTCGGAGCTCTTCTGATTCCTCTCCACCATGTCGTGTAACTCCCTTACCCGTCACGGTAAGGAGCTCGCCATTAGGAATGTCCATCCGGGGGGTAGCAAGGGGAATGGCCACTGCGGGTAGCGTACTGCGCACCCGCACGAGCGCCAGATCATGTTTGAATGTCTTCGCGACATATTCTTCGTGAACAATAAAGTCCGTTACATCTAACGAAACGCCATTCTTCACAAAGGCCTCGACCTTGGTTGCACCCGCTAAACAGTGTGCCGCTGTGAGGATCCATTGGTCTCCGATCACCACTCCACCGCATAGATAAGATTTATCCTCTCTGACAATTTTATCCTCTGTGACAATATTGAGTTCGACGTACCAAGGATGCTCTTTAGACGTGGTCCGCTTGCCGCGGACGATATCGAGCCCGCCTTGTACAGAAGTTTGAGCATGGGCGTGTTTTCCACCAAAAAGGGCTGCGAGCGCGCAGAGGGCATGACGACGGGTGATGGGGGGCATCGGTTTCCTCGTACTATTTGCATTACATCGTGCGGCCGTGTGCCGTTGGCGCGCCACCCTGCCTGCCCACCCATTAGCTGGCAACCCTCGTCTCGGATGTGATTCAGAATGCCGCAGGCAAACATGCTTTGTCCTCGATAGGACGCTCTGGTTGCCGTGGGCGGACGACTTCTTCGGAAAGCGCGACGACGGCACGGGGTCCGTTATAGGCAGGCTCTCCATGCTGATGCAGCTCGAGACCCTCAGGGTTACTCGCCGCGCCGATGGCTCTCATGGCCAAGGCCGACGGCTCACGAAAATATGTCGGGGCCGCGGTGATCGGTCTGAACCGCGCCATGAAGGAACGGCTCTACGAGCGCGTCGCCGGATGCCCGGCCGGGCGCGCAAAGGAATTCCGATCAAGAAGCCGAACGCGCAGTGGATCAAGCCCGGCCTGGTCGGCCACATCAGCTTCCTGAAAGGCGAGGGCGGGCTGCGCCATGCCACTCTGACCGATGTTCGAGAGGACTAGTCGGCCCCGCAGATCGGTTCACCGGAAGGCATCCGAGCTGGCGCTCGGCGTTTTTTTAGCGCTTTGGCTGTTCGGGGTCGTCTGAGACAAACGACCCCGATGACCACGTCCATAACAGCTTCCAAGAGCGGCTTGCTGTCTTCGTCGCGGGCTTCAACGGTAAGGCGGCGGCAAATGACGGTGGGGGTGACTTCCCGCGCATAGTCTGTCAGCGCGGCGAAAGCCTCGAGCCTGACGGAATCCATGCCGCCGGCTAACCATGTCCCTTCAGTGTCGGAAAAGAGCCGATCATTGTTGCGTACGTCAAAATAATTAAGGGAAAGGGCGGCCATGTGATCTCCTATGGGCTCACTGCTGTCGAGGGTCCCTACAGCCTTCAGCGGAGTGGACTGCTACCGATAAGCCTTTCGTACTCGGCTTCCGGTGGGCCATAGCTGCCATCGGCCAGTTTGATCAGTCCTTCCCAATCACGGATGACGATCTTGCCGCACGTGGCGCGGATCAAGCCATTGCCTTCCAGGACCTCGATGGCGACGGTTACGCCCGGCCGCCTCACGCCGAGCATGATCGACAGGAATTCGCGCGTGAGTTTCAGCTCGGGGCCAGCGCGATCCTCACACAACAGCAGCCATCGGACGAGACGGCTTTCGAGCCCCTGGCGGGCGTTCGCGTGAGAGCGGTGTAGCTGGTCTGCACCATCAGGCATTGCACGAAGCGCAGAAGAAACAGCCGCAGGGTGGGACTTTGCTCGAGTGCCTCATGAAAGGGGGCTATCGGAATGCGCATCGCCTCTCCGGCGAGCTGGACGACGCAATCATGCGGCGCCAGATTGTCGCCGAGGACGACAACCGTTCCTGTCATGCCTTTGTGGCCCAGAATGCCGGCTTCGGCATCCCGGCCGGGCGCCATTTTGGCGATGATAGAGCCGAAGCCCTCCTCTATGAAGTACACGAAGTTGATCGGCCTGCCTTGCTGTTCAAGGCGATCGCTCAGTGCCAGTTCGACGTGCTCCAGATCCGGCGAGAGCAGGGACCCATCCTGCTGGTCGAGCAGGCCAAGAAGTCTGTTTCTGTATGGGGAATTTGCGGAGTGCGGCACTGCAACCGTCGCGGCAGGAATGTCATCGGGACTGAAATGGGCGAGGGCTGCAGTATCGCGGTCGGCGACCAAGCACCGGCCTAGTGTTTACGCCTGACACAAGAGTCCGGCCCCCACAACCGTTTCGGAATGAGCAGCAGCGCTGCCGCTGCTCCTCCAATCACACAACGGATTCACGATGCGGCAACTCGAGCCATGATTTCGGATCGAATGGTCGATGCGGTGTATAGCGAGGCATCCAGCGGCAAATCCCCAAATGCCAGTTGACACAGAAGATAATTAGCACCTGCCTCTTCCAGCTGATCAAGGAGAGCTTTTCGGACAGAAGCTGCCGTTCCCACGACGCACAATTCACTTTCAATTGCTGCATCGAAGTTCAAAGGCAAGTTTGGTGGAGTGGGAATGGCATTTAGTTCGTATAGAAATTTGAAGCTCTTGAGCCATCGTTCATAGGCAGGTGCTGCGAGCAAATACGCATCTGTTTCAGAACGCCCTATCACCACCATTCGGAGCAATCCAAGAAATGGCGCTTGGTGGCCAATGTCAGCATCGTGAATTCGGGCGGCGCGGAACGCGTCGGTAACGCTGCGAACAGAAGTGGAAGGTCCGACGCAGGCGATGTTTGCCCCATTCGCGGCGGCCCAGCTAGCCGGCTCGGGTCGATTGGTGGCGATCCATGTCGGCGGCTGGGGATATTGGTGAGGTCTCAACGTCAGCGGAACGTCTTTCAACTCAAAGTGGCGGCCCTCATAAGAAAGCGTCCCGCCTTTCATCGCATTGATGAGAATCTCGCTGGCCTCCGTGTACTGTTCTGGTGCTGCTTCTACAGCAACCCCGAAGTATCCCAATTCAGTCGGAGCAGAGCCGCGCCCTATGCCGAGTTCAAGCCTGCCGCCGCTCAACTGATCAAGCATGCAGATCTCCTCGAAGGCACGCAGCGGATGATAGAGCGCAAGTAGCATTACCATGGGACCAACACGAAGACTGCGGGTTCGCTGGGCGACGCTCGCTAAGAACAAATTCGGTGATGGACCTCTGCCATGTGGCGTACAGTGGTGCTCTGCGAGATGATACGCATAAAAGCCATAGCCATCGCACGCTTCTGCTAGGCTCAGCCGATCTGCATATTGTTGGGCGATGTCATCGCCGTTTTCGTCCAGATGATCGAAGATGCCGAAGGTTAGGCCCGAAGCGAAAATTTTCGTCAATTAATTATTCTCCAAATTACCTATGATTTATCCACTATTGGAAACATCATAACTTATAACACATCGACACTTATTACTTAATACATTTCCAATGCAATGTGAATTGACTTCATGCTTGCGCACACCGCGATTCCTCTTAAAGTTCATACAGACGTGTTTGGCGGCAGCAAGGAATTTGTCCATCTGCTCTGTGCTACCAATGCTGACGCGAATGCAGTTCTTCAAATCTATGTCAGGAAAGCTGGCGATGAGGATCTTCTGCTCTTTCAACGCGGCTTGCCAGCATGAGCCCTCCTGTCCCGCCGGCACACGGGCCAGCAAAAAGTTTGCGTGGGAGGGTGTTACGGAAAAGCCAAGTTGCAACAGCGCCAGGGTCACTCGCTGTCGTTCATGCTTGATGTGCCTGTGGTTCTCTTCGTAGGCGTGGCGATGCGCAAGAATGCTTTTCCCGACCGCCTGCCCGATCACGTTCATGTTGAAGACATTCTGGATGTTGCGCAGCCTGCCAATGATTTCTGGGTGACCGAAACCGAAGCCGACTCGCACGCCAGCGGCAGCATAGCTCTTTGAAAAAGTCCTCAAGATCAAAAGATTCGGATGTCTATTGACGAGGCGCAGGGCATGGTCGGGTGCGAAGTCAACGTAGGCCTCATCCAAGACGATCAAGCGATCTGCTTGCTCCACAAGGCGTTCGATTTCGGCCACCGGCACGAATGTTCCGGTCGGATTGTTCGGATTAGCCAACAGAATGAACTTCGCGTCTTTTGCGGGGCCGGACAGAAGTTTTTCTATCGGCAGGGGATGAGCTTCGCTCGATGCGATTTCGAGAAACTCGGCACCCTGTAACATGGCAAGTTTACGGTTGAACGAAAATCCGGGCGACAGCATCGCCACTGTATCTCCTGGGGCGAGGAAAGCTCTGTAGATGAGTCCGAGCAGTTCCGACGAACCGTTGCCGGCAATCACCTGATCTTTGGAAAATCCGTAAGCGTCGGAGGCAGCTGCCCTTAAGCTGAGATTGTCGTCTTCCGGATAAAGATAATGGTGTTCGATCGCAGCAATTGCACTTTGCATTACGCTCTTCGGCAACGGAAACGGGTTCTCGTTCGTATTTAGCTTAACGTAATTTGCATCCGTCGCTGGTCCGTTGGACGAGAGAGCATCTAATTTGCTGGCCACCGGCGAGAAGAGCGAAAGCACGGTCTTCAGTTTTGCATCGCACATGTTCTTCTCCGTTTTTCAGTCCCGCAGGGCATGTGACATGAGGCAATCGTTGATCGTGACTTGATCGACGTTCGGCTATGTCAGCGCTGCCTTCCCACCTTGGTGGGATCGCCGACCACGGTTTGGATTTGACACCGGGAAGCTGTCGAGAACCTGATGACGACCCAACGTGTGGCCGACGGCCGATTCGGCGCAACAGACGGTGTTTCAACATCGCATCGTCGTCAAAGCCGCATGCAGGGCCAGCACGACAGCCCGCCTCCAGCGCCCGCAGAAATAGGTGGAAACCGAGGTCTTGCCGAACCTCAGTTGCTCTGCCACCTCGCCCACCGGACTGCCCTGTTTACGGGTCAGGCGCAGGATCGTCCGGGTATCTTTGACGCTCGTTCGTCTTGCTTGCTTCCGTCTTGGCATGGGCTCTCTCGGTTCGCTGATGAGAGAGCCAAATACCGGCTCATCTGAGCATGAGACGCGGGCCTGACGATATGGAGCGTCTCTGGTGGCGCGCGTAGCCAAGAGGGTTCGCCTCGCTGGCGGGGCATGCAAGACGGCGCACCTCCTTGGCTATCCTGTCCCATCGTCTCAACGACTTCGCAGAGGTTGATATTCTGCAGTGACTTTCGTCTCGCTGCTGCACGGCATTGACGCTGGGAGCCATGCTCGCGTGGCGCAATTGTGCTGAAGAACGGTGCCCACGGCAACGTTTCTTAACCCGCCCCAGGTCCTGGCGTTTGGCTAATTTCCGACATTCGTGTCCGGCTTCGGACAAAGGCCGGGTTTGCCGAACGGAGTCCCACCCAATTTCCAGTGCTGCTTGAGCAATAATATCGACCGGCATTACTGCACAACACGAAAGTTGCTGCAAAAACCGAAGTGAACCCAAGGCATGGGGTCAATTGGCATGGCGCTTGCGACTCGGTCGCTAGAACGCAGTCAAAACCACGGTTGGAGACCATGCCTACCTCTCAAAGCTCGATAAAGCACGCGAGCAAACATTCCCCGTCCCCGCGGAAAACTGGAAGCTCGTCGCCGTTAAACGTCCCTGCTCGGGGGCGGTCTTGCACAAGACTGGTCCGAGGCAACCACGCCAGGGCGAAAGGCTGCCGGAACTGTCCACCGAAGTCGATGCCGCTTCAGTTTAACCGAAAAATGCACCGTACCACTTTGGCCTGGGAGCAAATCAATGACCGATAGAAAGAACGTTCCTCTCGTGACCTTTCGCACGCGTGTTCGCGATGAGTCGATCGGGGGGCCAAATCCTTATCGGTGGGAGAACAAGACCTCCGACGATTATTTCGGGGGCAAGCGCGTTATCCTGTTCTCGCTGCCTGGCGCCTTCACCCCGACCTGCTCGACCTTCCAACTGCCCGATTTCGAAAAACTCTATGATCAATTTCTGGAACTGCGAATTGACGCGATCTACTGCGTCTCAGTCAACGATGCTTTCGTCATGAATGCGTGGGGAAAGTCCTTGGGGCTGCAGAAGATCGAGCTGATCCCAGACGGGTCGGGCGAGTTCACGCGCAAGATGGGCATGCTGGTCGCGAAGGACAATCTGGGCTTTGGCATGCGCTCCTGGCGATACGCCGCTCTGATCGACGATGGCGTGGTGGAGCAGTGGTTCGAGGAGGAAGGCTTCTGTGACAACTGCGAGACGGACCCCTATGGCGTTTCATCCCCGCAAAACGTTCTCGACAAACTGAAGGCGGCGGCATGACCCAGAAGTGGCAAGTCTCACACAACCCCAGCACACACTAGAGCCTCCTCGGCAGATTACCGGTTCAACATGCATCTCTCAGCAAGCCTGCTTCAACGCCAGAAGCAACGTATGGTCTTATCGCCTCAAGCCATTGAAGCTATTCGCTTGCTGCGATTGACGCATACTGAACTCCATCAGCTCGTGGAGCAGGCACTCGAGAAGAACCCCGTTTTGAAGCCTGACCCGTTTGACGACGTTTCGCCGCTGTCAGGGGTGGATCAGCGGAGCAGTCAAAGCAGAAGCGAAATCGGCGAATCGCCCATTGGCGGGCCGTCTGGCGGGCGCGGGCAATGGAAGTCGCAACGCAGTAGCGGCAACGATCGACCTGCCGTCGAGGAGTTTACCGCCCACACCGAAACATTGCACGACCATGTCGCCCGCCAGGTCGCCCTCACCCCGTTCACCCCGCAGGAGCGGCTGATTGCCGGACAGCTCGCCGCCCATCTGGAGGACACTGGCTATCTTCAGGTAAACCTTTTCGATCTGGCCGGGAGGTTAAACGTTCGGCAAGCTGATGTGGAACGGGTCATCGGAATCTTGCAGCAATTTGATCCGCCGGGGATTTTTGCGCGAACTCTCAGCGAATGCCTGGAGATTCAGCTGCGCCAGCAAGACCGGTTCGACCCGGCTATGGCAGCTTTGGTCGCCAATCTCGAGATGCTTGCACGGGGGGATTTTCAGGGATTGAAGCAGCGTTGCGGAGTCGACGAGGAGGATCTCCTCGACATGAGGAACGAAATCCGCGCGCTCGATCCCAAGCCTGGAGACCGGTTCCAGTCCGGGACGCCGGAAACCATCGTACCGGACGTCTGGGTAATGCCCAAGTCCGAAGGTGGATGGCGGGTGGAGCTTGATCCGGCCACGCTGCCCAAAGTGTTGATCAACCACACCTATGTCGCCGAAATCTCGCAGCTGACCAATCAAAATCCGGAAGGCAAAGCGTTTCTCGACCATTGCCAGGAAAAAGGGAACTGGCTGATCAGCTGTCTCGAGCAGCGCGCTAAGACGATCCTTAAGGTTGCGACCGAAATCGTGCGCCAGCAGGATGCCTTTTTTACACACGGCGTCGCCCATCTGCGGCCTCTCTGTCTCAAAAATGTCGCTGACGGGATCAAAATGCACCAGTCGACGGTAAGCCGGGTGGCTTCGAACAGGTACATGTTAACTCCGCGCGGGGTGTTCGAGCTGAAGTATTTTTTCACAGCGACAATCGCATCCTGCGAGGGCGGCGACGCGCACTCCGCCAAATCTGTCCGCCATCGGATCAAGGCAATCATCGCCGAAGAATCGCTCGACAAGGTACTTTCCGACGAAGACATCGTTGCTCAGCTCAAGCAGACCGGCATCAATGTCGCTCGCCGTACCGTCACCAAATATCGCGAGGCGATGAACATCCCTTCCTCCATACTACGGCGCCGTGATAAGCGGTTGTCCGCAGCTGCGATCAAGCGAAGTGACTAACCGGCATTCCTGGTCGGCGAGAGGCGACTCTCAACTTCCTCCGGGCCGAAGCAGCTTTCGAAGTCATGGCATTCCCGACAACTGGGTGCAGTGCATGACGAAAAGCCTTCGGCCTCACACAGCTTGCGGTAAAAGTACTTTTTCCATTTCATGTTTTCTGTGTTGCCTGCCGCCAGCGCGGGAAAATGTCTGGCAAGCAGGCGGCTGAGCTCAGCGCGATTTGAGAGGCCAAGATCCCGCCAAAGATGGTCCGTGCGCATCGCACGCCGGGCGATGATCTTGGCCAAGCGGGCGCTCGCCGGGTCGCCCGGCGCAGCATGCGCTAGCAGCAGCCGGCGCAGCAGCTCCTCTTCCAGTTCCGGCTCGGGCTCGCTCAACTCCTCCAAAGCGAATACGCTGCTGGAGGTAGACGGGAAAGTTGCGGCCAAGACATCACGCAATTCGACAGACGAAAGGCCTGTCCCCTCCGTCGCCAACACCTCGCCCGCCTGGACCTCCTCAAGCGAACGCGAAAGCACGCAGGGCAGCACATGCTGATCGAAGCTCCTCCCTAGCTCGGACCCACGCCATTGCGCGCGTGGATAGGCAGCCATCATCGTAACGGCCGGCTTCAGCTTCCGGCATGACAAAGCGCCTTGTTGACCGCAGGGATGATCTTGTCGCCCCAGAGCTCGATCTGGCGCAGCATCGTCTTTTGGTCGAAGTCGCCCAATTGAGTCTGAACTGCGATCTGGTCCGGTTTCAAGATATCGATCTCTTCCAGCAGGCGATCAATCACGCGATTTACGCTGCCAATCGGCAAATTTTTGCGCATGGTCTCGAAGGACAGATCCTGCTGGGTCGGTGTCTCCTGCAGCAGGTAGCCATCGTGGCTCTGTTGGCGGCGCTGATGCAGGGCTTCAGAAAGCCGGCGCTGGAAGCGGGCATTGTCGAGATAGCTGTTGATCTCCAACTCGTCGTGGCTGGCATAGCAGCAGCGCAGCAGCGATATCTTGACGTCGGTGACGTTCTTTTCCTCGGATGCCGCCGCCCTCTCGACTGATTCACGCAGTGTGGTCAAAGTCTCTAAGCCGTCGTGGAAGGCTGTGACAAAAAAATTGTGCCCCTCGCGGTAGGCCCGAGCCATCCGTGCGGCTCCGCCAGCGATCCAGATAGGCGGCGTCGGCTGCTGGACTGTGCGGACCGAAATCGCTGTTGGGGGGATCTTCTCATACTGGCCGTCGTGTTCGAAGACGTTTTGGTTGAGGCCCTTGAGAATGATGTCCAGGTATTCCGAAAAGACGGCCGGCGCCTCATCGATGTCCACGCCGAACCGTTCGAACTCGAACTGCTGGTATCCCAAGCCTACGCCGAGCTCGAGACGGCCGTTCGCAACGATGTCGGCGAAGCCGATCTCGGACAGCAGGCGCTGCGGTTGGTAAAGCGGCAGCACGCAGACGGCAGTGCCCAGGCGAATCGTGCTTGTCAAGCCGGCGCAGTGCGCCACCATCATCAGCGGGGATGGTATGAGGCTGTAATTGTTGAAGTGGTGCTCAGCAAACCACGCGGTGTTGAACCCAGCCTGCTCCGAAGCGACGGCCTGTTCGATGGAGTTGCGGATGACGCTTTCTGAGGATTGGTGATAGCCACGCTGGGCGGCCAGAATGAAAGTGGCAAATTCCATGATTTCTCCTCGTTATAGACACGTCAGCCGACCGGGAATGTGCTCGGCATGCGCATGCTTGGATCTCAAGCACCTCGGGTGCGTCGTGGAGCCGAGGCTTCATAATGCTCGGCCGGTCGCCCTGCGAATGCCTGGCAATTAACCTGCGGCCTCCGCAAAACATTCGTCATAGAGTTCGCTGGCGTTTCCCGCATCACCGAACGAGGTCCAGCCGCCGTCCACGTAGAGGATCGAGCCGTTGATGTATGAGGCGTCAGACGAAGCAAGGAAGAACGATGCATCTGCGACGTCTTCTGGCCGTCCCATCCTGCCCATGGGGATGCGTCGTCCGATTGCTGCCAGGTCGATGCGGCCGGCTTTGGCCAACTGAGCAAGTGCGGGCGTGCGGATGTGGCCAGGAGCGACGGTGGCTGTCCGAATTCCGACCGGGCCGAGTTCGGCCGCCATGCAACGGGTCAGCATATCCATCCCCGCCTTGGAGGCGCCGTAGGCATGGCGCGGCGCGAACGGCAGAAAGCTGTCGATCGACCCGAGATTGAGGATCACGCCGCCCGGGCGCATAGCCTTGATCGCTTCGCGCGCGCAGGTGAAGGCGCCGGTAAGGTTGACATCCAGGACGTGTTCGAGCTGTTTCGACAGTTGCTCGATCGCAGGCACAATCCTGTCGGCGGTATCAGCACTATTGACCAGAACATCGATATACCCGAAGCGTCGCCTCAGCTCTTCGAACATCGACACCACATCGCTCTCGACGGCCACGTCCAGCGATTTCGCCAGATGCTTGCCGGGGAGCGATGTAGCCAGCTCTGCCGCTGCAGTGCCATCTTTATCAGCAATCACGACGGTGTCGCCGTTCGCGGCAAAGCGGCGAGCGACGGCCGCGCCAATGCTTTTTGCGCCACCGGTGACGAGCACGATTCGCGCATCTGTGCATTCGGCCGGACAGGAGAGCTCGGCTTGGAGCGCACTATCCACCGGCGGGTGAGCATCCCCCGGCTGGTTGAATGACATCCAGCCTCCGTCGACTGCCAGCACCGAGCCGGTGATGTAGCGCGCCTGCGTGCTGCTCAGAAAACGCACGACCCTGGCGATCTCGTCGGGGCGAGCCAAGCGCCCCATCGGCACGCGGCGGCGTATCGCCGCGAGGTCCATTTTGCCAGCGCGTGCCAGTTCTGTGACCATTGGGGTGCGGACGGAGCCCGGCGCCACCGCCGTGACGCGGATTCCTCGCATAGCCCACTCGCACGCAAGGGACTTTGTCAACGAGATCACGCCAGCTTTCGAGGCTGCGTAGGCGTTGCGCCTGGGATTGCCGACCACGCCCGCCATCGAAGCCACATTGACGATCGCACCGCCCGGCCTCATGCGCCGCGCCGCTTCCCGGGCCATAACGAATGGCCCAATAAGGTTCACTGTCACGCCGCGTCGGAAGGTATCGACAGCGGTGTCGATGATCCTATCCATCGTGGGTCCAACCGCCGCATTGTTGATGAGGACATCGATTTGCGCGAACCGTGCTTCGACCTGGCCGAAAAGTGAGAGCATGTCCTTCTCTCGCGACACATCGCACTCCAGACCGACGTGCGGCGACCCGAGATCCCGAGCCAGTTCAACCACACCACTGCCCGGAAGGTCCACCGCAACTACAGTGTCTCCGTCCGCGGCAAGGATATCGACCAGGGCACGGCCGATCCCGCCCGCGGCGCCTGTGATGATTACGGTGCGTGCTGCCAGTTTCACGAGAGCTTCTCCACGATGACCGCTTGTGATCTCAGCCCATCGACCTTGGGCGGAATGAAGGGTCGAGCCAAATCGTTGCAGTGACCGCCAGTTGCGGCCCCACACAGATCTCAATCCCGCAAGGCGCTCATCCTCCATTTCTACCCACTTATGCAGCTCCCAGTTGGGGACCCTCGACGCCATCTTGGTCGGTGGGGATGTGACGCTTGAGCAGCTGGTAGATGGGATCGTCTGGATGTGGTGCTCCAATCGGCTGTCGCCGGCCGAACCTATCTGCCTCAAGAATCGCTGGCGGGATTTGCTCCTCAACCCAATCGTAGACGACTGTCCGTTCCGCAATTCGCCACTCGTCCTGCCTCTTCTGAAACAGATCGCAGTAACGGCCGCAAAGCAGCGTCTGACGTATTTCTTGGTCTGTATCCGGTCCGCGTTGCAGCGCGGTGAAATAGCTCTCGACCGCGGCCTCTGCTGAACTGATGAAGTCGATCAGGCTGTTCGTGATTTGATGGATGTTACGCTGCCCCGGCAGACCGAGAGCAAATTGGATGAAGTCCTCTGCCGGTCCGCAATAGGGACCGTGCCTGTCATACGCTTCGGGCCAGTATGCGCTACGCAGCGCCGCCTCATCGGCGCGGTCAATCCCGCGGCAGTACCGATACAGGCAGTTGCGGATCGCCTCTCGGTCACGCAGTTCGGTAATTTTCGCGTGGTCGACAGGTTCTGTCGCGAATTGTATGATTGTTTTGTCCTTCCCGACGCCAGTCTGCACTTTGCGTGTGTCTCTCTCTACAATTGAGTTAGCGGGGGGCTCGTCAACTTCCAGAGCTTGTTCGGGGCAGGCTCTTACCCCTTGTGAGGCAAGCAGTTGCTCCCCATCGGCAACATCAATATCACCGGGCAAGATGTAGCCGTCGTCATCAAGCTTGAAGACTCTCGGCGCCCGCGCCAAGCAGCGCGCATGACCCTGGCATCTGGCTTTGTGTACGATGACACGCATAGCGAACTCCAATGTCGTTGGCGGAAACTTCAGGACCAGTCCAGGATCAGATTCTCGATCCCGAACACATGGCCGCCGAAGGTGATGGGTTCAGTCCCTGTCTTGATCCGAAAGGCTGGGATGCGCGCCAGCCACTCCTCCAGGCCAATGACAATCTCCCGCCGGGCAAGGTGTGAGCCAAGACAACGATGGGGACCATAGCCAAAGGCAGCGTGCCGGTTGTCCTCGCGCGCCAGATCGATCTCATTCGGGTATTCGAATTCCGCCGGGTCACGATTGGCAATCATCGTGGCACAGGAAACATAGTCTCCCTTGCGGATCGGCGCGCCTTTGAAGTCGACATCCTTCGTTGCCACTCGGATCATCTGAATGGTCGAATAGGCGCGCAGCAATTCTTCCGCGGCGACGGCAATCCGGTCCGGTTCGCTTCGTAGCAATTCCTGATCTTTGGGGTTGCGCGCGAGATGGGCCAAGTCGAAGCATATGGCTGCTGAGACCGTGTCGAGCCCCGCGACGAACACAAGCACGCCGATGCCACGGACTTCTTCGTCACTGAGCAGACGGCCCTCGACCTTTGCCTTCACGATGAAGGTCATGAAATCATCGACCGGCTCCTTGCGGCGCTCGGTGGCAAGTTCGTCGATGAAGGCCACGATCGTCCGGGCTGCGGGTGGTCGTTGCTCCTTATCGCCGTGGAGCAGATCTCTAGCCCAGCCGACAAATGTTTCTAGTCCGTCGTCCGAAAGCCCAATAAAGCGAAGGAAGATATTGACCGCGAACGGAACTGCAAAATCCTTCATGATGTCGCAGCTCGTGCCTGATGCGGCGATCCTGTCGATCAGCTTGATCGCTCGTTCCCGGACAGCCGGCTCCAATGCCATTACCCGCTTTGGCGAAAGCAGCGGATTGAGCAGTGAGCGAAAAACACCGTGGAATGGCGGATCGAGCTCAAGCGGGATCATCGGCCAGCTCTCGCCGAGCACAGAGGCGAAGATGCTGCGATGGCTGGAAAACGTTTCGGTGTCCTGCAGCACCCGGCGCTGGTCGCTCGCGCGAGTGATGACCCAGGTACCCCGACCGTCGCGCGTGTTGCTGGTTGAATAAAAGATCGGAGGCCCGGCATGAACGCAAGCAACCGCTGCATGCGGATCCCCGTTGGCCGTCGGCAACATGCCGGGCGACGTAAACAGGCTGAAGTCCCTCACCATTTCGGGCGGGACATGATCTGGAACCGGCCGCGATTTAACCGCGCCAGAATCGAGAGACCGTTCATGAGATGCTGTCGGCATTTGCATGCAATCGTTGGTGCAAGCTCCGTGCCGAATTCGTCTTTCGATAATCCTTGCCGTTTGCTGGGCAACAGGTGGCGCCTGTGCTGACTTACTGGTCGGGATTGCAACATTCTTGTCCAGCGTCGGACACAGAATGTAGAAAGCTAGACACCGACTTGGAGCAACTCAATTGGTGGGATCGCTAGCCGATCATGTGCCCGGGGAGCATCCAGTTCGAAAGGTTGCGCTAAGCGGTTTGGTGACTTGGCCGAGGTCACCCAGGTGGAAATGACCAACACTTGTTCGTGAGCCTAGTGGCGCTCCCCTCGATGATGTCTGGCGGGGTGGTTAGCCGCCTCCGTGGGACAAGGTCAGTCTACAAGAATGGGCTATAGCCTCTCCTCGCCTGCCTCATTGGCCCTCCTTCAGAGCCGGCCACACGAGCTTTCGTCTTTCAGCACGGCGTTTTCTCGCCAGCTACCAGAGCCACACCGATGCCGTTAATGAGCGTCCAGTCGAGGGGTTGTGTGGCCCTGTCCATCTTGCCCAGCACCTTGGCTTCGCATTTGCCGGTGCGGCGGAAAGCCTTCAAGACGCAGTTCTTGACCTTCTCCAGATCAGCCTCGGACGGATATCGGCAAGGGTTCAGCTCGTCCTTTTGAACTTGCGCATCTTCGTGTTGGCGAACCCCAGGCCGCCCGACATATTTGCGGCCTATCCGGCACCTCAACTTCGAACAACCTTGCGGCAAGCTCTTGGGATAGCCCACGCTCGTGCCTCCACCACCCGCTCAGCAGAGCCAGATTTGTCGTTGATGGCACGGTACTTGCGCAGTCATTCGCAGACGCGTCACGGACCGAGAGTGTCGTCCCATGAATTCAATCACCAAAAAGGCCGCCCGACGTTGCTGGGACCGCCTGCAATTACCTTATCCCAGAATTGGGAGCAACGGCTTCAAAAGGGATAACTCATCACCTCAATTCTGTCGATCGCGCGGCCATCGAACCGCAGCCATCGATCAGACTTCCGCCTCGTTGCACTCATTGCGACCGCCTTGGTGCTTGCGACGACCGCTCAATTCTGGCTGCCAGGATAACCGCATATGGCGACGGAACTTCCTGCTTCAAAGCAATATAGAGATCGTCGATCATCCCCCCATCAAGGCCTCGATCGAGGACACCGCGTTCGGCTTGCTTGGTTCGCAGTGAACAGGCCGCACTTCGACGGATGCGATCGATGCGACCGCGCCGAGAACTCTCCCGCATTGTCGACGGTTGTGTCCGTCGGCCCTCCGATGAGGCCTCGGATGCGTGGGCGCCGAGGCCTCGACTGAGGCCGACTGGCCGCCGCCGGAAGGTCTAGCGGCTTTGATCCCCGGCGATATAGCCACCCCTGCTGCAACAGCTCCTAGCTGGAGAACTCATTCATGACCGAATCGGCGACAGATTTAGTGGACGCGGCTCTGTTCGACCGAGATCGGCTTGACCCAGAAAGTCCCTATCAACGGTCTGGCCCCGCATGGGGTGCGATCATTTCGCTTTCCTTCGGCACCTTCGGGCTTGTGACGGCAGAGTTTCTGCCCGCCAGCGTTCTGACACCGCTCGCGCATGATCTCGGTATCAGCACTGGCACGGCTGGACAGGCGCTAACAGCGACCGCAATCGTCGCGGCGATCTCGGCACCGACAATGGCCATCGTGACAAAGCGTCTGGACCGCAGGGTCGTCATCTGGGCGATGACGCTGCTGCTGATCCTGTCGAACGTTCTGGCGGAGGTTGCGGGGTCGCTGCCGGTGTTGCTGGCGGCACGCGTCGTCCTCGGCATATCGCTCGGTGGTTTTTGGTCAATTTCGGCAGCGTTGGCAATGCGGCTGGTTCCAAGTCACCTCATGCCGCGCGCCATGTCGATCATCCTCACCGGCGTTTCTGTCGCCTCCGTCTGCGCGGCTCCAATCGGCGCTTATGTCGGTGACATTTGGGGATGGCGAGCCTCGTTCAAGGTCGCCGCAATCGTGAGTGCCGTTGCGCTGCTCGTGCAACTCGTAACCATTCCGCCACTGCCTCCGATCGAAGTGCGCAGATTCCGCAGTCCGCTGGATGTCGCGAAGAATCCGACGATGAAGGTTGCGGTCCTAGTCGTGCTATTGGTCGCTTCCGGCCATTTTGCCAGCTTCGCCTACATCCGCGACTTTCTCGAGAGCGTTCCTCCGCTCGACAAGAAGTCGATCCCGCTCGTGTTCCTTGCTTCTGGCACGGCCGGCGTCTTCGGCAATTTAGCGGGCGCATTCCTCACCAAACACAGTCTCAAGGCAGTCGCGGCCCTGCCGCCCCTGCTCATTGCCGTAGCCGCTGTCTCGCTCCTGACTATGGGAGCATCGGCCTTGACCTCGGCAATTGCAGTTGCCGTATGGGGCTTTGCTTTTGGCGCGGTCCCGGTCGGATTGCAGACCTGGATGGTGCTGCGCGCCGCTCCGAAACAGGCCGAGAGCGCTGGTGTACTGATGGTCATAGCCTTCCAAGTGGCGATCGCAGCCGGCACAACTTTCGGTGGCCTATTGGTGGATCACACGGGCATTGCCAGTGTCTTTCTCTACAGCGCGGTTGCCACGTTCCTCGCTGTCTTGACAGTATTTCTGCTCGGCCCGAACCGCAACAGCTGACCGCCTGGTGGGGAGTGACGACGGTCGGTGGCGTTAACGCTATTGTCACCTCTGAGCTCGGCCAAAGGCCGCGGCTTCGTCGTAACCATGCCTTCGATGGGGCAGCGCCAAATTGCTACCTGCTCATCGCGTTATGACAATACAGCGCGCTTATTGCGTCATCGTGTTCCCGATCTCGGCTTCAATGCCCGGCTACTCGCTGCGGAGGCAGATGGGCGCCGGCGTCCCACCGACAACGATCGGTCTTTCTCATGTAGCTGTTCTCATGTAGCTGTCGGGGAAACGCGGCAGGTTTTCCGCCAGAACCCGCCAGTCGTCGCGCTCGCGTTCGCCTTCCTTGCGCGCACCGAACAACTGGATGATCATCTTGCCGTCGGACCCATATGCTTCGAGCGAGGTGACGTGACTGTCATTGGTCGGCTTGCGCACGGCCCAAACCTCACGGATTTGGTGGCTCCTGAGATGCAGCCGGAAGGTTTCGTCCAGCACATAGATGCACGGCCCGATCTGCTTGACCGACTTGATTAAGCCGGAATGGGTCTGGATAGAGCCTCGGTTGCCGACGAAGCACATGATCGGCAATTCGTCTTCGGCCGCACGCTGGAGCACGGCGCCAACTGCAGCATTGTCGAGCAGCCAAGCGTAATCCTGGCCTACCATGCGCAAAGCCTGGCAGCGGCTGAGCTTGAGCGTCTTCAGAAGGTTGACGTCAGTCAGCCGGCTCCAGTGCTCGCGTAGGTCGTCCACCGTGCCGGCCCGGTCCGCAGTCCTCGCGCCCAGGTCGGCTACTCTCGCCTTAAGCGACATGGTCGGCTCCTGGTTGGCGGATACGAGCTCGGCCACCAGCTTTCGATAGGCATGAAGGTTGGAGACCGGCCTGAGATGCACCTTATGCACTGCTGCGCCGGCGGCGTCGAAGAATTGCAAACTGCGCTGGATTCCGCCGCGATGGCGCCTTTCAACAGCGAAACCATACCTCCAAGCCTGCGGGAAGACGCGAAGGTCGAATTCGTCACCAAGGACCATGGCGTGATTGTTGCCGGTTATCACTTTGTTGAAGACGCCAATCTTTTCGTGCACGGCACCTTGATTGCGGGTCAGCGCCGTCACTTCGCCCACGAATTCGAGGCCCGTCAGCAGGTGATTGACGCGCGGGTCGATGCGTGCCGCGCCGAAACCGCAATGGGCCGCGACCAGTTCCGCTTCCGAAATGCCCAATTGGGCGGCGAAATCACGCGCGGGAATGCTCGGACAGACTTCCCACGCACGCCGGATTTCGTTGGGCGACCGCTTCTTGCGCTGATCCATGTTTTTAACCCCGCCCCGTTCTTCTTTTGACGATCGGTCGAAAAAAGGGCCTCAGGGGTGTGCACGGCGGACGCGATTGATCGTCAGGCACACGCCAGTCGAATCCTGTCTCCGGGCGGTCAGCGGCCAATCGCCGGTAGAGAGCGATTGTTGGGTGGTCGGCGCCAATCGGCCGATCGAGCATTCGGGTTCCACCGGCGGTGCTGCTTTCCCACACAAGGCGGGTCTGAGGGAGGAGCGACATATTGCTTCCTTCGTTCTTCGATTGCGAGGGCAACCCAAAGGTGAATCGGCCGGCAATTTTGCCGCCGCAACGAAGGCTCTCAAAAGTCGTGCCAGTTGCTCCGCGGCAAGCTCTGAACATCTTTGGCTCTGTTCATTGCTTTACGCGTGAGTGCATCGCGAACTCAGGCGCCCCTCCTGTGACGCGGACGCGACAAACCCGACAGTAAGTGTCGGTTGTCGGACGTCTCCCCAGCAATCGAGCATAGAGACGTCGGGATGTCCTACCGTTTTTACACACGTCTTCCCTTTGGCACGGTTCATGCGAGATGATCCGCGAAAACGTCACGGACCGAGGAGAAATCGAGCCATGATTACGCTCACCGACAACGCTGTTGCCGCCATCAAGGCCGCTCTTTACCGCGCCAGCGAGCCGGCGGAAGGATTTCGCATCATGGTCCATGCCGGCGGCTGCGCCGGCTTCCAATACTCAATGGGCCTGGAGAGCGTCTCACATGAGGGCGATACGATCATCGAGCGAGATGGGCTCAAGGTGTTCATGGATAGAGGCTCCCAACCCCATGCCGCCGGCATGACCGTCGACTTCGTCACAGGGCTCGAAACATCCGGCTTTGTTTTCGATAACCCCAATGCGCAGGAGAAGTGCAGCTGCGGCAAGTCCTGCAAATGATTGCAGGGGAACAGGCTATGTTCGACTATAGCGACGCCAAGGAATACTGCGTCAAACCGGTAACCCCCGGCGCTCTGGAACCAGCCGACACGCACTGTCGGCCCGGAACAATTGCGTTCGGTGATGTGCCAAATCGCGATCATCGATCGTTGCCGTGGGCAAGCAAACAACATTGCCCGAAACAGCTGAATTCCCGGCGGATGCCGCCACCAAATGGCAATGTCGGCAGCGACCGGTCAGCCAAGCCATCGCTCGCCCGGCCGCCCACCTCACCAGATACGATATGCGCCAGAGGTTCAATGGCCCGCCTACCCTTGAATCATTTCAGCAGTTGAAGGATCACTCCCATGAGACCTGTCTATCTCGACAACAACGCAACGACGCGGGTTGATCCTGCAGTCCTTGGAGCGATGTTGCCTTTCTTTACGGAGCAATTTGGCAATCCTTCGTCCATGCACGCCTATGGCGCATCGGTTGCTGAAGCCGTGAGAAAGGCGAGGCGGCAGTTGCAAGCCCTCATCGGCGCGGGATTCGAGGACGAGATCATCTTCACCTCGGGCGGGACTGAAAGCGACAGTACAGCCATCCTTTCGGCGCTCGAGGTAATGCCCGGTCGAACGGAAATAGTGACTTCCGCGGTTGAACATCCGGCCGTTCTGAAGTTGTGCGCGCACCTTGAAAAGACGCGCGGCGTCAAGGTGCACATTATCCCAGTCGATCACCACGGCCGGCTCGACCTGGACGCCTACAGAACCGCCCTCACCCCACAAGTGGCAATCGTCTCGATAATGTGGGCGAACAGTGAGACCGGTACGATCTTTCCCGTGGTTGAGCTTGCCGACCTAGCCAGGGAAGTCGGCGCGCTTTTCCACACTGATGCAGTGCAGGCGGTCGGAAGGTTTCCGATTGAGCTGAAATCGACCGCGATCGACATGCTGTCGCTCTCCGCCCACAAGCTGCATGGTCCAAAGGGGATAGGCGCGCTTTATGTAAGACGTGGCGTGCGCTTCTCCTCCCTGATCAAGGGTGGCCACCAAGAGCGCGACCGGCGTGCAGGCACTGAAAACACACCCGGCATAGTCGGACTGGGCATGGCGGCCGAACTCGCCTTGAAATTCATGGACGAGACAACACGAATAAAATGGTTGCGCGACCGCCTTGAGAACGGGATCATCCAGCGCATCCCAAACGCATCCATCAACGGCGATCCGCAGGAGCGATTGCCAAACACTGCAAACATTGGATTCGAAGGTATCGAAGGCGATGCAATCCCAATTGTCCTCAGCCGGCTGGGAATCGCCTGTTCCGCCGGGTCCGCCTGTGCCTCTGGCTCAATGGAACCGAGCCATGTTCTGATCGCTATGAACGCGGCATGTGGGGCAGTCCGCTTCTCCTTGTCGCGTGACAACGGCGAAGATGACGTAGACCGCGTGCTTGAGGTCCTGCCTGCGATCATCGAGAAACTACGTGCCGTTCCCAGTGCTGGACTGTGCGGGCGAGGTGCAGAACACCTTCATTCCGGCCCGGGCCCGAGCGGCACAATAGCCGACGCCCACTCATGAGCCGTGAGGACTTCCTCAACGTGACGACCCTACGCAATGGAGAGCAGGCAACCCGGGGTCGCCTTCACCACTTCAGAAAAGCTTGAGATCGCCAAGTCTCTTGCCCCAGCCGCCGTGCCAGAGGTCGGCACGCCGTCAGCAATGTCACCAACGCATCGACACCACAATTTCGCGCCGGGAGAATACAATGAACTGCTCCGCTGACAGCCGCCCGATTGATCCCACCGATATCCTGGCGCGACTGAAGGGCCTGTCGGCTGCGGAGGACTTCTTCGCCTGCCTTGGCGTCTCCTACGACCCGAAAGTGATGAATGTCTCGCGGCTCCATATCATGAAGCGCGTGGGCCAATACCTTGCCGAAGAAGATTTCTCCGGTCTGCCTGACCAGGTAATCGCCGCGCGGGTGCGCGCCAAGCTGGAACGCGCCTACGAAGATTTCGCGACTTCCTCGCCGCTCACGCAACGTGTGTTCAAGGTGCTAAGGGACCACGATCCAAACATATGTCCCGCACCTGGCCGCGCCTTCGTCCCGCTCGACTCTGCACTGAAGCGGTTCGGAAAGTAATGAGCCCGACACGGCTGCGACGCGACAATGTCGGGAAGTCGACAAATCCAGTCCTCATGACGCCTCCTCGGACGCAAACGAAGCCACCTTCTGGAATAGAGGCAGGAAGAAGACTTGGCATGAACGATGCAGGCAATGAGGTGAACCGCCAAGCACGCATCCGGACTGGGAGCTTAGAGAAATCGCCAATGCACATCGTAATCTGCATCAAGCAGGTGCCGGATTCGGCCCAGATCCGCGTCCACCCGGTGACGAACACGATCATGCGTCAGGGTGTGCCGACCATCATCAATCCTTACGACCTGTTCGCCCTCGAAGAAGCGCTCAAACTGCGCGACGTTCATGGTGGCGAGGTTACTGTGCTCACAATGGGTCCGCCCATGGCGGAGGACTCGCTGCGAAAGGCGCTCGGTTACGGTGCTGACCGAGCAGTTCTCTTGACGGACCGCTATTTTGCCGGATCCGATACGCTGGCGACCTCCTTTGCTCTTTCGCAAGCAATCGCAAAAATTGGGGAGACTTTCGGCAGGCCAGACATCGTCTTCACCGGCAAGCAGACGATTGACGGCGATACCGCCCAGGTCGGACCAGGCATAGCCAAGCGCCTGAATCTATCGCAACTTACCTACGTCGCGAAGATTGCCTCCATCGATCTCAAAACGCGCGAGATCGAAGTCGCGCGTCGCGCCGAAGGCGGCACCCAGTTGCTGAAGAGCAGACTCCCCTGCCTCATTACCATGCTGGAAGACACCAACGAAATCCGCCGGGGCTCGCTCCAGCAGGCTCTTTGCGCGGCGCGCAGCCAAGTCGTGAAGTGGACTGCAGCCGACGCCGGCATTGACGATCTCACCCGGTGCGGTCTGCGTGGCTCGCCGACAGTCGTCAAGCGTGTTTTCGCCCCCACCGCACGGGCAGAAAGCGCGACGCAGATCGACACCGCGGAAAAGGGCTTGCAGGACATCGCCGATGAACTCATCGCCGATATCTTAACCCGCCGGCCGGCGCTGGAACATGAGTTGGCCTTCAACAGCGGCACGTGACGGCCAGGAGCAGAAAATGTCGACCGCAAGCCAAGCTACCCCTCGCCTTGCCCCCGGCCGTGCCGGTGTAAAGAAAGAACTTCCCGACCGTTTCAAAGACTACCGGCACGTGTGGGTCTTCCTCGAGCTCGAACGCGGCAATGTGCATCCTGTATCATTCGAACTGCTGGGTGAAGGCCGCAAATTAGCCGACAAGCTTGAAGTCCAGCTCGCGGGCGTCGTGCTGGGACCGCCGGGCGAGATGGTCGAGGACGCTGTTGCCGAGGCCTTCGCTTACGGGGCGGATCTTGTCTACATCGTCGATGCGCCGCCGCTCGCCGACTACCGCAACGAGCCGTTCGCCAAGGCGCTCACGGATCTGGTCAATACCCATAAACCCGAAATCCTCCTTCTCGGCGCGACCACACTGGGCAGGGATCTTGCGGGCTCGGTAGCGACGACCCTGCAGACGGGGCTCACGGCCGACTGCACCGAACTTGATGTAGATTCCGACGGTTCACTCGCCGCGACCCGTCCGACTTTTGGTGGCTCGTTGTTGTGTACGATCTATACACTAAATTACCGGCCGCAAATGGCGACGGTGCGACCAAGGGTCATGCCTATGCCGCAACGGGTGGATAAGCCGGTCGGGCGTGTCATGCGGCACAAGCTGTCGCTCGTTGAGGACGATATCGTCACCAAAGTCCTCGGCTTCCTACCGGATAACCAGTCGGCAATGGCAAATCTTGCCTATGCGGATGTCGTGGTTGCGGGAGGCCTCGGTCTCGGTGCGGCGGAGAACCTTCAGCTTGTGAAGAATCTTGCCCGAGCGATCGGCGCCGAGCATGGCTGTTCGCGCCCCTTGGTCCAGAAGGGCTGGATGCCGGCTGATCGCCAGATTGGCCAAACTGGCAAGACCATTCGACCGAAGCTTTACATCGCGGCCGGAATTTCCGGCGCCATCCAGCACCGAGTTGGGGTCGAGGGGGCCGATCTCATCGTCGCGATCAACACCGATCCGAACGCGCCGATTTTCGAGTTCGCCCACCTCGGGATCGTCACGGATGCAATCCGCTTCCTGCCCGCACTCACGGAAGCCTTCACCCGGCGGCTGTCGCCGCACAGTCGAGACAAGCTTGCGAGTTGAGGGAGAGGACATGATTGAACAATTCGATGCCATTGTGGTCGGAGCCGGCATGTCCGGAAACGCAGCTGCTTACACTTTGGCAAGCCAGGGGCTGAAGGTACTGCAGTTGGAGCGCGGGGAATATCCGGGCTCTAAGAACGTCCAGGGCGCCATAATGTACGCGAACATGCTGGAGAAGATCATCCCGGACTTCCGGGATGATGCGCCCCTCGAGCGGCACCTGGTCGAACAGCGACTTTGGGTGATGGACAACACATCTCACACCGGAATTCATTACCGGTCGGACGACTTCAATGAGGCGAAACCCAACCGCTACACGATCATCCGCGCCCAGTTCGACAAATGGTTTTCCCGCAAGGTGCGCGAGGCTGGCGCGACGGTCCTGTGTGAGACGACCGCGACGGAACTCGTCCGTGATGGCAATGGCAAGGTGATCGGCGTCCGCACAGACCGGGCTGGCGGAGTGGTCTTCGCGAATGTGGTCGTTCTCGCAGAAGGGGTGTCGGGATTGCTTGGCACTCGCGCAGGCCTGCGCGAGATGCCGAAGCCGGAGACCGTGGCGCTTGCCGTCAAGGAAATGCATTTCTTGCCCGAAGAGGTCATTGACCAGCGGTTCGGTGTCAAGGGCGATGAAGGCTGCGTAATCGAGGCCGTGGGCACGATCTCTCGCGACATGGCCGGGCTCGGCTTCCTTTACACCAACAAGGAGTCGATTTCACTCGGCATCGGCTGCCTGGTCTCGGATTTCGCCGCGATGTTGGAGAGCCCGTCCGCCCTCCTAGACGCGATGAAAAACCATCCTTCGATCCGGCCGCTGATCGCTGGCTCGGAGGTGAAAGAATATGCCGCCCATCTTATCCCCGAAGGTGGTTACAGGGCCATTCCGCAGCTCTTCGGCGACGGTTGGGTCATCGTCGGCGACGCAGCGCAACTGAACAATGCCATTCACCGTGAGGGTTCGAACCTTGCCATGACCTCGGGTCGTGTCGCGGCTGAGGCGATCATCAAAGTCAAAAGCCGCAACGGTCCTATGACCAAAGGGAACCTTGCGCTCTACAAGACGATGCTGGATGAATCCTTTGTGATCAAGGATCTTAAGAAATACAAGGACATGCCAGCCTTACTCCACACCAATTCCAGCAACTTTTTTACCAGCTATCCGCGGTTGATGTCGTATGCCGCTCAGAACTTCATGCGTGTCGACGGCACGCCGAAGATCGAGAAGGAAAGGGCCACCACGGCCGCCTTCATCAACGCGCGCTCGCGCTGGGGGTTGGTCAGCGACGCGGTCCGGCTGGCATTGGCATGGCGCTGAAGAGGGTACAAGATGACGATCGCAGTGACGAAGGTTCGTGTCGAGGACAA
Organism: Mesorhizobium sp.; assembly: GCA_004020545.1. Taxonomy (GTDB): domain Bacteria; phylum Pseudomonadota; class Alphaproteobacteria; order Rhizobiales; family Rhizobiaceae; genus Mesorhizobium. Next base: position 17,382 of record SAQE01000027.1, on the reverse strand, counting down.
GCTTTACCAGAACCGCTACCTGGTCGATTCCGGCCGCCCCCATATCATAGTGCGACCGCACGAGAAGCCAAGCGCGAACTTGCTTGCGTTGACCTACGTCTGTCCAGCGAAATGCTATGAGTTGAATGACAGGGGCCAAGTCGAGATCACCGCCGACGGCTGCATGGAATGCGGCACCTGCCGGATATTGTGCGAGAAAGGCGGCGACATCGAGTGGAACTATCCGCGCGGCGGCTTTGGTGTCCTGTTCAAGTTCGGATGATCAGCCGGGACCGTGCCAAGAGCATGCCGGCAGCGAGCAACTGCGGCACACCATGAGCCTCTCCATCCACTTGCAAAGAGCTAGTGAATATTGGGCGTTCGCAATTCAAATTTCCTCGACTGGTAGGGGTGTCCTCAGGCCACGGCGGCGGCCTGTGCGCCGGACTTACCACCGGTAACGTGGTCGAGCCCCTTTGGGACAACGTTCGGCCATCGTGCCGGATGGCAGCCACAACGGCCGGTGAGCAAATGGAACGGCACAATCCATGACAAAGACGTATGTGCTAGTGCATGGTGCCTGGCATGGCGGATGGTGTTGGCGGGACGTCGCCGCCAATCTTCGCAAGATGGGATGCCACGTGACCACGCCGACCCAGACAGGTGTCGGCGAACGCGCACATTTGCTGTGCAAGGACATCACGCCCGACACATTCGTGACCGACATCGTCAACCACATTGTAACGGAAGAGCTGAGCGATGTGATCCTTGTCGGTCACAGTCTAGGCGGCATCAGCATCACCGGCGCCGCCGACCGGATACCCGACCATATCAGCCATCTCGTTTATCTCGCTCGACGGCGCCATCGTCGAGAGCGGTCAAAGTGTATTCAGCACCATGCCCCCCGACATCGTCGCCGCCCGTCGAAAATTGGTTGCGGAGGAAGGACGGGGTATCTTCATGCCGACTCCGCCGCCAACAGCATTCGGCATTCCCAAGGGACACTCGCTCACGGACTGGGTGCGGCGCCGGATAACACCGCATGCGGCAAGCACCTACGAAAGCAGACTTAAGCTCGAGCCCCCGCTCGGCAACGGCAGGCCCCGAACCTATGTCGTCTGCACTAATCCGCTCCACCCGCCGACGGCGGGAGCGCGAGAATGGGTCGCGAAGCAGGATGGCTGGCGTGGCAGGAACTCGCCACTGGCCACGACGCAATGATCCTCGCACCGACGGAAGTTGCTCTCCTTCTTAGCGCTGTCGGCTGAGGAACCAAGTAAAGGGTGAGCGGGCGGCCGATTCTCAGGCCGCGGCCTTGAGTTCTGGTGCACGGATGTAGGCCCAACGGGTCGTTCCGGTGGCGCCACCGAAACCACCACCGGAACAAAGGCGGGAGTGGCCTGTCCTGCCGACGTCGCAAGCTTGCGAGCGTTCCGCCGCGGCCGCAGCCCGTAGCGCCGGGCAACCTCCGAGATCACCACGTTCGGCCCCAGGGTCTCGGCGATGACTCCGTCCCTTGTCGTCCATCGACCAATGCCTGCCGACTAACAGCGCCGTTGATCACCTTGAAACGCCGAGGCTGCCGCTCAGGGTCAATCGTAAAGTTCAAGTTCAGACACAAGCCGATCTCCGATCCACCTCAGAATCGGCAGGCCCACAGATCGCGGGCACTCCTGGAAGGACACAGCGCTTACCCTTGAAATATGGAGAACCATGGCTTTACGCCGTCGGCAGTTGAGCTGATCTCGCAATGCTATTTCCCCGGCAACGTCCGCGAGCTGGAGAACTGCGTGTAAAGAACAGCCACACTTGCGCGTTCTCCTCTGGAAGGAACCAATCTTTCGGAACGTGGCAATGGCATCGACGAGCTCTCACGGCCCAGCACGAAGCCGGTTAGGCGCATCGGCGCCCCTGAACACGAGATAGCCGGTTGCGATTCTAACGATACGGCCGGACCGGCGCTGGGACCGCGACGGACGGAGCGTGACCGGCTGATCGACACAATGGAGAAGGCCGGCTGGGTTCAGGCTAATGCGGCTCGAATTCTCCGCCTCACGCCGCGACAAGTCGGCTAGGCGATACGCCGGCATAGTCTCGAGGTGAAGGAAATTCTAAGAGCCTGATGAGCCAATCGTCAGGCCAGTGGTCTTGCGCGCCCTCTGCGCGACAAGGAGTGCTTTGTGCTTCTGAACGGATTTGGACTTGCACTGTCGCAAGCAGGACAAAATTGTGTCGCGCCGGCCTCACACAATCCGACATCGACCCAAATAGTGAACTGAAGCCGCTTTTTTAAGTTGGTATGGCTCTTGCACCTTGAACCGCGACGTTACCAGCAACGGAGCCGTTTGATGTCCTCACCGACAGTTTCGATTGAGGGGCCGACCAGCACGACATCCGAGGGTTTTCTGGCAGCCGCGAAATCCGGTGGCTGCGCACCGTCCTCCTACGGTTCGTCGCCGACCAGCCCGGGCGATGTGGATCCGGCTATTTGGGACAAGATCAAGGATCACCCCTGCTTTTCGGAGGAAGCGCATCACTATTTCGCGCGTATGCATGTGGCGGTCGCGCCGGCTTGCAATGTCCAGTGCAACTACTGCAATCGCAAATACGATTGCGCCAACGAGAGCCGGCCTGGTGTTGTGTCTGAGAAGCTGACGCCCGACCAAGCGCTACGCAAGGTCATCGCGGTTGCCAACGAAGTTCCGCAGCTTTCGGTTCTTGGCATCGCTGGGCCGGGGGATGCCTGTTACGACTGGGAGAAAACGAAGGCAACGTTCGACCGCGTCATCAGGGAAATCCCCGACATAAAGCTGTGCGTCTCCACCAACGGGCTCGTGCTGCCGGACCATGTAGCTGAGCTTGCCGAAATGAATGTTGATCACGTGACGATCACCATCAACATGGTCGACCCGGAAGTCGGCGCAAAGATCTATCCTTGGATTTTTTATGAAAATCGCCGCTACTTCGGCATCGAAGCCGCTCGAATCTTGCACGCGCGGCAGATGCTGGGCCTGGAGATGCTGAGCGCGCGCGGCATCCTCACCAAAATCAACTCGGTGATGATTCCTGGAGTGAACGACCAGCACCTGTTTGAGGTGAACAAAATGGTCAAGGAGCGGGGCGCGTTCCTGCACAACGTGATGCCTCTGATTTCGGACCCGGCGCACGGCACCCACTACGGACTCATCGGGCAGCGCGGCCCAACGGCAATGGAGATGATGGCTCTTCAGGATCGACTTGAAGGTGGCGCCAAGTTGATGCGCCACTGCCGGCAGTGCCGGGCAGATGCTGTCGGCCTGCTCGGTGAAGATCGTGGCCAGGAATTCACGCTGGATGGGATTCCCGACGATGTCACCTACGATGCTGGCAAGCGTCAGGCCTATCGGCAGGTGGTCGCACACGAGCGCCGTGATCATGAGGCGGCGAGGAGCGAGGCCATCGGTATGGTCAAGGCAACAGACTCCGAAAAGTCGCTTCTGGTTGCGGTGGCCACAAAGGGAGGTGGACGCGTCAACGAACACTTCGGCCACGCGAAGGAATTCCAGGTTTATGAAGTCTCGCCTAGAGGGATCAGCTTGGTCGGGCATCGGAAGGTCGAGCGGTATTGCCTCGGAGGCGGGGGCGAAGACGCCACCCTCGAGGGCGTCTTCGCTGCGCTGGAAGGCATACACATAGTGCTATGCGCCAAGATCGGAAATCGCCCGAAGGAACAACTCTCGCGAGCTGGACTGCGCGTAACCGACGCCTATGGCCATGACTACATCGAGACCGCAGTCAGCGCACTTTACGCGGCAGAGTTTGGGATCAGACCACTAGCGGCGACGGCCTGAGCGGTCTCGTCCGATAACCAGGAGTTAGAATGGCTTTCAAGATCATCGCATCCCAATGTACCCAATGCGGGGCCTGCGAGTTCGAATGTCCCTCGGAAGCGATCAAGTTCAAGGGCGACGCCTATGTGATCGATCCAATCAAGTGCACCGAATGCAAGGAGGCCTTCGATAAGCAGCAATGCGTGTCGGTCTGTCCGGTACCGAAAACCTGCGTTCCCGCTTGATTCCTACCGAAACGGTCGGGTTCGCCGCGCGAGGACGCCTGCAACCCGCGACCACACCAAAAGCCTCGAGAAAGGAATGGACAGCATGTGGTCCAGACGCGAACAGGAGGTCGAAATCGGCAGACCGCCACGGTTCATGCAGGGTGAGCGGGTCCGTGCAACACGCCACATAAAAAACGACGGCACCTATCCCGGCAAGGAGATCGGCGAAAACCTCGTGCGGAAGGGCGACGAAGGCTACGTGCGCGACATTGGAACCTTTCTCCAGCAATTCTTCATCTATGCGGTCGAATGGATCGATCGTGGCACGGTCGTCGGCATGCGAGCGCGCGAACTCATTAGCCTCGACAAAGTCGAGGTTCCCTGCGGAGCTGAAGGCATTTCCAACGGAGGAACAGCCGGATGAAAGTAATGATTCGCAGGACCGCTACTGGCTTGTCGGCTTATGTCCCCAAGAAGGATCTCGAAGAGCCGATCACCGAGATTGAGAACGCAGACTTATGGGGCGGGACCGTGACGCTCAGGAACGGTTGGCGGCTCATGCTGCCCGACCTTCCGCGCGATACGCGTTTGCCGATCACCGTCGAGGCGATGAAGATTTCCGACGGGGCCTGATGCCGGTGGGTTCAGTGGCGGAGAGGAAACGCGTATGAACACGATGCTGAGCTGGGACCATCTCGTCGTCGTCCGGGGCAGTTTTGCCAAAAAGCTGATTGACCTGCTGAAGGGCGCTCTCAAGGCCGATCGAGTGATCCCCTATCTCGGTCCTGGTCTTCTGCAGCTTAACACGCCGGAATCACCTGCACCTTGCACCCCTGAAGATGTCGCCGCGGCGCTCAACAAGCGGGCGCCTGCCCCTTCCAGGATTCGCACCAATATGTGGTCGGTCGCGCAGTTTATCGAGCAGCGCCGACATCGTCGGACTCTTCAAGCGTGGATGGCGGAGATATTCGCAGCCCCCGCCGAGCCGACCGTTCTTCACGCCTGGCTCGCAACCCTTCAACTGTCTGTCATCATCGACAGCTGGTACGATGGCGCCATGCGGGCAGCCCTTGCAGAGGCCGGCCAAACAGACGTTGTCGAGATACAAGGAACCACGCGAGCGACCGGAATTGGTAACATCTGGACGAGAACTTACGATTTGTCAGGAACAGAACTCGACGCCGAACAAGTGGCAAGGACGGTGCTCTATGCGCCGCACGGCAGCGTCAGGCCGGCCGCAAACTTCCTCGTGGCTGATTCCGATTACGTCGAAGTCCTAACCGAAATTGATATCCAGACGCCGATCCCGGACGTGGTGAAGCAACGGCGCGTCAACCGGGGCTTTTTCTTCGTTGGCTGTCGCTTCAACGATCAGATGCTGCGCACATATGCCAGACAGATGATGAAGCGCTCCACTGGCCCACATTTTGCGGTGATCGATTCGGCTACGCTGACCAGAAACGAACGTCGTTTCCTTGCCGAAGGCGCAATCACGGTCATCGACATGCCGATCGGCAACGCCGCGGCTCGCCTCGTCGGGGTCGATGCTAGCCAGGATTAATGGCCGGCGATTGCTGGTGAGTCGCTTGCCTCCAAGGGCGAAAACTCAGTTGGGAATACATCTGAGCAGTAATGCTACTGGCAGCACAACGGAGGCTCTGAATTCGTTGGGCCATGTGAAAGGGCCCGCTGCTGCGGGACGTGAGCACGTTGCGGCGGCATTACGCACATGATTTTGTGACACCCGTGGCAAAAGAACTGAAGCGCCCGAGCCGAACCGCGACAAGATATGCAGCGCTCAATGGCTTCGGCAGAAATTTGGCACAGTTTCGACAGTTCGCATGCACCTCCAGGGTCAAGGAGGTTGATTATGCCTGTTTATGTGGGTTGGCGACGCGAGCAGGAATTCCCACTACCTTTGCCCCGGCGGGAACATCGCGTGTGACCACGCTGCCAGCGCCTACGACCGCATTATCGCCAATCGTGACGCCAGGCAGAATGATTGCTCCACCGCCGATCCAGACACGGCTGCCAATGCGAACAGGACGCCCGACCTGCAGGCCGGCCTGTCGCTGCTCGGCATCATGTGGATGATCGGCGGTATAAATCTGCACGGCAGGCCCAATTGCCGTTCCTTGCCCGATTTTGACCTCTACCACGTCAAGAATAACGCAGTTGAAGTTGATGTAGGCATTGGCGCCAATGCGGATATTGAATCCGTAGTCGCAAAAAAAGGGCGGACGGATGACCGTTCCGCGCCCAACCTCTCCCAGCCGCTCGGACAAAAGCTCATGCCAATGCTCCGTGGTCTGCCCCAGCGTATCATTGTACCGCTTGAGCCAAGCCCCGGTGGCCAACAGGTCAGCTTGGATCTCCGGATCCGCCGCATTGTAAAACTCGCCTGCGAGCATCTTTTCTTTCTGGCTACGCATCATAGTCTCCCGTCAGGTCGTGTCCCGTGCAGTGATGCAGGAACGCACATCAAACTGCCTCGGCAACTTTGTAACTCGGTCTGCCGGGCGCGTGGTCAAGCCGGGGCGACAGTTTCGTCTCGACCAACTTCTGCGAATTTTGGAAATATCGCAGATCAACCGGTCGCAGGGCCAATACCTGACGAAGTCGGCAACTGTCCAGCGGTCGAACTCACTTTCATGCCCATCTCAACGGGTGCCATGAGCGCGGCGCAACGCGCTCGAACGCCGAAATACTTAATTCCCAAACACCCTCTAAGATTGAGAAAGTGCATCGTTTTGTACGAAACTAACAATCCCATTAGCTGAAGAGTTTGCAACACATCCGTGTCAGATCCCCATCAGCTTGAACGCCGCCTGGCTGACTTCAGTGTCGGGGTCTTTCAGATGCTCGGGTTCCTGGAAGTGGTTGGCGTTGAAGGCTATCGTTCGACTGGCCAATCTCCCCATGCCGCGCAGCGCTTCACCGAACACATCGGACTGGCGCTTGAACTCCGGACTGTCCTGGTCGGCTGACACGACGGCAATCGGGCAGGTGATCCGGTCGAGATGGCGCATCGGGCTGAATTCCGCCTCTTCCCCCCTCCGTCAGATGCAGGTAGCTGCTGCGCGAGGAAAGCATCACCGGATAGAGATCATACATGCCGCTCATCAGCAAGCCGCCCTTGAGGGCATCCGCCGGTAGGCTGCGCTCCGTCCAGTCGGTGATGAGGACGCAGGCCGCCAGATGCGCGCCGGAAGAATGACCCGCCACATACACCCGGTTCGGGTCGCCGCCGAAACTGGCGGCATTCTTCATCGTCCACTCCACCGCCCGCCTGCAATTCTCGACCATCTGTCGCAGCGTCAGCGTTTTCACACTGCCGAAGTCAGGCGCGGCATAGGCCGCCCCGCGCGAAACGAAGGTCGGGGCCGGATAGGATGCATCCTCGCGAGTGTTTCGGGTCCAGGCACCGCCATGGATGAAGACCAGGACCGGGGCGGCCTTGGCATCCCAGGCGCGAACACATCGATGAGATCTCTGGCATCTGGACCGTATTTTGCCGGACGCGGCGGCATCGCGCGCCGGACCTCGGCGCTGGCGATGCCATCGCCTTCCTCCAGTTCCGCCATCCGCGGCGCCCAGAATGACTGGTCATACGCCGTATCCAGTTGCTCCTGTGTGTAGTCGAGGAATACCGACGCGGCTAAGGACTTGCCGACCGCTACGGCAGACAGGGACACGCCCGCCATGAGAAACGTTCTGCGCATCATTACTCTTCTCTCCCTCAGGACAGCCGCGATGATTGTAAAGGTGGGCGCGATCAATGCGGGGACAAAGTACGACGTAATCCCGGATGAGACCCTCCTCAAGGTCAGTGTACGGACGTTCGACGAGAATGTTCGTGCAAAGGTGAAGAAGGCGATCGAGCGGATCGCTGCCGCGGAGTCGGAAGCGTCGGGCGCCACTCGCCCGCCCGAGATCACTCAGGCCGAGACCGCGCGCTTCTCGCGCGTGGGGATTATCTGACCAAAATGTCGAAAAGCCGTAGTGGAACAAAGGAAAGTGACAACCGAGATCATCAGCCAGCCAGCCCCCAATCTAAGCCCCGAGCAGCACCTTCAACCTGTCCAGCGCCGCCGTCAAACCCTTCAATGAAACCGACAAGGGCACATCCTTCTGGTCGAGACTCTTAACCGTGACCTTGAGCGTTGTGCCCGTGCGCAGCGACGCGGCTGCTTTCGCGTCGAAGCTGAGGGGCACGAAGCAGCCGGCGGGCAGGCAGGTCGAGAAGGGCAGCGGCTTGCCCGCTTGCCCATCGTCGACCTGAAGCGTCGCGCCGACGGCGAGTTGCAGGCCGAAGGGCAGGACGAGATTGCCCGCAATGCCGTCCTCCTGCCCCTTGCCCAATTCGACCGCAAGCAGGCGCCGTCCGTTCTGCTGCGACTGCTGATAGGTAGCCGCGCATACCAGCGTCGGCGTGGCCTGGCAGGAGAGATCCCAGTCCTCATAGGTCTCCTTCAGCGAGGAAGCACCGCCCGGCAGCCCGGCTTCCTGAGCTGCCAACGACGCGGAAAGCGCCATGAGGGTGGCCGCGGCCACCGCACAAATCCTGGACGAATCCGACATCAGCAAAGCTCCGTTGCCCCCTTGTCGTGGAGCGCCGCGCGTGCCTTCGAGGCGAGAATGGCGCTCTATCCGATTGAAACGACGCGTCGGCCCGAAAATCGATGCCGATCTTCGGGCCGACGTATCTGCAACAATTACCCGACCGCGATGCCGCAGGCAAGCGTTCCGCTCCGGCGTGTCGTAAGCACATGATTTGTCCGGATTAGGTAGCACAGGAGTTGTCCGGTTTCATCGCCAGCGAATGGAAGCTGGGGATGAAGCGGGCAGCGTGGCTCCAGGACGGAGAATACAGAAGTTTCGGGACGTATTGAGCCGTTGGACTGGCGGCGATCTCTCGATGATGGAGGCAGGCGAGTTGCTGGGCATGTCGGAGCGGCAATTTCGGCGTTATCGCGACCGTTACGAAGAGGCCGGGGAGGCTGGGTTGCTGGACCGGCGTTTGGGCAAGCTTTCGACGCGCCGGGTGCCAGTGGAGGCGATCGAGGAGATGCTGGAGCTTTATCGCCATCGCTACCTTGGCTGGAACGTGAAGCATTTCCACGAGCACCTGCTGCGCGATCACGATTTCAGCTGGGGCTACACCTTCATCAAGACGCAGCTTCACGCGGCGGGCCTGGTGGAACGGGCCAAGCGGCGCGGTGCTCACCGGCGCAAGCGGGAAAGGAAGCCGTGCGAAGGGATGATGCTACACCAGGACGGCAGCCGTCATCAGTGGCTGGCGAGTGGGCCGATGCTGGATCTGATCGTGACTATGGACGATGCGACGAGCACGATCTATTCGGCCTTTCTGATCGAGGAGGAAGGCACGGCGTCGAGCTTCCAGGGACTTCTGGAGACCTTTGTCGCCAAGGGATTGCCGTCAAGCCTCTACAGCGATCGTGGCAGACACTATTTCGTGACGCTCAAGGCGGGCGGGGCTGTCGACAAGATTCGCATGACCCAGGTCGGTCGGGCGCTCGAGCGGCTCGGCATCGAACATATTCCAGCCTATTCGCCTGGAGCCAGGGGCCGCTCCGAGCGGATGTTCTCAACCTTGCAGGACCGACTGCCGAGGGAACTGGCACTGGCCGGCATGGCTGATATCGAGGCCGCCAACCGCTTCGTCGCACAGACCTATCTGCCGGCTCACAATGCCCGCTTCGCCAGGCCCGCCGCGGTTGAAGACAGTGCCTTTGTCGCCGCCGACCCGCAGCAATTGGCCCAGATCCTGTGCATCGAGGAGGAGCGCGTCGTTGCTCGTGACAACACGGTCGCCTTCGCGCGGCTGCGATTGCAGCTCCCGCACAGTCCGATCCGGGATGATGATCGTTGTGGAGCTGCCGTGCACGACGATTTCGAACCATAGTTGGCGATGTAGAATTCTATTTTAATCGTATAGAACAATTGAGAAACGTCGCCAATCTGAACACCTCGCCTCGGATCATGGCGTTCGGACGATGACTGCCGTAAGATTCCACCCGTGTGGGGCAAGGCTGCTACCGGCCTGCGACGGAGGGGAACATGGCAATTGATACTCTTGATAAGGTGCCGCTGCTCTATCACTTCACCGACCGGAGGAACCTGCCGGTGATTAAAGAAATGGGAGGACTCTATCCACTCGCGCAGCTTGACCAGAAGAAGGTCAAGGTTCCGGCACCGGGCGGCAATGAATGGAGTCGTGACGCCGACGCGTTGAAGGGAATGGGCAACTACGTCCACCTTTGCTTTCGTAGCACCCATCCGATGGAGTACGTTGCCCGGCAGGATGGGAGGATTACGGACACGATCTTTCTGCAAATACATTCCTCGGTAATGCAGTTCACGGGTGTTCGTTTTACCAACGATGTCGCGAACAAAGCTGGCGTCGAATCGATTCCTATCGGAGAGGCTGAACCGCTAATCGATTTTGAGATACTTTACACCCGAACGGACTGGAAGGATTCGGCGATTAAGGCGCGTCTCACTCAGGCGGAGAAATACGAGGTGTTGGTTCCCCATGTCATTCTGCTGGGCTTAATAAGGAACATTTAGAATGGCTGAGAGACCAGTCTTTATCCCTGCAACCGAGGACGAAGGTTACGTCAGGCGATTGGATTTCGAAATTCCGTGGGCCGGTGGCTTCGCTGAGGTTCAGAAGAAGAAGAATATACGGTCGCTGCATGAGGCCGCCAAGAAAGCCGGATATGCGCCGCTGCTAGAAGTGTCTAGCAAGTCTGATGAAGTCGCCGGCCAGCATCTTAGCGCGTTTCACCTGCGCGTGAGGACCAGCATCGGCGAGATACCGCTGGAGAACGCCTTTCAGGGAAGTAAGGTATTCGAGCGTGGCGGGCCGTACACCGATCTGTACGAGGTTGAACCGCGCGATGCGAAGCGCGAGCCACGACTCCGCGAATCCGGCGCACTGGTGGGCTTCAAATTCGACGGCTTCGAGTTCCCGCTAGAACCCACGACCGTGTTCTACGATTGGCTTTATCTCAATGCCATCTTTCCTCACCGTGTATGGCTCAAAAATCGAGTGGACGGCGAAATGCGGTATGCCGGTTTCACTGACATAGAGTTCAACCCTACCAAGTCGGTCAATTGTCAGGCGAAAACGTGCGCTCTGTTCGTAGTGCTCATGAGGGAGAACAAGCTGGAGCGCTACCTAAAAACGCCCGAGGTTTTCATTGCCGCGATGGCTGCTCATTCGCTTCGGCCGACCGAGCATCAACCTCATTTGAAGCAGGCCAGACTTAGGGTCGGCTAGCAGGCAGTAGCGCAATTTATTCGCTAGAGCAGCAAGGTCACTGCCGAGACCGCACGCCGGGTAACCGGTATCAGTACACCTGTCTTCGGCGTGTCATGGTCGGACCCCAGCCCCTCAGAGACAGAAATCGTACGCCGCTTCCTCGTTTCTCGAAGATCGACGGGTCCTTTACAATCCCTTCGATAGCGGCGGAAGCCCATGAGTTGCCTGTCAGGATTGAGTGTAGCCGCGGGCTCTCATGCAATCCTTGACGAGATTGCCTTGTTCCATACCCTTGACGATACGATCCCCGACACCGTCCCCGATTGCATCTGTCATCGTTTTCGGGCGGCTATTCGTTCCGATCGTCGCCGTCGTCATTTCCGACTGATACTTGCATTCAGTGTAGTCCTGCTGGGCAGCACTGCGCGGCGTCTCGTCCTTCACCCAGTTGCCGCCGTCGGACGTACTGCACCCGGCAGCGAAAGAAAGGCACCCTGCCAAATCGCAATTAGAATTACTTTGTTCACGAAACACTCCTTCCGGAAAGCAAAAGCAGCAATGGCCGAAGGATGGTCGGCCATTGCAAGGCGATAAGATCTTTCAATAGAGATGGCTGTCAGTTCGCTGCTGGAATCGGGCATGACATATCGCCCTCCCTTGCGGCGATTAAAACCGAACACTGAGTTTGGCGTTGAAGCCATGCTCCTGCGCGTCCGAGGCAAGCTGACCTTTATAGGTAAGCCCGATGGTTGCCTTGTCGGTAAGGTTGACATCGATACCAGCTTCGAAGACGGCAGCGTTCTTTGCGATTGGCGTTCCCTCCACGGCGAAGGATGAGCCGCCTGTGAAGGCAAGCGCCGTTTCAGGCACCACATCGCCGAACGCATGACGCCAGCCGATACCGCCACGGGCGGTTGTATTGACGGAACCAAGCGGGAAAGCGGTCGAGGCGCGCAGCCCTATCGTGGTGAATGTCGTGTCGCTCGACCGGTCTTTTCCGGAAAGCGCAGCGGCACCGCCATGCTCTGTGAAGCCATCCGCGTTGAAGTTCACATAGGCTAGGTTCGCATAGGGCTCGAAAGATACGGAAGCTGTATCCAGTCGAGAGCCGAGTTCGCCGAAAGCCTGGAACGTGCCGGCATGGTAATCGGCCGAAAGGCTGTCGGAGAAGCCCGGAAACGCCACCGACCTGCCGGTCTCGATGCGGTTCCACGTATAGGCAAGGCCGGAACGGAAGCTGTGAGGGCCACGCTGCGTGCCAGCGTAGATCCCGAGGTGATAATTGTTGCCTGAGCCGGAGGAGGCGCGATCATCCACATGGATGGACGTATGGCTATAACCGGCAAGAAGCCCGAGCCGCCAGCTTTCGCCGATGGCCGCATCGCCGCCTGCAATAAAGCCTCCCGTCGAGCGGTCGAGGCGAGCAGCGTTGCCGTCTCCGTCCAAATGTCCCCAGGCGCCGAAACCGCTGCCCCAGACGGCGAAGTTTTCGCTGGTCGCGGGAGCCAGTTCCGGGCCTTCCGGTCCATATGCCATGACCGGCACGGTTGATGCGCCCACGCCTGCGAACGCTGCGCGAATGCGATCGCCGGCGGCGTCACGGACGAAATGGCTGTCTTCGACAAAGGCGCTGTGAACGGAAGCATGGATCTCGCCCGAAAGCTGATCGAATGCGTTGCGGGATCCCTGTCCCGTCAGGAAGAGGATGTTGTCGTGGATCGTGTTGCCGGAACCAAGGGCTTCCGCAGCCGCGCCCACGGATCGCTGATTGAAGGTATTGCCGACATCGGCAAAGGTGACAGAATTGCGATCGACGTCGAGATAGACGTTGGTCGGGTCATAAGCGAGTTCGAAATCGACGAAGGGCGAGTCTGTAAAGAGGCCTCCTGTCAGCCCGCCGTAGGTCCCGATCACGCCGCCAGCGGCGGTCAGAAGCGTGTAGCGGGTATCGACTGAGAAATGCCCGGCACCTTCACGCACCAGGTTGACGCTCGCTCCCTTGTTGATGGCGGCACTGCCGGCAACGTCGATGAGATCTGAAGCCTTGCTCGGTGCGATACCCGCCAAATAGGTCGACCCGGCCTGCTGCACGAAGTCACCGTTGACGGTGAGCACTGCAACCCCCTTGCTTGGATCGAGCACGCTGCCAGGAGCGACGGTGCCGCCTGCGCCAACCGTAAGAGAGCCGACTGCACCGATACCCGTAAGGGTACCAGTAGCCGAGACGCCTACCTTCGAAACAATGCGGCCATCGACGGCGAGTATGCCTCCAAGCACCTTGGTCGGCCCGCTGTAGCTGTTTTCGCCGGACAGGATCAGCGCTCCTTCGCCGCGCTTCGTCAGGTCTCCGGCGCCCGAGATTGAATTCGACCAGATCGAGGAGTAGCCTTTGGTGTCGACGTCGAAGACGCCGGCGTAGCGGAACTCGCCCGGACCCTCGATCGCAACGCCGAGATTGAGCAGACCCTGGCCGAAGACTTGTTCATCCTCGAACCCTTTGGTGGTCGTCGTTGTCAGGAGGGTTTCAATGGTCTGGCGGGCGTTCATGTAAGGGAATGCCGACCGGATCACTGCCGCCGCGCCAGCAACATGCGGCGTTGCCATGGAAGTACCTTCCTCGTACTTATACGGGTTGTTCTTGTTCGCCCGATCCCCTTGTGGCCAGGTAGAATAAATGCCGTTCTCATCAATCGGATTATCGGGATCGGCATTAATATCGCCACCCGGAGCCGCGAGGCACCACTCTGCTGTGGCTCCGCATCTATTGCTATAGCTGGCAATCTTGCCATCCTTGCCGACAGCAACGACTGTTATCAGCGAGCCTGCCAGATCCGAGAAGTCGAGCTTCGAGACATCAGACCCGCTCACTATCTTGTATGTATTTGGGTTATTGAAATCGAAACCTTTGTTTGTTTGATCGTTTGTGTCGATGAACTTATAAAGATTTCCATCTTTGGTATTTTCTGGCGTTATTAACGGCAACGTGCCGATGCCGCTGGGAATCGCCGAAGCAGCGCCGGGTTGGTCGTCGGTACTGGCATCATTACCGGCGGCGAAGACGAGCACGATGTCCGCCTTAGCCGCCTTCTTCAACGTATTGTAGGTATCGACGAGATTGCTCGGATCATCATAGATGGCCTGATAGTCGAGAATCTCATAGTTTTTATTATCGATGGCATATCCCTTGCCATCGAGTTTCAGTTGGCCGTTCTCGTCCTTGAGATACCGCCCCAGCAACAGGCCTGGCCCGTAGCTCCCATTGAGCACGCCAGCTCCCGCACCAATCGCGTATTCGATCGCTTCATTGGTCGGGTCCATCTCGGGATCATCTGGGTCGCCGATATCCACTGCTCGAAGGGGCAATACTGTCGATTCATAGGCCACGCCCTGCATGCCCGTGCCGTCGCGCGCGGCGCCGATTATCCCCGCCACATGGGTCCCGTGTCCGTCAGGCACACCGTCTTTGTCGACAGAATGGCTGACGTCAGCCAAGCGTTTATCCGTCCCGAAGTTGTGCAGCGCCTTCGAAATGCGCGCCACGAATTCGGGATGGTTGATATCCAGTCCTGTATCCACAATCGCAACGACGACGCCCTTGCCCGTATAGCCTTTAAGGTAGGCGGGCAGGGCGTTGATCATACTCAGGCCCCAATTTCTGGAATATTCGGCATCTGCCACCGGCGCAGGCGACGCGACTGATTCCTGGGCCAAGGACAGATTTGGTGCGAAGAGCGCCGTTGTTGCTAAAAACAATTTGATCGTTCTGAAGCGCGTTGGCATGCTTAATCCCTATTCCCAAAACTACTTATTTCTTTCAGATCAGATTGGCGCGATATCGAGCGGCAAGCGATCAGCTTATGTATCGACCAGGTCCCGCCAGCGGAGATCTGCGCGTCGCCTCTACGCATGCTGGCGTGTCACCAATGATACATCGATTATTTCTGGATTTCAGGCACGTCGGATTGGATTTGCCCTTGCGGTGTAGAGCGAAGTTACTAGCCATAGGATTCCTCCTTCTTAGTTTTGTCAGCCGCAGAGCCCCAGTACGACTGGTGGTAGAAAGCACACGGCCGGAATCTTGGCAGCGCTGTTCACACCCACGTTCGTAAGGTGGCCGATGGGCTCGGCGCCAGAGCACCAATGCTTGACCTGCTCCAGCTCTTGCTCGGCGGGTTGTTTCAGAGACGCTTGATCTCGATGCCGTGTTTTCTCAGCACGTAGCCGATCTGGCGCGGGGTCAAACCGAGCAGGCGCGCCGCCTTTGCCTGCACCCAGCCACACTTTTCCATGGCGGCAATGACCGTATCGGCATCGGGCACCCTACCACGAGTCGTGGCAGGGCCTATCGGCGCTTGCCCGTCGCCGACGGGCGGGGCGGCACGGGCGGCGGAAGGCTCGATCGTAGTCGAGTTCTCTGACGTCGGCGGTCCGTTCTTCCACAGCGCCGCGGCCAAGCACTCACCCACGCAACAGGCAAAGTCAGTTCTGAGGATTGATGGACCCGTCGCCAGAACTGCCGTCCGTTGAACGCAGTTTTCGAGCTCTCGGATGTTGCCTGGAAATTCGCAATTCATTAGCACCTCAATCGCTTCGGGAGCGAAGGTCAGCGTGTGATCATTCTCAGTATTGAAATTCTTGAGAAACTGAGCGGCCAAGAGCGGAATATCACCTCGCCTTTCGCGCAATGCCGGCACGCGTAAAGTGACGACGCTGATGCGGTAATAGAGGTCTTGCCGGAACTCCTTGCGTTGAACTGCCTTTTCCAAGTCCCTGTTGGTTGCGGCAATCACGCGAACATCGACTTTAATGGTGTGGTTGCTGCCGACACGCTCAAACTCCTGCTCCTGCAGGACACGCAGCAGCTTAGCCTGGAACGAGCCCGATATTTCGCCAATCTCGTCCAGAAACAATGTGCCTTTGTCGGCAGCCTCAAAGCGCCCCTTGCGCAAATTGATCGCGTCGGTGAAGGAACCCTTCTCATGACCGAACAAGTCAGATTCCAGAAGCGTCTCGGTGAGCGCCGCGCAATTGACCTTGATGAAGGGCTGCTTGGCGCGAGGCGAGAGTTCGTGAATGGCTTTGGCAACCAGCTCCTTGCCGGTTCCGGATTCACCTCGCAACATGACCGTAGTCTTCGCCTTGGCCACCTTGACAAGGTGCTCACGCAGCTTGCGCAGCGCCAGACTATCGCCAAGCATCTCCTTGCTGATCTTTTTACGCTCCATTTGGCAGCCCATCCCACTCCGCCACCCGCCGGTGGAACTGCACTTGACGGTGAGCTGTGTTGTTTTTCGTCATTATCATTCTCGATCTCACCTTTGTGCCTCGAAATTTCCGGCGCGCGGACGCCCTCGGCAAATGGCAATGGCGCCTGAGCATCGTTGTCTTTCACCAGGACGAGCGTCTTCTCCTCCGTGCGGGCGCCCGCAATATGCGCGCTTGTTTGCGCAGGCCTTTACTCGACCGGTCGCCGTTCTGTCCGGCTTCTGCCGCACCGCAGCCTGCAAACCCATCCTTGACAAGAAAGGAGGGGAGTCAATCGAGCTCTCCTTGCATTCGTGCAAGGAAAATTGTCAGTTTGATAGAATTCTATCAAAACGGCAGAAACGCTCCGCCCCCAATTTGGCTGTACCTGCGGCGTTCAGCGTACGTGACGACATGTGCGGACTTGTCCCAATTGCCATCCGAGTTGTGCGGGAAACAGTAGCCGCTGCGCTGTTCGCTTCAACCGCGTGATGCCGCTGACAGTAGAGGCGGCGGCTCGTCGAGCGAGGCTTCATTGTTCGGCTACTAAAGCGGCTGTGCTTTGGTGGGAGTTGGTTTCGCCCAAGTTCTGGGCCTGAGGGCGTCGGCCCGTTTCGCCGCACAGGCTCCTTCCACATCGTCGAGCCGAGAAAGAGGGGCCACACAGCTCCCCCTGTTTCACAATGCCCCGCCCCTCAGCAGCTAGATACGACAGGTGACCTCAAATGATGCGTCTTGCATGGCTTCTACACCTGCCTGAATGCCAGAACTGCGTTCGTACCGCCCATGGCGAAGGCGTTGCTCATGGCGACGCGCACCTTGCGCTCGCGCGGCA
>SAQE01000026.1:44954-79788 GCA_004020545.1 Mesorhizobium sp. | reverse complement strand
GAGGCATTCGCGTGAACGCAGTTGCGCCCGGCCCGGTATGGACGCCGCTCAACCCGTCGGACAAGGAGGCCGGGGACGTCGCGCAGTTTGGCGCCAAGACGCCGATGAAGCGGCCCGCCCAGCCGGAGGAGATCGCGCCTGCCTATGTGTTTTTAGCCTCGCCGCAATGCTCCAGCTACATCACCGGCGAGATTCTGCCAATCATTGGAGGCTATTGACCACACGGAGACATAATGAAGAGAGCGCTTGTCGCGGCACCCATCGTCCTCCGGCTGAACGGCTGCGGCCCAGACGGCTGATCAGCCGAGGGATAAGCAGCCGCAGGACTGCAGGCGGGGCCGAGTTGTCACTACAGCCGCCCGTCGTCTTTAAGATGGAACTAATACGCCGCTTTGAAGTTTGGTCCTTCGGTACCGACCGTCAGGGCACCGCATATTGGCATCCGATCGGCCGCGCTTCCTAGCCAGGAGCGAGGAAGCAAAACCGTTGGGCGCGCACCAGATCGGAAAATAAATCGGGCCTGTCAATTTCCAATTTTGCTCACTGGATATTTGGAACGAAAGCCGGTTCGCGGAATTGGTATTTCGTCTCAAGAATATAGGAGGTCTCCATGGGACGCGGTATATTACTTTGGCTGCTCGGAGTTCCAATTCCGATCATCATTCTGCTCATGCTGTTCGCACGGTAGGAGCGTCAGATGAACTCCAAAGTTACTGACGTTGAAGTTTCCGGCGCATCCGGCGCAAGGGAGTCTTCATCATCCGCCGTAAGCTGGGGCCCGATCATTGCGGGTGCTCTCGCTGCATCGACGCTCACGGTTATTCTCATGCTAGTCGGTTCCGGACTGGGGCTCACCATGGTTTCACCCTGGACCGGTGCAAGTGCGTCGATCACCACTTTCGCGGTTTCAGCCGCGGTTTGGCTGGTCATCGTACAATGGCTCTCGGCCGGCCTAGGTGGCTATCTTACCGGCCGCCTGCGCACAAAATGGGTCGACATTCATGGCGACGAAGTCTACTTCCGCGATACGGCGCACGGCTTCCTTGCCTGGGCGCTGGCAACACTGCTGGTTGCGGGCGTCTTCGGTACCGCTTTATCCGCAACGATCGGTGCGGGGGTGCAGGCAGCGTCCAACGTCGCATCGGGCGTGGCGGCGGGCGCCACGTCTGCAGCCACGAATGCAGCGAGCGGCACGGCCGAAGGCAACGGCCTGGCCTATTTCGTCGATGCACTGTTCCGTCCGGCCGACACCGGAGCAGTCGCTCCGCCTGGACAGAACGATGCCGGCTCGACCGCGCAGGCATCTCGCATCCTGGTAGCGAGCGCCGCTAGAGGCGAAGTGTCGGCCGACGACAAGGCCTATCTTGCGAAGCTTGTCGCTTCCCGCACCGGGCTTGCGCAGGCCGATGCAGCGAAGCGTGTCGACACCGTCCTCGCCAGCATGGAAGATGCCAAGAACAAGGCGAAGGCAGCCGCCGATACGGCCAGGAAGGCGAGCGCCACCTTTGCGCTGGTCGGCGCCCTGTCTATGATCGTGGGCGCCTTTATCGCAAGCGTCGCGGCAGTACTCGGCGGCAACCAGCGCGACGAAAACGAAGCGCAGTTCATTCGCGGCTGACAATCTCGCCAGGAGCTTGGTTGTCTGGAGTTGCTCGAAACGCCGGGCCGCTTCGGTCTTCGTCCAAAGCAATTCCCAACCGAACCTCGAGGCATATTGGCGCACAATCGGTGCAAGGCGGTCCTGCCGGTCTTCGCTTATTTTTTCGATTTGGCAGGAAAGCTGGCGGCGAAACACTCCGGCTGAGAGCAGGCGGCAATCAGCGGCGGACTTTTCGATGCGCCCTCCCAACTGAGGATGGCCAGGAGTGTGATGTTTGCCGTCGAGATCGATGAAGCGACGATAGGTGAATATGTTCGGCCGGGCCTGAGCCAAGGCGTGTCGGCTGAATCCGTTTCATCACGGTGCGCTTCGCCGCGCGCGCCGTTCAGCGGTTCCGGTTTCCCCGAGCCTTACGCCCTGACGCCTCTGCGCCTGGCGCATCATCCATAGCGCCTCATCAGGAGTGAGACCGCATTTACGCGCAAAATAGACTGCCTCGGAAGCCTCCGATCGTGAGGCTGTCGCTATGGCGGACAAGGGGGGTCTCGACTTCTTTTTGGCCATCGGTTCACCGGACCACGAATGACCTAGTCGGCTAATAATGTCACCATTGTTCGGCCGCTCAAATCCCTCGCTTGATGCCGTAGCCCTGCTTCGAGGGCTGCGGCGTCGTTCATTCGGACGGCGGATGCTACCACCCCTGGCGGCGCGCCCAGTCGTCGACGTCGCGGCGCACACGATCCTTCTCGATGCCGTAACGTTCCTGGATCTTCCCTTCCAGCTGGTCGCGCTTGCCGGCGATGCGGTCGAGGTCATCGTCGGTGAGCTTGCCCCACTGTTCCTTGACCTTGCCCTTGATCTGCTTCCAGTTTCCTTCGACGCGATTCCAATCCATGGTGCGAAACTCCTTCGTTTTGCGTATTGCGCTAACGGCCCCGCTGCTCGGAGGTTCCGGCTTTTGAATGAACACCACATTCGGCAATTGATTGCGAACATTTAGAAGTCACTGGTTCCTCTCACACCATGGCGCGCGGTTCCCGCACTTACGTGAAAAGCGCGCTGCCGAACCGGGTATCCAGAGCGCCGCCTTGGTCGTCTCCCAGCCGAGGCGGGTTTTGGATTGACGGGATCGAGATGGCCATAGTTTACTGGGCGGCGGTTCCCTGAACGTTCCCGTAGCGGTTGTGATATTCGTCCTGCCATCCGGAAGAAGCGGCCCTGTGTTGCGTCGTCGGCTAAGCGCGTTTCTGCCCCTCAGTTCATCCAGCTGCGAAACAAAAGGCAGGTACCGATCGTTCGCATTAAGCCAGACCACCGGGTGCGTAGGTCATGCCGTCCACCTCGATCAGGAAAACAGAATACGATCCGACCAGGAGGATTCTGTCGGTGTGGTTTGTGGCCAGCGGCAAATGCTATGAATTTGAGGGTGTGCCGCCGGAGACTTTTGCAGCATTCCGAGCAGCCTTCGCAAAGGGCCGCTTCTTCAACGACCACATACGCAACCACTTCCGGTATCGCCGAGTTTCGGGCGAGGACGATATTTGACAGCCCGGCAGGGAGATCTTCGTCGCGGCCGGCACTCTCGACCGCCCGACTGGCCTTCGAATTGGCAAGCACATCTTCGTCGGCTCGAAATCCGACTTTTATGATCTGGCAGACGGCCTACCGCAGGAGCAGGAGGGCTAAACAGCCAAGCCCTGCTCCCGTCGCCGCTGGTACATTCGCATAGTGCCGGAATGTTCCTTATGTAGGCTTGTCCACCTTCCTCGTCGGCGGCTTATAGGCTGTCACAAGCCTGAGCGTGTCGATGTTCACCGTCACCGGGACACCAAGATTCACCGTAACCCACTCGTCCTCGATTTGGGTGACATCGCCGATGAGTTCCATCGGCTGGCCCTTTTTCACTTTCGATGTGCGGTCCACAATGGAGTGAGGGAAGCCATAGCTTGGGATCGAGACACTGACGCGGTCCTCTGTGACCCGTCGGCGCACCGTCGCGGTGATGGCAACCTCATCGCCGATGTTGATGCCCCTAGCCATGCCGTGACTCTGGGGCGGTCGGCGCAGTCGTCAAGTGATTGCTAATCAAAAAGGTGAGTTGTTCAGCCGGGCAAAAGGGAGCAATGTACGCTTGCCCTGGGAGCCCAACTTTCTGGGACACGGCCCGGCCCGCGAATCCTGTGTCAACCTGATAAGCGAGCCGGGCTGTGGCGGTTCCAAAAGTCAATTGGCAATCCACTCGCAAACTATGATCCTGGTGAGGCGACCCCTTGGGGATCTGATCGAGGTGAGTTACTGCCATGAATGTCGGGCTGCCGGCCGCGATGATCGGAACCTGCAGTTCACCATGTGGTGACGCCGGCGGTGGAAGCCTCATCCATGACACCCGAGATCTGGTCGGCAGGGCCAGCGCCGCCTTGGTGTCTCCGCCGCTTGATGCGGTGCCATCGGGGAGTACGCATTCGAGGCGGCCGATACCGCAGCCGATATCGAGTACTGTCTTGCCCGCGTCTGTAAAAACCTTGCCGCTCCAGCCAAGAGAATCTCGGAGGTTGAGGCCGAAAGCTCTTCCTCATCGCCAAGGGAAGAAAGCTGGACACTGGCGGCCGGAGGAATGGCAACCGCACGGTCAAAGCTGCTGGCCAGCCGGCGGATCGTCAGCTCGGTCCTTTCGCCGCCCGGGCGGCCATGACATACGGAAACCGCCGTTGACCCGGATACTCGAGGGCTTCGACGTTGCGGGAAAGAAGCGCGGCTATGTCCTCAAGCCGACCTTTACTCTGTTGAGAGGCTTTCGCTCCCGGTGAGGAATGTTCCTTGGCGGCGGAAAAATTGCTGTGGTCGGCCGCCGATCAGAGCGTCGCCTTCGTTTTGTCGCGGAACAGCGAGAGCGGGGGCGTGGGCATGCGGCAATGGAACCTCGCCCATCCCTGCCAAGTTAAAGCGCGGGAGCGATTGTCATGTCCGCAAACGTCGGCCTTTCCGTTCTGGTGGGCTGTGCATTTTTGCTTCTCGCCAAGGGCAGCAACTGGGCCGCAGCTGAGGAACTCGGCCATCAACGGGCGAAGGTCATCGAACCTTCGATCGCGCCGGCAGCTCTGATTGCGCCGCAACTCGAAGACCCAGCTGCGCCTCAAGACCCGCCGGGCACGGGGCTATCGCTGTTCCTGCGCAACGGTTGCGGCGCATGCCACACCATAAGAGGGACCGAGGCACGCGGCACGATAGGCCCGGACCTGTCCCACATCGGGTCGCGAACGGCGATCGGTGCCGGCATTCTACCGAATAGCGAGGAAGCCATTGCGCGTTTCATCGCTCGGCCCGATCTGCAGAAGCCGGGCGTGAAGATGCCGGCATTCGATATGCTTCCGCAAACTGAAATTCAGACGATCGCGCGATATCTGAAAGCTTTACAGTGATGCCCGGTTCTCGCGTCCGTCGCTCGCCCAAGCCGTCAAGTGCTTCCGACGAAAAAGATGCGATTAACCGGGTGAAAGACCAGCCGATAATGATCCGCCTGAAGCATGTCGTCTTCGGCGCTGTCGGTTTGCCTGTGATTGTGTTGCTCGGAGCGTGGATCGGCTTTTTCAACGTTGGTGCCAGCAGCGGCCATTGGAAGGTGACGGCCTTGTTCCTTCAGCTTGCCATGCGCTCGGCTGTGCGCACTTATGCTTTGGCGGTCGACGCTCCGAAAACTCTCGACCGGCGGGGGCTCCCGGCGGCAGCTGGGCATTTTGCGCGGGGTTGCGCGATCTGCCACGGCGAACCAGGCGAGCCACGCTCGCCGGCGGTGATGCGCATGCTTCCGCAACCACCGAACCTTGCGCTGACAGTCGGAGACTGGACCGACGCTCAGCTGTTTCGGATCGTCAAGCATGGAATACGTTTCACGGGAATGCCAGCTTGGCCGGCCCGCGACCGCGACGACGAGGTTTGGGCGATGGTTGCCTTCCTGCGGGAACTTCCGAAACTCGACGCGAACGAGTTTCGGGCACTTGCCTTCGATGCCGGCCAGGCAACCGGCGGCGAGAGGGAACCAGCCGCTCCAGCGGCACTCGCCGACTGCAGGCGCTGTCATGGAAGCGACGGCCAGGGCAGGGGCGATCTGGTGCCTGCGCTCGCCGGACAGAAACAAGCTTACCTATTCGCCAGCCTCCACGCCTTTGCCAGCGGTGATCGCACGAGCGGCTTCATGGCTCTGCCGGTGACCGGGGTCGACCCAGCCGACCTGGCTGCGCTTGCCCGGCATTTTGCGGCGCAACGGCCTTTATCAGCCGACCGCGATCAAGTTCCGGCGGAGATGGTCAATAAGGGACAGCAAATCGCAGAAATCGGCATTCCAGAACGGAACGTGCCTGCCTGTTCCGGCTGCCATATCGGTTCCGACAAGAATCCGATCTATCCGCACCTTGATGGTCAGCATGCCGCATATCTCGAACGGCAACTGAAGCTGTTCCGGTCCGAGAACCGAGGTGGCACGCAGTTCTGGCGTATCATGGCGACCGCCGCCCAACGCCTCACGGACGACGATATACGAGCGGTATCGGCCTATTTCTCCAAGCGATCTGAAGGCCCGCAATGAACCCCATCGAGGGTTTCGCAGAACCTCCGCCAAGGCAGGGAGGGCAAATGTTGCGCTACCGGCTCAAGGAACTTTCTCTCTCCTTGTCAGTTCAAACAGGGCACAGTCGGGCCGTGTAAAGCGGACAAGGACTGAGGCATCCTCCCGCAGGCGACCACGCTGAATGGACTTCCGGCCGGCTCACGAGATGCAAAATTTCGGGGTTGACTGCCCCCGGCGTTCGCTGGCGCATTTATGGCGCGAAAATACCGCAAAACAGAAGAACGCCCCCAATAAGACACAAGGTGAGGAGCGTCGCGACGTAGAATCCTGGCTCGCCGAAAATCCTGGTGTCGCGTTTAAGACTCACTGCTCCGCCTCCTTGGCACCGGATGAACACAACAACAACGAACGAGATCGGAGAGTTCCGGATGCCGTGTTCCCTCTGCTTCCCAGCCGTCCCGAAAAAAGGGTTTGGGCGCCGTCGGCTGATCTTCTGCTTACCGGCTCTTCTCTCCTCTCGGGCTGTGCAGGCGTGCAGTCGGCCCTCGATCCCCATAGCGAGCAGGCCGATACGCTGGCTGCTCTGTTCTGGACCTTCACGGCAGTGCTCGGACTTGTCTGGCTCGTCACAATGGCGGGCCTGCTCCTCGCGCTAACCCGCCGGCGAGACGGTCGCGGCGAATCCGCAGAGGCGCGTCCAGCCGTCAAACGACCGATGCTTATCGCCTTTGCCGCGATGCTCGCGTCGAGCGCCATCGTTCTATCGGGCTTGGCCGTGCTCAGCTTCGGCGGACAAAGAACGATTTTCGGGAGCGGCGCCGGTGCCGCGCTGACAATCTCGGTCATAGGGCACCAGTGGTGGTGGCAGGTCCGCTATGAAGGAGAGAACGGTTTCGAGACGGCCAACGAGATCCGCATTCCGGTCGGCAGCCCGGTCGAAATCAAGCTCACCACGGCGGATGTCATCCATTCGTTCTGGATACCAAGCCTCGCCGGCAAGCTCGATCTCATTCCTGGCAAAAGGAACGAGCTGCGCATCGAAGCGAGCAAGCCCGGCGTATATCGCGGTCAGTGCGCCGAATTCTGTGGCCAGCAGCATGCTCACATGGCGATCTTCGTCGTGGCGCTGGAGCCGCATGAATTCGAACGCTGGCGCGCCGATCAAGCCGCGCCGGCGAAGCCGACGGCTTATCTCAGAAAGCAACGCGTCTTCACCTCCGCTTTATTGGAGAGCTCGCAATGAGCCCTGTGATAGAAGAGCGTCACGAAACGCGCGACAGCGATCTTGGCGACGAAGAACTACGCGCACGACTGAGCAAGACCTGGGGCACGACGGGCGGCTTGATCGGCGTTCTCTCGACGGTCGATCATAAGGTCATCGGGATACGCTATGCCGTGACCGCCTTCATCTTCTTGTTGGCGGGGGGTGTCCTGGCGATCATCATGCGGCTGCAGCTCGCGCGGCCAGACAGTCATCTCGTCGGCGCCGAACTCTACAACCAGCTCTTCACCATGCATGGCACCACGATGATGTTCCTGTTCGGGGTGCCGGTCGGTGAGGCGTTCGCCATCTATCTGGTGCCGCTCATGGTCGGCACGCGCAACATCGCCTTTCCGCGCCTCAACGCCTTCTCCTACTACGTCTATCTGTTCGGCGGCCTAATGTTATGGGGCGGTTTCGCGCTGAGCATTCGCCCGGACGTGGGTTGGTTCTCCTATGTGCCCCTCGCAAACTTGGATTTCACTCCAGGCAAGGGGCCCGACTATTGGGCTCAGATGATCACTTTCACAGAGGTTGCTGCCCTCGCGGTGTCGGTGGAGATCATCGTCACAGTCCTGAAGCAGCGCGCACCGGGCATGACGCTTGACCGCATCCCACTCTTCGTATGGACCATGTTGGTCCATTCTTTCATCATCATCTTTGCCATGCCGGCGGTCATGCTCGCCTCATCGATGCTGATCATGGATCGGCTGGTCAGCACCCAGTTTTTCAATGCTGATGCAGGCGGAGATCCGCTGCTTTGGCAGCACCTTTTCTGGTTCTTCGGCCATCCTGAGGTCTACATAATCTTCCTGCCCGGAACCGCTTTCGTGTCTGCGATCGTGGCGACATTCTCCCGACGGCCGGTCTTCGGCTATCTGCCGATGGTGCTGTCGCTGATTGCGATCGGCTTTCTTTCCTTTGGCCTTTGGGTTCACCACATGTTCGTGACCGGCCTGCCTGAGGTGGGCGCTGCATTCTTCACCGCCTCCAGCATGGCGATCGCGATTCCGAATGGAGTCCAGATATTCTGCTGGATCGCGACGCTCTGGGACGGCAAGCCGGTGCTCAAGGCGCCGCTGATCTTCGTGCTCGGTTTCTTCTTCATCTTTGTCGCCGGCGGGCTTTCGGGCGTCATGCTGGCCTCGGTGCCCATCGATACGCAGACGCACGACACCTATTTCGTGGTTGCCCATTTTCATTACGTGCTGATAGGCGGCACTGTCTTTCCGCTTGTGGCGGCGGTCTACTACTGGTTCCCAAAAGTGACGGGCCGGCTGATGGACGAGCAGATCGGCAAATGGCAGTTCGCCCTTGCCTTCATAGGCTTCAACACCGCCTTCTTTCCGATGCACCTGCTGGGCCTCTATGGCATGCCGCGCAGGGTTTACACCTATCCCGCGGAGATGGGCTGGGGCGGGCTCAACCTGCTCGCCAGCGCCGGTGCGCTGTTTTTCTTCGCAAGCTTCCTGCTGATGCTCTACAACATGGTCATCAGCGCTCGCTCAGGCCCCCCTTCCGGCGACAATCCCTGGGATGCCGATACGTTGGAATGGGCGACCAGCTCGCCGCCCCAGCCACAGAATTTCGACCGCATTCCCTTTGTCACCAGCGGGTCGCCGCTATGGAGCCAAGGCGACGACACGCCGGTGGTCAGTGGCCTTAAGGTCGATGAGCGCGAGCTTGTCGTGACGAGCATCACCGAGGCGCGGCCCGACATTCGAGAGGAATCGCCAGCGCCGTCGATTTGGCCCTTTCTGGCGGCATTCGCCACCGCCGTCGCCTTCATCGGTTCGATCTACACGCCATGGGCGATCACCTGGGGATCGCCTGTCGTCGCCATTTTGCTCGTCGCCTGGTTCTGGCCGAAAACCACTGAGGAGAACGCCTAGATGGCCCGCAGCGTCATCGATGTCTCCGGTTTACCGACCTATGCCTTCGGCTCGCGTGTCACGCCTTGGTGGGGCACCTTTTCGTTCTGCCTGCTGGAGGGAACTGGCTTCGCCCTTGGCATCGGCGGCTATCTCTACCTGGCCGTCACCAACACCCATTGGGCGAAGGATGCGGTTCCCTTGAACCTGGTCTGGTCCGCAGCGTTTACGCTCGTCCTGGTCGCCAGCGCGATACCGAATTTCCTGATAAAGCGAGCGGCATTGCAGGAGAATTTGCGCTCGGTTCGCCTGCTGCTGCTGGCCATGAGCTCGGTCGGTCTGGTGCTTATCGTCTTGCGCATCATGGAATTTTCGGCCCTTCCGGTACGCTGGAGCGACAATGCGTACGGCTCCTTCATCTGGCTCCTGCTCGGTCTGCATGGCGTTCATGTGCTGACCGACGTTGCCGATACGCTTGTCCTGACTGTGCTGATGTTTACTCGACATGGGACGGGTAAACGCTTCAGCGATGCCGAGGACAACGCGTTCTACTGGTATTTCGTCGTGCTGTCCTGGTTGCCGCTTTACGCGGTGCTCTATTGGCTGCCGAGGCTCTGATGTGGGTCGTGCCTTCCATTGGCGGGACGCGATTGCTTGGCGTGCTATTTTTCGGCTCGTGCATGGTGCTGGCGCCGGCCCTCACAGCGCATGGAGCGGATCAAGAATCTGGCGGCCGGTCTCTCCCCGGCGCGATCCTCATCCCGCTAGACCTTGCGGTGCTCCTCTACGCCGCCGGCATGGCGCGGCTATGGCGACAGGCAGGGGTGGGGCGCGGCGTCGCTTTGTGGCAACCAGGCAGCTTCGCGGCGGGGTGGGCACTGCTTGTCGCGGCCCTTCTGTCACCGCTGCATGAATTGGGCGACCGGCTCTTCACGGCTCATATGATCGAGCACGAGGTGTTGATGATCGCAGCGGCTCCCGCACTTGTCCTGTCGCGACCGCTCGGCGCCATGTTGTGGTCGTTTCCGCGCGCCATACGGCGGCACATTGCAGGGACGGTGCGATGGCCGATTGTGCGGGTGACATGGCGAGGCCTGACCGAGCCTGCTTCCGCGACAGTCCTTCACGGCTTCGCGATCTGGTCATGGCACATGCCGGTCCTGTTCAGCGCGGCGTTGGCACGGGAGCCAGTCCATTGGCTGCAGCATGTCAGCTTCCTGGCAACCGCACTGCTCTTCTGGTGGGCTTTGCTCAGTAGCCGCACGCGCCGGAAGAGCTACGGAGCGTCGGTTTTCTATCTGTTCTTCACCTCCATGCATTGTGGGTTGCTAGGCGCTATTTTGGCTCTGTCGAAAAATGAGATATTCGTCACGAGGAACTCGGTAGCGGCGCAATGGGGCCTGTCAGCGCTTGAAGACCAGCAGCTTGGTGGCTTGATCATGTGGGTAGGTGCCAGCGCATTCTACTTGGCAGCCGCATTGATCCTGGCAGCCTTTTGGATCGGGAGCGGATCGTCCGCTGTGAAGAAAATCGGCAGCGGTGCGGTTCCACGCGAAATTAACGCAGTACCGATTTATGGCATGCAGGAGCGCCGAAGGAATCACAGTGCTCTTGTTTCGTCAGAGGTCACGAGACCGGGCATGCGTGATCAAAAATGAACCGCACATCAAATCCTGCCCATGAAAGCCATGATCAGTAGGACGATGAGGATGACGCCAAGCAGGCCCGAAGGCCCGTAGCCCCAGCCTGACGAATACGGCCAAGCCGGGATGGCGCCAATTAGCAGCAATATAAGAATGATGATGATGATTGTACTGAGACCCATATCGGCTCTCCTTCTCGGTAAGGATGGTGCGCAGGCCGGTCCGGCCGACCTCTTTGCGTCATCACCAGGCTGACGTAGTACTCGAGATTGATGGAGGCTGGTCGCAGGAAGGCGGCGATTTCCATGTCCTCCATCTGGTCGATGATCGCTTCGGCTGCACGGCTATGTTCTCCCAACTGTTTGTCAGGTCTAACCAGAACATCGGTCGGATGTTCCGCCTGGGCGAAAAGAACTCTGGCAGAATCCGCGTCTTCGGAGCTGAAGCTTCCTGATCTGCCCGCACCCGCCTTGCCGTTGGTCGAGACCGGCGGCACCATCGCCGTATCCTCAAGATCGGCGAAATAAACGACGGTCTGCTGCAAGCCCTGCCTGAGAGGCACCTTGGGCGACCAGCCGAGAAGCGGTTGACCGGCTTCGGATTGGACCCATGCGCATGGAACATCAGCGCCGCTTCGCGGTTGAGTACGCGGACAATGACTTCTATGCATAACGGACGCTCTGAGTTCGAACGATCATCGCCGGCTCCCGTGGAAACGGTTGAGCCCATTTTGCAAACAGGCAAAAGTCGGCTGGCGGCTCGATTGCGCGTCGTGACCTTCTTCACAGGAGGTCTCTTCGTCCTGGCAATTCTTGGCGCCGCCTTTGCTGCGAGTGCCATAGTGCTACCGCTCGTGCTTGCCGTCTTCCTCAAATTGCTCCTGCAGCCCGCCGTCAGCCTACTGGAACGCTTCTTTGTGCCCAGGGCCTTGGGAGCGATCTTACCGATCGTCCTGGTGGTCGGAATCTTGGTCGGTCTGGTGGCCGCCTTGTCCGCGCCCGTAGCGACATGGGCTCAAAAGCTGCCACAAGGCGTGCCGAGGCTGGAAGAGCATTTGATGGTGCTGAGCGGCCCCATGCACAAGTTGCAGGGGGCCCTCGAAGTCGCCGAGGAAATCGCAAACGCACCCCCGCAAGGGCGTACGACGGTGGCGGTACGCAGCGACCTCGGTATTGCCGGAGCATTATTTGCGGGCACAAAGGCCGTTCTGGACGGATTGATCACGACGGTCCTTGTTCTTTATTTTCTTTTGCTGTCGGGAGACACCTTCCTCCGGCGCATCGTCGAAATACTTCCGACTTTCGCCGACAAGCGGCAGGCCGTTGAAATTTTCCAGGAAATCGAAAGCGACATATCCGTCTATTTACTGACGATAACCATTATGAATGCCGCAGTGGGCGTCGCCACCGCCGGAGTGATGTATGCGTGCGGGCTTCACGATGTATTGCTCTGGGGCACGATGGCATTCTTGCTCAACTTCGTTCCAATTCTCGGTCCCTTGCTGGGGGTCGGTATATTTCTGTTGGCCGGATTGCTCACGTTCGACAGCCTGTGGTGGGCATTACTTCTGCCGGTCCTCTACTTTGTGATCCACCTTATCGAGGGCGAGACGCTCACTCCCTTCCTTCTGGCGCGCCGCTTCACCTTAAATCCTGCGCTTGTCGTATTGTCGTTGATATTCTGGTTTTGGATGTGGGGGGCACCCGGAGCGCTCTTGGCATTCCCACTGTTGGCCATCCTGAAAATCGTTTCCGATCGGCTACGGCCTCTCCGGCCTTTAGGACATCTCCTGGAAGAATGAAGTTCCCTGGCGTTGGTCTGCGGGCCAACTAAAGCTGACACCATTCGCCGGCTCCCCAACGTCGGAACCGAAGCGGCGCGTTTCGCCGTTCCGGCTATACTCTTGTCGCCAAGGAGATCGCCATGGCGCCGCGGCCCGCCTAGAGCGGCTATCTCAAACTCTCACTGGTCACCTGCGCCGTTGAATTGACCAACGCCGTGACCCAAGCCGAGAAGGTTTCGTTTCACGTTCTCAACCGCAAGACCGGCAACAGGGTCCGGCGTGTCTATGTCGATGCCAAGAGCGCCAAGCCGCTGGAAGAAGACGACGAGGTCAGGGGCTACGAAGTCGGTAAGGACGAGTTCATCTTCATAGAAGAGGAAGATATCGAGGCTGTGCAGGTCGAGTCGTCGCACACGCTTGACCTTAACGGCTTCGCCGACAAATCCTCGATCGAGCAGATCTATCTCGACACACCCTACTACGTGACGCCGGCCGACAAAGTATCGCAAGAGGCTTTTGCCGTGATACGCGATGCATTAGCCGAAAAGAAGATGGCCGGGCTCGCGCGCATCGTGCTCTATCAAAGGGAGCGCCCGGTCGTCATTGAACCGCACGGCAAGGGCATGATGCTGACTACGCTGCGTTATGGGGACACGGTGCGCGGGGCCGACCACGTCTTTGCCGATATCGAGGCAGGCAAGCCGAATGGCGAGATGATTGGCCTCGCCGAACATATCATCGACAAGCAGAGGGGTAATTTTGATCCGACCGAGTTCCGCGACAGATATCAGGAGGCACTTCTGGAACTGGTTCGCACCAAGAAGGCCGGCAGGAAGGCGCCGCGAGCAAGGGCGGGACCCAAGCCATCCAACGTGGTCTTGTTCGATGCGCTGAAGAAGAGCCTGAACGCGGAAGCCGGAAGGGAACCCAAGACCCCGAAGTCAAGAAGGGCGCCGAAACGAAAGAAGACGAAGACTCCTGCGTCCGGGCGCAGATCGGCATAGGAACTGCCCTCCGCGGCGAGCGATACCGTCTGGCTTGATAATCGCAATAAGGCGGAGGCAACGAACAAGGCTGGGAGGCGTTGCACTTTGTCAAATACGGTTCGAGGAGGATCGAGGTGGCGAATAGCACAGGCAAGAACCGAGACGCGCTAACTGTCGTGGAAGACCACGAGATTGAGCATTTCGCGCGTCACAACGGGGTCACCATCGAGCAGGTAAAGCGGCTTATTGCGGAGCACGGAAACGACCGAGCGCTTTAACCGAGGCGACGAAGGCGCTGAGGGAGTCCGGCGATCAGGACGCCAGCGGGGCTGATGAAGTGACAAGGCAGGCACGTCAACAGGTCGCTCCCATGCATCTGGGCAAGACTGGGTCGGACTGATCCCCCGGGACTTTGCCAAGGAGCGGCAGCACCGAGCGGTGCCAGATGCTAGCTGATATCTGTTATTTTTCGTTTCTTCATTGGCGGCGGCTTAGGCCTAACCGCGGGGGGCGGTTCCGCGGGAGAGGGCGCCTTTGTCGCTGGCCTCGCAGCCAGACGCTGTTCCCGCAGCCGAGCCGTCTTTGCCTGATACGTCAGTCGTTCCGCCTCTCCAACAACTCGCGCGCGCAGCCGGTATGCGCTCTCGTCCGTCCTTGCCGATCTTCCGCGCGGTCACGGTCGTTCCAGAATCTTTCATCGTTGGAGCGACCAACTTGGCCGGCGGGCCGTCGTTCCGAACGCCAGCACGAAACAGGATCGAAAAGTCTCTATCCTTTGCCGCCGCGCAACTCCTGTTTCTTGGTTTCACGCAACAGCCGCACGATCGCATCGACCGGAGAAGGATCAGCCGCCGGTTGGATCTTCCATCGCCACAGATGGCGAAGAACGTTGGCATCGAAAATCACCTCCCTGAACAGCCAAACTTGCGTCGAGGACGGATATTTCAGCGTTGGAGCGCACATCCTTTAACGACCCGCCGGCACGGACGTTAACTGAGCACGGCGGCAAACAAGAAAGCGACTGCCGCCAGAACCGCGAACGCTGCAATCACCAGCACCGGTCCCTTCCTGCTCGGCTGAAGGCCGGTCGCGTTCTCGGGGCGCCGCATGGCGTTGGCGAAGCTCGCCTGATTGGAGAATCCCGGTCGGTGCCGAGATGCGGGGCGGGCCGAACTGGCGGAATCCCCTGCCTCGGCATCGGTTTCCTGGGGTGCGGCTGCCGGATCGAAACCGGGCGTCTTGTCGTGAGTCATGCCTGACTGGATTTCGCCTCGATCCTCGGCCGGCGTTCGCTTGCTCTGTGAGTTCATCAAACAGCTCCTTCACAAACAAACATCTGTCCGACCTTGCTGTTCCAGGCATCGTTTGATCAATGAAAGAGAACGCCGCCATGCAGCTCGGTGTGGGCGTGCCGGCACACTCGCTGGCGACGATCTCGAGCGCAGCCGGAACCTTTCAGATTGGGCCAGCTTTTATCTTCATTATGTGAAGATGACGGGACACCGGTGCAGGTTCTCGAAACCTCGATACTGCCCAAGCCGGAAGGTGTGGTGGTGGTCGAATTTCTCGGCGAGGGCGGAGAAAAGACTGCCGTCATACTGGTGGCATCCGATTAGCGACTGACGCCCGGCGGCGCCGCTCTCATCGACCGTGCAAAAGCGATGATGATGCAGTGCGCGGTTTTCGAGACGACAGAAGCGCTGGAGAGCAATCGCGAGTTCAATGAACCTACCGTCTTGGCCATGCCGGAGAGCCTCTTCACATTCGAATATCGCAACGGCGACAGCGTACGGCAACTTCAGGGCGTGGAACTTGCGAACCTGGAAGCGGTGCATGAAGAGGCGTTGCGTTCGGCGATCGGCATGCTTGACGACACTGGCGGGAAGGAGGGCTGGGCCGTCCGGGTCCGCGACCGCAACGGAAAGATAGTACTGTCGGTCGACTTCGATGAGGCGAAACAGGACGAAGCTGCCGCGGAATGAGGACCGCTGCTGCTTCAGCCAAAAGACAAAAAGAAAGGATAGACGATGCACCCGTTCCTGGCACTGGATATGCTGGCGGCGCCGCGCGGCGACGGGCTGCACCCCAAGCTTGCCCGCCTGCTTAGATCACGCATTGCTTTGGCCGCGCCTGGGGTGATCGCGCTCCGGCAGGCCAAGTTCGGACAGAACCAGGCCGGTCCCAATCCGGTCGGTAATGTCGACGGATCGCAGCAAAAGGGAGTGCTTCGTTTTCCAGCTCGGCAAAGCTTCAAAGTCCGACGCCGGAAAAGCTAGACGATGCTAAGTTTTTCCCGCTCGGCCATGCGTCCTGGCAAACGCAGCCCTCTGCTGATGTGACCGCAAGAGGAATGCAGACGATGCTGCGACATGTCCCCTCGAAGTCAAGCGCAAGCCCTGGACGCAACATTAATTCCGGTTCTTCGGGAACATTAGAGATCGCTGTCAGTTCGTGTTGGTACAGACGCCGCTCGTCGACACTTGCCGAAGATCGGCGGGCAACACTGATCGGTCCACGCCCTCCTCCAACGCGGGCCTGACCTCGCCAAGACAAGCCGGTCAGACAAGAATGACGGGAGCCCAGCAATGAGACATCAAACACTCGAACAATTGCACTCAGTCGCGGACGTCAATCCGCTCGCGCCACTCACTTCAAGGGCCCAAAAGATAGAGAGGTGGGCAGAGCTGCTCGACCGCAATCCATTGCGCTGTCTCTCCGCGCTCACTGGCACCGAGTATCTTTATCCGGGTATGCGCGAAGAAGCGCGGGCGGCAGGATCCCCAATCACAGTTGCGTTCGAAGACCCGCTGTTGCGTGCCTCGGGTCTGCAATCTGATACCTATGGGGAGGCAAAACGCTTCTTCCAAGTTTCGGACTGGGAACTGCATGAGGTCGTCTGCAGTTGCCACGCCGGCGCAACCATGCAGGCAGGTTGGGCTGCTGGACGCGTCCGCAGGATCATCACCGGCAATCGCTTTTTTGCCTGGCTGAGAAGCCGCTTCATGCATTGACATCTGTCAAGCTCTTGGCCGTGCGGCTGTTGCGAAAGCCGCCTGCGGTGCTCGAACGTTATGCAGCAAACTTGATCCGCGGAAACAGGTCAGGGCCGGAGCGTTGCTCAATGCTGAACGATCCGATGGTGCTGATCCTGATGTATTTCGTCATGCCCATCTGGCTGATTGCCGGATTTGCCGACTGGCTCTGCCATCGCGCGACCCACATCGAATCCACAACTGGAGCAAAAGAATCGCTTATCCATCTGCTGATGTTTGTCGAAGTAGGCATTCCACTGCTCGCGGCGATGTTCTTGGAGGTCAATTCCTTGATCATCGCCCTGATGATGGTCGTTTTTCTAATCCATGAAGCGACCGCCATATGGGACGTGCGCTATGCGACCACCGCGCGTACGGTGAGCCCGGTAGAACAACACGTGCACAGTTTCCTGGAGATGATCCCGCTGATGGGTCTTGTCAGCGTGGTCTCATTGCATTGGGGCCAGTTTCTGGCCCTGTTCGGAGTTGGGGCACTGAGGGTGCTCGCTTCTATCTCGCTTGGAAGCAGCACCAGCTGCCGGTGGGCTACATCGCGACGGTTATGAGCGTGATCCTGCTGTTCGAACTGCTGCCCTATTTGGAGGAGCTCTTCAGAGGACTGCGAGCCAACTCCGGCCGGCTTGTGCCTCCTAAGGCACGGCGAAACAAGACCGGTGAGACAACAATGCGCTGAGGAAACCGCAGGCCGCTTGAGGCTTTCTCAGCCGCTCTGCTTGATCGCGTGGGGCGGAGCTTGCTGGCCGGGTGGATGCCCCGAGTCTCCTGTGGCCGCCCTTTCCGCTCCTAGACTAGATTTCGTGGGCGCGGCGTCTGACGCGTTCTTCCCTGTTCATGGCTGCCGCCTCCTCTCGCCTAATTGGGTAAACGGGTGTTTGTTCCATCAGGCGTGAGGGGGAAGAACGCTCTTCCGATGATCTTATAGACCTTCAGATCAATCGGATCCGGATCCTTCGGAGCGGTTTTCGTAGGCTGCGCCAACAACGAAGCCTCGCGATCGATATGGGCGTGAGGTGGAAGACAAGACAGCATCATTCGGAAGTCGAAAATGTGCGGTCGGAGCGACGCCCACCCAGGCGAGGGAAATAGTCCGAGATCGCATCCAGCCATTGCCTACACCCCAAAGGGATAGGTGTCCGGTACACCGCTCGCTACATGCTCGGGCCCCAGAGGCGTCACGGCAGTGGTTTCATCGAACCAGACGAAGGCATCAAATTGCCGCGCCAGCGAGGCGTCGGCATAGTGGCTGTGCAGTTCGGTTTCCGGCCGATAAATCACGCCGATGAAGCGCTCTAGCCGGCGTTCGATCAGCCGATCACGAAGGGCTGGATCGGCTGCAAGGGCGAGCAGGAAACGAGCGACGCTGGCGTCGTGGCAAAGCCGCTCATAGCTATCCTCGCGGGAAGGTCGCACTGACATGACCTCCATTTCGCCATCCCAATCTTTGGCGGCAGCAACCGTGCCGCTATGCGTCCCGAAGCCGATGAGAGCCACCTCTTCGCCGAACCGCTGGCGGCAGAGCTGGCCTATGTTCACCTCGTCTCTCACGATCCCCATCTGCGTGAAGCGGGCATCGCCGATATGGGAGTTGTGCGCCCATACCACGGCCTTGGCATCTGGCGAACGCGCTTCGAGAAGATGTTGCAGTGTCTCGAACATATGGGTATCGCGCAAATTCCAGGATTGCGCGCCGCCATAGTACATGGTGCGATAGTAATGTTCGGCGGAGGCGATCAGCCGGGCATTCTGCGCCGCGTCGAACAATTCCTCACCGTCCTGGCTGGCGTCATCGAACTGCCTCGCCAGCATGTCGCGGCATTGCTTCAGCACGGCCTCCTCGCATTCCCGATAGCCTCTGGTGAGCGCCGCGCGGCCATAGGTTGAGGGCTCGTGTTGCCAAGGGGTCAGGCAGCCATAGCGTTCGCGGGCAATTCCAGCAGCCTCCGGGTCCACGCGGTCGAGATATTCCAGAACCGCGGCGATGGAGCCGCGCATATTGTAGATGTCGAGGCCGTAGAAGCCTGCCTGCCCTCCCGGGGCTTTCACCCTTTCGTTGTGCCCGCGCAGCCATTCCACGAACGCTGCGAACTCGGCGTTGCGCCACATCCAGGTGGGGAACCGCTGGAACGGCTGGGTGGCGCGCGGTGAAGCCTGGCGGTGACGTACATAGCGGTCGACCGCCGCGGCATCGGGCCAGTCGGCTTCGGCCGCAACGATCGTGAAGCCGTGTTCCTCGATCAGTCTTCTGGTGATCCAGGCGCGCGCCCGGTAGAATTCGGATGTGCCGTGGCTGGCTTCGCCGAGCAGTACCATACGACGATCGGCAAAGCGGTCGAAGGCCTTCGCAAAAGACGGGTGATCAAATTCGGGAAGCGGTTCGGCGGCCGCGGCGATCATTTGCGGCAGGCTCGGCAAGCGCGGAAGCCGGGACACATGGCTGACCCCACTGCGGCCGCCCTCTCGCCAGCCTTCCTCGCCGATCAAGGGGACAAAGCGCACCGCACCGAAATCTTCTTCGGTGTAGGTGGACGCGCCCGTGCGCACGACCTTGAGGAGGCGCTGCTCTTCGGGGTCCTCCCCCACCGGGATAACCAGGCTGCCGCCGACGTCCAGCTGCTGCTGCAGCGACAGCGGCGCGCCCGGTCCGCTCGCCGCAACGACGATGGCATCGAAGGGCGCCGCTTCGGGCCAGCCCTTGGTGCCATCCCCAGTCCTGACCGCGATGTTGCCATAGCCGAGTTTCTCGAAGCGCCGTCTCGCGGCTTCGGCGAGGTCCGCGTGCCGCTCGATCGTGTAGACATGATCGACGATGCGGCTCATCACGGCGGCTGCGTAACCCGAGCCCGTGCCGACTTCGAGGACCTGGTCGCCACGGCCGATCCCAGCCATTTCCAGCATGAACGCGACGATATAGGGCTGCGATATCGTCTGGCCCTTGGCAATCGGCAGCGGCCCGTCCTCATAGGCGAATTCTTCGAAGCCGGGGTCGACGAAAGCTTCGCGTGGAACCTCCTGCATGGCCTGCAGGACCTCCCGATCATGAATGCCGCGGCGGCTGAGATGGACATCGACCATTCGACGACGTTCACGGGACAGTTCGAGCATATGTGCCTCCTCCGCTGGTCAGGAGTATGAAACCACAAGCAGCCGAGGCCGAGTCAGCTCTCGGCCTCCATCATCGTCTTGGCCGGCTGCCGCTCGACGTTCTGCTCGATCCGTTCGTGCCCCGCGGTCTGCGGCAGCGCCCTTCGGAAATTCTTGGCGTAATCGGGCGGCATTTTCGGCGGCATCATCGGTTCATAGGCATCGACGAGCGCCTGGACGACGACCGGTCCGTCCGCGGCGAAGGCTTCGTCGAGAACGCGCTCGACCTCGTCGGCGCGCTCGATGCTGAAGCCCTTGCCGCCCATCGCCTCGGCGGCCTTGGCGAAGTCGATTGGCTGCAATTCGCAGCCGAACTGCGGATTGCCGAGGAACATCATCTGCTCCCAGGCGATCTGGTTCAGCATGTTGTTCTTGATGACCAGTAGCTTCAGGGGAATGCCGTAGCGCACGGCCGTCGAGAACTCGCCGAGCTGCATGGCGAACCCGCCGTCACCGACGATTGCCGCGATCTGTCGGCCGGGAAATGCGATACCGGCGGCGATGGCATAGGTCAGGCCGCAGGCCATGGAGGCCAGCGCGCCGGAGACGCCAAAGGCCTGGCCGTCGCGCAGGTCGACATGGCGTGCGGCAAGTTCCGTGTTCTGACCGGAATCCGTGGCCAACACCGCATTGTCGGCCAGCCTTTTGCCGAACGCGCGGGCGATCAATTGCGGCTTGAGCGGGTGGGCTTCGCTGTCTTCCGACTGCCGCATCATGTCGCGCCATTTGCGCATGGAGGCCTGAGCTGTGGCAAGGAACGCGCAGTCGGCCTTGCGTCTGAGCCGCTGGTTAAGCGCATGAAGCGTCTCCGCCGCGTCGCCGACCAGGCCGGCCTCGACGGGGAAGCGCAAGCCGATACGCTGCGCGTCGCAGTCGATCTGGACGCCGCGAGCCTGCTCCGGCTTTGGATAATATTCGATATAGGGAAAAGTTGAGCCGACGATGAGAACGGCGTCGCAGGCTTCCATCGCCTCCTGCGATGGCAGGGTCCCCAGGATGCCGATGCCGCCGGTGGTGTAGGGATGGTCGTCCGGAAGCACGGCCTTGCCGAGCAGCGCCTTGACAACTGGCGCCTGCAGCAACTGTGCGGTTTCCTCGAGTTCGGCCGCGGCGCCGATGGCGCCGCGGCCGGCCAGGATCGCCACGCGCTCGGCACCGTTCAGGATGGCTGCCGCCTTGTCCAATTCCTCGACTTCGGCGACGCAATGGGGAACGAACATGTCCTGCGGCGTGTGCGCCGGGCGGTTGCGCTTCGAACGGTTGGCCGCATCGGAAGGCTGCTCCTGGATATCGCTCGCGATCGAGAGATGGGCGACGCCCTTGCGGGCGAGCGCCGTGCGGCAGGCAAGGCTTGACACGTTCTCCATATGGGCCGCATCCGAGACCTGCACGTTGTAGACAGCGACGTCGTTGAAGACGCGGGTCAGGTCGATATCCTGCTGGGTGAACGTCTCGATCAGATCATGAAACTGCATTCCGGTGATTGCGAGCACCGGAGCCTGATCGAGCTTGGCATCGTAGAGGCCGGTCAGAAGGTGGGCGCCGCCCGGACCCGACGTGGCGAGGCACACGCCGAGCTTTCCGGTCCACTTGGCATAGGCGCAGGCCATGAATGCGGCAGACTCCTCATGACGCACCTGAACGAACGAAATCCTGTCCTGGCGTTTGCGTAGAGCCTCCATGATGCCGTTGATGCCGTCGCCAGGCAGGCCGAACACGACCTCGACATCCCAGGCAATCAAAGTGTCCACGAGAATTTCCGCTGCATTTGGCATGGCAAGGCTCCGTTCAATGCCTTCCGAACCAACGGGACAGCCGTTGGTTCCTTCAATCCAGGCGGCGAGTTGAAGGCTTCGGGGCCGCCAAAGTTTTTGGCGCAACTCTTCGCCAACTGTCGGAACTTTTGGCCCGCCTCGCGGTTCGGTGCCGGATCGCTTTCCCTCCGGCGATCTGGGGTCTCACTCAACCCGCTTTAGCCCGTTGTCGAATAAGGCGACCCGCCGCATGGAACAAAAGTGGCGGCTCACTATTCGACATTAGATGTATGGGGCAGCCGATGATGCCTGATCCCAGACAACCAGGTCCTGATCGCGACGCGCCGATGCTGTCCCCCAATTGGAAGCCGGAGCCAGTCAAGGAACCGGAGCCGGATGATCCGCCCAATGAGGCGCCGCATCCCAATCCGGACGAAATCGAGGAACCGCCGGCCCATGCCGAACATATCCTGAAGCAGTGAGCTCGATGGCTGCACCGCGCGCCATCTGGAAAGGTTTCATGAAGGTCGGATCGGTTTCCTGCGGGGTCAAGATCGTCGGCGCCACCAGCGAAGCTTCGAAGATCCATTTCAGGATATTGAATCGGGAGGACGGCCTGCCGGTAAAAAGCGCATATGTCGATGAGGGGACCGGCGAGCCGGTAGAGGCCGAGGACCAAGTTAAGGGCTTCGAGACCGACAAGGACGATTTCATCCAGATCGAGCCAGACGAGATCAAGGCACTGAAACTGACCTCCGAACACACGCTGGAAATCGGCGAGTTTGTGCCAGTCGCCGAGATCGACACACGCTATCTCGAAAAACCCTATTATCTCCTACCGGCGGACAAGGCTTCAGCCGAGGCATTCAACGTTCTTCGAGAGGCCATGAAGAATAAACGCGTGGCGGCGCGATCCTGCGTCGTCCTCTACCAGCGTGGCCGGGAGGTTCTCATCCAGCCCTTCGGCAAGGGAATGCTTCTCACCGAATTGCGAGATCATAATGACATGGTTTCAGAGGCGTCGGCCTTCGAGGGGCTGCAGAAGCAGGACTACGACCGGGACCTCCTCGAAATTGCCGGGCTGCTAATCGACAAGAAGGCGACGAAATTCGACCCTTCGAAATTCGAGGATACATACGAGAATGCGCTGATTGCCATGATCGAGGCCAAGCGCAAAGGCAAGAAGCCGCCTATGGCTGCGCCAAAACCACGTGAAAACGTCGTCGATTTGGCCGACGTTCTGCGTAAAAGCCTGGCAAAGGAAGGCATCAACGCCAAGCCCCCGGCGGGTCGCAAGCGCAAGTCGGCTTGAACCGAAGCAGCTTCGGCAGCTGCTGATCAGACCTCGTCGAACCGTGTCCCTTCCTTGGAAGGGTCGCGCCTAAGCGCGCGCTCCTCCTTGTCGTCCGGTAAAGCCTCATCGCTCTCCTGGTACGCGTTGTCGTCCTCTTCTTCGGGCAAGGTTCCCTCCGCTTGGGCATCATCTTGCGGATCGCCGTCCACCGCCACACTGTCGGGGTGGATACTGTCGCCCTCAAGCGCATCCCAGTCCTGCTGCTCCAGGGTCGGAGCTTCGGTTTCATCCTGGATTGCGGGTCGTTGCTTGTTGCCCGGTTCCATCTTGTTCTCCAATGCTTCAAGCGTTCCGGCGCACGATTCACTTAGTTGCAAAACCGCTCAGGCGATCGGTGGTTCCGCCTATTCCAGTAACCGGACGGCCGTTGTCGAGCCGGCTGCGTACCATCATCTATGCGATCTGTTCGAACGTGCATTGACGTGGGGACTTGTCGGGCCGCCAACGCACCAGCGTTGTTCCGTGCCGGAAGCGATCACCGGTCACATGATCGAAGCGGACCTCCACGACCATTTCTGGCCGCACCGGCTCCCATTTTGCGCTGCGCTCGGTGCTCCAGCGGCTCGGGCCACCCGGCGCCTTGCCGGTGAAGCCGGGTCCGCCGCGCGACACCTCGAGCTTTTTAGTGAGTGCCGCCCGCTCGTCATTGGCGATGGTCGAGGTGAAGCCGACGTGATCGAGCTCGCCGCGCTCGTTGTAGAGCCCAAGTAGCAGCGAGCCGACCTGGCGCTGGCCGTTCAGGTAGCGGAAGCCGCCGACCACACAATCGGCTGTGCGCAGCCGCTTGATCTTGATCATCGCGCGCTCGCCCGGCCGGTAGGGTTCGGCCAGCGCTTTGGCGATGACCCCAT
Organism: Mesorhizobium sp.; assembly: GCA_004020545.1. Taxonomy (GTDB): domain Bacteria; phylum Pseudomonadota; class Alphaproteobacteria; order Rhizobiales; family Rhizobiaceae; genus Mesorhizobium. The sequence goes on along the minus strand of SAQE01000026.1, from coordinate 55,927 downwards.
CGGTGGCACCTTGGCCGGAGCCACGCAACCATCGTCTCGCGGTCGCGAGGCTCATAGTAGCAGGCGAGAGCCTTAGTGCATCATTCTTTGCCTTGGCAACGAAGTCATCAATCACCCGACGTCGATCGGCCAGGGGCATTTCGAGCAAAATCTCGCCTCCCGGGGCGACCAGTGCATCGAACAGGACCAACCGCGCCGGCGTCTCCACGCTCAGCTTGCGGATCCGGCTCTCGGCCGGGTGAAGACGCATCTGCAGCGTGTCGAAGGAAGCGCGCCCATCGATCTCGATTACGATCTCGCCGTCCACGACGAATTGCCTTGCAGCGAGATTGCGCAGCATCGTTGTCAATTCGGGAAAATAGCGGCCGAGCGGCTTGCCGGATTTGGCGCGAAGCTCGACGGTTTTGTTGCCCTTGAACACCAGGCAGCGGAACCCGTCCCATTTCGGTTCGTACTGCCAGGGACCTTCGGGCAGCGCATCCGCGGTTCGGGCCTCCATCGGCGGCGTGTCCAGAGACAGTGGAAGGCTGTCGTTCGACGCCACTGCTCGGGACGAAATCCGGGAAGTCTCCATCTCGATTGAACGTTCGATCACAGATGTTGTTTCCGGCCGGGTTGGAACGAGCTGCACAGCGGGGCGTTGCTTCACCGCAGGACCGAAACGCTGAATCTCGATCAATTAAGACAACCTTACGTCGTCATACCGAAACTTCGGACAGGAATCCTGATGTCGGCTTCCGGCTTGAGCTATGGTCCTCTCGGCGATAGTTGCGCGCATGTCTGCGTCGACATGCAGAGACTATTCGCCGAACCTTCGGAATGGGCGACACCGTGGATCACTCGCGTCCTTCCGATGATCGCGAACCTTGTGGAACGGAAGGCGGAGCAAACCATCTTCACGCGCTTCGTGCCGGCAGAAAGGGCCGGCATGGGTGCCGGCAGCTGGAGCCGGTACTACGAGCGCTGGTCATCAATGACGATTGAGAATATCGGCCCGGAGATGATCGAATTGCTGCCGCCTTTGTGCTCATTCTGTCCGCCAGCGCAGGTGGTCGACAAACATATCTATTCGCCTTGGCCTGAAGGCAGGCTGCAGGCGCTGCTTGCCGCCCGCCAAATCGACACGCTGGTGGTCACCGGCGGCGAGACCGATGTCTGCGTGCTTGCAACTGTCCTCGGAGCGATCGACATCGGCTACCGTGTCGTGCTGGTCACCGATGCGCTTTGCAGTTCCTCGGACGCGACGCACGATGCGCTGATGACCGTTTACCACCAGCGCTTTGCGCAACAGGTCGAGACCGTCGAGATGGAGACGGTCCTTTCGGCTTGGACCTAGAACGGCGGTTTCAGGGCAGTTCAGCATTCTGCCGCTCGCCGCACTACTCTGGCACTATGCGATTATCCTTACCGGCACCGACTTTACCGCCGGCACATGCGCCTTATGAGCACGGTGCCAAAGCGGCACTAGAGGGTTGAGTTCCGGATAGTAGCCTGCGCAGTTGCCGCTCGGGATGGAGTAGGGTGTAACCCGCAGGCCTTTCACCCGTCGCTCGACTCCGTCACCGGCATACGCCTCGAGATCAACCTCCTGCCCCTCGCTGAGGCCCATTCGTCGTATGTCTTCTTCATTCATCAACAGGACCATTCGCGTACCGCTAATTCCGCGCAGTCTATCGCGATAGCCATAGACGGTGGTGTTGAACTGGTCGTTGGACCGCACTGTGATCAGTGTCAGCACATCCTTCCCGGATAGATCGATGTCCGGATCGCTTTCCAGCGTGGTGGGCAGCTTGAAATTCGCCTTCTTATTCGGAGTCTGCCAGATGCGCTTCGATGCCTTGATGTCGCGATGAAATCCGCCGGGCGTGAGGAAGCGCTTGTTGAAGTCCCTGAAATCTCCCGGGAAGCAACGCTCGATCTCGTCGCGAATGCGGGAGTAGTCTGCAATCCAATCATCCCACGGGATCGAACTCTTGCCGGCGACCGTCGCCTTGGCCAGCTCCGCGACGATGGTCGGCTCCGACAGCAGGTGTTCGCCAGGCTTTGGCCGCGATCCAAACGAACCATGGATGCAGGCGGTCGAGTCCTCCATCGAGAGCCACTGCGGCCCGCTGGCCTGGACGTCCTTCTCCAGCCGCGATAGGCACGGCAGCAGATATGTCACCTTCCCGTTGATCAGATGGCTGCGGTTGAGCTTGGTGGCGATCTCGACATGCAGGTCGAGGTTCCGCCAAGCCTTTTCGACCAACCCGGTTTCAGGCACGGCGCGCACGAAATTGCCGCCGAGCCCGACGAAGCCGTGAACCTGCCCATCGATCACGCCCTCGCAAGTCTCGACTGTGTCAAGGCCTTTCTCCCGTGGGGGCTCGAAGCCGTAGAAGTCGCGGAATTTGTCGAGCGGGACGAGCTCCGGCTTTTCGGAAATGCCGACCGTGCGCTGTCCCTGGACATTGGAATGTCCGCGCAATGGCGAAACGCCGGCCCCGGGCTTGCCGATATTGCCCCGCATGAGCAGAAGGTTGCACAGCATCTGCACATTCTCGGTCCCGTGGCGATGCTGGGTAAGCCCCATGCCGTAGTTGCCAATCACCGCATTGGCCAGGCTATAGATTTCGGCGACATGTTCGAGATCGGCTTGCGAGATGCCGGATCGTCGGACGATGCTTTCCCAGCCGGTGGCGCGCAGATAGGCCTCGAATTCGGCGAAGCCGGATGTCTGCTCTTCGATGAATGCAATATCGAGAACACGTTTTCCGCCACGTTCCCGGGCCACGTCGTCCAGCGCCAACACCGCCTTGGCGATCCCGGTCATGGCCGCGATGTCGCCGCCCGCGCGGATCTGGAATAAGTCGCTCGACATTTTCGTCCCCGGCCCCGGCGAGAGCATCTCGACCGGATTCTGCGGGTTCTTGAATCTTACCAGGCCGCGCTCGCGCAGAGGATTGAAGGTGATGACCGGCACGCCGCGCTGGCGGGCGTCCTCGATGGGGTGCAGCAGGCGCGGAGCGGTGACGCCGGTATTGTGGCCAAAGAAGAGCATCATGTCGGCCTTGGCAAAGTCCTCTAGCTGCACCGTGCCGACAGGAGAGCCGATCGATTCCGGTAGGCCGACGGACGTCGACTCGTGACACATGTTCGAGGAATCGGGCAGGTTCGAAGAGCCATAGATGCGGGCAAAGAGCTGGTACATGAACGACGCCTCGAGCGAGGCGCGTCCGGACGTGTAGAAGACCACGGATTTCGGGTCGAGACGCCTGAGTTGCGCGCCTATGTCGCCCAATGCATCCGGCCACGCTACCGGCTCGTATTTGTCGGTGGCGCGGTTGTAGCGCATCGGCTCCGTAAGGCGCCCCTGCTTCTCCAGATCGTGATCCGGCCAGTCCAAGAGTTCGGTCAGACCATGTGCGGCAAAGAATGATGGCTCGCAGCGTCTGCTGGTCTGCTCCCACATCGTTGCCTTGGCGCCGTTCTCGCAGAATTCGAAAGGCCGCGGCTCGGCCGGCTTCGCCCATGAGCAAGAAACGCACATATAGCCGTCCGCCTTGTTCTGCCTCAGCAGCGTGCTCCATATGCCCGATAGCAGCAGCCCCTGGTCCTGAGCGTTGCGGACCAGCGATTTCAGCGAGCCCCATCCTCCAGCCGGATATTTGTATTTCTTGATTTCCACGTGGTCGGTAACGGGGGGGTCCATGCGACTTGTCCCAAAAGGAAGAACATTGAGGGGAAAACCGTAACGAGACCCAGTTGTTCCGGTCGGCCCCACAACGAGATCGATCAAAGCGATGCCGAGATCAGCGCGCTTCGTGCGGCGCAGATGGTCGGGCGACTCAACAATGGTGATTTCGAGCGTTGGCTGGGGTTCCTGGAAGCTTTTCGAACTTTCTGGGTCGCGCCCCAGCCCGAATTGCGTGTGCTTATGGGACCAATGGGGCCATTAGATTCGGTTTTAGGAAAAATTTGAGGAGTTCGACTTTCCAACGCGCGTGACCTCGCAGGTCGTCTACGTCAGCCCGAAACGTATATAGTTCTACGTGTTGAATGGTAGCTATGCGCCTTCGTATCGGCCGTTGAGGCCAGCTTTGCCACTTCCCGTAAGCCGACATTGCCTGCGACGCTGGAGGTCGCGCTTGCGGACAGAGCGGTCATACAGCCAATCGCAGACCACCTCAGCCTTCGAAAACAGCAGGCGGATTCCGACATAGCCAAAGCCCATGGCAAGCGTACCTTCAATCCAGCGGGATTTTTGATAGGCGTGTCCCATCACGGCTGTCGAAAAGAGCAGCGCGTAGCCGACGAAGGCAAAAAGCCCGAGAAACGCGCAACCTGCAATGATCGCTTGGGGGGTAGGACGGGGCATCAGGGCCCATACCAAGGGACATGATCCCCCTTCCTATACCCCACCCGATCCTCGAGGAGATGTCGGCCAAGCGCGATGACCCTGCGAATCGGGTTTGAGCGGCGGGGAAGAGCAGACCCGCCTCTCGTCGGTTGCGAGCATGTTCTCGGGTGCGTCTTGGCTTACGCTCGCGCAGGCAAAGCACGCACCGTGCCCTGCTATCCGCGCGCTGCGAGCTCGCCGGCGCCAGGGGCAATATGCGCTTGATTGCCGGGCCGGCCCAGGTTCGACAGGCGACGAGACGTCTGCGCGAACCATCCGTCGGCGCCCAGCTCGGAGGCTCCGCCACCGTATTGGGGCCAATGCTGCTCGGCGAACAGCTTGCCCACCAGCTCGCGGCGGCTGCGTACCCCAGTCTTCACGAATACTGACTTCAGGTAGTCCTGGACGGTGTACGGGGACAGGTAGGTGGTCCTGGCGATCTGCTCGGTGGAGAGGCCTTGCAGCACGGCCCTGACGACGTCAGCCTCGCGATCGCTGAGCCCGTAGGCGCGGATCAGCAGCGATGCGATCTGGACCGGTCGGGCTCGCTCGATGATGATCGCCACCTCGCCATCGCGTTCCATGCGAGCGGCGTGGACCAGCAGCCACTCTCCCTCGTCGGTGCGCACGCGCGCCCGCGGCAGGCGCGCGCCGGCGTCCTGGTCGAGGCTGCGCGCCAGCGAGGCCACCGCCCAGACTGCTTCTGAGAGGCGGTGCTCGGCCGGGCGCCGCCCGATTGATCCGTGGATCTCATCTATCCAGCGAGCGGCGCCCGCGGTAGCCGCGGTGAGGCGCCCCTTCCCGTCGAGCACGAGCAGTCCGGGAGCGTCGGAGACCTTCCCGTCCTCGATCGCAGCCGCCAGCAGGCTGGTGCGCAGACCCTCGGCGAGGTGCGGGCCGAGCTTCGAGACGAACTCCACCTCGTGCCGCTCGAAGGCCGGGCTGCCGCCGCGACGGTAAAGGGCCAGCGCGCCCCAGCACGCCCCGTCGACCGCCTGGGATGCACGCAACTCGAACTCGAACCCGTCCGGACGCATCATCCGCCGGTAGCGCGCGCTGCGCGCGGGCTTCCCGTCGGTCGCGTGCGCGAGTGTCGCCGCCGGGAGACGCGATCTGGCCAGCTCGCGGAACTTGTTGAAGTCGGGCTCCAGATACTCGTTGCGATGGATCTCGACGCACTCCGCTGAGGGCATCTCCCACCACTCGGCGACCGAGGTGGTAAGGAACATCGTCGCCGGGTCGGTCGTCCACCAGCAGAACGCGTCGAACGGGACATGCTTACGAAGCCGGTCAGCGACGGCCTGACGCAGCGCGAACGAGTCCGAGCGGGTGTGTGCTAGGCGAATGATCGCCTGGCGGGCGCGGAGAGCCTCCTGAGTGTCGTGCATCAGGGGCGATTATCGCATGGATCGGGGCAGATCCAAAACCCCAGGCTTCTGGGGAAGACGGAGGCGGGCTCGCCGCCTACAATGCCACCCAGCGATGACCACCGATGGAGGAGAGGAAATGTCCGTAACCGAGCAGCAAAACCGAGAGGTCGTCGCGGCCGGAGTTGCCATCCGTCCGCTCGCCGAGAACGACCTCGACGCCGCCGATCGCGTGATGCGCACGGCGTTCGGGACCTTTCTGGCCGCCCCGGATCCAATCGCGGTGTTCGGCGATGCGCAGTACGTGCGACCTCGCTACCGGGCCGCGCCCAGCTGGGCGTTCGCCGCCGAATTGGACGGCGAGCTGATCGGTTCCAATTTCGCCACCAGATGGGGCAGCTTCGCGTTCTTCGGGCCGCTCACCGTCCGACCCGACCTCTGGGGTCAAGGGATCGCCAGCCGGCTCATGGAGCCGATCGTCGACCTATTCGAACAGTGGCAGGTGCGCCAGGCAGGCCTGTTCACCTTCCCCCAGAGCCCGAAGCACATCGGGCTGTACCAGAAGTTCGGGTTCTGGCCGCAGCGGCTGACGCCGCTTCTGGAGAAGCATGTCGGACCGACACTCGACCGGGACGGCCACTCGACCTTCTCGAGTGCCGGCGAGGATGAGCGGGCCGCGATCCTCAGCGCCTGTCGCGAGCTCACCGATTCGATATTTGAGGGACTCGATCTCTCGCATGAGATCTTCACGACCGACGCCCAGAAGCTGGGCGACACCGTGCTGCTGGGCGACGGGTCTGAACTCGGCGGATTCGCGGTCTGTCACTGCGGTGCCGGCGAAGCCGGCACTGGTACGTGCTTCGTCAAGTTCGCCGCTGCACGACCGGGGCACGCAGCGCCAGAGCGCTTCGAGCTCCTGCTGGATGCCTGTGAGCAGCTCGCAGCCGAGCGGGGGCTGGCGCGAATCGTCGCCGGTGTCAACTCGGGTCGCCACGAGGCCTACCGCCGCATGCTTGCTCGCGGCTACCGCACCTGGCTCGAGGGAGTGATAATGCAGCGCCCCGACGAGCCCGGCTACTGCCGTCCCGATGTCTACGCGATCGACGACCTCCGCTGAGGATGCCGGTTCCTCCTAGCCGGGCATTCCTTGGCGTAGCGGTCGAGGGTGAAGGAGATGTTGCCGTGGCCACGTACATCGAAAGCGCCCACGCCGCCGACCCGTCGCTTGTGTTCCTAGCCGGCGGCTTCGCCCAGACTCCCAAGCGCGCGATCACCATCGTCCTTCTCGGGTTGCTTGCTGACTGAAGGCGAACCCGCGGTACGACCGACGGTCGGCACGGCGCCCGCATCCCCTGAGCGGAAGCCAAGTTGGCACCGGAGACAGGCCCGCTCTGGGCTCTGTCACGACGATGCCCACGCCGACGCGAATGTCGGCAATTCAAAGACTGCGACTGGAAGCTAGTCCTTTCCGTTTGATTCCAGCCGCTTGCCTGTAAAATCGGGCAAAAGCGGTTCGAAGCATATCAACAGGTTAGGTCGCGCCTGTAAAACGATCGAAGCGGATCGCGCGGCGTCTCTCGGCCGCGAACGTGCCCACCAATGATTGAAGGTCCTCGGAAGGATCCTTTGCGCCGATCGCGCGTAGCGTGGCGATGCCGGCGGCGATCGAGATCGGGCCGGGATTTTCGGCAAGCAGCTGCTCGAGCGCGGCGACGATATCAGACACAGCCGGCTCCAATGTTCGCATAGATCGCGCCGCAGATGTTCTTGACGTCGAACGGCTTGGCGTCGAGGCGCTGGCACCCATGTCGCCTGGCGATCTCGTTGAGCAGCAAGGTCAAGGCGCGATCGCCGCCGGCAGCCAGCATCTCCGCCTTGTCGTATTTCGCCCGCAAGCCGCATTTCTCGCAGGTGACGATGATCTTGGCGGCTGGATAGCGCGACAGTGCCGCGGCGCCGGGCGGAATGTCCGAGTTCATGCGGCATCCTCCCTCCACACCGGCACGCGGTTGATCTTGATCGCCACCAGGCGGCGAATGCGCAAGCCGACGGCTTCCCGTCCGGTAGGTGCGAACGCCTCGACCTCGAGCCGGCCGTGGTCGCGGCCGTGCTCGCACTTCATGCGCTCCATGAGCGAATCTACATCGACGTCCCCGAAAATCTGGATCAGATCGGACGGCTGGTAGCAGTGCTGGCGCTTGCAATAGGGGCACCGGATGCGCACCAGGCGCATGGTGTCGTTGAGCGCGGACAGCGGATAGACGCGTCCCTTTGGGCCATAGGTCTCGGGCATGAGAACGAAATGAGAACAAATTCCTTGCTCGTCAAGCCGGTTTGTGGAATCTTTTCTGCAGGAGGAGATGTTGCATGCCGCTGCGCTATGCTGTCGAGACGTGCCCGAACAATGCAACGGTGCTGCACATGAAGCTGAACGAAGCTGCCGACAATGGTGGCCGCGTTCTGAACGTCATATGGCAGCCTGAGCATGATGCAATCGATCACCAGACCGACTATGACCCGCGCACGAGGGTCGAAGCCGGCTATGTGATTATCCTGGAATACTTCGAGGCCGAACCATGAGCGACGAACCGGCAATCCCTGGCGAACAGGTCCTGACGCGCGACCGCGGCCCTCTCGGTCCCGTCTGTGAGCATGCTGGCTGCGGCAAAGATGCCGGCTGGGGCTTTGCCCGGCCGAAGCAGCCGTCGCACTGGTTCTGCTTCGAGCACTGCGGCGAAGGCGAGCGTTTCCTATGAGCAGGCGCCGTTGCTAAGGGCGTAGGCGATCACACCATGTCAGGCGGGGATAATTGTGGCTATCGGCATATACGGCGGTCCCAGTGGGCCGACCAAGGCCGGCGTCTTCAGGCAATGCTCGCGAGCGGCGCCGGCCACCCTGTGGGTCGCCTTCATCCGGGGGAACGGGTCAGCCGCTAACCACGATCAGCGGCTTGATCTTCCGCATAGATGCGCCTGTGAGCTCCCTCTTTGGGCGCCGGCAACTGCCTGACACCTACGTATTCCAACGCGAGCTGTCGGTCGCCGGCGCTCCCTTTTCGGGAGCTCGCGGCCCGCGGCGCCGAAGATAGGATCTTCCGCGGCGAAGACCACGCCCGCCAACTCAAAGGCCTGGCGAATGGCAGCGCGTTTCTGAGGGAGTAGAATCCTGATCCCGTCCTCGAAGTCCTTGATAGTGCCTTCACCGAGGCTGCATTTAGCGCCAAGCCGCACCCGGGACCACTTCAAGAGCGCCCGTGCGGCCAGCGACTGCTGCGGCGTTAATATGTCTGTCAAGTGATTCTAGTCCCGCTCCGGTCTCGGCTTCACCAGTCTGGTATCAACCGCGTCGGGCAAGCGTGGATGAGTGGGCGCTTTGATCGATGCTGTAGTCAATACGTCTGGCGGTATCAGGATGACCATCTTCGCCTCGCGATCCGGCCAGAGCGGCTGGCTGGCGGCGAAGAACGCGACCGCCAGAACGCACATCAGGAGAAGGGCGGCAAGGATGTTCGCGATCAATTCGCCGAGATGCATGGTACTGCCGATTGCCTGTGTTTTTGAAAAAGGCTCAACTTGTCGGCGTAGCCCAGGTGAAGCTTGGTCCTACAGGCTTTGCAGCGAAAGGTGCTTACTGCCTTGAACCAACGGCCGTCCTTGACGATGGGATGGCGGCACGCTGGACACTCGAACGTCATGGCGACGTTGAGCAACTGGTCGGATATCGGCACTGCCCTGCCTCACCCCGTTTGTGTTGTGATGGATGCCCGCCACATCGCAGGAAATGGCGGGCATCCGTCCAACCGACGACGAAGGGACCATTCTCGTCGATCCCGCTCACAATGAGATACCGCGACTAATAGTTTCGCGACTGAGACCAATGCGACCGGGTATCGGACTTCGGTCGCATTGCAGGCCTGTCGATAAGGGAACAGTCTTGGCGGGCTTCGGTTGCCCTCCAATCGGCATACTCAACGGCCGGAGCGGTTGCCCGGCCTGCCCCGCCAGAAACGCCAGTCTTGCAGGCCGGGCTGCTTGGAGATGCCGCTGCCAGGTTTACTGGATAATTTTGATGACCTTGCGTGTGTCCGGATCCACGATGACCGTCTGATTGTCGATGACGGTGTAGCGGTATTTTACATTGGGAACTTCATGAAGCTCGACAGTATCCGGGAGTGCCGTCCCGATGTTGAGTTCCACGCCAGGAAGCTTCACCGACGCCAGAGGCTTTTTCTTCACGTACTCCTTGATGACCGTTTCCTGCTCCGGCTGGATGACCACGGTGTCGGCGGCGGCCGCGCCGATGCCGGCGAGCAGCAAAAACCCTGCAGCAGCCGCGGTAAGATGCGTTCTCATTTTATTCTCCTATTTGGGTTTCGTGCCAAAAGCTTGGCTGGTTAAGTCAGCAAGAGGCCGGCCAAAAGGACCGTAAGTACAAGCGAGGCAGGGACAGCGAGAAGCCACCGGGCTTCGAGGACGCTATTGTTCCAATCATCAATTTTCATGGCCTTCGCTCCTTCTGGACCTTCAAGCAAACGGGCGTTTAGAGCGAACGTTCCGGGATGAGTCTACGGTCGCTATGGAAGTGCGACTGAGGTCTGAAATGGCTTCACCGATCGAAGACGAGTTGTGGCGGTCGCTTTCGAAGCTGCGCACAGCAATCAAATAGCGCGAAACGCTCTCCGTTCCATTAGCAAGTGCTGGAACAAAGAGCGCTGCGAATTTGTTGTCAGTTCGGTTTTCAATGGACGAAGTCAGATGAACAAGGGAGCGAAGCTGGTCACCGAAGGCGTTTCGGAAGAACGACTTGCCGAAGCCGAATACTATGCCCGAAAGTGCGGCATAACCCGCGACGAGGTGCTGCGGATCATAGAGACCGCCTACAGCGCCAGTCTCAAGCCGAGAAGGAAACGCGGCAAGCACGCCAAACGTTGAACCGGAACCTTACGGTGCAATCCTGCTTTCCCTCCCAGGAGGAAGCCGGCATGACAGACGACAAGACGAAGCGGGATTTCCGGGATCGCGACCGAGTCTCAGCGGATGAGGACTACGAGGTTCGCTACTTCGCCAAGCAGCATCGCATCTCGTCCGAGCAGGTTCGAGAGCTGATCAGCGAGCATGGCAATGACCGCAAGACGCTCGAGCGCGAAGCCAGGAAATTGCGAGGGTGACGAAATTTTCTGAACTTGGCCTGGCCAATCGTCGGCCGGCGGCATGGCGGCGAACCGGCAA
>SAQE01000026.1:0-44944 GCA_004020545.1 Mesorhizobium sp. | reverse complement strand
CCCTAACAATGCGAAGCTTTGAAGCGTCCGCCACAAATCGGCAGCGCGTGCCGGGAAACCGCAATTTGCCTGGAACTGCGGCGCAAAAGACCGCGGTCGATGGTTCGAAGCTGCCGACTGTAGAAGCCCGTCGCTTACGTCCCAGGCGACGCTTTTTCTATGCCGATCGCGAACTCGATTGCCAGGAGGCAATAGCCTGGCTCGAAGTAATCGTCGATTGCAGGCGATTATATCGCTGACAAACCCAAATAAAATTGTTCGGAACCGAACGCCAATCTGGCGATTATGTGGAAAGGCGGTCGTCGTCCCCCTTAGGCCGCCAGCATTATACCCAAGCACAAGCCCGCCGCTCCCTGAGACGGCGGGCTTTCCTTCCGCAATGGTGTCGGACTTCAGTCGGACCGAATTGACTCGGTGCTGACTTTCTTTGGGTGTATCGTCTTCAAGTCGTCCGTACCGAATAGAGGCACGCGGACGCTTGGAAGCCCTGGGTGCTCCCGCCCATAGACGCGGGAGGGTTCGTTTGGCCAAAGCTCAAACACGCGACTCCATTTCTGCCTTCGATTGCGATGTCATCCGCGCGGCGTTCAGGGCGTGGGTTATCGAAGATAACATCCCTGAGATCCAATGGCGCGAGTGCGCTGAGCGCCTGGTGCGCACCATGACCGGGATAGAGGACGTGGACCCGGACATGCTGGACTGGATTGTGCAGAAATAGAGCTGCACCGGCGCTGTTAGCTCTCTTCGCGAAAATGCTGCATCGTAGCGTGGCGCAGCTTATGTTCGCCGCGCAGGTACTTCACCTTGCCGGTGATGCCGGGCTTGACCCATTCGACGTCAGCGCCAGCGACGGCCGTCGGCACAGGGCGAGGCGGCCTTGTCGCCTTGCCTTGCTGGACGCGCTGCCACAGCCTTTCTCGCAGGCCTCCGGGCAGCGTCACCACGGCGGTGCCTGCATAGCGCCCGTCGCGCGCCATGATCGCGGCAGCCGGCTTGCCTGGCTCGCGCATGATGCCTAAGAGCTCGAAGTCACCGACCTCCCAGCATTTGGTTTTGACCCAGAAATCGAGCTTCCCGCTACGATACGGGCTCCCCTTGCGTTTCGAGACCATGCCCTCGATGCCCATCTTCTCGACGGCCTGGAAGAAGGCTGTGCCACCGCCTTCGACATGATCGCTATATTGGATGATGCCCTTGGCCGGCTTGATCAGGTTCCAAAGCTTCGCCTTTCGTTCGATCAGCGGCAGCGTGCGCAAATTTCTGCCTCGCGCCTCACCGGAGGCCGAGGAAGCTCAGTATGGCTATTATGATGACTATTGCTCCTACGAGCCAGATAAGATTGTTCATGGTCGCTCTCCCTATGTTGAGCAACGCCCGCATCGCACCGGCGCGGGCGCATTTCGACCTCAATGCTTGACAATGATGCGCTGCTTGTCGCGGTTCTGAGCGTAGGTGCCCTTGTCGTAGGCCGTTTGTGCCTCCAACTGGTCCTTGGTGAAATTCGTGTAGAGATAGCGGTTGCCGTTTTTGTCGGTCATGAACTTGAGGTTCTCCATGCCGACAGCGACCTTCTTTTCGCCAATGCCGAGAAAGCCGCCGACGTCCACGATGATGGCATCGACCTTCTTGTCGCCGGTCAGGATGACGTCGCCGATTTCGCCGACTTTCGCATCGTCCGCGCCATAGACATTGGTGCCGATCAGATTTGCCGCGCTGATCTTCTCGGACGGCATCGCGGTTAGCGTCGATTTGTCGACCGAGCCCGTCGCGGTTTGGTCGGTCTTGGCAGGAGCCGTTTGATTGGCAGTATCGGTGGCGGGTTGGGTGTTGGCGGTATCATAGGCCTTGGTGTCGAAGTTAGGCTGAGCCTGAAGCTCTTCCTTCGTGGTTTTGGCGACGAGCCAGCGCTCGCCTTTCTTGTTGACCCATTCGATCTTGTTGAAATCATAGGCGACATTTTTCTCGCCGACACCGAGGAATCCCCCGACCCCGATGACGATCAATTTGGCTTTGCCGTCCTTGTCGAGGACAATGTCGTTGACGTCCCCGATCTTCGTCGCGTCATCGGCCGTGCTGTCATAGACAGCTACGCCCATAATCTTGGACACGAGGCTTCCATCGGTCACGGGCGCGACGACCGCGGCTTGGGAAGCGGGCTTGGTCTTGTCCTCGGCGTAAGCTTGGACAGTGCAGAGCGCAGTCGACAGCAATGCAGCGGTCGCTCCGGTCACCAATATTTTCCGGATCATCGTAGATTTCCTTATGAGTTGCCTGGTTGATGAACTGCCGTTTTGTTTGCCGGCGTCACTTTCGACAAACGGCGGCGATTGCCTTACGTTCCGCGCCTGGGCCCACGGTCCCAGTCGGAGTAGACCGAAGTCCCAGCGGGGCGCTCAGGTGGCCCGTCGGAGCGCCGTTGAGCGCACTGCCTTGCCTGGCAAGCGATCCTGCAAGCCATGTCGAAATCAGCGCTTTTTCGTGGTGGCTCGCCAATTCGTGATGGCTCGCCAACAGCGATGCTGGTTAAGGCTCTGCTTCAAGCCAAAGCAGGCGCCGCTCCGAATCGGGAGATGGGTGCTTGAGTGTATCATCTTAATGCAATCCACAATTTGTAGACTCCGGCAATGCATCGGCAGCTAGTGACTCCGTCCAGGCTAAAGGAGGGAGATGCCCGCGGACCGGGAGGAAAACGATGTCTGTCCAAGAAAAAGACTATCGAACGAACAGAGCCGACTATGCGGTCGCCTCAATGCAAGAGCGATCGGCCGCTGATGACGATCGCCATGAGACACTGGAAAGCAAGAAATCTCTGTGGCTAAGAGATCGGCGAATCGCTCGATTGGCTGCAAATCCGTGTGAAAGCTTGCCACCAAGAGCCAGGCCCCCGCGCGGGAATTAGGTCGTTGGTGCTTCGTTAACCTGTGCCGTGTCTCGCCCCCGAGCCCCACTCGTTAGGTCTGGCGTGTGCTGGCCTAGCCCACCAGCCTCGCCGGGCCCCTAGCACTTGGCCTTGAATCCGTAACGTCAGGACCCTTCGTTCGCATGACGGAATGCTCTCCCGAGAGCTGATATAATCCGGCCAGCCGGTGTGCGGTTTGTTTTGAGTTCCAGCCCACCGGTCGGCCCGGTGGGTCTTCCTGAACTGGCTTGCCGGGCCGCTCCCCGCTTCAAGGACAAGGCGTCCAGCCTTTGCGCTTGCCCGGCGTCACCGCATGGGTGGTGAAATGCAGGTTGCGGTCATCGCGGCCGGCGTCGCGGCATTCATGGCAATAGAGCACCTTGATTAGGTCATAGTGCATGCACGACTGGTCCGGCCCGAGCCGGCGCACCAATTCTGCAACGTCAAGGATCGCATGACGCCGGCAAGTGAGGCAGTCGACCGACATGTCCGTGCCAGCTTCGAGCTTCTTGCCGAGCGTGTCTTCTGTGAAGGGGAATTTCATCGTCTATGGCGATCCTCGTGAGATGGGTCGCCTCACCGAAAAGGATGATATTCCTAATTCGGCACTTTGCAAGGTCGCCTTGCATACGCGTTGGAAGCGAACCGGATACCCGGCCTGTCGGGGAAGTCGAGGGGCGACTTGGGCGTACAGGCCGGGCCTTACCCCGGTCTCGAGCCCGGGGCATATGCATATTATGCGCTACCTTGAAGCGCCCGGCATTAACAACGTTAGGCTGCTTAGCTAATAAAAACTCCCGCCGCCGGAGGACGTCACGCCGACTTGCGGCCGGCCTTTGCTTTGGGCTGTCGCTTGATGCCTTCTTTCTCCAGGCTCTGGCGAAGCACTGAAGCGAGATCGACGACGTTCTCTTTTGGCTGTGGCACGGGTTTTGGCGCCCTCTTGCCCTTGCGCTTGGCATCGATCATGGCAATCAGCGCGTCTTCATAGGTGTCCTCAAACTTCGACGGATCGAACTTGGTCACTTTCTTGTCTATCAGAAGGCTGGCAATTTCGAGCAAATCCTCATCGTATTTCGGGCTTTTCAGATTGTCGAAAACGCTGCTCTCGGAAACCATCTCGTTGTGGGTACGCAGCTCGGTCAGAAGCATTCCCTTTCCGAAGGGCTGGATGACCACTTCTCGACCGCGTTGGTAGAGGACGACGCAAGACCGGGCCGCGACGTGCTTCCTCTTCATTGCCTCACGGAGCACTGTGAAGGCCTCGACCGCAGCTCCGTCGGCCGGAATGACATAATAGGGTTTTTCGAGATAGCGAGTGTCGATGTCATCAAGGGCGACGAATTCGCTCACCTCAAGCGTGTGTTGCGAGGTTAACTTCAACTTCTTGACCTCGTCGGGCTCGATTTCGATGAAGTCGCCCTTTTCGGCCTCGTAGCCTTTGATCTGGTCTTCCGACGGGACGACATCGCCGGTCTCTTCATCGACGTAGGCGCTCTTGACCGGCAGACCGTCCTCCCGGTTGAGGATCTTGAAATGGACCTTTCCGGCCTCGCTGGTCGCCCCTACGAGCTTAACGCCGCAAGAAACCGAACCGACCTTCAGAAAACCTTTCCAAACCGCGCGTGGGGCCGCCATGTTACAATCCCGTGATCATTCTGATGGAACATCTGGCGCCGAGCGTGGTTCCAGCCGTCGAGTTTTCTTCCAAAGTCCTTCAGCAGGCGTGGAGTCGCCTGCACAAGGCGTTGTCGGTTGCGTAGGCTGAATAGCCCGGCCTGATTATCTTGGGTAACACAGGATTCGCAGGACCGGGCTACCCAGCGGGGCCAGGTTTGCTAGCCTACCTTTCAAGCTGGCGAAGCTTCTCCTCGCCCTTCAAGAACTTCACCCGACCGACTAGGCCGGGCTTGCCATTCGGCCTTTTCCTTAGTCAAGACCTTCGGCGGCGGCGCGCCGGTCTTGGCCTTCACGCGGTCCCATAGGGCCTGCCGTTTGTCCGCTTTGAACGTGACGAACGCGCCGCCCAATAGCGGCCGTTGTCGGCCATCAGCACCATAGCCGGCTTCCCCGTCTCGCGCTTCACGCCGATGATGTCCATCTCCTTCTCGACATAGCACTTGATCTTGCGCCAGTTCATCGTCGAACCGCTGCGGTAGACGCTGTCCAGCCGTTTCGAGACGATGCCTTCCAGGCCCGCTTCGCAAGCCAGGTGGTAGACGGCGTCGCCGGCTCACCAAGGCTCCCACCAATGCGACCCAGCCGGCGTCGAACAGTAGGGCTTGCCGAAAACGCAAAGGGCGAGCGCGCCCGCTCCGCTGCCAAAGCCGGAATGGCGCCTAAGACATAGAGCGATGCGATTGCCGCCAATGGAAATATAATGGGAAGCGTGAACGACCAGCCGGCATCTGGGCCGCTGGGCCATAACAGAGCGAAGTCGAGAAGAGAGAATCGAAGGTCATCGCCTGCAGCCGTCAATACTATGGGGACAACCGTGAGCGCGGCGGCGGTCACGATATTTTTAGGTCGGTTGAACCCTCTGTTGAAATAGGCGGGGTTCAAATCGAGATTCACTGATGCGAGGATCAGCGCGCGAACTACGGCAATCGCCACAACCACGGTTCTTGACATAAAATCTGCATAGGCCTGCGCCTTGATCATGGCATAGAAAAAGTCGTCGCGTCTTCAAGACCGCTAGGAGGTCTTCCAAGCATTGTGAGTTGGGAAGACAAATCTGGAAACTCGTGGCTCTCGCACGGGCTTGTCCGAGGCAGGTGTCGCTTCGGAACAGGCCGTGCATACGGCAACATTAGCAGGGCCGCCACTCTCGAGGGCCTGCTGGTGTTGCTAGCACCATCGCTGCGAGAATGCGGTTCACCCGATAGCAAGGCTGTAGCGGACTCGCGCGATAGGACCGCTCACTGAAATGCCCGGCCGGTCAATCCTCGCCCGCCACGGAAATTTGGCCCCTGTCGTCCCTTCGTAGGGGCGGAACTGTTTCTCCCTCCGCCGGTTATTTGAATCTCACCCAGCGGAGATGCGAGCCATGGACCATACAAATCACGTAAGGCTAACAAACGCCGAACTCACCCCGGACATTCTCGAAGGCGCAACTATATACGGACCCCAGGACGAGAAGATCGGCTCTGTCGATCATGTCCATGGTAGCCAGGTCGTCATCGATGTCGGCGGCTTCCTCGGCATTGGCGCGAAGCCTGTTGCCGTTGCCATAAACCAGCTCGACTTCATGCGCGACGAAGATGGCGGCGTGCACGCCGCGACGTCGTGGACGAAGGATCAACTCAAGAGCATGCCGGAACACCGCGATTAGGAGGTCAATATGACTACCCCGCGCCACGGTGCTCCAGGCACCACCGAACAGAAACCGCGCTGGGAGGGCCCGCCGGAAAACCGGCCTCCGGGCTATCTGCCAGCCAAAGACGATCCGGACGAAGATCGCGATGCCGCCGGCGAAAACCTCAAGGATCCTGACAAACGCGATCTCGGAGATGCGTTGAAAACGAAACGAAATAAATAGGAGGCATGCATGCCACGCGGAGACAAGTCGAAATACACCGACAAGCAGGAACGCAAGGCCGATCATATCGCCGAAGGTTACGAGAAGCGCGGTATTTCGGAAAAGGAGGCCGAGCGGCGCGCCTGGGCGACCGTCAACAAGGACGATGGCGGTGGCAAAAAGGAAGGCGGCTCCGGCAGGGGCAAGCACACCGGAAATCCAGCCGCTCATAAGGGCGGAAGGAAGGGTGGCGCTGCCTCAGCCAATCGCTCGGCCTCCGAACGATCGGCGTCAGCCAAGAAGGCGGCGAGAACAAGAGCGCATCAATGACGATCATGCTTCCCGCTGACGCCGCCGCAGACGCGGCTCTGGTCAGCGAAGGTGCAGTCATCCCCGAACGAAATAGGTGCGTCTGGATCCTCCAGCGGCGTGCGCGGTCGTTCGAACACCAAAAAGCTGCTCAATCTCTCCCGAGCGCTGACTGCTGTAGCTGAAGAAATCGGCGGACGAGCCGTCCGCCCGCGATCGGGGCAAAGGCCACCGACGCCTTTGGTTGCAAGCACGAGGAATAGCCATTGCAGCGCTACGGTTTGGAAGGGATTCCTGAAGGTAGGATCGGTGTCGTGCGGCGTGAAGCTGGTTGGTGCAACCAGCGAAGCCTCGAAGATCCACTTCAAGATTCTCAACCGGGAAGACCGGCTCCCGGTGAAGAGCGCATATGTTGACGAAGAGACCGGCGATGTCGTCGATTCGGAAGATCAGATTAAAGGCTGCGAGGTTGAGAAGGGCGACTTCATCGAGATCGAGCCCGACGAAATCAAGAAGCTGAAGCTGACCTCGGCGCATAAGCTGGAAGTCGAGGAATTCGTGGCGCTCGACGAAATCGACACCCGCTATCTTGAGAAACCCGTTATCCCGCCGACGGCGCCGCGGTCGAAGCCTTTTCCGTGGTGCTCTACAGCGCGGCCGCGAGGTCGGGATCCAGCCTTTCGGGAAAGGAATGCTGTTGACCGAACTTCGTAGCCACAATGAAATGATCTCGGAACGCAGCGTCTTCGACGATCTGAAAAGCGCCGGATACGACAAGGATCTCCTTGAGATCGTGGAACTCCTGATCGACAAAAAGGTGACGAAATTCGACGTTGATTGCGATGATCGATGCCGAGCGCAAGGGCAAGAAGCCTCCGAAGCCGGCGCCCAAGCCGAAGGAGAACGTTGTCGATCTCGCATCGATGCTTCGCAAGAGCCTTGCCAAAGAGGGCATCAAACAGCAGCCTAAGGCTAGCCGGAAATCGGCATCTCTTCGCTGAATTTTAGCCGCTTCTAACAGTTTCATACGAGCGTATGGGGCCGCTGCTATGGCTCCTGCGTAGGCAACATTGCAACATTAGCTGGCCCGCGCTCACGACCTTCAAATGTGGCGCGGGTTTTTCATGAACCTATCGCTGCCATTGTGGGACGAAACGGTCGTCGAGATATTGGCTCAGTGGCAGAGCAAGTTCCGTTGCCTTCATACAGACCATAGCTTCAACGGATGAGTCGCCAGCTTCAAGGGCCACATCGATAAGAACGCGAAAGTTGCCGAGGGTACCAGTGGATTCGAGCCCATCCACAATGGCAAGCTGTTGTTTCGATTCCGTAGAGTTTTTCCCCCAAAACCCGCTGTCCCGTGCAGGGGCGGTTAATCATCATCGGGGCATACCACGGACCTGCGATCACCATCGGGAAGGGTTGTACGATTGGGAAGCCGCCCAGAAACGTGGCGGGCGCCAATCCCTTTTCGTGGAGCGTGAAGCCACGCTTTGAGCGCTTCGAAAACAAATAGCTTCATCGCGTTTGAGTTTTGGGCCGCGTCCACATTCTGCATTCGACCGGCACATAAAGAAAGCCCGCCGCCTATTGTGGGGAACGTTGGCGACGGGCTTTTGCTGCTTGAGGCGGCCACATCCTGAAGAAAATCGACCGCTTGGTGGATCAATTCACAGGAGCGTTCTCGGTTCCAATTTTAATGAGTCGAAATTTCAAACTGAGACACGCCGCGTCGGATGCTGAGATCGGGCGTCAGGGACATCCCGAAAAGCAGATAACGGTCGAGCTGCAACCGCAGCTTCGACTATTCCCTGGCGTGAGCGAAAAGGCGAATTGCTGGCCAACCAGCGATCGTCTCCCGCAGTTTGCTGAAAAGCTTTCCATCTTCGTTGGTGGCGGCCCGGACCTGCACGGCAACCCAGCCGGCTTTCATGGTGGCGCCGACATGACAATGGCAAACAATGGCATGCAGCTGCCATTCCGATAGTTCGAAGAAACGCCGTGCCTCGCCATAGGTGTCGCTCTTCAGACCCTGCGCGTGCAAGATTGGATCAGCGAAAGCGATGCTAAGCGGAGATTCGGTACATTGTGCTTTGTCTCGTACATCCGCCCTCATGTACTCGGTGCCGGGCAGTGCTCCCAGGCACCGGTCGGGATCGCGCTCGAGAAGTGCGGCCCAGTGTTCCAATCGCTGGCTTCGCGTCATTGCCGGGCAGGCTGCATCGATCTCCGCGACTGCATTTAGTTCTTCGCGTGTTTGGTGTTTCATGGCCGTCTCCTATTTGTGAGCCGCTCTGCCTGCTGCAAAGCGCGCCACAGGTAGGAGTAGCCCAGTTCGTCCCTATGGCGCTCGAACCTCCATTTCATCGGAAAGTTCCGCCGCCACAAAAATTTGTTCCAGGGGAGCCGTATGTGAAGCCATTTCACCCTGGCAGCCGCAGTCCCTAGCGGCGCCGTCTTCGTCGGCGAACACGGCAGTTGGAACCGCCAGCGCTTCAACGTCTACAGCGTCGTCTTCGTACCTTTCACCGGCGGTCACCCGAACGGGAAGGCGCGGGACGTGGTGACCGGCTTCCTCAACGACAAGGGCGAGGCGCGAGGTCGTCCGGTTGGCGTCGCCGTCGGAAGTTCGGTACTGGTCGGTGCGTCCACGACCTGACCTAGACCGCAGTCGTAGCGCAGGCCGAAGCTGACAATCTGCCGGTTGGCAAGATGGCCCTGGAAATCGAGGCTGACCGCTTCGGCTGCTTCGTCACGGGTCTCAGTACCGGTTGATAGCGGAAGCCTTTCGGAAAGTTGTGGCCGCCGAAAAGATCGCTTTGGGCGGCGGGCGCCGCAAACATTGTACCAAACCTCGTCGAACCAGTTCCCTTCCTGGACGGCTCTCGTGACAGCTCGCACTCCTCTTCCTCGTTGGGCAGGGCTTTGTCGCTGTTCTGGTGGCGTTGTCGTCGTCTTCTTCGGGAAGCGTTCCTTCTGTTTCCCAAGTGTCCGGCGTGTCGTTTTCCGCGACGACGCTGTCTGGAAGCACCTTGCTGCCTTCCAGGGCGTCCCAGTCTTGGTGTTCGATGGTCGGGGGCCTCGACCTCGTCCTGCTGCAGGGATCTTTGCTTGTCACGCGGTTCCATAAAGTCTCCGACGATTGATGCTTCGTGCGGTTAGCTCGATGGATGAACCCGCCCACCCGGCCGGTTCTTCCGTCCTCTGATCGGGGACGGTGGAACGGCAAGGCTTCGACCGACTTATGGTAGGGAAGTCGGGGGTTCCATGCAGCGCAAACTCGATCTTAGAAGCGGAACTCCTGTCTGGTCTGCCTACCGATCGCCGTCCGTGCCCATGGGCCGCCTAGCCCGCGACGTGAAATCCGACGTGCTGATCGTCGGCATGGGGATCAGCGGCGCTATGATGGCCGAAGCGCTGACGCGTGATGCGCTTTCCGTCATCTGCATCGACAGGCGTGGGCCTCTGCAAGGATCGACGGCCGCGACAACTGCATTGGTACAGTTCGAAATCGATCAGCCGCTGACGAAGCTGTCGAAGATGATCGGCGGCGCTGCTGCCCAGCAGGCATGGCGGCGTTCGCGGCTTGCTGTGATCAACCTTGAAGGGCGGATAGCGGAACTCTGCATCCGCTGCAGCCAGGTGAGCACCCAGTCACTTTACCTGGCTGGCACTACGCTCGGTCCAATGGACCTGCGCAAGGAAGCTGAGGCACGTCGGCGAGCCGGTATCGGCGCATCGTTTCTAATCCGTGCAAGGTTGCGGGATGAATTCGGCATTGATCGTGGCGGCGCCATTCTCAGCCACGACAATCTGGCGCTTGATCCGCGAAAGCTTACTGCCGGTCTGCTGCTGGCCGCGCTCAACAAAAAGGCGCGCTTGTACGCTCCAGCCGAGGCGATGGCGATCGAGGACAATCGGCTTGGCGTAGTCGTAGTCACGCGCCAGGGGCCCACAATCACAGCCCGCCATCTCATTCTAACGACCGGTTATGAGCTGCTCGATGTCGTGCCGGCCGTCAGCCACAAAGTCATTTCGACATGGGCGATCGCGACCCGGCAACAACCAGCAAAGATTTGGCCAGGCGCTGCTATGATCTGGGAAGCCTCCGACCCGTATCTCTATGTCCGTGCGACGGCCGATGGGCGTGTGATTTGCGGCGGCGAGGACGAGGATTTCACTGATGAAGAGCGCCGCAACGCACTAACAGACAAAAAGGCAGCGCAGCTCTCGAACAAGCTCAAGCGGATTTTCCCGTTGCTCGACACCAAGGCGGAGTTCGCCTGGAGCGGATCGTTCGGCGCGATAGGCACCGGGCTGCCGATCATCGGTGCATTACCCGACCATCCTCGCATACATGCGGTGATGGGCTATGGCGGCAATGGCATCCTCTTTTCACAGATCGCTTCTGAGGTCGTCTCGGCGTCGATCAAGGGCGGAGAAGATACGGATGCGGACCTGTTCGCGTTCAAGGCTTAATTCCGGGATCACTGCCGACGCAATCACCGCCGCATGGGCGAGGGCGCTTTGATCGCGGTTTCGTCGATTTGTTCGAATGCGCATTGGCGCGGCGCCTGGTCCGGCCGCCTTGAAGGCGAGGCAACGAAAGCCATTCCATTTCGGCTCATACTGCCAAGATCCATTCCCTTCCGGCAACGCATCGGCTGTCCTCGCCTCCATTGGAGGCGTGTTGAGAGGCAGAGGAACCGGTTGCCGGACACATTTTCCATCGCTCTTCGGTGTGGTGATGCGGCAGGTCGATGCCGAAGGCTGGGCTTGCCGTTGCCAGAAAGGCAGGCATCAGTTGGGAAACTCTTCATCCAGGACTCGCAAACCCCTCCCGGTATTTTGATGTCGCGGCTCCAGTCTGGCGCGCCTGCCGGAGATTGTCGACAAGGTCTGCCCGCTTGACCGGGAGTGCCAGCGGATTGGCAGCTGCCCTGCGTATGAAAGCGAGATCGTCTTCTTCGGATCTTCTGGTGAGCGCATCTACAGCCGATACAATCGAGGGTCCGAGGCCGATCCTTTCGAGGCGATCGCGATTCCAGCCGTCGCCCTTCTCCAGAACATCATGCAGGTAGGCAATAACCTTCTGATCAATCGTTTCGACGGCGTCGGCAACCCGGCGGCAATGTTCGATGAAGGGTTGTCCGGTCTTGTCTGTCTGACCGGCATGAGCCTGTTCGGCGATTTTTGCCGCACGATAAAGCACGCTCATAGCTTCGATCCTGCATTTGCCTCTTGCATCTAGCCGGGAATATGGCCGCTGGTTCCATACGCTGCGCGGCATGCATTCCTTCCAGGGCGAGCTGTCATCGCCGCTGCAGGAACGAAGCCCGGTGCATCGCGTTTGTCGGCAGAGAAGGGGCAACCGCTGCCTCTCCAAAACGGCCGCGGCCTTCTCAACCTCATCGGCCAACCGGCCTATCCAGTCGCTTTACGACCCGACGTGGATCGTCGCCAGCCTTACGGCGTGATAGACCGCGCGGCGTTTTTGGCCTTGCATGACAATGTCGGAAACATCATGGCGCCGTATCCCTCAATGCGCTTGTGGATGGCACCATTTTCAAAAGTCGCCGCCGAGCTGCTCTCGCGCGCGCTTGCCCGACCCGGATGCGGCTGCAAAGCGCAAGACTGACCGCAAGCCCGTGGTTGTCGTAGAGCATGGCCTTTGCCTGCTTAAGGGAGAGTTCGGCTCGCTTCGCGCGCAGCCTTGCGACTGCCATTTCCAGGCTCAAAAGTTCAACCATTCTTCGTGCATCCTCGATTGCTATCCCTTCGATTAGAAAACCCTCACTTTCCGCTTAGGTTCCCCTTGCCGCGAGGGGGACGCATACACGGCATTCCTCATAGCGTGCGCGGGATTGGATGGTTAAGTGACCGCGACACCAAACGGGGATTTAGAAGGGCGCTGTTTGTCCAGTCGACAGCACCGCTTCGTTTCAACAAAAGCACCGGCGCCGGCCTGGCGGGGGATCAGGCCCCGTGTCGAGCGCACTAGGAACCGTTTCCCCGTTCTCCAGTTTGGAAACTGAAGGGACATTTCCCCAAACAGGAGATCAGCATGAAACGGCTTCTTATCGCGTCAGCCATGATGGCGTTGTCGACCGGTCTTGCCTTCGCGCAGTCGAGCAACTCGACGAATGGATCGTCCACTACGACAACAATGCCGACCGACCAGAGTACGGATTCAACAACCACCAAGTCGACCAATCCGAATTCGGCGAAGGACTGCGCGCCCGGCCAGCAGACCGGGAGTGCGAAGCAAGCAGCTCCCGGCCAGCAGGACACCGACGCTAAGACGGCGACGCCGGGCCAGATGAAAACGACGACAGAAGGGTGCTAACAGCGCTTTAGCGATTGCTTGAACAAACGCACTCGAGACGCGTTGAATTGATGCCAGGGAGTATACTCTGGCCACTCCAGTCCTTTTCCGCTGGCTCCGGCCGGTGGCCTTTTTTCTTGTTCGGAACAAGCAAATCGGTTGGCGTTTGGTTTCTTGGCAGTGCGCGGCTGCCTGGGCGCGCTGCCTCGGGTCGCCTCTTGAGCACGACCCGAGAGCCCGTCCGGTCCCTCAAACGGGCGGGCTCGCCCACATTTAATCGAGGCATTTGGCACATGTTCTGAAAGAACGACCTCCGGGCGGGGAACCCCAAATCCTCAAGCCCGGTAAGTTCCTGATCCCCATCAGGACTATGGTGGAAGAGTACCGGTAGTCTCTTCAGCGCAAGACCGGTGCCAGCACTCTGATCCCGACGTGGGACAGGCGAGAGCTCCGCTTCGGGGCAGTCTGGAAATAAAAGGCTGGCGCGATCGCTTGGCGTCATGCCTCCACCTCGATTAGCAAAACTGCCTATGACTGGGAGAGCAGAATCTTGTCCGTGTGGTTGTGGCCACTGGCAAGCGGTACGACTTGAAGGTGTGCCGCCGACGACTTTTGCGGCGGCTAACTCGGCTCAGATTCGGGCTCTGGAGGCCAGGCGATGATGACCTAACCAAAAACCGGGCACTTGTGTGGAAATGATCGGCTTCACTGCCCATTTCCCTTCCGTGCCGCGTTCCGATGATCGGTGGGCCAAGCTGCGAAAGGTTCGTCATGTTGCATTGTCCGAGAGCGGCGTCTTTCCCTTCGGCGGAACGTAGCGCGTTACAAGCCTGACGGTGTCAGCATTCACGGTGACTGGTATGCCCAGATTCACGGTGACCCTGCCTTCGTCGACGTGGGTGATATCGCCCATCAGTTCGATCGGCTGTCCCTTAGTCACTTCGATGTTCGGTCAACAACGGAATGCGGCTGCCCGTAGGACGGGATCGATACGCTCACCCGATCTTCCGTAGCCCGCTGCGCACAGTTGCGATGGTGGCGACCTCGTCGCGGACGCCATCCAAGGTATCCTTCATTCACATGCTGCGCATATCGGCCCACCGCCAGCATTGCAGAGCGGCTAGCGCTTGGCATCCGCTTGGCGGTGTCGCTCGAAGATCGCAATTTTCTGCCCGTAGGTAAGCCGCATCTCGTTATGGCATCCGTCGCAGGTGAATGCCTTTACGCTCTTGATCCAGTAACCCTTCCTGACCATCGCCCGATTGCAGATCGGGCAATGAAGGATCATGTCTTGGTCGAACAGTTCAGGTGAAAGAGCCATCGCATCAGCCTCCCGAAAAAGGATGGCGCTGCAAGATGAATGCCAGGCAAGGCATCTAGCGGTGGATGCTGTCCCTTCGCCATGGACATGAGTCTGGCGCGGGCGGCCGCTTCGTCAAGCAGATGCTAATATTTTCGCATGTACATGGAACAGACCTTCGCGATTGCCGGTTGCAGCTGGCATCGGGCATGTCCGCTCCTGGGTCGCTAGAGAAGCCCGTCGCCGTATGTCCCGGCGGCGGGCTTTTATTAGCCAAGACTAAAATTAGTAATGCCAGTCGTTGAAAACCGGCGCATAATGAATGTCTGCCCCGCGATCCGGGGTAAGGGGCCCGGCCTGTACGTCCCCTAGTCAACCCCGACTCCCCGACAGGCCGGGTACCGTTGGCTCCCAGTTCCTTGGGCGGCCAGTTACGGCGCTTATCATCTGGCAAGCAATGAGGAATATAATCCTCGCCGGTGCGGTGACGTCATTTCGGGAGATCGCCATGACGATGCAAGAAGCCAGGCACTGGCAGTCGATTGCCTGACCTGTAGGCGGAAAGCTGTTCTTGAGTCGCCGAACTGGTGAGGCGACTCAAAGCGGACCAATCTCGTGTGCATCGGGATCTCATGAAGGATTTCTTCTGCTACGAGTGCAGGGTGGCCGGCCGCGACGATCGAAATCTGCATTTCACCAACCGCTCGGTGACGCCAGATAAGCGGCGGTGCACGCCTTGCTCATGACCCTGATAGGGCAATGTCTCAATTCAAGCCCGGTGCTCTGGCATCCATCTTGCTGCTTCCATCTCAGGAGGCTAACGCAATGGCTCTTTCACCTGAACTATTCGACAAGGACCTGGTATTCCATTGTCCTCTCTGTAATCGGGCGTTGGTCAAATAGGGCTCTTGGATGAAGAGCGTGAAGTCTCTTACGTGCGATGGCTGTCACGTCGAGATGCGGCTGAGCTACAGGCAGAAAATTGCAATCTTCGAACGCAACCGGCAATCGCTGCCAAGCGATGGCGGCCCGGCAAGGCTGGCGGGGTAGGCCAGCACACGCCGGACCTGACCAGCAAAGGCTCGCATCGCACCGGCTGAGGTGGAGGTTATCAGCCGCCGCCAATCTATCCGCCATACAAACGAAGGATACTTTAGCGCGAGAGTACGTAGATGCTGAGAGAATCACATTGACATTTTCAGCTGCGCTTTCTGGCTTTGCACATATCGATTATGCAACATCTGCGCATCTTCAGAGCCCGGAAGCCGACCCGCCGGTGAGCAACTCCTACCAAGCGCGGCCCCAACTCCAGCGCCAGCCCGGCGCCCTTCGGCGTCGCCTTTCGCTGCCGCCTGGTTGAGACCCACCAGATGCAGCACTTCCTTGGGCAGCACATTGCCGATGCCGGTGATGGCGCCGGACGCGCCGCAAATTGACCAAACCGTGGAAGACGGCGGTTTCGACGCCGATCATTAGCGCAACCTCGTCGTCGCGGCGGTGATGTTTTCCGCCACATAGCGCAAATCCGCCGGACCGCCGAACTCCTTGAAGCCAACTAGGTTCGGATGTTCGGCGCTAAGCTCGGTGTCTGGTAACCATCAGCGCCGGCGACATGAACCGATGTTCGGCGTTCAAGGGTTGTCTATTGCGCTGCAGTTGGCGACTGCACTTTGCTATCGGCGATTGTGGCGGCCCAAAACAGCATTGCCCCGCAGACCTGAAGCAAGACCGCGCACAGCGACACGGTTTCGAAGCCCGAGGCCTCATAGAAAATGCCGGCCACAGTCACACCAAATGTGGCGCCAAGATAAGTCGTGGCGCTATTCAACCCAAGGATACGCCCCTTCGCTGCGGAGCTGCTCTGGGATAGCAAGAGAACAATCATGTTAAGGGAGACATTCGTGTTAGCTCCCCATAGAGTCACAATGGCCAGGGTTGCCGCATAGTCGCGTCCAGCAATTGCCATCAATCCATAGACAGCGGCATTGATGAATAGCGCAGCCGGCAAAAGCCTGCGCGCGCCGATCTTGTCGACCAACCAGGTGGCCGCCGTTCCCGCTGCAAAACCGACACCGAACGCAAAAATGATAGCGCCGGCTGCGCTTGCAGTGGTTGCCGAGGCCTGTCGGACCTGATCGGCAAGAAAAGCAAAAACTCCATAAAATGCGGAGGTAAAGTGGAAGCACACTATGAGCAGCACAGGGACGTTGTTCTGAGTCAAGGCAGTAAGAAGGCTCGGCTGGACACTCTTCTTCGCGGCACCGTACTCAAGATTTGAAGCATTGCGAACCTCGAAAGAAAGAAACAGCGCAATCGCAAACAAAATCAAATAGGCAGAATGCCATGCCAAGAGGTCTGAGATCAGTGCCAGTCCTGGGATGCCGCAGACGAATGCCAAAGACCAGCCGAAAAGCACCTTACCGAGGGAGCGGGAGAGCTCTTTGGGTTCACCGAAAAGCGTTGCCAGAGCATAGCTGGACGGCAGGATGACCCCGGCACTTAGGCCCGCAAATGCTTGGGCGCCCATGAGCATCAATGGATTGGTCGCACCTGCGCTGCACAGAAGCGCGAGAGCGAGAGAAAGCAGAGCGAACCTCAAGGCTCGACTTGCCCCAAGCCGGTCGATCTGCGGGGCGAGAAACAGCGCCGAGATCATGGTTCCTGCGCCGTAGGCTGCAACGGCTCTTGAAATCGCAGTCGGGGTCGAACCAAGAGATGTCGCCACGTCCGACAGGATCGGGCTTAGGATGAGAGAGTTTGACGCGACAACTGCCACAGCGAGCATTACGATATAGAGTTGAGTGTTGTTGCTCGCTTTCTCCGATCCTCCTGTTTTCAATACGACTAATTCTGCCATTTCCCTTTCTGTCATCGATGTCAAGGCAATCCTCCACCAGGAACTGTCTAGCGCCCCCATCAGCAACGCGCGGTGAGGCTCATGCAGGGAGATAGATTCTGTCTCCGGGAAAGATCAAACTCGGATCAGCGATATGGTCCATGTTGAGCATAACCGTCGAGGCAACATCCGCTGCATAAGCCCGCGCGATGCGTGAAATCGTGTCACCTTCCTGGGCAAGAACCGGAGCGAACCCTTCGCGCTCGAGTCTTGGATTGCCTCGTCCTTCAATGCCGAACGGCCAGGTCGGGTCGTCTGCGCCGGGGTCCGCAACGGCTATGCTGCGCAGATCGGGATAGCCGTTCTGGCCCGGCATCAAGGACGGGTCGAAAGG
The DNA here is from genome assembly GCA_004020545.1 of Mesorhizobium sp. Lineage (GTDB taxonomy): Bacteria > Pseudomonadota > Alphaproteobacteria > Rhizobiales > Rhizobiaceae > Mesorhizobium. The sequence continues at coordinate 27,364 of SAQE01000026.1, read as the reverse complement.
CACGTTGGCCATCTGCCCTATCGCCTTGGCGAAGGCGAGGTCAGAAGGTTGGTAGCCGAGAAGCTCGTCGAGTCCCAGCGCCTTGCCCCAGGCCCCGACGGCTTGGCTGAGGTCCCTGTAGCCCTCCGTTGCCAACCCGTACATGCTGGGACCCGTCTTTTTCTGTTCTTCGTCGGCCAAGATCTTCCACAGCATGATTGCGGTCGGAACCACGATCCCCAATGAGATCGAGCTGTAGCGAATGGCCTGCTTGGTGCCAGGCGCGATCTTCAACGATTTTGGCGTCTGTTGGACCAGCACCCATCCGAAGCTGCTCCCGGCCTGAAGGAACGATCCGAGCGCGAGAGGATAGTTGCCGCCCATCAAATATTGGGCGCCGACGAGAATATTGCGGATGCCGCTGGCGATGCTGGTGTAATCTGCCAAGGTGTTGAGACGCTTGCGGCGCGCCTCCAAAATAGCCAGCTGCTCTTCCTGTTCCGGAGTGCGCGGATAAGGATGGTCGGCCTTGTAGTCGGACAGCTCGCGAAGCGCCTTGAGATATTTCCATTGAACGATGGTTGCCGGCACAACGCCGGCTGGGTCGGCCAGGTAGCCGCCCCAACCGACAAACGAGTGCAGGAGCGAGCCGCCATGGGAAGGCATTCCCTTGCTCCCCCAGGCGAGGAGAACGTTGAAGGCGCCGCCGAAGGAACCGAGTTTGAACAGATATCCGCGCCAAGTGTCGGGGGCCATTGAGCTACCCGGTTTCTTCTCGGCTGCCTTGTGATCGATCCGTTGCCGGTCCGATCCGCTCGGAAGGGCTTCCTTCAATGCCCCATACAGCGCCCGATAGGCTTCGCGGGCTTCTTTGGTGGCAAGAAGACGATTGCGTATTGGCCCTTCGCCGTCGATATCCGCCAGAAGGTCGAATTTGCGCGACAGATCGGCCAGGATCTCCGCCGGTTTTTTCCCGGAATACTCCCCGCTCGGTTCCTCGCTCATTGCCGTGAGAATCCTGTCGATCTCCGGCAGCGATTCCAGATTCTCAGGCAGCCAGTTCCGGATGACCTCTTCCGGCAGCGGAAGGTCGCGGATCCTGATAGCGGGCAATGTATCCCGCATCGCTGGATCGAGCGTTTCCAGGGCAGCGCGGTATGCCGCGCCATGGTTGCCGACACGCTGCACCAGGGCTCGCAGATCTTCGGTCTCTTCCTCATTCAACGGCGCCGCGCCTTTTTTCTGGGCTCGGTCGACGATTTTGTTGAGGCGGGCCATGGCTTTGTCGACCTCACCTTTGGCGGCGAGTTCGAAGACATCGATCATTCCGTGGTTATGGGTGTACCAGGCAAGTTTCGAAAGCGCCGAGCGGTAGTAGGCAGCGGTGCTTGCTCCCTGTCCGCTCATGGCGTTGTAGATGGTGGTGATGCCAGTGAGATGGCCGAAGGCTGCCGCCAGTACCCTGGCCGCCAGTATGTAGGCGGCGGCGCGTTTGACATTGAGAGCTGGAGGCCCCTTTGTCTCCGTCGGAGACGTCTCAGCCGGTTTGGAGGAGGACGCTTTCGGCGCCGGTTGCTCGGGCTGCTTCTGCTTTGGATTGGTCTCGCCCGCGGGGTTGGTGGACGGGTCAGGCTCACCTGCTGGGTTCGGTGTGTGTTCGGAGGACGCGCCGCGCACATAGGGGAGGACAACGGCCTCGCCGGTATCGGGGTCGCGCACGAGGATGTGGGTCTTGGACTGGTGGCGTGGATCGTCGCCGCGTGGCTGGGTTCCATCCGGTTCGGGCAGAAGGATGTCGTCGGAACTCTTCGGCGGCGGGCCGAGATGGCGGGCGGTGATCGTTCGACCGGTCTCATCGACGAGTTCGATCGTGCCCGAGCGCGGCATTGCGCTGGACTGCGTTTGTGGCTTCGTGGCTCTGAGGTTGCGCACGCCCATGCCGGTGCCAATCGCGCCCACGCCAAGGCCGGTCAGCGCATCGGCGAGCTGCAGGCCGGACATCTGGTCGCCATAGAGGAACAGATTGTGGGCTGAGGCCGCCATCAGCGGGGCGCCGATGCCGATCGCGCTCCAGTCCATGCCGCGGGCGAGGCGGTTGAGCTTGGTAGGGGAGCGCATGTAGGCTTTGGCGGCAGTGGCGAGTTCGCTGTCGGCCCTGACCGCGCCAATGCTGGCGCGCGAGGCACTCCAAAGCGACATGCGCGCTCCGGTGGCGAGCGGCTTTCCCGCCATGCCGATGGTGCGCAGCGTGCTCGATCCCACCGGCAGGGCAACGGTTGCCATCATCCCCATGTTCATCAGCGACTCGCTGTCGCCCCATTCTCCGCCATGGGTAAGATACTGCGTCTGCATATAGGCGGTGCGGCCGCCGAGATAGGCGCCGCTGGCCAGTGCCACAGGGGCCGCGACGGGAGCAAGAACTCCCGAAAAGGACGCGACCGTGGCAACGGTGCCGACAAGGCCGACTACCGGATCAATGATCTTTTCCTGGACCGACACGTTGCGCGCCTTGACCACGTCGAGCGCAATCTTGCCGTCGGCGCCTGCCTTCATCTCCAGTCCGGCAGGCACCACCAGCTTGCCGTTCTCGCCGAACTGCCGGTTGTTGTCCTGGAAGTCCTTCAGGCTCTCGAACTTCATGCCGGCGGCATCGATGTACCAAGTCTTGCCGTCGCCACCCTTGACGGCAAGCAGGGCGATCTGCTGCGAGCCCCCGGTCCCGTCGACATGGAAGAGCGGCACAACGCGCACATCCACCTTGTCACCGATCCCACGGATCTCCTGTGTCGCCTCCTTCAGCGCTTTGCGTCCCTCGGAACTGCCGCCGAGGCCGAGCATGCGCGAGACGGTCGCTTCCAGCGTCGAGCCCTCCACACGGCGGAACTCGAAGTCGCTGCCATTGTCGTTTTGCGCGGAGCGCAGCATGGCCTGGTACTGCGGCTGGTAGATGGCGTCGAGCGTCAGTTGTTGGTGATGGTCGAGAGAGGCCTTGTCCAGTCCAGGGTCGGTTCCGACCAGCGGGGCCGGCTCTTGCTGGCGCAACGTGTACCAGGCGCTGAAACCTTCCACCTCGCTACGAAGGTCGCTTACGCCCTGACGCTGCGTTTGCGCTACGCTCAGCCGCAGCCGCAAGACCGCCAGTTCTGGGTCCACCCATCGGCCATCGGTGCCGCGGCTGCCGTCGTCGCGCTCAATCTCGATCCAGACCGGCTTGCCGCCCTTTGCAAATGCCTCGAGCCCGCCCTTCTCATATTGGGAAACGACTTCCGGCGCGACCTTGATCTTGTGTCCGCCGACATCGATCTCGACCGGCTGCGTCCCCTTTGGCAGCATTCCCGCCGGCGCTTCCGTGCTGCCCGGACCGTGCTCCTTCAGGGCACCGTCATAACGGTTCTGCAAGTCGCGGATGGTGCCGTCGAGAAGCTTGATCTTGCCGTCGATCTGCTGTTTCAGCACCGTGTTGAGATTCTTGCCCGCCTGCAGTTCGGCCTGGAGCGGATCATTCTGGCACACGGAAGGATTGGGCTTTAGCGCTGTCTGCCATTCCTTGTTGAGGGCCCGATCCCGATACTCGCCGCGCACATTCTTGGCGTCAGGCGCATAGGTCAGCTGTTGTTCGGTCGTGCCCTCCTCGAAGTGGTTGACCACCCAGGCCTGGCCGTCCCGGACCTCGATCTCCTGGCCCGTGAACTTGCCCAGATACTTGCCGCCATAGGTGCTGTGCTTCTTGTTGGGTTCGAACAGGAACTGGTTCTTGCTGTTGTACTCGGCAAGAAGTTTTTGGCCGAGAACCCGCAGCGCCGAGGCATCGCCGTGGGCCTGGTAGAAGTTGTGGTAGGCCTCTGCCAGCTCCAACTGCTGGCCCGCCGCTGTCTGCATCTGCTTGAGGTCGGCCATCGCTGCTTCGAGCTTTTTGTACTGCGGCGTTCCCTTGCTCGCCGCCAGGTTCTGTTCGCCAAGGCCGACCAAATAGTCGAGCGAGAGTTTGTCGCCCCTGCTCATGTGCAGGCCGACCTCCGAGAACAGGCTGACTGCCTTCGTGCGCGCCTCTTCGTCCTGCGCATCCTGCAACGCGTGGTTGACACCCCCAGCGCGCACTTGAGGCCCTTTCACGGGCGCGGTAACCAGCGGCACCAAGAGGGAGTTCAACCGAGTGATGGCGTTATTGAGGATGCGTGCCGCCTGTTCGTACTCGCTGCGCGCGCCGCTGGCGTTTTTCAGCATCGTCTCGGTGCCGGCCAATCTCTGCCGCGCCTCCTCCAAAGTACCTTTCGGCTTTGGGGGGGTCCATTGCAGTCCGTAGGGCGCCAGCGCCTTGTTGATCGTCCTGCGTGCATCGGCAAGCGCGCCCTTGTAGGCCGGATCAAGAGCGAGGGCGTCGAACTGTGCCTGGCTGCGATGCACTTTGGCGCGGGTCTCCGCAACCCGTGACAGCGCCACGTTCTCCGCCGCCATCCCCTGCGCCACCTTGGGGTCTACCCATTTCCACTGGCCCTGGATCTTCACCGGTACCCATTTGCCGCCCGAGGGCGCGTTGCCCGCCGGTGGCAACCCGATCGGATCGATGATGTTCTTGTCCTTGTCCCTGATCGGCTGCGCTACATGACTGTCGCCATATTTTGCCAGCATGCGCTGCGTCTCTTCGCCCAGACCTCGCGCCTCAGCGATCAGGTCCGGCAGCCGCTCGCCGGCAAAGACGCCCTCGATGAACGTCTTGACGATCTCCCCTTCCTTGCGCTCGGCAGGATCGCTGCTGTTGGGATTGGCGGCCAAGAGGGTCCGGGCCAACCCTTCCAGCATCGCGCCCGGCTTGATCTTCACTTCGTTACCCTCGCTGTCGGTCAGCGCGAGCTTGCCGTCAGGACCCGTTGTCAACGTATAGCCGTTGAACGTCACCTTGACGGTCTTCTTTGTCTTGCCGTCCACCTCCTGCGTGGTGGTCGTCGTCTGCCGTCCGTTCGACTCGACCACCTTGCGCGTGGTTTTACCCTGGGAATCCCGAGTAACCGTGATGGTATCGCCATCTCCGTTGACAAGCTGCGAAGTGTACGGCCCGTCGGGACCGTTGCCCGAGTAGCTTGCCACCACCTTGCCCGTGTGCGGATCGCGCACTTGCGTCGTGCCGGAAGTGCCGTTTGACGTGGGCGTCGTCTCCTTCACCTCGTAGCCGGCGGCCCTCAACTGGGCGAGCACCTGCTCGCGCGTCCAGCCAGGGTGCTCCTTGACGATCTCGTCGATCGTCTTGCCAGCGGCAATCTTCTTCAGGATCGGCTGCGCCCCCTCACGTGTCGGCTTCTGATCCTGCGCCAGCTTCGTCCGCTGCCCGTCGGGGGTTGTCACCACCGTCCCGGTGGCGCCATTACGCTGTGTGGTCTTCGTCACCATCGTGCCGTCCGCGAGCCGCGTCGTCTCGACAGTCGTTCCGCCAGACAGATTGAGGTCGTCTTCATAACGCGTCGTGATCGCGCCCGTTGACGGGGCACGATGGCTGGTCACCTTGCGCCCCAGGCCGTCACGCACCGGCGTCGACACCTCCTCACCCCCCGGTGCCTTCACCGCGGTGTAATAGGTGCCATGCTGGAAATCCGAATACTCGGTGACCGTCTTGCCGTTCTTCGGGTCGCGCACTTGCGTCACCCGCGTCTCGCCTGCTTGCGGCTCCGTCACCTTCACTTCGTAACCTGCCGCCCTCAACTGGGCGGCCACCTGCTCGCGCGTCCAACCGGGGTGCTCCTTGACAATTTGGTCGATACTTTTGCCTCGGGCAAGGCCCTCGAGGATCGGCTCCATCCCCTCACGTGTCGGCTGCTGGTCGCCCACGAGCTTCGTCCGCTGCCCGTCGGGGGCTGTCACCTCCGTCCCGGTGGCGCCGCCACGCTGTGTGGTCTTCGTCACCATCGTGCCGTCCGCGAGCCGCGTCGTCTCGACAGTCCTTCCGTCAGACAGATTGAGGTCGTCTTCATAACGCGTCGTGATCGCGCCCGTTGACGCGTCACGATGGCTGGTCACCTTGCGCCCCAGGCCGTCGCGCACCGGCGTCGACACCTCCTCACCTCCCGGTGCCTTCACCGCGGTGTAGTAGGTGCCATGCTGGAAATCGGAATACTCGGTGACCGTCTTGCCGTTCTTCGGGTCGCGCACCTGCGTCACCCGCGTCTCGCCCGCTTGCGGCTCCGTCACCTTCACTTCGTAACCTGCCGCCCTCAACTGGGCGAGTACCTGCTCGCGCGTCCAGCCGCGGTGCTCCTTGACAATTTGGTCGATGCCCTTGCCTGCCGCCAGCGAGCGCGCAATCCCATCAGCTTGCGCTTTGCTCTGGCTCGCCGTCGACGCAAGCGAGGTGAACTGCCGCCCATCCCCCGAAACATCCTTCGCAGGAGGCACGGGCGGTTTCCACATCACCTTTTCGAGCATCGCAGCCTCCCTCGATTATCCTCAAGCAACCAAGCCCAAACACCCACCGCAAACATAACCTCTCTCCCCCCTCACCAAAAAATCCAAATGGAATGCCGGCCACCGCACTGACGGTCTGCCCCCTACTGCTCATTCGCCAGTTGCGGGGATTGCGCGTCTCCGTGGTTCTCCGGCAGCGCTGGAAAAAGCATTTCGACGCGTGTGCCTTCGCCCGGGCGTGAGTGTATCGACACCTCTCCGCCACTTTGCCGGACGAAGCCGTACACGACCGCCAGGCCAAGCCCCGTACCACCCCTGTTCGGTCGCGTCGTGAAATAGGGCTCGAACGCCCGGTCCATCACTTCAGGCACCATCCCGGTGCCCTCATCGCAGACGTCGACCGCAAGCATCGCCTGCCTTCGCTCGGCAATGATGAGGATTTCGCCACCCCCTTGCATCGCTGCGGCAGCGTTCAGGCACAGATTGAGCACCGCTTGCTCGAACAGGGCAGGATCGACGAAGACGGGAGGCAATGGACGGCGAAGATCGAGCCTTATCACGCAATGATTGCCGGCGGCCATCTCGAGAACATCCAGCATTCCCAGCAGCAGTGCCCCGACATCGAATCGTGCCGGAGCAAGCACCTGCTGGCTTGCAGCCGAAAGCATGCTGCTGGCCAACGTCTTTCCGCGCTCCGCCGCCTTGCGTATGCGCGCCAGATGGCGCTGTTGCATCGGGTCAAGGGGCGAGGCCTTTTCCAACAAACCCAAGCTGCCCGTTATGATGCCGATCATGTTGCCGACTTCGTGGCTGACCTGGTGCGTCATGCGCATCATCGCGTCGAGCCTTTGCGCTCTCCTGGCATCAGCCTCTTGGAGGTCCGCCTCCGTTATGTCCCGGACAAGCATCACGACCCGTTCGCCCGCCTGTCGTGAAAGCGAGATCTCCAAGACCCTATGCGCCGAGCATCTGGCGCGCAGGACTACGGGGTTGCGCAAATTGCCCGGGTTCGCCAGGCCATCGGGAAGCAGGTCCGGGGCGATTTCTTTGATCTGCGATGCAAAGGAGCGCGCGGGCAATTTGCGGGCGGACGGATTCTGTTGCATCAGCTTGATAATACGGTGGTTCATGGTTATCGGCCGACCTGAATGGTCGAATATGGCGATACCTTCATTCATGCTGCGGAATGTCGATCGAATGGTGCGTGCAGCAGCCTCGGCGGTGCTTCGCAGGTGTGCGACGCGGTCGACACTTGCCTTGAATGCCGTGAAAGCCCGGACAAGGTTACGCAGCTCTGTTTCAGGACCTTCGAAGCGCGGCGCTTGAGCGTCCTTCTCGCCCCGCGCCAGCTGATGCATGCCCTCGGAAATCCCCATTATGGCCTTGGACACCCGGATCACCGTGAGGATTGCGAAGACGCTGAGCGCAATTACCAGCAGCAGGGCGGCGAGGATGACCTGGCGCAAATGAGTGAGTGCCTGGGTCGTCGAAGCGAACCCCTTGCTCAGTGTTTGCCCTGCTCCCATGAACTGCGCTTCAGTGGCCGCCCCCAGATTTTGTGAAGCCGTGCCCAGCCGGGTGAGCGCTGAGCGGACTGCGAACATGCGGCTGAGATAAGCCTGGCGCAGCTCGAAAACGCCATCATAAAGCGCCAGTGTACCTTTGGGCTCGACCGCGGGGCTCGTGCTGCGGGACGGTTCGCTGAGCCTCAGATATTGGCGTTGCAACTCGCCCAGCTGGAGAAAGTTGTCGGACGCTGCCGCCGATATCGCAATCTGCTTCAGGGCGTTGTTGTTAGTTGGCACGAACCTGGGCTCTTGCTGCAACGCCTCCAGTTTCGCCACGGTGGCAGCGACAAGGCTCTTATAGTGTTCCGCCTCGTCCGCCTCGTTGGCAAGCGCAAGCGTCTCCTTTCGGATCGCCGAAAGCACGTCGAGGACCTGATGGGTTCGGTCGTCTTGGTCGAGATCGGCTAGAACATCGGCAGGTTGGCGCCCAATGTATTCCGTCAGCGTGTCGATCTGGCGGACGATCTGCAGACTTTCGTTGGAGAGCCTATAGGGCGATGTCGTATTGAGCAGGAACGGTGCCGTCGACAGCAGCGCAGAAACCTGCCGCGAAACGGTCGACGCCTTGGCTAGGCTGGCAGAGGCGGTCGAGCCGTAGGAGGCCATCTCCGATTCTGCCCGCGACAGGCCGTAGATCGCCACGAGCGCAAGACTTGCCACCAGCCCGCAGATAGAGAGGATCGCGAACGGCAGCCGGAACGCTATGGAAGAGAAAAAAAATCGATGCTTCAACCCGCAGCCTCGCTCGCAGGATCCACCACCAGAACATAGCCCTTGCCCCGCCGTGTCTTGATGTGCCTCGGCAAATAAGGATTGAGCTCGATCTTGCGGCGCAACCGCAGCACCAGCACGTCGACATTGCGATCGACAAAGCGATCGTCATCCGCACCCAGCCGATTGAGTATGCGAACGCGATCGACGGCTTCGCCCGGTGCTTCGGCGAGAACCTCCAGGAGCGCGAACTCCGAGTTCGTCAGCGTGGCGGCGGGATCATCCAGGCATACTGCGCGCCGCTGCTTGAAATCGATCTGCCAGTTGCCGATTCGCAGTCTCGGTTCTGCCTCTTCTCGTGAAGGACCGCTTGGCTCCGGCTTCAAACGTCCCGTCGACCGGCGCAGAACGGCCTTGATGCGAGCCGCTAGTTCCATCGGCTCGAATGGTTTTACGACATAGTCGTCGGCGGCCGTCTCGAGGCCCAGCACACGGTCGGCAGCGCTGCCAGATGCCGTCACCAACAAAATGCCGATGTTCTGTTCCTGGCGCAGACGCTGCGCGAAAGCGCGTCCAGACAGTCCCGGCAAATTATGGTCGATCAGAGCGATATGAACGCGCTGTTGCGCCAGCGTCCGCCAAGCCTCCTCCGCCGATGTAACGGCGATCGGCACCCAACCCTCGGAGAACACGAGGTCGGAGATCAGTTCAGACATCTCCGGATCGTCCTCCACGATCAGGATCTTGGTATTCTCCAACAGCAACTCCTCCTGGTACCAACATACAGTCGCGCGCTGCGATTTCAAAACGGAGCTTAATGACCGCCTTCGTCACAAATGTAACAATTGCCATCTTTGAAAACGGATGGAGCGGGGGCATGAAAGGCTCGCAACACAAATCGAGTTGCGATTTTCGCTTCATGTACGATCCTCTTCAGGCGGCCTTGAGGAACAGCCAGCCGCGTCGGAAGGGAGGATAGTATGAAGATTGGGATGCTCACCGGGATCGCTTTCGCGGCATTGCTGGCGTCAGTCCCGGCCGCGCAGGCAGGCGGCAGGCTCAACGTCCTTTGCGGCGCGGATGAAGCCTGGTGCACCGCATTCGAGAAGGCATTTGAGCGCAAGACGAACATCGACGTGTCGATGGTTCGCAAGAGTTCCGGCGAGATCCTCGCCCAAGTCCGTGCCGAGAAGGAAAACCCCAAAGTCGACGTTTGGTGGGGTGGCACAGGCGACCCGCAGTTGCAGGCTGCATCCGAAGGGCTGTTGGAGCCATACACCTCAGTCAACAAGCCCGATTTGCTGCCTTGGGCACAAAATTTCTTCGAGATATCTGGTGGCCGCGCGGCCGGAATCTATGCCGGTGCGCTTGGCCTCGCCTACAATAAGCAAATCCTGCAGAAGAAGAATCTTCCTGCGCCCAAATGCTGGAAGGATCTCGCCAACCAAGCCTATCAAGGTGAAATACAGATCGCCAATCCGAACTCTTCCGGAACAGCCTATACGGTGCTGGCCACGCTGGTCCAAATCTTCGGCGAAGACGAGGCCTTCAAATACCTTGGCGAGCTCGACCGCAATGTTAACAACTACACGAAGTCGGGTTCAGCCCCAGTCAAGGCGGCCGCTCGCGGCGAAACCTTGGTCGGCGTCTCCTTCATGCATGATGCGGTGACCCAAAAACAGGCCGGTTTCCCTCTGGAGATCGTCGCTCCTTGCGAGGGAACCGGCTACGAGATTGGCGCCGTCAGCATCATCAAGGGAGCCCGAAATTTGGAGTACGCCAAGCTGTTCGTCGATTATGCCCTCAGCGCGGAGGGTCAGGCGACGGGAGCCGAGGCCGGACAAAACCAAGTGCCCTCGAATGGCAAGGCTTCCGTTCCGCCGGGAGCGCCGGACATCACCAAGATCAAGCTTGTCGACTATGACTTCGCCACCTACGGCTCTGCCGATGTGCGGGCCCGGCTGCTGTCGCGGTTCGACAGCGAAATCAAGGCCGCCAGGTAGCTTGAGGAAGCCAGTAGGTCCGTAGTTAGGCTCAGGCCGGGTCAGGACCTGCCTAACTGCCGACTTCAACCGAAGACCAGGCGTCGGACGTCGTCCGCGCGCCAAGAAGGGAGCACGTCATGCAACGCGCCCTCGCCATTTCTGCGGCACTCGGCCTTGCGGGGTTCTGCCTCTTTCCCTGGTTTGGTGTCGAGTACGGCCTGTTCGAGCCGGATTGGATCGAAACCGGCGGTTTGCTGTCCGAAGCCGGCGCCCCCGGCATTCTTCACCTGCTTTTTCACGGCCGGCTTTTGCTAGCGTTGCCTTTCCTGTCCCTGGCTCTGGTGCTGCTGTCGGCCTTTGATATGCGCTTCCTGCAAGGCCGGGAGCGATTGCTCCTGGCCGGGTTGGGTGCGGCCCTGCTGACAATTGTCGCGCCGCCGTTCGTGGAACGCTGGACCGGACTCGAATTTCTGGCCGACGTCAATTCCACCGCGCTCGGCTACGGGGCGATGATCACCTGTGCGGGCCTGTTCGTTTGTGTGGCCATCGTCTGGTCGAAGTTAGGCTTGGGCAACCGGGACGCCTTTACCATCGCCTCAATCGGCCTTGTTCTGGCGCTTGTCGGCTTATTTGTTTTCTACCCGATTTTGCACGTCCTGGTTCAAGCCTTCGCTCCCTCGGGAGGGCGTGGTTCGATCACTTCATTTCTCACCACAGCGACCGGAAGAGATATCTGGGGTCTTGCGTGCCTGTCTGGCGGGCGCAGTTGCGGCGTGGCGATCAACTCACTTCTCCTTGGGGTGATGACGGCAAGCAGCACCACACTGTTTGGGTTGGCTTTCGCGCTTTTGATGACCCGCACCAACTTTCCGGCGAAAAGACTACTTCGCGCCCTCACTGTCTTGCCGATCATCACGCCGCCTTTTGTGGTGGGCCTCGCGCTTATCCTGCTTTTCGGGCGTGCCGGTGCGGTAACGACGTGGGTGTCGCAATTGGCGGGTATCGAAGCCGGGCGCTGGCTTTACGGTTTTTGGGGCGTTTGGCTGACACAAACGCTTGCATTCACACCGATTGCCTTCCTGGTTTTGATCGGTGTTGTCGAGGGGGTCAGTCCGTCGCTCGAAGAGGCGGCTCAGACCTTGCGGGCAGATCTTTCAGCCACCATGCGCACGATATCGCTGCCGCTGTTCCGGCCCGGACTCGCAAACGCTTTCCTACTGGGTTTCATCGAAAGCCTTGCCGATTTCGGCAACCCACTCGTCCTTGGCGGAGCGCGCGGCTTTCTTTCCACCGAGATATACTTCGCAGTGGTCGGCGCCCAAGCAAATCCGGCGCGCGCGGCCGTGCTCGCCATCATCTTGCTCCTGTTCACTCTGGGCGCGTTCTTGCTCCAGCGCCGCTGGGTTGGGCGAAAAAACTACGCGACCATTACAGGCAAGGGAGACAATGGCGCACACACGCCATTGTCCAGCGCCCATGCCTTGACCGTCCATTGCCTCACGCTTCCCTGGCTTGCGTTGACGGTGGTTGTCTACGGCATGATCCTCTACGGCAGCTTCGTGAAACTGTGGGGTCTCGACCACGCCTTCACGCTCGACCACTATCGCGAAGCTTTCGGGATTGGCTGGTCGGACGGCAAGCTGATCTGGACCGGCTCGGGGTGGGGCTCGCTCGCGACAACTCTCAGCATTTCGCTGATTGCAGCGCCTTTGACAGCCGCCCTCGGGCTGTTGACGGCTTGGCTTCTGGTCCGCCAGCAATTCGTCGGAAAAAGCGCCTTCGAGTTTGCGACGATGCTAAGCTTTGCCGTTCCCGGCACTGTGGTCGGTTTGAGCTACATCCTGGCTTTCAACGTCCCGCCGATCGAACTTACCGGGACCGGCGTCATCCTCGTCCTCTGCTTCGTGTTCCGTAACATGCCTGTCGGCGTTCGCGGCGGCATCGCTGCGATGAAGCAGATCGATCACAGCCTGGACGAAGCTTCGCTGACGCTTGGCGCCGACAGTTGGCAGACGTTGCGCAAGATCGTGCTGCCGCTGCTGCGTCCGGCCATTGTGGCGGCCATCGCCTATTCCTTCATCCGCGCCATCACCTCGGTGAGCGCTATCATTTTCCTGGTAAGCGCCGACCACAACATGGCGACAGCCTACATCGTCGGTCTCGTCGAGAACGGAAACTATGGCGTGGCGATTGCCTACGCCAATGTTCTCATCGCCGTCATGCTCGCGGTCGTTATCGCCGTTCAGCTCGCTTTCGGAACCCGCCGCCTAAGACGGCACGAGCGCCTGGCCAAAATAGCGGCAGCTCCGGTTCGGGCATGAGCGCGCTGGACAAAGATAGCGGGCGTCATGCGGCGGCAACATATGGTTGCACAAGACCGCCTGACGCTCATCGGCGGGTCATGAAAGGAGGACTTTTTCATGCTGCAAACTGCGAGAGTAACTGCAAAGACAGTGTTTGCCGAGCATGGTCGCGTGGTGTTCGAGGCCGTGTCCAAAGTCTACGGGAGTGTGTGCGCCGTGGACGATGTCAGCTTTGACATCGAACCGGGATCGCTGGTCACTCTGCTCGGACCGAGTGGCTGCGGAAAAACGACCACATTGCGCATGATCGCAGGGCTGGAACTGCCGACGCGCGGCCGAATCGTGATCGGCGGTCGTGACGTATCGATGCTGCCCGCGACGTATCGCAACGTCGCCATGGTTTTCCAGTCGTACGCCTTGTTTCCCCATATGAGCGTGATCGAGAACGTCTCCTATGGCCTTCTGATGTCGGGGATACGCAAGACTGAAGCGAGGTTAAAGGCAGAGCAGGCGTTGGAAATGGTCGGCCTCGCCGGCTATGGGGCTCGGCTCCCCAGCGAACTGTCCGGCGGGCAACAGCAGCGAGTCGCCGTGGCCCGCGCTGTCGTCCTGGAGCCGGAAGTTCTATTGCTGGACGAGCCTCTGTCGAACCTCGATGCAAAGCTCCGACGCCTGGTTCGCGACGAGATACGTTCCCTGCAGCAGCGCTTGGGCGTCACGACGGTCTACGTTACCCACGACCAGGAGGAGGCCATGGCGGTCTCCGACGCGATGGTCGTGATGCAATCGGGTCGCGTCGCGCAGCGGGGAACAGCGGCCGGGCTCTACGAACACCCCCGGTCTTCCTTCGTCGCGAGCTTTATCGGAGAAGCCAACCTACTAGAGTGCGAAGCGCGCCAGTCCAGGGACGGGAAATGGGTCGCGACGATTGCAGGCTCCGAGATAGCAGTTTCGGATGCGGCGGTCCTGGCCGGGCCGGCAAAGCTTGTGGTTCGCCCGGAGGCGCTTCGTCTAACTCAAGCAGAAGCCCATGACGGCTTGGTCGGAGAAATCGAATCCTGCGCCTTTTTGGGCGACAGGGTTCTCTACCGGATCAACTCGCCAATCGGCCTGCTCTACCACACCGAATATCAGGCTCCCATCCGGAACATGGATTCACGCTCGGTCGGGCTGCTTCTCGACCCCGGCAAGCTCAAGCTTGTCACTGACTGAAACCGAGTGAAGCCTGATGCGAAGTGCGGCTTTCGCTTCGACGAGAAGTATCGCCGGCAAGCTCTTTCGTGGGGTTCTCAATAGAGCAACAAAGGATGGGAGATATGGTCCAACGGCTTGCGAGGAAGGACGAAATCTTCGTGTCCTCGAGTTCCGTGGCAGGAGCACCCCACGATGTAGAGGAGCTGTTTCTCGATCAGTTCGAGGAAATGCCGCAGCAGCTCAAGCTGGCGGCGAAGTACATGCTCGACCATCCGGCGGAGGTCGCATTCTGCTCGATGCGTGAACTGGCGCGCAAGGCTGCGGTCGGTCATACGACCATGATGCGGCTGGCGCATTGGGTCGGCTTTGACGGCTATGAGGAAATCCGATCGCGATATCGTGCCATTTTCGCCGCCGGCAGCGTACGGCCGCACGTCGGCGCGCTGCCGGCGGTGGACGTTCATGTCGAGCCTGACAACGTCATCGCTACTTTTGCGCGCCAAACATCCCGTTTGGCCGAGGGCAGGGAGTTCTCGCAGCAGCTTGTGAATGCAGCGCAGATCCTCGCTCGCGCGCCGCGGATATTTTGCTTTGGGCTGCGCTCGCAATATGCGGTCGCGCATCAGTTCACCTATGCGCTGTCGCATTTCCGCAAGCCGGCCGTCCTGCTGGATGACACAGGTGGCACGGGCATGGACGCGCTATGGAACTCCGGCCCGGGTGACGCTCTGCTCCTGATCAGCATCGCGCCCCATGCGCGCTTGAGCGTCGAGGTTGCGCGTAAGGCTTCATGCCGCGGTCTGGCTATCGTCGCCATCACCGATGATCGCCTCTCGCCGGTCGCCGCCCTGGCTCGCGCCAGCATATTGGTGCCACTGCCCAAGCGCTTCTACTTTCAAAGCATCACTCCGGTGCTGGCTGCCGCGGAGATCTTGGCCGGTCTCATCGCACAAAGATCGAACGCCGAGATAGACGATCCGGCCAAGCTCGGGGAACCTGACGTCTACTGGCGTGACTCGTGATGGGCGCTGCGCAGTATGCCTCATCGCCAGCATTCAGGGTCGTATCGAGGATGTCGAAATATTCCGACGAACGATTTGACAAAAAGCAAGCCGAGCCAGATTTCAGCCATGCGTCGACACGCGCTCATGCTTCTGGAGAGGTTCAATGATCCCAAGATGGCCCGTTCGCGCCTCAAGGCGAATATAGAGACCTTCAAGCGTGAGCGAGATTATTGCTCTGTTGCGCCATATGTCCCCGTTGCGTTTACACTGGTCAATAAGGAGTCGATGCTTTGTCTGCGCATCGACGAGGATGGCGGACTCGGCGTTGAAGTGTGGCCATCCGAAATGGGCGATATGCCACTTGGTGATGTGATGATGTGAAAGCAGCGGTTGGAGGAATCCTTCGGCGCTGAATTGGCAGTGATGCGCGTGGCGGAATATTTTGTGGAATTCGCGCGGCAGGCGCCGGAGCGAATCTCCTACTGCTACTCATTGCTTGAGGAGATCGACACCATTCTCCAGTCTTAGAGTAGCGGTCGAGCCATCGGACGCGGCTCTTTGTGCATGGGCTTCGGCGGCCGCCAGGCCGAGTTATACGGGATCGGGAATGTCGATGAAGTCCCGCCGTTTCATCGGCGACACTTGGCCGAGCGCTGCCGCAGCGATGCAAGGGGGTGGCGAATCTCATCATTGCCGAGCGAACGCAGACGATGCTTGCCGTCGAGATCTGCGACCAGGGCGCCGGGATGGTGCCTGAAATGATGGACCGGGCGTTCGAACCCTATTTCACGACGCGACCGAACAGGGGTGGTACGGAGCTTGGCCTGGCGGTGCTGGCGATGCCGGCGCGGAATGACGAGCCGTCCGCCTCGTAGCTAGCGCCCGCGCTACGGGACCCGAGGCCGGGCTATGGCGCCGCCACCGAGTCCGCAGCCCTGCGGTTTCTGACCGGCGGCCCCGCTTCCGAACCGTGTTGTGTTTCCCAATTACGGAATATAGCTTTCACGTATCTTCGGGGGGAGACATGAAGATATCAACAACCTGCCTGGCGGTCCTGCTGCCGGCGCCTTCGTCACCTTCAAGGCAGACAAGCGACAGGCCTCTGGAACTGCGTACAAGGCAAGACAGGCGCTCCACCGCCGAAGGGACTGGCGAAGGAAAAGGCCGAATGGCTCAAGCCCGGCCTGGTCGGGTTGGTGAAGTTCTTGAAGGGTGAGGAGAAGCTCCGGCACGCCTCACTCAAGGATTTTCGGGAAGAAGACTAGCCAGCTGGAACCACGCTGGTCGCCGGTAATCGCCTGTTTGCGCTCCCGGCGCTGTTCAG
Organism: Mesorhizobium sp.; assembly: GCA_004020545.1. Classification (GTDB taxonomy): domain Bacteria; phylum Pseudomonadota; class Alphaproteobacteria; order Rhizobiales; family Rhizobiaceae; genus Mesorhizobium. Next base: position 10,903 of record SAQE01000026.1, on the reverse strand, counting down.
AAAGGGCGGATTATGGCGGCGGCCGATCGGCCGCCGCTCGTTGGGTCAGACGTGGGTCTGCGGCGCTCTTTCCGCAAACGGTGGCATTGCGCCTTCGTCGAGCAGGATGTCTTTCTTGCGCGCGAAGGCTACCAACACGCCTCTTGCAGACTCGGCGTCGACATCTCCTGCCAACGCTGCTTTGCAGGCGCGGATCGCTGCCCTTTGTTCCGGGCTGTTGCCGCACCAGTCAACCACGAACTGATAGGCATCTGCGACCGTATTGAGTTGGCGTGGAAAGCCCAGTCCGACCCATACCCGGACCGGCGTTTCGAAGGATTGGGAGAGCATCGTGAATTCCTCCTTTCACGACGCCTTTAAGTGCTCAGCCCGCCACCCTGGCTACGGTTGCCGGCCATCCACGGCAAGACTGCGGTCACTTCCTCATGGATTTTGGCCGACTTGGCGAAGCCGCAAAACGCTTCTCTTGCGGCCGATCGCGGGTAGTCGCCGTCAAATGCTCTCCGGCATGCGCGGAGCGCGGTTTCATAAATGGTGCCGCGTCTGTTTTTTGGCCATTCGTATAGAAATTCCAGGGCGTCCTCCAAGCACGCGATCTCCTGGATCAGGCCGGTCCCGCTCTTCACGAAAACAGGGCTGTCGAACATCCGATCGTTCATAGGATCCTCCAAGTCGAACGAACAATTGAGTGTGACGGGCGCGACCGACAGCGGTCCGCCCGACAAAAAAATATTGGTCTGAAAATTTTGGCCGTCAAGATGCCCGTCACCGACGTCGACGAGAGCACGGCGGACCCAATCTCGCTATAGGCTCTATCGCCCGTTGCAGCCAGTGTCGCAGGACTAGGCTAAAGTGCTTTCCCAGCGCGCAGCATCGCCCTGGCAATGGCCAGTTCGGCCTCAACCCTGGCGTTTTCCTTTTGCGTCACGTTGTCGGCGGCGATCAGTCTGCGCAGTGACCGTATCACCTCGCCCCGCGTCCAACCGGCCTCCAACATACAATCGACAATGGCTTGGAACCCAGGCTCCATTGCTTCCTGACAGTCGATCTCGCGGTCCGGGTAGGCGCTGGCACGTTTAGGCGGGCTGATCATAGGAATTTCTCTCCCTCGCCGCGTTGTTCAAAGCAAAACCAGTGCGACAGTTGCGTTGGTCGAGCGAAGCCCCATCCGGCATGCTCGCAGATGTGCCCGAGCGGACCGCGCTCGCGCGCCTGCACAGGTTCACCGGGGCGGCTCGGTTCGTCGCTCATAGCAGTTTGATCGGTTCGATCAGCCCGGCGTGGTCGTTGGGCTGCTTGTTGATCGCCGCCGCGTTCACCTGCCGGCCGACGCGGTAGAATTGCAACTGGCCATCGATGTCGTGGCTGAGGATATCCTTCAGGTCGCCGGCCGGCGTCTTCGGGTCAAGCCAGGCATCGTAATAGGCCGGCTTGAGCATGAGCGGCTGGCGGTCATGGATCAGGTTGACGGGCGCCGCCGACGGCTCGGTGATGATCGTACAGCTCGTTACGTCGAGGTTCGAATTGTAGGCCCACAGCCCAGCGAACGAGAAAGGCGCGTGGTCCGGCTGAAAAATGTGCCATGGGTCTTTGCCACCATCCGCCGGGCCCTTGGTCCACTCATAGTAGCCATCGGCAGGGATCAGGCAGCGCTTCGACTTGAAGGCGTCTCGAAACGCCGGCGTCGTGTCGACACCTTCGATGCGGGCGTTGAACATAGCCCCCTTCGGCATTTCCTTCGCCCAGAAGGGCACCAGCCACCAGCGGCCGACACGGACCTTGTGATTGCCGTCGTCTGCCCAGGTGACGAAAGGCACCTCATCCGTGGGCGCGATGTTGTAGCGCGGCGCGTCGTTGCGCCCGACATCGGCCGGCGCCGTCAGCCGGTAGAGGCGATGGATTTCAGACCATGGCAGATATCTGGTGTAGCGCCCGCACATGCCTCGACCTCAATTCCGCAGGGCTTCCGGTACGCTTCGGATCGAACACGATGCCGCCGAAGCGGTCAAGGAAGGCCGCCGCTGCCGCGCGATCAGCGAAGCAATGCAGCCGCCATTGTTCCTGCTTGCCGTCCTCCCAAACCGCGGTCACCGTCCTGGTTCTGCATGTCAGGCCGTGCTCCGAGACAAAGCGCCGGATCAGCGTGAAGTTGCGATCGGTGCAGATGTCGTCAGGCAGAGCGATCTGATGCGGCATATCGCGATCAATGACCGATGGCCGGGGAATGCCACGGCTTCGTCTCACCATGCCTGGGGCAGAAAACTGTCGGCCTGAAGGCGCATAGCCGCCAGCGTCAGGGCAATCGCAGTGTTGGCCGGCGGCGTCTCCATATAACGCCGACCATCGAAATAGCGCCAAGCGGCCACGCTCCTATCATCCTCGTCCTTGCTGGCTTTATCGCGCTCCGGGTCAAGAATGCGGGCATCGCAGGGGTCTTGGTCGATTTCGATTGTCCAGCCCTGGAGCGATTTCTGGGTGATTTCGGCCACCTCAGCCAAATTGCCGGTGAGATACGGCAGGCCCAACTCCGCGGCCTCTTCCGGCGTCCCCGGTTCATTGACCCAGCCCATCACATAGCAGATGTCGATGTCGAGCTGGCGGTCAGGACCTGTGGCCGTTTCCAGTCGTTCTATGATCTCCGGGTAGCGCCGCTGTCTGTCCGGCCAAGTTGCCAGATTGACCATCTTAACCTTCGGCTCGATCGGACCGATTCCCAAAACCCGGTGGGCTCGAACGACCTTATCTGCCGGCCATCCGGCGCAACACGCATCGCAGGCGGCGCGCTCGGCCTTGAACCAGACAGTTGCGGCTGCGTCCTCTTCCTCGCTCGGCTCCGCGTCTTCGGGAAACCCCTTCATGTCCCATAACTCGACAGCGAGCATGCCGTTCGCAGCGTCCTCATAGGAAATTCCAGAGGCTTCAAAAACCGCCTCTGCGGCTGCTACCCCGCGGGCAAGTTCTTGGAACGTTGCGTTCTCGATCACCAAGCGGAGTGGCATTTTCGCCTCCCTTGCGGCTATCTTGGAGGATGTGAACAAAAAGAGAACGAAGAGTCAAGAGACCTCTTGACCGGACAGGAATATGTTCCTCATTTCAGGCATTGCCGGAACAACCCGAGAAGTGGCCGCGAGGTGCGCCCTGGGACGTTGATGCATGCTCATGATGCTGGGCAGATCGCACGCATCACATGCGTTCGCTGCCGCGTCACGCGCTGCTATAAGCCGGCGGAACTGCGCCAGGTGATCGGCAACGCAACGATAGGTGCCGAAGGTGGGCACTTCCACCTCGCATATCAAAGGCTGCGAGGTGAATGGTTGCCTCCTCGCTGAGCTTCATCACCGGTAGACCCGCATTTCAGGTAGACTGGAAGGGTTTCCGGGGTCGACTCGGGTACGGGGCGAAATGACACCCTAAGCGCCACGGCAACTTTCACATGACGGGGATATGGCCGGTTTCTCCGCCATACGGTGGTCGGACGGGCGCTAATAGACGGCATGGTGCGACCCGTTTCGGACATCCGGATCCTGCCTTGGTCCCCGGCCTCCCGGCAGGCCTCGCCGGCCGGTGCCAAGGCGAGTTGGAATTCGATGGCCCCGGCGGGGCCGTGCCCGACAACTTTAGGTTCCTCGTTTGAGCTGGCACGCGCCGGTACATGTTCGCGAAGGTCAAAGCCTACGCGGTTAAGTCAACCACTTTATCCTCCTCGCTGGCGCTTTGCGATTTGAGGAACCCGCGGGGGCTAGGGCCGTTTTCGTTAGGAACCAAGTCCTTATTGGGAGGTGTACATGTGTATACGAATAGCCCTCGCGTCGGCTTTCATCTTAACGTTCGCTGCGCCGGCTTTTGCCAACTGCGAACAGGAGTTGAAGGCACTCGAGCCAAACGTCGTCACTGCCGAAACGGGCGCAGTCCCTAACAAGTCGGGCATTCCGGCGACGAAGCACCAAGCCGAGGTCCTGGCCGGCAAGCAGCAGGGCGGCACCGAGGTCACTGGATCAACGGCGGGAGCTGTGAAGCCAACAACACCTCATCAGGAGCAGGTGACTGGCAGCCGTGGCGCCCAAAGCGCCGAACATCCCAGCGAGCTGATGGCTGAAGCCCGCAAGATGTCCCAAGCTGGCGACGAGCAAGGATGCATGAGAAAACTGGCAGAGCTCAAGGACGCTCTTGGCGTTAAGTGACTGCCGACCCGATCAGGATCGGTGGGCGCCACGTGCCGTGGAAAGACAGAGTGAGCCAAGGATCACCGCGCACAGCCGCCGCGATACTTCGCCGACGGCTTCGTCGGCTCGGGGCGTCTTCGCTTCGACGGCGGCCTTCTTGAAAGCTGCCCGGAATCGGCCCCATCTCGGCCGTTGAGTTCAGCGCCGGACAGGCCGTTCCCGAGCACCTGCTTTCCAGTCTCCTCTCCTGGGAGCATGTGAATATCTGACCGGCGACTATCTTTGGGAGGACAAACCTTCAGTCGATGAAAACGGCTTCCGCTCTGCGGCGTTCTGGACGGCCACCGTCTCGCCGATGATGCTCATGATGTTGGTTCCCCCACTATCAGAGCCCACGCCGTCGACACTTGACGCCGGTTCCCGACCAAGCGCCTGGCCGCGAATCGGTCGCTGAATGAACGGTCGGCTTTCTAGCCCAAAGCAACCTGCTAGGTCTTGCATCGTGTCCAGACCAGATCATTGGCACAGTGACTCGTCGCTGCTTAAGACCGCTATTGCTCCACTCCAAGGCGAAGCCGAACCGAAGCCTCTAGGTCTTTGGCAAAACCAAGCACGAACTGAAGAACCGTCGTTTCATTTGAAGTGACAGATCCTTGGCCCTCGATGGCGATCGGCAGTTCTATCTTGCCAGCGATTGAGGTCACGCGAACATTAAATAGAAGCTGGCCACCGGGCCGCTCCTCAACTGTTATCAATTCGATAGTTGCCAATTGTCCCTCTCCCACTCGTCAGCCGATCCCCTGAACCCGAACCTTGCCTCGCTGGGAAATGCAGTTTTCGGCACTAATCACGGTGGCGGCTGTTGCGATAGACACCTTTGGGCCAACGAAGGGGCTGGTTCAAATCAGGCGGTTGCGTTCCGCGAGTTCGCGTGCCCGCCTTAGAGTTCCGTCGGTATCGGCGATCCTGCGTCTTGCTGCTTCGTCGGTTCTGATGGTCAGCCGAGCCGACAGAATCCTGGATGACTTGGCGACCACCACGATCACGGGGGGCGGGGCATCCGGTGTTTTCATGGTTCTCATGGGCCTTATCCTTTCAAATGAATAACCACAGGAGGAAGTCGGCGATCGCTCCACATGACCGGGCCAGGAGCGTTGAACCGCAATATCGGCCTTGCCGCTCAATCAGGATTCCCAACCGGCCTCTTCCCGCCGCTTGGCGTCCTGAATGTTCAATTCGCCAACGATCTTTTCCGCTCGACGCGTCTTGATGCCGATCATCATCTTTTTCTCAAACTCGGCAGGTTGGCCGGTGAAGATGTCGATAACGGTCCAACTGTTCGCCTTGTCCATCCGAAGCGCGTAGCGCTTTGCCATGCTGGCATCCTTCTCGTTTTCGCCTCTGACGAATGCCGACCGGGTCAGGCTTTTATGATGACAAAAACCGAGGCCAGCACAGCGACAATCCAGAGCGCGACACACACCTTCAATGCGAGTGGTCCATATGAAGGGAGCGTCAACCCCATGCTCGTCCCAACCGTCGCGTTCGCACTAGCGCGCCCTGCCGCCGCGACAGCGAGCGGCGCCTTGGTGCCAAGCTTGCCGAAAGCGCGAGGCGGTTCGCGCTTGGACGAGATCTCCGATGTGCCCAAAATGCCAGGCTTCACGGTTGGCGCGGCTGTCGGGCGACCAAGCTTTGACGGCCACTTCTTCCTTACGGCGGAACGGGTGCGCATACCCTTCTATAGACTGCTTGCTCCGCGATAGATAGGAGAACCGAAATTATCTGCCAGGTCGGCAAAATTATATGCCCCAATAATTGCGAGGCACGTTAAATATCGCGTTAGATGCGGAGAATTTCTGCCGTTTTTTTTTGACCTCAGTGTTCCAATTTTTACTTAACCGATAAAAATAAAACGCCATCACCGTCTTGTTCGCAGCGCAATTGGGGCGCATATGTAAAATTCGTCGATTTGGTCGAGGTGGCTGTCGTGATCATGAAGCCTCGCCATCCGGCCTCCGATTTCGATAGTGAATGCATTGCGCCGCTCCCGGCGCGGCATCTCGTTTCGTTCGAACCCTTGGAATGATGCCGGCTCTTACCACGGATGTGCTGGCGATATCCGACATTGTTTTGCCGGTTCGGCTCGAACTGAAGCGGAAGGCGCATGCGCGCATTTCCGCAGAAAGCCGCAAGTGACCACTCGCACCACGCCGACCGTCGTTCGCTTCAATGCGGCGTTTATCCTGCCGGGCTTCGATGAGCCGCAGCCAGCCGGAGAGTATCGCGTCGATCTCGACGAGGAATCTCTCGAAGGGGCTTCTCGCACCGCATGGCGCCGCGTGGCAACTTTCATTCACCTACCGGCGATCTCCGCTAAGGGATCCACGCAGCAAATGGTGCCGATCGAACCGGCCTCGCTCGAGGCCGCGCTCGACAAGGACCGGAGGCAATCATGACGACCCTCACGCAACGCAACGCACGACCAATCCAGCACGGAGCCCTGACACGTCTTTTTGACGTCGGACAGGCGGTCCGGCTCAAAGGTGGCCCCGGCGTTGGTCCGAAGACCGGTGAAATCTACCATGTCACCCGTACCCTGCCGCCGAGGGGAAACTCGCCGCAATACCGCATCCGCAGCGACGCCGAACCGCATGAGCGGGTGGTGACGGAGGACAGGCTGGAACCGGTCGACGAGGTGTCGGACGGCGGCATGATGCTCATCGAAAGGACATTCGGACATGGCCAAGGGACAGAAGCGCTCGAACAGAGAGATCAAGAAGCCGAAGCAGGAAAAGATTCCGGTCAAGCCTGAGAGTGCGTTCGGCCAAATCAAAGGTGCCGGTGGAACTCACGCCCAAAGCAAGAGCAAGGGCTGACGGCAGATGTTTGCGCGAGGCGGACTCGTATGAAGGTCGTGATCGAATTCTATCGCACGCGCGTTGCCGACGACGCGCACGCAGTCATTGGCCGTGAGACCGTGGATACGGCCGACCTCGACGCGGCGATCGAGATCGCGCGCCTTCTGGCAAGGACGCTGTACATGCCCCAGTGGCCAGATGCCGTCGCCATCGCCGACGCCGACGGCGCGACGATCTATTCCAGCATCATCGCCGCGCAGACGGCCATAGACGAAGGGCCGACATCATGAACGCCAGCGACCCTCGCACCGATGCCGCTCGCGACGCCAGGCCTCGTCTTCGCGAGGAAAATGCAGGCGGCGCGCAGGCAAGCGACTTTAGGGACCATCAATATGGCCGCCGCGTGGAAGCCGATCGTTCCAGGACCGTCTATCACGTCTTCACGGGCATTCCGGCGCATGTGAACGGCGCCTCCGTGATCGGACTCAGCCGTTCGGAAGCGACGAAAAGCATGCTGTCCCTCAACTTTTGCAACAGCGAGCGCCGCAGGGAGAGGATCGCCGCACGGTTCTTCGCTGCGCCCGAGACACCGGCAGACCAGTCATGACGCTCGCATTCCCGAATCCCAGCCGAAGCTTTGATCAGGAGCGCAATGGCGTCTACTTCATCGGTCATGACGGCATGTTTCAAATCCGTTTCTTCATCGAGGCCGAGGCACTGGCCAAAAACGGCATTGTCCTGGGTGGGAAGACTAGCGTGGAGACGGCCTATCTTTCGGCATTCGATGGCTTGCGGACCTCCATCCTGCACGTGGCAGGCAAGGTTTATGCGCGCCACCGCCGCGACTCCTACACTTTGACCGCCGCCGATTTCAGGTAGCAGCATCTGGGTGCGATCAAAGCGGGCGAACAATCGACCTGCCATGCTCGTCTTTCGATGCAATCGGGCGTAGGGTGCGCGATGGCTGGCAAAAAATTCCGGGTTCCCGTGGTTGTCTATATGGCCGGTCCGATCGGCTTCACTCTGATTGAGTCCGTTGCACAGGCCTCGGATTTCCTGTTTGACCATTGGCCAGGAAACGACAGCCTGGCTTGGACCGACGCGATGAAGCGCTGCGCCGAAGATGGTGCTGCCGATGACGCGAGTGCCGCATTCCTCACCGCGCTTGAGGGGGCGGGGATCGGCTACGACCGCGCGGTGGAAATCTACTGAACTTGGCGACAGCGACTGCGAGGTTTGAGCCGCGCGCTGGCTGGATTGCAATTTCAGCCAGCATTCGGCCTGACGGAGCTACCAGATAGGGAGAGGTCGAATGGCGATGAAGCCGAACTATCGATACGAGCGGAGTCAACGAGACAAGGCCAAGGCGGCCAAGAAAGAAGCCAAGCTTGCGGGGAAAGCTGCGAAGGAAAAACCTTCATCCACAGAGCGGAAAGAAGCGCGAGAGCCCGCTGCTGACGAAAGCTGAGGCATGGCGATGACGCTGCGCGAGACGGACAGCTTCGAAATCGACGTGGAATGTCCCCGGTGCCATCGTCAGGCAAAGACGCTCGTCGGCTGGATTCGTACTCACACCCAGATGGAATGCGCGAACTGCGGCGACATCATTGACATTGAGAGCAAGAACTTCAGATGGCACGAACAGCGCTAACGAAAAGACCATGATGCCGTCAGAGCCGCGCTCGCCACGCCTTGCCATTCTCATCGATGCCGACAACGCCTCGGCCAAGATCGCCGATGGGCTGTTCGAGGAGATCGCCAAGATCGGCGAGGCTAGCGTGCGTCGCATCTATGGCGATTTTTCCAGTTCGCGCTCGAAAGCGTGGGCCGACGTTCTTTCGAAGCACGCAATCATACCCCAGCAGCAGTTCGCCTACACGACAGGCAAGAACGCCTCGGACATCACGCTCGTCATCGACGCGATGGATCTGCTGCACAGCGGCCGGTTCGACGGTTTCTGCCTGGTTTCCTCCGACAGCGATTTCACCCGGCTCGCGGCCCGCATCCGCGAGCAGGGCATCGACGTGTTCGGCTTCGGTGAGCAGAAGACACCGGAGAGTTTCCGTCAGGCATGCCGGCGGTTCGTCTATACCGAGAACCTGCTGGCTTCCGCGCCAGCAAACGAACCTGAAGCCGTATCGACTGTGAAGCCATTGCAGCCGCCTTCCGCGGCCGTGCCGATCATCCGCAAAACCATCGCGCAGATGGAAAGCGAGGATGGCTGGGTTCCGCTCGGTGCGGTCGGAACGCGGCTTGCCAATCTGGCTTCTGACTTCGATCCACGCACCTTCGGCTTTCGCAAGCTGAGCGATCTCGTCCGCAAGACGAACGCGTTCGAAATCGACCGTCCCGAGGGCGGGACGTTGCGCATCAGAATAAAACCGGAGGCCGCGCGAGGGGGAAGGCGCAAGACGTGATCGCTACGGGCTACGTATGCCGGCGTCCCTATAGTTTGGCCACCTATCGATCGCCTGGCTTTTCCACGCCCTCGCGATCCTGTTCGGCGCGCAGTTGGTCGAGCAGATCAATCAAGGCTTTGCCTTCGGGTGAGCCAGGTCCGCGGGCGATGAACGTCCCGATGTCAACCTCGGAAGGCTGACCGCCCAAGGCCAGGTTCGGCTCGTGCCTCACGAAAATCTCGCCGCGCTCGCCGACCCTAACGACCAGCCAGCGGTCGCCGTTCGAACTTGTGTAGAATGCCCGGGAAGAGTTTGACATTTAGACGTCCTTTCGCCTAACCGCGGCCGCAGGCAAGATGGAACTGCCGATGACGATCAGCGACCAAGGATCTGTCGTTTGAAATGAAACGACGGTTCTTCAGTCCGCATTTGGTTTTGCCAAGGAACTGGAGGGTTCGGTCCGGCTTCGCCTCGGAATAGGGCAAAAGGATCTTTAGCAGCGGCGCCCCCTCTCAGCCTCCTGCCTGGCTGAATACGACCGTGCCGTCGTCTTTGCGGACTTCAACCGCAACGATACCGGACTTTCGATCTCGAAAGGCCGCCAGCGCATGGTCCCGCGCTTCTTTCTCAGTATCGAAGGGCGTCTTTTCAACGATACCCTGTCTATCGTACCAGATGACAGTGTAGGCCATTTGTTGAATCCCGTTTGCCGACTTACGACACTGGCTGCGACCTGCTCGGATCAAGCAGCGATTCCGGCCTCGATTATCATCAGCTTTGAATGCGCGATGTACTCTTTCGTCTCGGCAGGCAATTCGGCAAGGAATTGCTCATGGCTCGCGGTTAGGCGCTCGCGGGTAGGAGCAATCGCAGGTTTTTCTTCATCTGGCATGACTCGCTCCCCAAGATTTCGTGCAGACGGGAGCGCGGTCACTGTCTCTCAGCCCCCGATGTCCCTAGATTCCTTGTCGACGATGGCTACCATGTAGCGCTATGGAGGTCACACAAGCAAGCTGCGCTACCGTTTCTCGACCGCTCTCGCCCAGGAGAGCCAGTGTCATCATCTCTATCAGAAATTCGTTTATGGCCGAGGCTGCTATTTTCGAGTTGCCAGCGAGAGAGTTCAGCAAGGCGCAAGCCTGGTCGATCCCATCGGCGCCACCGGTATCATCACTTGGCCTGTCAGCGTCAGCCACGGCACTGGTGAATCTTGCACCGTCCTCAGAACCGGCCAGCGCCCAGGTGGCCTTCGGCAACGACAGGCTTGCGGATAACGGATCCAATACCGCTCCTATCAAGTTCTGTACGTCGAGTTCGCAAACTGAGCGGTCATGAGGCTTGGCGAATTGCGAGCGTCTTTTGCTCGAGCAAGTCGTCCATGTTGATGTAACATCATACAGCGCTTAGGATCACTCTTCGTCTTGGTCACTAGAGCACGTCCGGGGATCGATGAATCGATTGTGATGTGACGGCCGGTGCA